>CAYUPI010000046.1:0-44296 GCA_964446585.1 uncultured Verrucomicrobiota bacterium
GGGTAGCGTAAGAGTTCTTGTGTAAAAGCGTAGAGAGCGGGTGTATCGGGGTTTAACACATATGAAAACCCGAACCTTAGCGAAAGGCGATACACCCATGAGAGCCGTTGAAGCCCTCACCTACGAGCCTGCCGCCTGCTGGCGGCGGCTGCAAGCGTCAAAACACGAGTTCTTCTTTGAAGACTTGGAACAACTGATGAAAGACCGGCACCAGCAGTTTCTGGAAGAGCTGATGGGCTATGAGCGGCAGTGTTTTCTCAACGCTCATCCCTACCAGCGCTCAGAGCAGCGGGTCGATCAGGCCAATGGCTTTTATGAGCGGAAGCTGACCACGCGCCTGGGGGTAGTGCCGCTGAAAGTGCCCCGGACCCGTTCGGGCCAGTTTCGCACCCAGGTGCTGGTGCGTTATGGGCGCCGGGAGCCGGTAATTAACCAAGCCCTTAAGGAGGTGTTCCTGTTGGGCGTCTCTACCCGCCAGACTGGCCGGGCGCTGGCCACGTTGGTCGAGGAGAGCGTCAGTGCCGCCACCGTCAGCGCCGTGGCCAAGGCCTTGGACGTCTCGGTGAGCAGCTTCCATCGGCGTCGGCTCTCCGATGAGTATCGCTACTTGATCCTGGACGGGGTCAGCGTGCGGATCCGCCTGGTGGGCAAGGTCCAGCGGCGCCTGGTGCTTTGCGCCTACGGGGTAACTCGCCAAGGCCGGCGCCAGCTCATCGATTTCCAAGTGGTCAAAGCCGAGGGCGAAGACACCTGGTATGGGTTTCTGTGGAACTTGTGGAGCCGGGGGCTGCACGGGGAATTCCTGGAGCTCATCGCCACCGATGGCCAGCCCGGATTAATCCGCGCTCTGGGCCGGTTGTGGGCAGCGGTGCCCCACCAGCGGTGCTGGGCGCATAAGCTGCGCAACCTGGAAAACAAACTCAAAGCCTCCCAGCACTCTTGCTTGGAGGAGGCCAAGCTCATCTACCAGGCCGCGAATCGAACGGAGGCCATCGCCCGCTTTCGGCGATGGAAGCGTCGCTGGCAAGATGCCGCGCCCAAAGCCGTCGCCTGCTTGGAAAAGGATTTAGAAGAGCTCCTGGCTTTCTTTGACTGTCCCAAGGCGCACTGGAAGCGTCTGCGCACCACCAACGTCATTGAACGACTCTTTGTGGAAGTGCGCCGCCGCATTCGCACGATGTGTGCCTTTACTACTCGCAGCAGTTGTGAACGAATTCTTTACAGCGTCTTTGAGCGGATGAACAACCACTGGTCCCGTCACCCGCTCTCAGCTTTTACACACAACTCTTGACGCCACCCGAAGCAGTCCAGAAATGCCTTCGCGATAACGTTATCGCTGCTTCGTTTCACCAAGGAAGTCAAACCTGGCGTCCCGACAGCAAGACTCAAGGGCCTTTCCTACCAGGAAAGACTGGCTCGGCGGTCCTCCTTTTCATGCTCGCTGCACTGTGCCTGCCGACGATTGGGCTCGCCTCCGACCTATTTTCTGCAGGACCGTTATTTGATGAATTTGACCTAACGCTGATGAGCGGTCGGCGAACGGAAGTCCTGGGCCCTCTTTTTTACTCCCAGCAGGTGGATACAGAGCGGACTTGGGCTCTGCCGCCATTGTTTTCTCTTTGGCGCGACCCCGCAACCGAATCCGAAGAATTCGATTTCGTCTATCCCTTATTCACGTACGACAATTATGGTGGCCAGTATCGCTGGCAGTTCTTTCAACTTCTGAGCCTGGCGGGGGGTCCGACTCAACAGGAGACCGCCCGGGATCGATTTACGATTTTCCCCTTCTATTTCCAGCAGCGTTCTAGCGTGCCGAGCGAGAATTACACCGCTGTTGGACCCTTTTACGGCCATCTGCGGAATCGTCTGTTTCACGACGAGATTTTCTTCGTGATGTTTCCGTTCTATGCCCATACACGGAAGAAGGATGTGATCACGGATAATTACGTTTATCCGTTCTTTCACCTGCGCCATGGCGAACGCCTGAGCGGCTGGCAATTCTGGCCGCTGGTGGGCCACGAACACAAAGATGTGACCACTCGCACCAACGGTTTCAATGAGATCGAAACCATCGGCGGCCACGAGAAGCTATTCGCGTTGTGGCCGTTTTTCGCGCAGCAAACCATCGGCATTGGCACTGAGGATCAGTTGTGGCAGCAACAGTTGCTGCCCGCTTACAGCCTGGTCCGCTCCTCCAAGCGCGACCAGACGACGATTCTGTGGCCATTCTTCTCGCGGATTGACGACCGGGAGAAAAAGTACCGGGAATGGGAAGTTCCCTGGCCATTCATCGTGTTCGCCCGAGGTGAAGGCAAGACCACCACCCGCTTCTGGCCAATGTTCAGCCGCGCGCACAGCCCCACCCTGGAGAGCGATTCCTATCTTTGGCCGATCTACAAATACAATCGCATTCATTCCGACCCACTGGACCGCCGGCGCACGCGCATTTTATACTTTCTTTATTCCGACACTCGGACGACTAACACGGAAACCCAGGCGAGCCAACGGCGGGTGGATTTGTGGCCGGTATTCACCCATCGGCGCGATTACAACGGCAACACGCGGCTGCAAGTGCTGGCGGTGTTGGAGCCGTTCCTGCCCGGAAGTCATAAAACTGAGCGAGATTATTCGCCGCTCTGGTCAGTATGGCGCGCGGAGAAAAATGCCCGGAGCGGCGCCGCCAGCCAATCGCTGCTCTGGAACCTTTACCGCCGGGAAACAACTGCGGCATCGAAAAAATGCTCGCTCTTGTTCGGCTTGTTCCAGTATCAATCGGGCGCCGAAGGCAAGCGCCTGCGGGCGCTGTATTTGCCTCTGGGAAAAACAGCGCCATCGGGACTGCCAAAGCCGAATGAGCAATGAATTTTACAAAGAATATTAACTTTCCTCGACCGGCCGCGAATTTGGAATGTGGCGTTTCCTTCGGACTTCGGCCTTTGGGTTTCGGGCTTTAGTCTCATGTTCCAAAACATCGGAGAGATGGTGGTTTTGTTCTGGCGAACGCTGACCTCGCTGCCCTCGATTATGCGCCAGCGCCAGAAGGTGTTCGAGCAGTTCTTCGAGATCGGCAACGCCAGCCTGCTGATGGTCTGCATCCTCTCGTTCTTCATCGGCGGTGTCATCACGTTGCACACCGGCCCGCTGCTGGTCGAGCGGGGACTGGCCAATGCAGTCGGCGGCCTGGTAGGCATTGCGGTTTGCAAAGAACTGGCGCCAGTCATGATGTCGATCCTGATCGCCGGCCGCATCGGCTCGGCCATGGCCGCCGAGATCGGCTCGATGCAGGTTTATCAGGAAATCGACGCCTTGCGGACCATGAATATCAACCCGATCCAGTACCTGGTATTGCCGCGGCTGGTGGGCATCGCCGCCGGTCTGCCCATGCTGGTCACTTTCGCCGTTCTGGTCGGCTGGCTCGGCGGCGCGTTTGTTGCCGTGGCCAACAAGCGCATCGATATTCCCATTGGCAGTTTTTTCACCGACCTCGGCAATGTCGTGGAGTTTAAGGACGTGGTCAACGGGGTGTTCAAGAGTTTCATTTTTGCGGTGGTCATTGGCGTGGTTTGCTGCCACCAGGGCCTGATCACACGCGGCGGCCCGCGCGGGATCGGCCGCTCGGTCACCAAAGCGGTGGTTAATTCGATCATCCTCATTGTGATCCTCGATTACATCCTCACCCGAATTCTGCTGAAGTAATGAACGCGCCTGCGCCCAATCACCATCACGGCGGTGTCAGTGTCGAAGTGCGCGCTTTGCGCAAGACCCTGGGCGGTCAGGAAGTGCTCAAAGGATTGGATTTCGAGGTCAAGCCCGGCGAGGTGTTTGTCATCATGGGTCCGAGCGGCAGCGGCAAGAGTGTCCTGCTCAGGCATATTATCGGGCTGGAGAGGCCTGACGCCGGCGAAATCCTCATTGACGGCCAGCCAATCGCGGACGCGTCGGTGATGAACCAATACCGGTTGGCCATGGTGTTTCAATCCGGGGCGCTGCTTAACTCCCTGACAGTCGGTGAGAACGTCGGTCTATATCTGAGTGAGCATCGGCTGAAGCCTTCGGCCGAAATCGCACGCGTGGTTGTGGAAAAGCTGGAAGTCGTCGGCCTGAAAGGCGTTGAGGACAAAATGCCCAGCGAACTTTCCGGAGGCATGAAAAAGCGCGTGGCGATCGCGCGCGCTCTGGTCATCGAGCCACAACTGATTCTCTACGACGAACCGACGAGCGAGCTGGACCCGTTATCGGCCGTGGTAATTGCCGAAGAAATCCTGAACCTCAAGCACCGCATCCACGTGACCTCTTTGGTCGTGTCGCATGATCGGGAGCTGGCGTTCGGCGTGGCGGACCGCCTGGCCGTCATCAACCAGGGCCGCATCCTGACCGTCGGCTCGCCCGAGGAGGTAAAGCGCCAGCCGGATCCTCTGATACAAAAATTCCTGAACGCCGATCTGAAGCACTTGTAACCTTGAAAACCTCTCACAATTATTGAAAGTTTGATCCTATGCGAAACACCCTTGAGACTCGTCTCGGAATATTTGTGGCACTGGCGGTCATCGCCACGGTGCTGATCCTGGAAACCGTGGGCGGAGGCGAGCGGTTTCGACGCGGCTACCGCATCAACGGCCTGTTTGACAATGTCTCGGAACTCAAGGTCGGCGACCGCGTCAAAATGGCCGGCGTCGAAATAGGCCGCGTCCAGGAAATATCTCTGACCAATAACAAAGTGCTGGTGACCATGAAGATCCAGGCCTCCCACCGCAACGAAGTCAGGACCGACAGTGTCGCCACCGTAAAGTTCACCGGGTTGCTGGGCCAGAATTATGTGGCGATCGATTTCGGCACGGCCAACGCGCTGCCCGCCAGTGAAGACTTCTACCTCAACACGCAGGAGCAACCCGACATGAGCGCCATCATGAAAAAGATAGACAATGTTGCCTCCGGGGTGGAGAACCTCACTAAGAGTTTCACGGGCTTTAAGGTCGATGAACTGCTCGGCCCGCTTACGGATCTGGTTCGCGTCAACAAGGATCCGCTCACCGCCACGATCACCAACTTGCAGTCGATTTCCACCCAAATTTCGCAGGGCCGCGGCACCGTGGGCAAGTTGATCTATGACGATTCTCTGTACAACACCGCGCTCACCACCGTCAGCAACCTCCAGGACACTGCCACACAAATCAAGCTGACGGTCGCCGACGCCCGCAATGTCATCGCTCAAGCCAATTCCGGCCAGGGCACACTCGGCAAGTTGCTCAAGGATGACACACTTTACCGGGAAACGACCGAATCGGTGACGAACTTGAAGGAGATTCTGCAGAAAATCAACCAAGGCCAGGGCTCGGTCGGCAAGCTGGTCAACGATCAGGAACTTTACCGCAATGCGAAACTGACCCTGCAAAAGGTGGACAAAGCCACGGAGGGTCTCGAGGACCAGGGGCCATTGAGCGTCTTGGGAATCATCGTAAATAACCTGTTCTGAGCCGCCGCCTCCCCACACCGGCCTTCCAAAACATCAGTAGCTGGCAAACAGCACCTCCATGTAGGTTGGGACCGCCAGAATTGGCCGAATCATCTTCAGGCAGCAACATCCTCGTTGCTTTTGTCGAAAAATTCGCGTATGCAATAGGCGTCCGTGACAGTTCAGCGCTGCGGCGTTTGCTTGGCGAACGGCCCTTAAGGATGGACTGCGTCGGAACCGAACTGCAGCATGAGATCGATATCACGCGACATTGTTCCAGCGTTGCTTCTTCTTTACGGCGCCTGCCCGCTCTCGGGCCAGCAAATCAGCTCTTTTGATCCGACCTTCGGCGCGCCGACCGACCAGCAATACATCCAGATCAACGGGAGCGGCTTTCTAGGGCCGAATTTGATTGTGCGGTTTAACGGAACCTTGGACCCAACCGCACAGGCGACTGCGGCTGATGGTACGATTATCCAGGCGCGCGTTCCTTCCGGAGCTATGACTGGCCCGATTAGCGTTCAGGTCAACGGCGGGCCGATTGCTTCTAGTGTGGAGAATTTCATCGTCATTGGCCCGGGGCCTTACATCAATAGCATTTCGCCTACTAATGGGTCCGCCGCTACGCGGGTCACCTTAACAGGATCACATTTCTTCACTGGTATCAGTTCCGTCACCTTCAATGGGCTCGCTTCTCAATCCAGCCACGTCGTATCCGACACTTCAATGACCGCCGACGCTCCGTCAGGCGTGACGAGCGGGCCGATCACCGTGACGGGACCGAAAGGTTCGAGCACCAGCAGCCAGCTTTTTTACGTTCCGCCCATAGTCACTGGTTTCTCACCCGCGTCAGGGCGCGCGAACACCAACATGATAATTACGGGAGCAAACTTTTTGGGAGCCACCAAGCTGTGGTTCTCAGGGACGAGCGGCCCTTTTAGCTTAGCGACTACCCCGGCCGTTCTGAGCAATCAAGCGATGCAAGTCACCGTCCCGGTGGGTGTCACCAGCGGTCAGCTTCGTGTCATTGCGCCGGCCGGCTCTTTCACAACGACCAGCAACTTCGTTGTACGGCCGACGATTTTTGGGTTTTCACCGGGCGCAGGACCCGTTGGGACCAGCGTGACGATCACCGGCGCCAACTTCAACGTCGGAACGCCGACGGTGAGATTTAACGGCACCAGTTCGACCTCCGTATCGGGCGTTTCGTTCGGCCAGCTTACGGCCACGGTACCGTCGGGAGCGACGACTGGCCCGATCAGCATCACCACGACCGACGGCAGCCACACCAACGCGAACAACTTCTACCTACCCGCCTCAATCACGAGTTTCACGCCGACGAATAGTGCGCCGGGAACGACAGTGACGATCACCGGCCAGAATTTCTTGGGCGCAACCAACGTCAGTTTCAACGGCGCGACTGCCAATTTCACTCCACCTGTCATTAACACTACTTTGCAAGCTGTTGTCCCCGCCAATGTGACTACCGGACCGATCAGCGTAAGCACCCCCGCCGGCACGGCCACCAGCAGCAGACTCTTTTATGCCGCGCCGCTCATCACGGGTTTCACTCCGGATCACGGCCTGCCGGGCACCAACGTGACGATCACCGGGTTCAACTTCCTGGGCACTACGGCCGTAAAATTCAACGGCCTGAATGCTTCGTTCATACCTCCGACCAGCAACACCAGCATTCAGGCCATCGTTCCCACCAGCGCCCAGACCGGGCCAATAACAGTCATCGCCCCGGCTGGCACGAACACAAGCGCCAGTTCGTTTGTGCTCGATTACAGCAGTGACATCGCGGTGAGCGTGGCCGCCAGCCCCAACCTGGCATTCATCGGCAGCAACCTGGTTTACACCTTGACAGTCACCAACAGCGGCCCTTTCGCGGCTCCGAATGTGGCCCTGACAAACACGCTGCCATCCTCGGTGAGTCTCCAGTCGGCCACTACCACCCAAGGCACCTTGGCGACAAATAGCAACCCTATTCTCGGCAGCTTCAACACCATTGCCACCAATGGCTCGGTCACCGTTACTCTCGTCGTTGTGCCACAAACCACAGGCCAGATTACCAACATCGCGAGTGTCAACAGCGGCTACACCGATCCGGTTCCAGGAAACAATTCGGTGAGCACCATCACGACGGTGCTTCCTTTGCCCATCCTCTCGATTGCGCTGCAGTCCGCGAATAGCGTCCGGGTGTCCTGGCCGGTGCAGCTCACGAATTTCGTATTGCAAAGCAAATCGAACTTGCTGCCGGGCTACTTTTGGTCGGATGTCCTGACTGCGCCGGTAATTTCCGACAGCCAAAGCGTCGTGACTGAGTCCAATATCGCCGCAGCCAGATTCTATCGGTTGAAGCAGTGAATGGCCAAGCAGGAACGACGCAGTCGAACCACCAATTAACAATAAAGAACACCAATAGCGGTGGGACCAGAATGGCGCTCTTAGCAGACCTGGAGTAGCTGTCTGACTGGGTGGCAGTTCCTGTCCAATGGGATTTGGGGTTTTTCATCCGTAGAACACCGGATTGATCTTTTCTGCCGAAAGTTCAAAATGGCAGTGCGTTTTCGACCTCAGGGTGTGATGCTCGAGACGCGGTCGGTAAGGTTCGTCGAACGAAAAGATTGACCGAGGCCGCCTGCCAGTTTTCTTATACTAACCCAACCAGCGGCTTGTGTAGCGCTGGTTTTTTTATTTTGCGGAGCGACTGGGCACTACCGCTTTCGATTGTAGCTTTCCCGAGCATACTTTTGCTCCGCCAGTTGCTGCGCCCGTTGCCGAAGAGCGCTGTCAGGCTCGAATCTCGACCATCGCGCGGCGGCGGCACAATCGATTTCGCACATGGACTGCTGCCAATCCGATCGATTCCACAGCGGATCGGAAGGCTGGAGGGAGCCCTGGATGAGCAGCCCCGAGCGTGTGCGGCGCTGCGCCGCGCCAGCGATTTTTTGTCCGCACCACAGGAGATCATTTTTTTCGTGACCGGCGAAACATTGGCCCGCTTCAGCCTTACGGCGGCAGTCTGCCAGGGTGGTCGAAACGCCTAGTTTGGCCAGGGCTGCCTGGATCCAGGAGTGCACTCGTTCGTAACTCTCCGTGGCGCTGAGCTCATACCACTCATGGCCGGAGGGAAAAGCCAGGCTATACGTCCAGTCAGAATCATGCGGCACCAAGCCGCCACCGGTTGGCCGTCGAACAAGCGGACGGAGAAGCGTTAATCGCTCGACCTCTGCGTGCTTTTGAAAATAACCGAAAGAAGCCGCCTTTTCGGTCCAACCGTAGAAACGCACCACGGGTCTGATGAGCTGCGGCATGGCCTCGAGCAGTGCTTCGTCCAAGGCCATGTTGAAGGCATAATTACCAGCGCCGGAATCCAGCAACAGCCAGTGATTGATACTCGCATCAGCGGACATGAGAAGCAGACCATAATCGAAGCATTCTGCCTTTCATAGCCAGAGCTGGCCCCGGGCAAGAGAGGCGCCTGCGACAATCAGCGATTCTCATTCTGACCGCCTTTTGTAGGAGACGAGGTAACGAGTCTCTAACTTCAGTCCGAAAACGTGAGATCAGAGACTCGTTACCTCGTCTCCTAGAACCAAAATGAGTATTGCTGCCTATCT
The DNA here is from genome assembly GCA_964446585.1 of uncultured Verrucomicrobiota bacterium. Taxonomy (GTDB): domain Bacteria; phylum Verrucomicrobiota; class Verrucomicrobiia; order Limisphaerales; family UBA8199; genus CAYUPI01. The sequence continues at coordinate 9,079 of CAYUPI010000046.1, forward strand.
CGGCACGCCAACGCGTGGGCAAAGAGATTTGATTTCGCATTGGGGGCAATCGGGCTTCCGGGCGATACAGCGACGGCGTCCGTGCCAGATAAGCCAGTGACTAAATAATGTCCATTGGTTCTGCGGCACCAGTTCCATCAATTGCAATTCGATCTTCTGCGGGTCCTTTTCGCGCGTCAGACCCAATCGTTGCGCGAGACGCGCCACGTGTGTATCAACGACCAGGCCGACGTTCACATTGAACGCGTTGCCCAGCACAACGTTGGCTGTCTTGCGGCCCACACCACCCAGTTGGGTCAGTTCTTCCATTTTTCGCGGCACTTCGCCCTGGTGCCGCTCCAAAATGTTCCGGCAACACTGCTTGATGCTCTTGGTCTTATTGCGAAAGAAACCAGTCGCTTTGATGGCCTGCTCGAGATCCGCCGCAGGCGCGTCGGCGTAATCGGCGGCGGAACGGTATCTCTTGAACAGATCGGCGGTGACCAGGTTCACCCGTTTGTCAGTGCACTGGGCAGAAAGAATCGTCGCGATGAGCAGCTCCAGCGGATTGGAATAATTCAGCTCACAGTGCGCGTCGGGGTAAGTCCCCTTCAGGGCGGTGATGATTTTTTTGACCCGGCCGGCTTTGAGTTCTTTACTCTCGCGGGCCACAAATCAGACCAACTCCGGCTCTTCAATTTCCTTCGGCGGCAGGCTCAGCGGCGTGCCGTCAGCGGCTTCGGGATATTCGAAGATTTTGCCCTCATAATTCCGAATCACGACGCGATCCGCGTTGCGGCTCAGAACAGATTCCGGATTTATCGGCACTTTGCCTCCGCCGCCGGGCGCGTCAATGACGTACTGCGGGACGGCATAACCGGTAGTATGACCGCGTAGCGCTTCCATGATTTTGAGCCCTTGGCGGACGCTGGTGCGCAAGTGAGCGGAGCCGGAAATGAGATCGCACTGATAGATGTAATAGGGCTTCACGCGGCACATCAGCAGCTTCTGCACGTGCGCTTTGACGACCACCGGATCATCAGTAACGTTGCGCAGTAGCACGGATTGGTTGCCCAGCGGGATGCCGGCGTCGGCCAGGCGGCCGAGGGCGTCGCGCACCTCGCTGGTCAGCTCGCGCGGATGGTTCGAGTGGATGCTGATGAACAGCGGATGATACCTCCGCAGCATCGCACAGAGCTGAGGGGTGATGCGTTGCGGCAGGAAAATGGGGATCCGCGTGCCGATCCGCAGGAATTCAACGTGCGGAATCTCCCGCAGACGGCCGAGCAGGTGCTCGAGTTTGTCATCGCTGAACAGCAACGGGTCGCCGCCGCTGAGCAACACATCGCGCACCGACGGGGTCTTTCGAACGTAATCGATTTGTTCGTCGAAATGCGGATGGAAATCGTAGCCGCTGGCATTGCTTACGAGGCGCGAGCGGGTGCAATAACGACAGTAAGCGGCGCAGCGGTCGGTGACCAGAAAGAGAACGCGGTCGGGATACCGGTGCACCAGCCCGGGCACCGGAGAGTGCGCGTCCTCCCCGCAAGGATCGGTCATCTCCCAGGGCGCGGTGTGTGTTTCCTCCACTCGGGGTATGACCTGCCAGCGGATGGGGCAATTCTCGTCATTGGTGTCGATGAGATTGAAAAAATAAGGAGTGATCGCGAGCGCCAGCTTGTGATTGGCCAGCGTGGCGCCAGCATATTCCTCCGGCGTCAGTGTTGGCATCAAGCGTTGTAGTTGCTCAACGCTGGTGATTCGATGTTTTAGCTGCCAGTGCCAATTGTTCCAGTCGGAATCTGCGACGTCGCTCCAAAATCCGCGGCCCGCGGAACGAAATTCTTTGAGTGATATGAGGGTACTAGACGATGGCGGCTCCTCGCCGGCCTCGGATGAAGTCTCAAATTGCATGTTTCCTAAAGTTCGGTTAGCGAACTATAGGGTCGATCAAATCTCTGTCAAGCTGTGCCGCGGAAAAGTTTAATTAATTGACCGTAAGTGCCTGATTCAATATATGTTAGGCGCAGAAATGTTTCTCGCAGCGCCTAAAAGAAGGGCTCCGCCACTAGCAAGGCGCGTAGCCTTGGGATCACTCCGTCGCAGCAGCCTGCGAGATGAAGCGACGCTGTGGACCCAAGTGCGGCGTTAAGGTTGGCGCGCGGCTAAAGGCTTCTGAGCAGGCTGCACGAGAGCCCGCGCCACATCCAATTCATCCAACTGGTTGAGGCTTTCTTCCGTCGCGCGATCCAGCCCACTTTTCCTCCCGAACAGGGGAATCGAGCCTCTCTTGTCCGGTCGCTGCAAGTAGGACTGGAGGACTCGACGATAATTATCGACTACCACGATAAACTCCGGAGCGAGGCGCGGGCGAAGCAAATCAAGCTCGCGAACCTTGACTTGGAGGGTTTCAATTTGGCGGGCGCGGTCGGCCTCCCGAATTACTCGTTGCAACGACACGTCCGCCGGCACCGGGAGTGCATTCGTGCCTGTGTGAATTTCCACGGTCGCGCGCAGGGCCTGCGCCAGCTTTTGCGCGCTCTCATCGAATGTCCACGTCTGCGCCAGGAGATCGCGCCCGGTGAAATGCATAAGCTGCAACGACCACCACTTTTCGACATCGAGAGTATGCTGGAAATAAGGGTGGAAGGCGCTGAGGAAAGCGAATTGCCAATTGTAATGGCGGGGTAGTTCCTTCAGCATTGCCTGAAGGCAGGTGCGTCCATCGTTCAGCCGGAGCAGGCCGGCGAGAAACAATTGCGCGCTGCAGCGGTACACTTCGCCGGCCTCTCCGGACCATTGATTTTCAGCCGGCCAGCTCAGCCCCTCGAACGAAAGCGGTGGGCGCGACTGGAAGGTCTTGTAGGCCTGCTCCAGGGGATTGCTCCGGCGCGCGTTGAAATTGGTAGAAACCAGAGCCAGACCGGCCGGGCCGGCTCGCGGGGGCGGCAAAATGATTTCGAGCGCATTGGCGGCCAGGAGTTGCTGCGTGAATCCTTCAATGAGCCAGGCCGGTATTTCCCCCGAGCGCGATTCAGCATTCCGATTGGCCAGTTCGACCAACAGCACCTGCACGATGGCGCGCACATAGCGGAAGCGGTCCAGCAACTCCGGCAGTTCGACGCGGTAGCGCCAGCCTTCGGTCAATTTTTCAGACAGAATGGTTACGGGCCGGTCAGGGGTCTCGGCTGCATAGAGAGTCAGAAAAATCTTCCCGCCCCTGGCTGAAGCCCCACCCAGATCGTGAAGCAGCAGTTGTTTGATCCGCTCGCAGGAAACGGTGAGCAAGGTCGGCTCAAGGCGAATCAAGCTGGCATTCGTTTCCGCAGTCGAAGCTGGAGCGAAGCCCCGGAGCGGGCCCAGGGTGCGGACTATGAACTGCCCCGAGAAGCTGCGTGCGGAGGTGATTTCCGGCGGGGTGTACTGGGCGTTTGCTGTGTTGGGCAACGCACAAATCAAGGCGGCGAACAGCGGCAGGCCAATTGATGTAATCCCGCTCCGCATAACGGACTTAGCCTTTGTCAGTTGAGCCGGAACTCGGCTTCTTTTCGGGTTTCGCAGCGGCTGGTTTGGTTTCGCCGGTGGAGGAAGACTTCGCTTCACTGGCCGCTGGGGTGGCGGGAGCAGCCTCCTTCTTGGCCGCCTCCTTATATTTCTCGCTGCGATAATCGGTGATGTAAAAGCCGCTACCTTTGAAAATCAGGCCGCTGCCGCCGCTGATAGCGCGTTTGACTTTGCCCTTGCCCCATCTTTTCTGCTTGCACAATTCTTCCGGGCAGATGGTCAGCGGCTCGGCAGCCATCGACTGAGTGATTTCGAACTGATGTCCGCATTTATCGCAGACGTATTCGTACGTTGGCATGTCAGAAAATCTAATAGTCCTCTCCGACGCTGAGGTCAAGGCGGCAGCTCAGCCGAGAGCCATGCTTACTCTTGCGAGGTTTAGCGCCCAGAGCGGGCGGGCGGCGCCGGAAGCGTCTCCAGTGGCAAGGAGATTCGCACAATCCCATTCGCGCCCGATTTTGAGGGGAGAATTTCGAGCCTTCCGTGGTGTGATTCGAGAATTTTGCGGGTAACAGCCAATCCCAAACCCAGCCCGACATTGCGGGTGGTAAAAAACGGCGCGGTGGCCTTCTGAGCCGCTTCGGAGGAAAAACCGCTGCCATTGTCTTGCACTTCAATTTGCAGTCCCGGATGGCCATTTTCGGCTGGCTGGGCGCGCAAATGAACTCCGATCTTGGGCTCGGCGGGATTGGCCTGCAATGCATTGAGCATCACCTCTGCCAAAGCGTGTTTGAGCGCCGCGCGGTCGCCATTGATGACGATTCGTTCGTCGACGTCGTCATATTTCAGTTGGGAGCCTTTGGTTGGCTGATACTTGCGGGCTTCCTCGTATGCTTCTTCGATCAGTGGCGCCAGGGGGAAGGCTTCTTGTGAAAGCGACGCATCGCGAGCCAGGAAGCGCATTTGGTTGGTGAATCGGGTGACACGCTTGACGCTGTCGGCCAGATCGCGCTCCATCACGCGCAGGAAATCAGTATCGATGTTCTTACGGCCAAGCCGCTCGGCGAGCATCTGCTGGTGAACGGAAAGCGGCACTAAAGCGTTGCCGATTTCGTGCGTTAACCGGTCGGCCATGCTGCGCACCAGGCGCAAATTGGCGGCTTCAACTTCCAGGCGCCGCAACTGCTCGCTCTGTGTCAGGTCTTCGACCATGAGCAGGGCCGAGGCGGGCAGGCCGGCGACCTGGCTCTGGAAAGGAACAATGTTGACGTTGTAGATGACGCCGGGAGAGTTTTCGGGCTCGTATCGGAAGTTAAAAATACCCGAACCGGTCCGGAGAACCTGATAAACCTTTGTGCCCAGGACTTGTGGCAGGTCGCTGAATTCCAGATCGCCGCTGCGGCGCTCGGCGCGGGTAAAGTATTTGCGGGCGGCCTTGTTGGCGTGGAGCAGCACCAGGTCTCGGCTTACCACGACGCACGCGCTGCTGAGTTCGCGCAGAATCTCCGTCATCATCTGGTGGTTGCCGGCCAATTGCTCATGCAGCCAGATGTTCTTTATCGCCAGACCCAGTTGCTCCAGCAGGTGAAAGATCAACTCGAGCTCGGCGTTGACCAGCGGCTCGCCGGTAATGCGTCCATCGAAAACAGCGACGCCGATGACTGACTCCTGGTCGAGAATAGGAACCGCGACTTGACCACCCAGCAACTCAAACTCTTTCTGCGCCTCGGCATCGTTGCGCGCTTCATCGCCATACCGGCGCAGAATGCGACCTAGCCGAAGGAGTTTTCCGCCGATGCCTGCCTCCAACGACAATTCGAAATGCTGAAGCAGGCCCGTGGATAATCCGAGCGAGCATGCCGCCCGCAGCCGCCGGCCTTCCTCGGGCAACGTCATCGAACCGAAAGTTGAAACCGGTTGCCGAAGAAATATGGCGGCCCGATTGATGCTAAGAATTTCCCGCAGCAGGAGTAAAAATCGATGGAGCATGCCCTCGGCATCGAGCGAGTGTGTCAGAATGGTTGAGAAATCGCGCAGTACCCTCAAAGGCTGCGCGGCGCCAGGAAGGGGCGACTCAGCGGTTGGGATTTGAAAACTCCGGGCGACCTCGGGTGCAGCCTGTGGCGGCAGTAACGGCGGCTGCATGGCGAGGGGCCCCGGCCATAGACGCTCCAGCACGGCGTTGAGCAACCGGGCCCGTACGGGTTTTGTTAGCACCTGAGTGGCGCCTTGCAGGTAAGCTTCTTCTTCCCATTCAGATTGCTTTGCGCCCGCATAAACGACGAGCGGGCATTTGGGCGCGCGCCGGCGAATTTTCTCCAGGACCCAAACGCTCTGCACGCCGGTCAATTCCAGATCGACGATACAACAAGCCGCCAGCCCCTGAACCAGGAATGGCTCGGCATCCTCGAGCGTTGCACGGTGCAGCACCCGGTATTTCTCGGGATCGAGGGCAGCCCGAACCGCCTCGGGCAAATCCGGGTTTGGGCCAAACACCAGCAGAGTCTTCATGGCTCTGGCACCGGTCGGGTTCCGGGCAACTGACAGTTTGTGTGCGGCAAGGTCAACTGAGCGAGGGAGGGGAAGCGGCCCGAAATCTTTCGGCAAGGGACCAGGAAGTTTCCTGGAGGGCAAACAGCTTTTCCGGCTCGGCGCACTTCCCTTTGATCGTCCATACGTGACGTAGAGGTCAACTCTATTCTGACCGCAATACTCTACGGAAAGCCCACAGGATTGGCAACTTAGGGGGACTACGGAATCCGCAGCACGGGCCGGCCCCAAACCCGGACCGAGGGATGTACCGGGCAATTGACAACGTGGCCAAACTAGGCAAATGTCATTCCCGAGCCCTATGGCTGGGTGTCTGCGCAGGAGCAGCCCGAGTTCGGCCAAAGTAAGGGGCGTGTCAAAACGGATTGAAGAAGCGGCCGTCGTCGGCGTCTAAATCCAGCAAGCACTGACATCTAATTATGAAAAAAACAGCTATCGGATTATTCGCAGGTCTGGCACTGCTGCAAGCGGGCGCCGATGAATTGCACTGGACCACGGACCTGCCTAAAGCGCAGGCCCAGGCCAAGCAGGAGCACAAGCTGGTCATGATGGACTTCACTGGCTCGGATTGGTGCGGTTGGTGCATCAAGCTGAACCGGGATGTCTTTTCCAAACCGGAATTTGCCAAGTACGCCAAGGACAACCTGGTGCTGGTCGAGGTTGATTTTCCTCGAGCCAAAAAGCAAACCGCGGAGGAGAAAAAAGCCAATGCTGCTCTGGCTGAGAAATATAAGATCCAAGGGTATCCGACCATTATTGTGCTGAATGCCGAAGGCAAGCAGGTGGGGACCCTGGGCTACACCCCTTCCGCCAAGGACTTCATCGACAAGCTGGCGGAAATGAAGAAAATGGGAACGTAAAGGGGCGGCGCGGGCACACTCTGTCAGCGCTTGATTAAGAATCCGAAGGCGGCACGCGAGCCGCCGCCGGTGCTAACAGGCCCGATCGGGCCGATGGGAGAGTCTCTGCTCAGCGGGTCGGAAGGCCTCTCTGAAGTTGACCCCGCTGCGGCCTTCCGTACCATAGCTTCCCAGTGGCTATACTTCGATGAAGGCAATTCTGGCGTTGGAAGACGGGTCCCTGTTTCACGGCGCCGGTTTTGGCGCTCGCGCTTCTGCCTGCGGGGAAGTTTGCTTCAACACCTCCATGACGGGGTATCAGGAGATCCTGACCGACCCTTCCTACAAAGGCCAGATTGTCACGATGACCTACCCTCTCATCGGCAACTATGGTGTCAATGCCGAAGATGTTGAATCGTGGCGGCCTCATGTGTCGGGGTTCGTCATTCGCGAGCTTTCGCCCGTTGTCAGCAATTGGCGCGCGGCCGATTCCCTGGACGCATACCTTGAGAAAAATGGCATTCCCGGCATTCAGGGATTGGACACACGGGCACTGACCAGAAAACTGCGAGTGCGCGGGGCGCTCAATGGATTCATCTCCACTGAGGGAGTTTCTGACGCCGACGCGCTGCGACGCGCAAAGGAATGGCCCGGGCTGGCAGGAGTGGATTATGTCAAGGAAGTTTCCCATAAGGACGAGTTTTTGTGGGATCCTGATGATGCGAAGAGCGCCAGATTCGCACTCGTCCATGGCGCAGGACACGCAGCGGCTCCTGGCAGCCGCGTTTCATTGCCCCCGGCCGACATCCCCATTGTCGCGTACGATTATGGAATGAAGTACAATATTCTGCGGCGATTGCGGCAGCACCGCTTCAAAGTGCGGGTGGTGCCGGCCTGGACGCCTGCAGCAGAAGCTCTCAAACACAAACCAGCGGGTGTTTTTCTTTCAAATGGGCCAGGCGATCCCGCGGCGCTCGGTTACGCAGTAGCGGCGGTGCGCGAGTTAATTCAGACGGGACTGCCGATCTTTGGGATTTGTCTCGGCCATCAAATTCTTGGGCAGGCGCTCGGAGGCACGACCTTCAAACTGAAATTTGGGCATCGCGGCGCTAATCAGCCGGTCAAGGACCTGCGCACGGGCAAGGTTGAAATCACATCCCAAAACCACGGTTTTGCCGTGGACCCGAAATCGTTGCCGAGCGACGTGCTGGTGGACCGTCTCAATCTAAACGATCAAACCGTGGAAGGAATGCGCCACAAGACCAAGCATTTGTTTTGTGTGCAGTATCACCCGGAGGCTTCGCCAGGCCCGCATGATTCGACGCCGCTTTTCGGCGAATTCCGGCAGATGATCGAGAAGGCGTGATGGGCGGGGCGTGACGCGTAATGCATGACGGATGAAGTGGAACCAGGGTTTTTGCCGATATTTCACGCCTCACACATCACCTAACACGTCCTTTACGTTTCCGTTTGACTTGACACTAGCGCCGGTGATAATCGCGGCTACATAAGTCAATTATGGCCAAACTTGTTGTCCTCAGCGCGGGTATGGCGGGACGCACACATGAGTTGATTGTGGACAAGACCACCATCGGCCGAGTTGAGGACAACACCTTCCAGATCGCCGAGCCGTCGGTTTCCAGTCATCATTGTGAATTGCTTTTGAAAGGTTCCGACATTGTGGTCAAAGACCTCGATTCCACGAATGGCACCTTCATCAACGGCGAGAAAATCAGCGAAAGCGTCCTCAAGCCAGGACAGATTTTGCGTCTGGGTCAGATTGAGATGCGCCTGGAAGTTGCGACAGAATCCACTGCAGCCAAGAAGCCGATCGAGCACACGATGGTCATGCAACGCGGCGTGAGCCTCAATGAACTCGAGCAAGGGCCGCGCGCGGGGGGTTTTGATGCCAGCAGCAAAGGCTTTTCGAAAAAGAGCGACAAAGTCAACAAGGTCTTCGTCATCCTGGGCATCGCTTTTGGGCTTATCATCCTCTGCCTGCTCCTTTACGTTTATATCACCGTCAAGAGGTAGCGGGCGCCTTTGGCCGTCTCGACTTGTCGCCGTGGCAAACCGCGTCGTGTCCGCTTCAAATTCAAGAACCAGCACGTTCGAGTAAACGACGCGCCGCGATCGCTTGCCGATTCAATCCGACTTCAACCAGCGAGCCGCTTCCGCCGCCGCGTAGGTGATAAGTATGTCCGCTCCGGCCCGGCGCATCGCCACCAGGCTCTCGAGTGTTACCGCCCGTTCATCAATCCAACCCTTGGCCGCGGCCGCCTTGATCATCGCATGCTCTGCGCTGACGGCATAAGCTGCCGTTGGATAACCGAACTGCGTTTTGACGCGGTAAATCACATCCAGATAGGCCAGTGCAGGTTTGACCATGACGATGTCAGCCCCTTCCTGGAGGTCGAGTGCCACTTCCCGCAGCGCCTCCGCCGCATTCGATGGGTCCATCTGGTAACTTCGCCGGTCGCCAAATTTCGGGGCTGATTCAGCCGCCTCACGAAATGGGCCGTAAAAGGCTGAGGCAAACTTTGCCGCGTAAGACATTATAGGCGTCTCGGTGAAGCCGAGTTTATCCAGTTGGAGCCGAATGGCGCCCACGCGGCCATCCATCATGTCACTGGGAGCAACCATGTCTGCGCCTGCTTCAGCATGGCTGGCGGCAGTCCGCGCCAGCAGCTTGAGGGTTGGGTCGTTGAGTATGCGTACGCCTGCCGGGGTGCGCCGCACGATTCCACAATGGCCGTGCGCCATATATTCGCACAAGCAAACATCCGTGATGACCAGTAATTGCGGGAGCTCGCGCTTGAGCAACCGCACCGCGTTCTGAACGATGCCCTGCCGCGCATAAGCCTCAGACGCCCGATCATCTTTTGTGCTGGGAATGCCGAACAACAGCACCGCCGGCACGCCGGCCGCGTGCGCATGGGCCGCCGTCCGCACCAATTCATCCGGCGAAAGTTGGAACACACCGGGCATAGCCTCTATGGGCCGGCGCAAGTGCCGTCCGACGCGCACAAACAGCGGCAAGATCAGGTGGTCCGCGCTCAATTCGGTTTCGCTGACCAGACGCCGAAGCGCGGACGATTGCCGCAGTCGCCGAGGCCGATAAGCGGGGAATTGTCCTGTTGCTTGCAAATTCATCGGCGCCAGTCTATTCGACAGATTGGCAGTGCAAAGTTCAAACCGAGAGCTTCGCCCTTGAAAGTGGGGATTGCATAGCGGCATGAGTCTCGGCAAACTGAGAATTGTCATGGGCCACTCAAGCCGTCGAAGCCGCCTCGCCTTTTTGGCAATGAACCGGCTTTTTACGGGACTGGCTTCCCTCGTTGTCTTCTGCTGGGCAGGGTTTGCCCAAACGGTAGATACGAATTCCCCAGCCGCCGACCATCCGATGCCCGGGGCCAGTCCAGCCACCGTCGCGACAAATGTCTTCTGCGGCAGGGTCGCGCAAGTTACGTTCCGGCCGACTATCACCTTTGTGAACCTGGACAAGCCTTATCCCGAGATGACCGTAAGCGGCGTCATTTTTGCCAACCGGACCAATCAATTCGGCGATTTGGCGCAGTTGAGGGGTCGAATTGTCGTAATCAAGGGCAATCTTACGTACTACAATGGTCGACCGCAGATCGTTATCGACAATACGAATCAATTGCAGGTCCTGGAAGGCGAGCCCGAGCCGGCTGTTGCCAATAACCCCGGTGCGACGGACACGGAGAGCAAGATTTCGGGCGGCACTGTCAGTGCCGCTACGCCCCGCGAATCAAGCAGGGAGGCCACCCGTGCTGAGGCGCCGGCTGCCGCTCGCAGCAGCGGGTTGGGCTTGGCGCCCTGGTTTATCGCCGGATCATTGACGGCAATTGCCGCCTTGCTTGCCTGGTTGGTTCTAATTTTCCGAAGGAGCGGGCTGGGTGCGCCGCGACTGCCAAACTCTTCCGTTGCGCTCGCTTTGCCGTCTGTGAGCGTGCCGCCGGCAATCGGACCGGGCCTGGTTTCCGACCGGGCCTTGCAAGGACAGACCGCAGGCGAGTTGACCGCGCCAGAGGCGCAAGCACTGCGCGAAAAAGTGGTGTCGGAACTTACCGAGTACGCCAAGCAGCGCCTCGTGCAGGGACTCTATTCGCAACGCAAGGAACTGGCGGAGACGCAGCAGAAGGCTCAACAGCAATTGGCGGAACTGGAAGCGCGCCTCGCGGCGCTACACTTGCCGCAGAAGGAACGTATCAGCGCCTACGAGCAGCGGATAGCTGAGCTCGAACGGGACCTGGAAACGCGCGATGACGAGATGCGAGAATTGGTCCGCGCTACCTTGTCGCTGGTTCGTGAACGGCTCGAGCTGGCGAAGGAGCAAGGCGCCAGCCGGTTCACAGTGCCAGACTAACAGTCAAGGCGCCACCTTGATGTCGGTGCCGAAAAAATTGACGTCGGAACCGCTTACGCCCCGGCACCAGCCAGCTATCTGCACGGTGTCTCCTACTTTCACCATCGGCACGCGCCGCCCCCCAGCGAGCGCGACCAGTTGCTCGCCATGACTGATGGTGAATACTGTTTTGGCGTACTCCGGCGGAGACAATTCGCAAATCACTTTCATCGTCCGATCAGTCGTCTTTAACAGGATGCGGTAATTGGTCAAAAATGGCATCCTTTCGAACCCGACAATTTCGCCGCGCACGGCGAATTTTTTTCGCCGATACCGCTGATCGGTAGCGGCAGCATCCGCTTGATAATAATTCGCCAGATCCATCGCTTCGACCACATCATCCGGCTTGAGCGGCGGCAAGGAAGCCAGGGGCGGGCTGACATGGGTCGCCGCCGGTGTGGCCGCCGGCGTTGCCTTTAACTGCGCGGCGGTTTTTTCGTTCTCCTTCTTGAGCTGAACATTCTCCTCTTTGGCCCGGCTCAGCTCAGCCTTGAGCCGTTCCAGCTCGATTTCCTTTTTGCTCTCAAGTCCGGCGGACCCGACCTTAGTCGCCGCCGGCGCTACCAGAGGCGCCGCCTGCGACTTGGCAGCCGCGTTTGTGTTCGCTTTCTGGAGCTGTGCATTCGCATCGTTGGTCTTGCCCAGGAATCCCTTGAGCCGTTCCAACTCTTTTTCTTTCCGTTCCAATTCCTCAAGACGCGATTTAGGAATGGTTACGTTGTCCTGCGCGCAAAGGGGCCAGGCTACCACAAGCGAAAGCAATCCCAACACGAGTACCGGGGCAAGAGGTGAAGGCTTCATGACTTGCCCGGGCAGCATACTAAATTTCAGACTAAGCGTCAAAAGATGATTTGTCCGGTTTGCGTTCGCGGCGGCGTTATATTAGTGGATTGAAGATGATGGAGACCCAGGCATTAGTGGCGGAATACGTTCGAACCGGATCAGAACCGGCTTTTCGGGAGTTAGTGTCGCGCTACCTCAGCTTGGTCCATTCATCGGCCTTGCGGCTGGTTGGCGGCGATGCGCAGCTCGCGGAGGATGTGAGCCAGACGGTCTTCCTGCACTTGGCGCGCAAGGCGCATCGACTACCGAAGAGTGTGATGTTGGGCGGCTGGCTGCACCGCGATACTTGCTACGTTGCCCGCACGCTCATGCGCGGGGAACGCCGTCGTCAGAAACGTGAACGTGAGGCGGTGGCAATCAGTATGACGCAAGATCATTCGGAGTCAAACCTGGCAGGGCTGGCGCCGGTTTTAGACGAAGCAATCGAGGAACTCCGGGCGGAAGATCGTAGAGCGATCCTGCTCCGCTTTTTCGAGCAGACCGACTTTCGCACCATAGGCGAGATGCTGGGCAGCAACGAAGACGCGGCCCGCAAGCGAGTGATGCGGGCGGTCGAGAAGCTGCATGGGTTGCTCACAGGCCGCGGAGTCAGCCTGTCCGCGGCGGCGCTGGGAACAGTGCTGGCGACGGAAGCCGCGACGGCGGCGCCGAGCGGGCTGGCCGCGATCATTGCAGGCAGCGCGCTGGCCGGAGTCGCCACCGGTGGTGGACTCTCCTTCTCTCTCGTCAAAGCAGCAACGATGACAAAAATCCAGGCGGGCGTTCTTGGCGCCGCAGTCCTGGTCGGGGCAGCGGCGTCTGTGGTGATTCAACGCCAGGCGCAAGCCGCTCTGCGGGCGCAGGACGAATCACTGTCGGTGCAGTCAGCCGAAATGGCCAAGCAACAGGCAGAAAACGGGCGGTTAAAAGGGCTGGCGCAAGGGACGGGTTCCCGAGTCAGCAGTCTCGCCGATCTGCTGAGCCTTCGGAGTGAGATTGAATCGCTTCGAGAGCAAACGAATCGCCTTGCCGCGATCCCAGCGGAAAATCGGCGCCTGCGAGCCGCCAATCTGCAGCAAGCGAACGCTACCCTCTCGATACTGCGGATGCAAGAGGGAGAGCGCGAGTTGGGGATTGCGCGGATGAATTATACCAGACAGTGGCTCCTGGCGTTTATTATGTTTGCAAACGACCACGGTAACCAGTTTCCAACCAGCTTCGATGACGCGCGGGAGTATGTGGGGAAGGAAATGTCTGCTGAGACCAATGTCACTGAGGGACAATTTGAGATTCTCTATCGGGGCTCGATCACGAACATCACTTCTCCAGCTCGGACCGTTGTCCTGCGAGAAAGGCAGCCACGCGTTGGCTATGACGGGAAGCCGTCCCGTGCCTATGGCTTCTCGGACGGGCATTCCGAACTGACCCGGGGGCGGAATGGCAACTTTGATGCTTGGGAAAGGCAGCACATTATCCCGCCCTGACCGTAGCGATGAAAACCGCTCTGAGAACCTGTATCGCAATCGTGCTCCTGGCCAGCAGCGTAGGAACGCCTTTGGTGGTACGACACCGTGCGCAGAGCGGGCTAGACGCGCAGCGGGAGACGTTAGCGCGACAAGCCCGCCGATTGTCGTTTCTAGCCGAGGAGAATGCGCTACTGTCCAATCTCGTCGCCCAGGCCAATACTGCCGGGCCACTCACCGAGGAACAGCTTCGCGAGTTGCTCAGGCTGCGCAACGAAAGACGCCGGCTGGGAGAGCAAACAAACCTACTCGCCAGCCTGATGCGAGAAAATGACAAACTCAAGTCGAGTCTAGCAACAGGCACATCAATCCCGGCGGAACTCTCGCCGGCCGAGCTGGAATCAGCTCTTTCGGTGGAAATGAGCGAGGCGCTGAAGCATATCTTGACCGCCCTCCCAGCGGCACAGCAGCAGTACGCATTGGCCCACTCCAACCAACCCCCAACCAGCCTTTCCGATCTTCAAGACTATTTTCCACTGGTAGCGGGGCAGAAAATGCCCGGGCTCCGGACCTTCGACTTCGTCCGTGACGAAGGAGTTAGGCCAGGCGATGCCTTGGTGCTGCGCGGCGATGTCGGGCGGCGTGCGGACGATCGCCCTGAGGTCCGGGTTTACGGCTTTAGCGATGGACGCGCCGTGGAAGTCTCTTCCGAGGACGGCCGTTTCGACGACTGGGAAAAGAAGCACCTCGATTCAGCGCCTGCCGCAATGGAAGAGAAGATCTACCTGGAAGCCGAAGGAACTGCGCGGGAGCGTGCACATTTCGCGGAAATCGGGGCGTCGCTTGGGATTTCGCTGGAAGATACCAGCCGGTTCTTTGAGAAACTCAAGGAACAGGAAAAGTCCTTAGGCCCGAGGTTTGACGATATGCGGAAGAATCTGACTGGCTCACCAGAGGAACAGGAACGACAACTGAAGGCAATCATCGAGCAGGAGTTAAGCAACATCGCTATTGCGACACTCGGGGACAAAGGATCGGCCCTGGTGCGAAAATTGCTTGAGGACAAATGAAAAGCCGCGTCTGTCCTTACGGCGGGCATCTTCTGGTTCCGCAGCTTCCGATGCTGGTAGTGTCAAGCAGCTCTCACGGCGAAGCCGCACCGGAGCGCTGCGACTCGCTCGCAGGCGGAATCGGCTGGTCCAGTGCCCACAGAATTCCGTTAAGCAAGAGGCGGCGAAAAAACAGATGCTTGAAGTCGTCCGGATGGCCAAATGAAGTGTAGAAAACACGGCGGTGGTCGCCCGTGTTGACCCAGGCGACCGGCTCAGCTTCGGATTGGCCATCGACCTGGCCCGTCATCAATGGCGTCACTGCCTTGCCTGCGTCGCGGTTCTTGTAAAGAGAAGAGGTGACTGTGATTTCGTTCGTGGGCACGCCCGCGAGCACCGGATGCGAGGCTGCGTTGGTGAGAACTTTCACTCGTGTCGTCGCCGCATTCGCATAGTGGCCCTCGTAGCGGCGCCCCAGGACCTCGATGTCAAACTTCTCCCAGCCTTCGTGCCGCGCGTCCGCCGGCGTTGCGCCGAACGCATGGCTGGCCGTACGGATGCCGGCCAATGGCTTGCCGCTGTTCAAATGGGCGCGGATGAGAGCCATCATATCGGACGGCGGCGTTCGTCGGCGAACGCTGATGAACAGCAAGTCAGCCTCTTTAATGAGCTCGAAATTAACGAATAGGTTGTCACCCGGCATTGGACTGGCGCTGACGAACGAACACCGGAGATTTCGCGTGACCAGTTCCTGGCGCGCAAATTCAGGCAGCGTTTCCCAGGTATGATATTCATTTTCGCCGAGGATGAAAACAATGTGCGGCCGTTTGTCCGCCTGGAAATGGAAGGGTGTCCCGCCAACAAAATCCACACTCGTGATCGAAGGGCACCAGTATTTCTCGATGTGGTCCGCGATCAAATCCGTCCCGGCGAAATGGCTGACGTGCGGCGGCTTCCGCGAGTTGTACATCGTGTCAATCATGTCGCGCACGAAGACGACGTTCTCGCCGCGGTGGACCATCTGCCGGATGCCGAAAGGCCGGCCGAGCACGCACATGTTGCCGTGGACACCCATGACAATCAGGTTGGTAATTCCGCGCTGGTGCATGAGATAGAACGCTTCGGCCGAGTCAGTGATTGCGTCGCTTTCCTCGATCTTCAGAGTGTCGATCTCGTGCGTCCAGGGATTTCCCGGCTTGCATCGCGGCTGGTCGTCACAGCCGCCATCGGAATCGTCGATTGGCAGCGACCCTTCCCGCTCGCGCTCCAGCCTACCCCACTTCTCCAGCGCCGCCGGGCCTTCCACTTTGGGCGCCGCCTGGGCCAGTTTCCGTTGAGGGTAGTTGTCGTAATACTTCATCGTGTCGCTGGGGCAATGGATGATAAACACACCACGCTCCCGGGCCTTGGAGATGACCTCGTTCATCCGGGGTGCCATTTCGGCGACGCGCGCCGTTGCGCCCTGGCACCAGTGCTGGTTCCACATGTCGCAAATGACGAGCGCCGTTCGCCCGGGCTCCCATTGAACTGTCTGTTCAAAGGTGATCCGGCCGCCGCCTTTGTCCGATTCAAGGCAGGACCGGGTATGAAGCTCGAGCGATTGCCCGGACGCGGTCGCAAGACTGAGCCAGACTGCGACCAACCCGACGGGAAGAAAGTGCTTCGCCACGCCCCAGGTTCTGCTCGGCCTTGTTTTCATGCTTCACCAGCTCCGCAATAGCTCGTGGCAACGATGTTGGCCTCTGGAGCATTCACATGGTTGAGGATGTAACAGGCAGAGCGCTGGTCAATTCAAATCCTGCCGCCGCCTTTCACGCTTTGCAAACTCCGGACGGCGATTAGACTTGGGGCATGTTCAAGCAACGCCTCGCCTTTTTCGCAATGGGCGTTGTTTTTGTTTTGGGCCTGGTGCTCGGGATCGGGTTTCCGCGTTGGGCAGGTTGGTCCGCCCCAGCGCCCAAAGTCTATAATACGGCCACAGTTCTCAAGCAGGTTCAGACATTGTCGCAATTGGTCACGGTCAAGTACGTCATGGAGAAGGTCGAAGTCCTGTCCGACCCGCCGCAAAACATTCTGCGCCAGTTCTGGTTCGATGATACGCACGTGGTCCTGGTCGCTCATGGGATCATTAAGGCAGGGGTGGATCTGGCTCAACTGAAACCAGCCGATCTGAAGGTTTCTGCAAAACAAATCACGATCGACCTGCCGCCAGCGCAAATCCTGGATGCCTATTTGGACGATAAATTGACCCAGGTCGTCGAGCGCAACACCGGCTTCCTGCGCACGTTTAACAAGGATTTGGAACAAACCGCGCGCCAGAACGCGATCGATGATATTCGCCGCGCCGCGCGCAATAGCGGCATCTTGAAAGACGCCGAAGACCGCGCGCACGCGCAACTGACACACCTTTGCCGGCAGTTGGGGTTCGAGGAAGTCCAGTTCAGCAAGCATTAGCGAACATCAGCTCCCGCGACAGGTCGCGATGAAATCCCGTCCAAGCAGCCAGCCTCATCCTGCCCCGGAGTGCGGACTTTCCAGTCCGCAGCAATCTACGAAGGCCCCGCATTTCCTCGCTCATGTCAGGTTGGCGACATTCTCGAGTTGCTGCGGACTGGAAAGTCTGCGCTCCGTTCTCAGCCATCGCCTGCGGGCGAACTGGCTGCTGCTCTTCTTCTGCTCCACTCTGCTCGCAGTTACGCCGGCATGGGCCGCGGGCATTAAGCTGCCGCAGCTTTGGCACCGCGACCTGCAGACATTCCTGGAAAGCGCCCCGACCGTTGCGGACATTCGCGGCCACGGTTATGACGACATCGTCATCGCAGGCCGCGAAGAGCTAATCGCCCTTGACTCGGGCGGCAAAGAACTCTGGCGCTGGCGAACCAAGGGGCGGTTCATGACCTATCCGGCAATCCTCGCTCGTCCCGGTCAGACCTCGCTGATCTATGCCGCTGACAACAGTGGGCTTTTGACGTGCCTTGATGGCGCCGGCAAAGAGGTTTGGCACGCACAGCTAAACGGGCCGTCAAGCTGGTCAGCGTCTGTCGTCTGCGACCTGAACGGCGATGGCCAGATGGCGGTGATTCAGACGGATGAGCCTGGCACCATCTGGGCGTTTGCGGCCCTTACCGGCAAGGTCTTTTGGCAGGCCAAAGTTAAAGGCATGCCCGTCAGCCCCGCAGCAGGCGACCTCGATGGTGATAGCAAACCGGAAATCGTCGTCGCAACCGGCGACGGCGTTCTCACAGCATTCAAACCCAACGGGAAGGCACTTTGGCAAAGGGACATCGGCGGTTCCTCGCCTACATGGTCCACTTCCGCTCCGGTTATTTTCGCAGGCTCGGATGGACACGCGCGCGTTGCCGCTGCTTCGAGCAGCGGCGAACTCTTCTGCCTTGGCGGCCAGGGAGAAATCCTGTGGCGCCGCCCCACCCGCGGCTCGGCAGCTTCCAGTTTGTCGGTGGGCGACCTTGACCTCGACGGGCGGGCCGACATCTGCCTGATCACCCAGATCGGCGTCATTTACCGCTTCGATGAAGACGGTAGAATGGTTTGGGAGATTGACATGCAGGGCCGCAGCCTTGCGCCCGGCGCGATGATCGACCTGGATGGCGATGGCAAACTGGAATACGTCCTCTTCACCCAGAATGGGCTGCTGCTCGTTTTGAATGAAAGGGGCGAGTTTATCCATCACAATCAATTCGACCACCGCACCATTAACATGACCCCCGCATTCGGCGACATTTCGCCCGAATCGCCCGGACTGGAGATGGCGGTCACGGGTGGCGAGTCTAGCCTGGCCTATTGCATCGGAACTCCCTCTGCCACAAACGCTGTCGCTCATTGGCGCTCCTACCGTGCAGACTCCCACAACTCCGGTTCCTGGTTTGGGCTCCGGGAAACCGCGGCGACTGCATCCGTGCACCGCCACCAAGGAGTGGAAACTGCCTCGTCCTCTGCAGCAATTCATGCACGTTTGTCCTCCGGGGACAAGGCCGCCCCCGCCCCGTTCCCGGCTGCGAATAATGGTAGTGGCAAGGACCCAATCGTAGCCGCAAGAATGGAGCCAGAAAACCTGGCCGCAGAAGAGGTCTTCACCGGGGAAGACATCCGGTTTAGCATTCAAAATCCAAAGCCCCAGGCCCAACCCCTTATCGCCACCGCCGTTTGCCTCCGGTCCGATGGCGCGCGGCAGGTCGCCACCACGATGATCCTGGGCAACCGTGGGCAATTGCTCATGCCAATAGCCGGAACTACTCCAGGCAGTTACAATTTCAGTTGGATGCTCGATGATGCCGATGGCCACTGTCTGGCATCTGGAGAGCGGTCGGTTTTCCTGCAGCCTTTTGCCAATGATCGCGCGCTCTGCTCGGGCGCGCTGACAGCCTTGCATGCCGCCGCTGATGCAGTTCAGCCAAAGCTACCGCTCACTGCCACCGCGCTCGGACGCGAGGCTAAAGCTCTCGAGGTAAGCGCTCGTGAGCTCCAACCGTTGCAGGACGCCCTGATCGGCGAGCCAGCCGGGGCATCTCAAGCCACAATGGTAAAAACTGCGGCCCTGACCCGGCAGTCCCACCGCGCGCTGCGGCTGGCCGATCTAACTCGCCAGGCCTCCGAGCTCGGTCCCAAGACCAGCCTCCTCGCCTTCGAAGGCGCGCTGTGGGAGAACCGCTATGTGGACGAGCAGTTGCCGACTAAGGCCGAAAATCCTCTTCACCTGCGACACGTGGCTGTTCCAGGTGAACATGAGCCTGTGCCTTTGAATTTGTTCAACGTGACCGACCACGAGCTGCTCGTGCGGGTCCTGATTGACGGAGCGACCAATGGTGTCACCGTCACGCCCCACCGCTCGGTGGGCGTGCCTACTTCCCTGGCTGAAGTCGCCTGGGACGCGCTCCCCGAGATCGACGACTCCTCCACGCTCACGATTCCGTCTCTCAGTAGCCGCGAATTGTGGCTCGATATCAACCTCGCCCAGGCAAAACCTTGCGAGCAACAGATCCGGGTTCGCCTTCAAGCCCTGAACGGTGCCGGTGTGCTCGATGCTCCGCCAAATCCCCACACTGTGCCGCCGCCGGAAACCATGGTTGACATCGCACTCCGGATCCTGCCGTGTACCATGGCAGCGCCCGGAGATTTTCGACTCTGCACGTGGGGAGCGCCTGAGGAAAAGCAAGTCGCTGACTTGCTCGCCCATGGCAACAACGTCTTTTGCGTTTCGCTGCCCCAGCCAAGGTCTGACGCCCAGGGACGCCTCGCGGGCTCGGATTACAGCGCGCTGGACCCGGTGCTGGCCAGGTTCCACGGCGGTGATGTCGTCGTCTTATTCACAGGCATGCCGGCTCTGCGCAATAAGCCAGGCAGTGAGGAATACCGAACTGATTTGAAAGCTTTCCTTGATGACCTCGTCACCCACCTCGCCGGGCTCGGATTCGACACCAACCACTTCGCCCTGTATCCCTTTGATGAGCCCGGCGGCAACGGCTGGAACGCCGTGAATCAACTGGTTGAGTTCGGCAAGCAGGTCCGCGCCGTCAACCCAGGCGTCATGCTGTACGTCGATGGTGGCGGCGAACTATCCATGTTCCAGGCCATGGCACCCGTGATCGACGTCTGGTGCCCCGCGATCTCGATGCTTGCGGAAAAAACCCCGCTCATGGACCTGGTGCGGCACACGGGCAAAATGCTCTGGTCCTACGACTGCGGCTACGGCTACAGCCGGCCCACCGGCGCTAATCTGAAGAACATCAACTTGGTTGGTCAGTACCGCACCGCCGCGTTGTTTGCCTTCCGCCATCACGCGACCGGCATTGGTTTCTGGTGCTATAACCAGGGCGGCGACCCCTGGGGACGCATCGACATGGAATATATGCTCGTCTATCCAGGCCGCACCAGCCCCGTCACCAGCCGCCGCTGGGAAGCCGTCCGTGAGGGAATTGAAGATTATCGAATTCTCGCCGCATTGCAGAAGTGCCTCTCCACCGCGAGCGGCGCGAAACTGGGTGCAGGCACCCTCGACCGAATCAAGCACCTGCTCGAGGTCTGCTTGCCGGGCCTGCTCGATCAGGGCTACAACGAAGCTGGCCGCGGCTTGGGCCGGCAGGTGCTCGACGCCAGCTTCAACGATGCTACGATCGGCGCGTTCCGCCGCGAGATGCTCGAGTGCGTGGAGGCGGTGGCGGGCAGCGGTGTAAGGTAAAGCCAAAATTTGAGATGGGCCGCCCACAGCTTACAAATTTGGATGCTCCTGTACCCCAGCGGCGTACTTGGCTCGACGGTTTAGCGCTTGTTGTCGATCATCTCTTGGAGTAAGGTTCGGTGATGAGCAAGGTTGAGGAACTGGAGCGCGAAATCGAGCAGCTCCCCCCCGAGGATTTCGCGAGACTATTTGCTTGGGTGGCTCGTCGGAGCAAGGAAGCCCGCCAAGGGAATGTTCATGAGCCGCTGGTTCTTCGCGATCACCAGGCTTTCCTGAATAGTTACGCACCGGAGGACGAAGGGCTTTACGACAATGCCCAGGGCCGGTGAGATCTGGCTGGCCGAAATTCCTTTCACCAGTGGTGTAGCATCCAAGCTGCGGCCAGTGCTGGTGCTGTGGGAAGACGCTTCCGACGTTGTTGTGGCGGCAGTGACAAAGGCGTTGCCTCGCTCACCGACGGATATTCCACTCACGGACTGGGAAGCAGAGGGTTTGGTCGTGGCTTCGACCTTGCGCATCTCTCGGCTCGATTGTCTTGAACAAGCGCTGCTGCGCCGTCGCTTGGGCACCATTTCTCAGCGCGATGCACAAACTGCGAAAACGGTGTGGTCGCGGCTCATCGGGCCGAAGTTTTGAAAGCTTCCCCTCCGGCAATAACCTAACGGACAATGGAGGGGGGGCTGCAGGAGGGCACGGGCGAAACTGAGATACAAGAACCAATTCTTGCGTTTAGGATTTGATATGCGCACTTGGACCTTGACGCTCAGATTTCACTTTACTGGCGTAAGCGTCAGCGTTCGCAAGTTCAGCATCGCCACACCTACCTGCTTCACCGATCTGATCACGACTGTCTCAGGTCCGGATTTGCGCACGCTGATACGTCCTACTGTCGCGGTGACGAAGTCAGCCCAGTCTTTGGTCGCAGCCGTGACGACTTCAAGCTTCTCATCGCCAATGATGAGCTGGTAAATGCTGCCGTTGGACTCCGGCGCGCAGGCATATTCCACCAGAACGTCGAATGTGCCCGGCTTCGTGATGGACACCGGCCACTGGACGTATTCTTTGGGATTCCACCAATAGCCGATGTTCGGTTCGGCACCCGCGACTTTTGTCTCGAGCTTCATCTTCTTGCCGAAGAGCTCAGCGTCGGCTGCCTTGAGCTTTAGCGTGCCGTTGGCGGCCTGGCGGATGGTCGGCTCGGTGACCTTGGGCGGCCCGCTGAGCTCGAGTACCACAACGCTCGTGCTGGCGTCAGGAGTTGAAGCAGGAACCGAAATTTCCATGCTATCCGCCCCATTCGCCACTTTCAGCGACTGATCGCGCGCACCCAACAGGTAGGCCCGCTTTACGCCGCTCTGGAGTGGGACGCGCAACTTGCCGTCTGTAGGCCAGTCAAAAACGTGAAGGTAAAGCCTGCCGGATTTCTGCGTGCACCGGCCCCAGGCCAGTTTTCGAAACGGGCTCGCGGTGGTGCCGTAAATCGCCTCGCCGTTGACTTTCATCCACCGTCCAATGTCGGCCAGGCGCTCGATGCTAGGTTGCGGAAAAAGGCCCTCGCTCGTCGGCCCAATGTTTAGCAGGTAATTGCCTCCTTTGCTGGCGCAGTCGATCAGGTTGTGGATCAGCGTCGCGCTGGATTTCCAGTTCTGGTCGCATTTGTTGTAGCCCCAATGATTGTTCATCGTCATGCACGACTCCCAATCCATACCGGGACCGAAGCCTGTCGCCGGGATTTCCTGCTCGGGCGTGCCGAAATCGCCGACGCCTTTGCCCTGGTCCATGCCGCTCATGCCGCCGCGGCCTTTGCCGACGCGGTTGTTGATAATGATATTGGGCTGGAATCCGCGGACGTAGTTGTAGAGGTCCACGCCGCGCTCGTGCGTCCAGGGACTCTCCCACTCGCCGTCGAACCAAAGGATGCCCAGTGGACCATAGCAGGTCAGCAATTCCTTGAGCTGGCCTTTCATGTAGGCGACGTAACGGTCCATGTCCGGAGGCCCGGTGGCTTTGTCATTCCATTTGCGGCGCGTGCCCCAGTCGGGATGATGCCAGTCCATAATCGAGTGATAGAAACAGAATTTGAGGCCGGCTTCCTGGCAGGCAGCGGCGAGTTCCTGGAGCGGATCGCGCTGGAACGGCGTCGATTTAGTGCACCAGTCGGTCAGTTCCGAGCGGAACATGCCGAAGCCGTCGTGATGTTTGCTGGTGATGACGATGTATTTCATCCCCGCGTCCTTCGCCATGCGGACCCACTCGCGCGCGTCGAACTTCACCGGGTTGAATTGCGCCGCGAACTTCTCGTATTCGGAGACGGGCATCTTCGTTTCCTCCATGAACCATTCGCCGTAGTTCGTTTTCCCCTTCCACTCACCCGCGGGCACAGAATAGACGCCCCAATGAATGAACAGACCGAAGCGTGCCTCGCGGAACCACGCCAGGCGCTGATCGCGCTGAGCCGGTGTCTCGGCAGAGGTGGATTTCGGCGCGACGAGCAGAACGGCTGCCGTCACGAGGGCAATCGAAGAGGATGATTTCGAGAGCATCCTCATGCTCTGCCAAAGTGCCACCTGCTTGATGCGGGCAGGCATACTTGCCTGCAGGTCCTCGGATTTCCAACCGGTCAGGCCTTCGCCGCTTCTTCCTTTTTCCACCTGCGCTTCGGGGCTTTGACGATCAGGCCCTTCTTGATGGCACTGGCGGCCACGCGCACGTAACGCACCTCACCGTTCATCAAGACTTTGACGCGCTGGAGATTGGGGAAGAAACGGCGCTTGGTAATTGCCGTGATATGCGTGCCGATGCCGCCGCTTTTCTTCGCTTTGCCACTCCGCCAAATGATGCTGCCCTTCATCGGGCGCTTGCCGGTTAATTCACAAATTCGTGCCATAGAAATCCTGTCTCAATTTGGGCCGCACAGAGTAGCACCCGGGTGCGCCGTTGCAAGCTGATTCTCGGGAAAAAGCACCTTGCGTGCGCCTCTCAAACCCCAACACTGGTCCGCCTTCTTGCCGCTCTCTGGTTTCAACTTTCAACTTTTCTCGTTGCCCCCTATCTTTCGCCGCGCCGATGGTTACAATCCAACCTTTTGCCGCGCTGCGACCGGACCCCGCCTTGGCCGCGCGCATCTGCGAACTACCGTACGACGTGCTCTCTTCAGACGAAGCCCGGCAAATCGCCGCCGGCAATCCGCTCAGCTTTTTGCATGTCAGCAAACCGGAGATCGATCTGCCGCCGGCAACTGACCCTTATTCGCCCGAGGTCTATGCGAAGGGAAAAGCGAGCTTTGGCAAACTAATCGACCGGAAGGCGCTGCGCCAGGACCCACGGCCTTACTATTATCTTTATCGCCAAATCATGGGCCAGCACCAACAGGTGGGATTGGTGGCGGTGGCCAGTTGCGAAGATTATCTCCGCGGCAGCATCAAGAAGCATGAGCTGACAAGGCCGGACAAGGAGGACGATCGTGTCCGGCACATCGAAGCGCTCGATTCGCAAACTGGCCCGGTGTTTCTGGTTTATCGAGCCCGTCCGAATATAGATGAAATGGCTAATCGGCGGATAGCCCAGTCGCCGCAGATTGACTTCACCGCCGGCGATGCCGTACGGCACACAGCGTGGGTGATCGAGGATGCTTCTGAGACAGACCTGATTCGGGCTGAGTTTGAAGCCACTGATTCGCTCTGCATCGCCGACGGCCATCACCGCTGCGCGGCCGCGGCGCGGGTTTATTGCGCGCACAACGGCGCGGGCAACAGCGGTTTTTTTCTCAGCGTGATCTTTCCCCATAACCAGGCGCAGATACTGCCCTACCATCGCGTGCTCAAGGATCTGAACAACATATCACCTTCCGAGTTGCTGGACAAACTTGATGGCGTCTTCATCATCAATGCGAGTGGCTCTCCGCAACCGACGCGCAGTCATGAACTGGGACTTTACCTGGCGGGGCGCTGGCGCACGCTGAATTTTCGGCCGCGCTTTGCGGCCACGTCCGACCCACTCGAAAAACTCGACGTGACGCTGTTGCAAAAATACGTGCTCGAGCCGATCTTTGGCATCACCGATCCGCGGACGAGCACGCGCGTCAATTTTGTCGGCGGCATTCGCGGGTCGGCTGAACTGCAAAAGCTGGTGGATGACGGCGAGTACGCCTGCGCCTTTGCGATGTACCCGACGAGCATTGACGAGTTGCTGGCAATCGCCGATGCCGGGGGCATCATGCCACCCAAAAGCACGTGGTTTGAGCCCAAGCTCCGGGATGCGATGTTTTGCCACATGCTGTCCTTGGTGTAAGCTTAATAGAGATGAATTCGCGGCCGGTCTATTTCGATCACAACGCCACGACCCGGGTGGCACCGGAGGCAGTGAGTGCGATGCTGCCGTTCCTGACGGAGAACTGGGGCAATCCCTCGAGCGCTTACAACTTCGGTCATCAAGTCGCCGCGCACGTGGAGGAGGCGCGGACCAAGGTCGCCGGGCTCATCAATGCAGATCCGCGCGAGATTGTGTTCACCAGTTGCGGCACCGAAAGCAGCAATTCTGCCATTCACAGCGCGCTAGTGGCGCAGCCGGAACGGCGCCACGCGCTCACGACTGCCGTCGAGCATTCGGCAAATATCAAATACGGCGCGTTTCTTCAGAAGCAAGGCTACGAAGTCACTTTTTTGCCGGTGGAGTCCGATGGCAGTCTCGATCTCCACCAGTTGGAACGAGCGATTCGGCCGGACACGGCGATTGTCTCCGCAATGTGGGCCAATAACGAAACGGGCGTGCTGTTCCCGATCGCAGAGATCGCCGCCATTTGCAGAAGCAAAGGTGTGTTGTTTCACACGGATGCAGTCCAGATGGCGGGGAAGTTGAAAGTGGACGTGAAAGAATCGGGCGTGGATTTTGCGTCGTTGTCCGGGCACAAGCTGCAAGCGCCTAAGGGCATCGGCGTGCTTTACGTGAAACGCCGAACGAAGTATCATCCTTATATTATCGGCGGCGGACAGGAGTTGGGCCGTCGCGGCGGGACGGAAAATGTGCCGTACATTGTCGCCTTCGGCCGCGCCGCCGAGCTGGCGAGCGCTCGCCTGGAGGATGAGAACACTCGTGTTCGGGCGCTGCGGGACAAATTAGAGAACGGTATTTTTGGCAACATCGAAGGCACTTTGCAGAATGGAGCCAAAGAGCCTCGGTTGCCTAATACCACGAACATCGCCTTTGAGGGGGTTGAGGCCGAAGGCATCCTGCTGTTGCTGGATCAGGCTGGCATTTGCGCCTCGAGCGGCTCGGCCTGCGCCTCCGGGTCAATGGAGCCTTCGCATGTCCTCATCGCGATGGGTTGCAGCGCCGCGCGCGCGCGCGGCAGCATTCGCTTCAGCCTTGGCCCTGACAATACGGCGGCCGAAGTCGATTACGTACTGCAACAATTGCCTCCCATTATCGCTAGGCTGAAAGCGAAAGCGTCCGTGGAGGGAACCGGAGGAGCATTGGCAGGAACGAAGCACCAAGCTCCGAGTTCCAAGCTCCGGAGAAACATCAAACACCAGGTTCCAAACTGATTGCGCTGCGTCTGGCCTCGTCGCTGATCCTCCCGCGAACTTCGAAAATCCGCAGCACGACGTCGGCGGCCGCGCCTTGTTGTCGAGCAACGACGGGAAGTCTTGCATTTGGCCGTTTGGGATTTGTTTGGGGTTTGGAATTTGGGATTTGGTTTTTTCTCATGTTGCCGGCACCACGCGCTGGAACAGCAGTGCCGTCAGGAACAGCGCGATGAACACGAACCCAAGTGGCCGGGGGGTATCGGCCACGGCCAGCCAATCCACAAACACAATGCCGGCCAACAGCCCGGAAACCGTCCGGCCAATGTCCGGTTTCTCGGACCAGAAGGTTTGGCGCAGCGCGCGCGCGCCCGACAGGAACAGTACGGCTGCTAGAAGCCCCGCAGCCTGACGGTAGCCGGGGCCGTTCATCAGCAGCGCGAGAAGAATCGGTGCCAAAAGGAGCAGAGTCGGCCAAGAGCCCCGGAATCCGGAGATTGCAGGTTGTCGGGCGATTATGCTGAGTCCGATCACGTAGAAAGCCAGCGCCAATCCGCACCAGACTGACCAACCGGTCACGCCATTCGCGGCGATGGAGGCGGCGATGAGATAGACCAGGAACCGGCAGGCGCCCATAAGAACCGGCGCCCAGTCGATCTGCTTGTGGATGGCATCGTAAACCAGGATGCAGATCACGAGCGCCACTCCAAGGCCACCGGTCGTGCGTCCCAGATAAATCATGCACGCACCGCCCACTCCGAGCCCAACCAGCCCCCATTGCCAGACCGTCTTTTGGCTTATGGTGCCTGCCGGGATCGGCCGCTCGGGACGGCGCAACTGATCAAACTCAGCGTCGAACGCGTCATTCAGGAACATTCCGCCCACGTAGAGCAGGCTCGCACCGATGAACAATAGGGGAAGCCGCTCGTGATGACCCGCGCCTCCGAGCCACCAGCCGGCCAGACAGTTGGACCAAAGGGTCGGCAAATTGGAGACCCGCCCGAGAATCAGCAACGTGCGAAGCAATGACATTCAGTAATCTGTCATTTAACGGCGCTGGCGCCGCCGGCTAATCCCCGCTCCGCCAGCCGGCCGAGCGTCCATTCGTGCTCCGCTGCCAGTTGCTCTACGACGTCCAGGGACTTGAGTTCCGGCGGTAACACGTCCCAAGTATAAGTTTCCATTTCCAGATGAGAACAGAGGCCGGGGTTGGCTTGTAGCAAATCCAGCACTCCGAGGATGTGGTCTGTCGTATTGTCAAAAAACTCAGTGGGGGCGCTGTGCAAGGGAATGTGAAAATGGACGCGCCACTCGGAGGAATGCGGAGTGCGGAGTGCAGAGGGCGGAGTAGAGAGCACGGCGGCTTCGTCTTCCGTGGGACGTTCGCACGCCAGCGCATCGTCGAGATCCAGATACGCAACTCGGCTCCCGTCCGCTTGACGCACCACGACTTGATGCAAGTACACATCGTCGGCGAAGGCGGCCAACGCCTCGCGTGCTTCCCTGGTCGGGCGCAACTTCAGGGCCGAGCTGAGATGAATCTTGCTGAGCTTAATCCCGTGTTGCTGCAAGAAGGGAATTGCGTTGTGGGGTTCTTCGAATTCGACGGCGAGGTGACAGGTGTCATAATTGACGCCAAGGTGTTCAGCCAGCCGGGGATCGTTCCGATGCTCGGCGCGCAGCCGATCGAACAGATGGACCACTTCGCCGGTCGTTTCCAGCAAACACATCGGCTCCGGCTCCAGTCCGAGGTGGAGCTTGCGGCCGATTTGAGAGCTGACTCGCGCGATGTGCTCGATACAATGCCAGAGGTTGTCTCGAATGAGCTTCAGCTCCTCATTCGTGGTGACCAGCAGCTTGAACCCGCACGGCAGTGTGCTGATGCTGCCTTCGATGTCCGCGGGCAGAAGCTGGGCCAGCAGATCGACCAGCAAGATCGTGTAGTCCAGCCTCTCCCGCGTGGTCCAATCCGGCGCATAAACCTGCTCCTTGACGCGAGTGCCGTGAAACTGTCCATAGGGAAAGCCATTGATAGTGAAGACATAGCATCGGTTCTGGCCCAGCCAGCGATGGAACTCCAACAGGGTGGCCCGATCGCTCAGTTCATGCGCGGCCTGGTTGCTCAAACGCAGGCCTATCGCATACGGCTGGTTCGGGCAGACACGCTGTCGTACGCGAAGCGTATTTTGTTTAAGCGCGTCGAAGGTTTCCGCCCAGGTCTCGCCCCGATGAATGTTCGTGCAGTAGGCGAGGTGAAGGCCGTGGTTCAATTTCATTCGCTACAGCGTAATTACGCCACGGCCCGCCAAATTGCAAAGCCTCTCGGGCTGTGCTATTAGCGCACCCAACCTTGCTCCTTAAGCCAGAAGGTAAAGTCGCGCGTCCAGGGATGCCACTTGGCGGCATCGTAATCGTGGCTGCCGAGTCCCAGCCCGTGCGCGCCTTTTTGATAGACGTGCAGAGCGAACGGGACGCCGGCTTTGCGCAGCGCCTCGGCAAACTGCAAACTGTTCTCCACCGGTACGGCCTTGTCCTCCGAAGTGTGCCAGAGAAAACACGCTGGCGTCTCTTTCGTCACTTGCAATTCGTTCGACAGTTCGCGCACGAGTTCTGCCGTCGGCTCTGTGCCCAGCAAATTGTTCTTCGAGCCCTGGTGCGTGAACACGCCCATCGTAACAACGGGATAACAAAGGATGCCCAGATCCGGCCGCGAGCTTTGCCGCTCGATCGGATCGGCAGCGTCGGACTTGCCGCCGTCGAAATGCGTCAGCAACGTCGAAGCGAGGTGCCCGCCGGCGGAGGAGCCCATGATTCCCACGCGCTTTGGATCCAGTTTCCATTCTCCCGCGCGCGTGCGAACGATGCGCACGGCGCGGGCGGCGTCCTGGAGCATCGCTGGATGCCGGTAGCCGTTCGAGCCGAGACGGTACTTCAGTACGAACCCGGCAATGCCCTGCTCGTTGAGAAAGCGCGCATAATGTTCCCCTTCGTAGTGGGCCAGGCCTCCATAGCCGCCTCCGGGGCAGATGACGAACGCGGCGCCCGTGGCCTTCTCCGCCTCGGGCATGAACACGGTGAGTGTGGGGATATCTTTGTCCGAATTGCCCAGCGCGCCCGGCGGACCATCGGGCCAGAGCGGAAACGTGTTCGTGGATTGCGCAACAGCCAGCGTCGCAGCACAGCACCCGGCCAACAGAGTGAAGAGAGCTTTCATGGCCCGACCTTAGAAGCGCCGAAGCAAAACCGCAAGCGCCCTGGACTCGGCGCACAGAGCCTCGATGTTCTATGCGATCAGAAACGGAAATGTTAGAATAAGAGCCATTGCGAGATGTCTCCCCTCGCCAGAGCGTCTATGCAGGGTGAGCGCGTAAGCGCGTCGGTCTAGTGCGTCCGCTGCAGGTTGGCGGGGGTTAAGAGTTATTGGACGGTGATGCCGCGGGGTTACCTTCCAGAACCTTCCACAGCCTTCCGTAGCCTTCCACAGGCTTCCGTGCGCCTACGGAGCAAGGAACATGCTCTGCCTTCCACACGCGGCGGCGGGACGGGCTTGGCTACGTTGAGTGAGTAGGCATCTCATCGTAGCAAGTAATTGGTGTGCAACACTTTAGATTTTTGTACACGCTCCTATTCTAACCCTAACACTTTACCTGCACCCACGAAAGGGGCCCAGTCAGTGGCAAAGTCCCAATTGCTCACGCGCTTAGGGTGCTTGGTTAGGGAAGAGCCTGTCCGCGATAGAAGCCTCGCGGCAGACCGCCGGCGCCGAAATTGGTCGCGGTAATGATCGAGCCGGTGCCGACAATATTGGTCATCACATTGGTCCATGAGCCGCTGGAAAGGTCATCGATGCGCTCCAGCGCGTAGCTGTTTCCCGCGTCGGTCGTGAAACTGACGCGGACATCGTTGCCGGCGAGTTGCAAGCTGGTGAGCAGGAAGTAACTGCCCACCTCAAATGCGCCGATATCGCTGCCGTCGCCGCCGGAAGCATTGGCAACGGATTTTTCGAAGGGCCGGACGCCTCCTCGTTGATCGCTCGTTAGGCCGGAGCTGTTGCCTTTGTCGATCGCGGGACTGCCAGCGAGCAGGGCCATGGTCGGGGTCGGGCCACCGTTGTCCTGGAGAGCGCCGAGCAAAGGAGTTTGGCCGATGATGTTGTGAGTGGTCGTGCCCGTGAAGGTGCAGCCGTTGGTGTTCTGAATCAGATTGTAATCGCTTGAAACGATGGGTCCGTCACAATCGGGGCCGAAGCTGGCGCTATTACCGGCGACGATAGTATTGCCGAGGTCCCCGTTGAAGTTGCGAAGGCCGCCGCCATAGTCGGCCTGGTTGCCGGAAAGGGTGCAGCTTCGCAAGATCAGGCCGGGAGCGTAACTATCAATCCCACCGCCTTCATCAATGCCACCGCCGATGGCCGCGTTGTTGGCGACGGTGCAATTGGTAAGCTGTAATGCGTTGTACGTGTAGATACCGCCGCCTGCGCCAAAGCCCGGGACATCCCCAGGGCCGGCGTTGGCCTTGTTGCCGCTAATGGTGCAGGCTGTTAGAATGGTGGGTACGTCGCTGCCTTCGCAGTAAATGCCCCCACCATAGCCCTGTCCTCCGTCCGCGGTGGGCCCAGGCAATCCGCCAGTGGCCGCGTTGGAGACCACGCTGCACTGACTCATGGCCAAGGGGCCAGAGCTTTCGATCCCGCCGCCTGACGCGTTGCCCCCGTTTCCGCTGTCCCCAAATTGATTCGTTGGACCACCTTGTCCGGCGGTGGCGATGTTGTTGCTGATAACGCAGCCGGCCAGCGTAAGGGTGGCCTCGTTTAGGATTCCAGCCCCCTTTACATCCTCGCCGTTCTTGCCCACGGCGCCGTTGGTGCCCAGAAGCCGTCCGTCGCAAATTGTCAGGCCGGAAACGCTGATGATCGTCGGATTGGTGAAAGCCGTCGAGTTGGTAAAATGAAAGACACGGTGGGCGCTGTTGCCGCTGATGACCAGCAACTGGGCGCCCGGCCCGGAAATGGTAATGGGCTTGGCAACCAGCAATCCACCATTGGTTAGCACGATTTTCCCGGTGACTCCCGGATCGAATGCAATCGTGTCGCCGGCAAGGTCAGAAGCGTCCTGGAGGGCCTGCCTCAACGAGCCGCTGCCAGTGTCATTGAGATTCGCCACCTCGAGAGTCATGGGGACGACCCTGGAGGAATTGTAGTGGAGCACGACGTTGTTGCCGCTCTTTAACAATGAATAATGGTCGTAATTGGCTGGCAGCGTGCCGTCCCAGACCAGCAGCGGCGTGCTCGCCATGGTCGTCGTTCCCGAAACGGCGAAGAGCACGTAATCGCCGTTGGTGGCGAGGATGCCCCCGCCCGTGAGAGCATTGAGGTGAATCGAGTTGGTCCTGGCCAAACTCAGATTCTGGCCAACGACAATCTTGTCGTTGCCGCTGTTGAAGACGCCGCTCAAATCGAAATAGGCCGCGCCGCCGGCGCTCAGATTGAGGGTGTTGGTGCAGGTCAATGTTCCCACCAGGCCGCTCTTGCCAGGATAAATGGACGCCCCAAGGGAGGCCGTGGCAACGGAGCCGGTGACTGTGCCTCTGCCCACCAGGCTCTGGCCGCCGCTCAGCGTGAAGGTGGAACTCAGCCCGGAAACATCGAAAGTCGCTCCGCTTGCGACTTCTAAGTTCGTGCAAGCAACCGAGCCGGCGCCGCTCAAGGCAAACCGGCCGCCAGCGACCAAAACGCTGGCAGAGGCGAGGCTGTTGGTTGCGAGCAAAGTGCCATTGTTGATGGCGGTTGGACCGGTGTACGTGTTGGTGCGGACCAGTGTCAAAGTTCCAGTCCCCTGCTTGACCAACCCTCCACTGCCAAACAATACCCCCGAGTAGGTCATTGAGGCCGTGTTGGTGACCGTAAGAGTTACGGCCGCGGAGAAGGCATTTGTTAAGCCCAAGTTCTGGGCTCCTGTGAGACCGGCCAGGGTTGCCGATGTATTAGTGGCGAAGCTGAGTGTTCCGCCCAGGTTATCGTAATTGAGAATGCTGTTTTGCAGTGCGGCCGGACTGCCAAGTGTCAGCGCACCACCGGCGATAGAAGTCACGCCACTAAAGGTGTTGGTCGCGGAGAGCGTCACGCCGTTAGTCCCCGCAACCGTCAGTGCCGACGTTCCCGCGGCGTTATCGAAGACTGGCATGTTGATAATTATGGGGGCCGTGGCGGCGTTGAGCACCAGCTCCCGGTTGGTTCCAATCACCAGGCCCGTTCCCGCACCAGTGCCACCCTTGACCAGCGTCAATGCACCCAACCCGGCATTCATCAGCCCATTCAATGTTAGCGTGACGTCAGCGCTGCTGGTGCCGTTGGTTTGAGAGCCAGCCGCTCCTGTGTAGCGCACAGTGTTGGCGCTGTGGCTCAGACTGATAGCGCTGGACAGAGCCGTGACGTCCCAATTCGTCCCTAAACTCGTTGCCGGCCAATTGAAGGGCGACGAGACGCCGGTGTAGGCCATGATCATTCCACTTGAGAGCGTGGCGTAATTCGTTTGGGAGTTGGCCCCGATGGTGGCCCAGGGGCCAAGAATCCCAGGGGTTGGCAAACTCAAGTCATTCGTGAGGCCTTTCATCATAGCCGCCACCGTTCCCGCCCCGGCCACGCTGACCGTTGCACCGGCGGTCCGAGTGAAGCCAAGTATGTTGCTGCCTAGCGCCAAGGTCCGGCCGCTCTGCACGTTCCATACCTGAGCGCCAGCCAGCAACGTCAATCCGATGAGGTTTGTGGCATTCTGCGTGGCCGCACTCATGTCAATCCCTCCCGTGCCCAGAGTGAGCGTGTTGCCCGAACTAATCGTAACTGCGCCGCCAGGATTGGCGATGACCACGCCCAGCCAGCTTAAGTCAGCTCCCATCGAGACAGCGTTGGCCCCGGTCACAGTAGCCTCCCACTTAGCCATGTCTGCCGAGCCCGGCGCCTGCCCTCCAACCCAGCTTGTGGCCAGGTTTAGGTTGATAGTGTTGTTGGTCTTTATCACCGTCGCGGCAGGCGACGCCATCACTGACAACAGCAAAAGGCTGCAAACGGTCAGCGGTCCAATGAGCCCGCCGGTACTGTGCGCTGCGCCGTGAACCAGTGTCCAAAGCGGGAGCGCCGGAGCCCGGTGAGTGTGGTTTTCATGACGGATTGAATTGGATTGTTTATCGGCATCCATGATGAGTATTCCGTGTGTCTTTCTTGATTGTCTGGGGACTCCGTTTCCGCATTTTCTTTGTAGCACAAAACCGGCCAGGGTGTCACGGAGAAAGGATGCGATAAAAGCGCCGAGCGTAACTGCCAGTGTCAGCAAAACTGAAAACACCGTTACCCAAGTCAGTCGCCAATGCGATGTCCATCCACTGGACCAGGTCCGTCGAGGCTCGAACGGCATAAACCTGCGCGCTCTGGGCCTGTTTCAAATTGACATCAGGGAGTTGCACGTTCTCACAGGCCGCGAAGCTCGGGGTGATCCCGCTCCAATTCCGCAAATCGGCTTTGCCATTCACTGGCTAGCGACCTCGAACGCTCACCGTCGGCCCAAGCCGAGTAGAGCTCGATACCTCGCCTCGCGAGCCAGTGTCTAAGATAGAAGGATTCAGTGGGCAGCCGTGATGCAATGTCCCAAGCTTCGAGCAGCAACGGCTCGGCCTCGCTATATCGCTTCTGGGGCACCAGGCCCTGGACCATGTAGAAGAGATGCCAGGCCAACTCCGGATCATCCTTTGGGAGCAACCGGCGTTTCAACTCCAACGAATAACCGAACAGCGCATCGGCTTCCGCGTTTCGGCTTTGCTGGTTGCGGGCGGTGGCCAGCCAGCCCATGGTAATCGCCGAATCGAGATCATTCGTCGAGGAATGCTTCTGCTTCAGCCGCAGAGATTCCTCGAAACAACCAGCCGCCTCATCAGCGTGCGCTTCTGAATCCAACAAAGCGTTGCCCAGCGCGTTCACCGCGGAAAAAACCAACTCGCTATCTGCTCCATAGACCTCCTTTTTGAGCGCCACAACCTCGCGCAACGTGGCGATAGCGGCCGGATAGTCACGCGCCCGCTTCAGAGCATTACCCATATTCTGAAGTGCCCGCATCGTCCGAGGGTCGCGGTTGCCAAATCGCTTCCGGCAAGTTTGCAAAACCTCATCCAGCAGCATCCTCGTTTCGCTCGATTTATTGGCGTTTTCCAAGGCCAGCGCGAGGGCAAATTCAGCGTCGAGCGTGTCGGTATGTTGGTCACCGAATAATCTGCGACGCAGCGTCCAGGCGGCCCTCAACTGTTGTTCTCCAGCCTCGCCCAGATTCAACGCAACATAGACTTGACCCACCACCAATCGCAACTGCGCCTCTACCTCCGGCTGGTCTTTAAATTCGCGATCCAACCGCTTTGCGGTCTGATCGACCATATCCCGAAGCAGGCTGGTGTCGCGGCCCCTGGCCACCGCAGGTTTGGCGCCTTCCAACATGCTCGCCAGGAACGTCGCCACCTGCTGGCTTTTGGCCGCCTCAATCGCGGCCTTCTGAGCGTTCGTCTGAGCCGTCATGCGCGCCCGGTTGATCCGAAATGCCGCGATAGGTGAGCCAATGGCCACTACAGCCAGCAGGGCCGCGGCGGCGGCGAGCGAAAGCGCCAGAGCCGGCTTGCGGCGGCACCAGCGCGTCAGCCTCGCCGGCGGCCCAATCGGCCGGGCTCGAATCGGTTCATCACTCAGAAACCGGCCCAATTCATCGGCCAGCTCCTGCGCCATCCTGTACCTGCGATTTTGGTCTTTCTCCAAACACTTTAGACAAATCGTTTCCAGGTCGCGCGGCACTCCTGGATTCAACAGCCGCGGCGACACGGCTTCCCTTTCCG
>CAYUPI010000047.1:0-42482 GCA_964446585.1 uncultured Verrucomicrobiota bacterium
GCTGGTGCCCATGTGAGGATCGACGATTGGGTTGCCGCTTTGATCGTTCGTAGGTCTTACTTCATAGAGATCCGAGCGCACGCTGCCGGAGAAGCCGCCTGGGGTGGCCGCCTCCAGATTGCCTTCCGGCCAGTTGTCCTGCAATGTGCCGAGAGTGTTATCAATTTTGCCCGCCATGAACACGGACAGGATGTGCGTGGGATAGGTCGCGATCGCTTCGCGGACGAGCGAGACGGTGTTGTAGGCGTTTGAAGTCACCAGATCGCTCGAAATGAATGAGGCATTGGCGAAGATCGAAGCGATCTGCGCCCTGATTGTCTGCTGGCTGGCCCGGTCCAGGCGAGTCGCCGGCGCGGTCTGAACATTGAAGCTGGTCCGCGGCACGGTCACCCAGAGTGTGTAGGTCGGATAGCCGGGGTAAGTCGTTCCTGTGTACCAGCCAACCACTGACCAGCTCAGATGATCGAGGCTGCTGTACGAGCCAGGAACGAGCTGAGCCAGCGAAAAGTTGGTAATGTTAATGACTGTGCCGTTGGCAGCACTGACGTAATTGCTGGCCTGGCCGATATTCACGACCACCTCGTTGTTCTCCTGGTAAACCCCGGCCTTTCGGAATCCCAACACGAGGTCGTTATTGTTATAGACGAAGGTCTGGGCCTCGACGTGTTCCAGTAGCGCCAGCAGCGAGAGCAGTCCCAGCGACGCGGCGCGGCCAAATGTTCGTTTTCGGTTCATAATGGTGGTATTCGTTCGGACGATTTCGAACTCAATGCTGAGGTCATGGATGGACCGGGTCGGTCGTCGGGCCGCTCCGATTCGCGTGCATGTCCCCCAAATGGATGGTGGTGACGCCGTCCGAAGCTACAGAAATACCCGTGGGTGCAGCCAGTTTGTCGTACACGGCCTGCGCCTGGCTCGTGGCCGTGTTTTTCCGATAAATGAACTCGTTGCCCCAAAAGTTGTACTGCCCTTCTTTGACGGTGGCCGGGCTTTCGAACACGCCATTCAGGCTAAGCTCCGTGCCGCCCTTGCTCACCGCAGACGTCGCGTCCGAACGGCCGAGATAAGCAATCACGTTATAGTTGGAGCGGTTGAGGTACGTGTCCGGAATATTGGAGATATCCACACCCATTTGTGTCGCCACCGACCCGCCGCTGGAATAACCATAGTCCCCGACATAATCACCCAGCCCGGTCTGATCTTTCATCGTTCCGTCCGAGTTGACTTGGAGCTGGAACGGCGTCGTGAAAATGCCATAGCCCGATTCTCCCAGCGCATTGACTCGCGTGCCGGACTCGCTGTCGCGGCCAGTGACATAAACATAGTTGGTGTCCAGAGGATTGCCGGTGAACAACGCCAGCTTCGCTCCGCCGGTCAATGCCTGGCGAATCTGCTGGTCGGTCACATTTGTTAGCGACGACGACGATCCTTTTTCCTTCACCCAGGCAAAGGGTATAATGCAGACCTTGGTTCCGGTGATGGCCCCATTTGGATTCTTGGAAAAGGCCTTGTCGTTGTCAGCCATCGCCAAGTCAACGGTATTCGTAATCAGTTGGGTCCCGCTCGGCGTGCTCGAGTTTCCCGCGTTGCTCGCATCAACTCCACCTACACCGGGGTCGTTGAGAAACGGCTCCGATAAGCCTTGCGAAATGTCCCGAATGCCGCCTTCGGAACCCGACCAGGTGCATTTCACGATGACGGCAGTCGGCACACCAGAGATCGTGATGGTGCCGGAGAATGCCATGTAGGTGCACTTCGAGGCGGTGGAGCTGCTGTATCCCACAAAAGTCGGGGAAGAATCGAAAACGTTGGTAGTGAGCGCGGCCCAGACCGTACCCCGAGCCGCGGTCGAGCCGGTCATGTAAACGTATTGCGCGGCTTCAGACTGGCGCAGGCATCCGAAGCTAAGCGCGGCAGCGATGGAGATGGATTTCCACTTCATAGGATTGTGTTCGGTTTTAATGGTTGGTTCTTGATACTGTGACCATAGGCCGCCGGTTGAAATTTATCCTCATGGTGGCGGACACTCTGCTCCAGTTTTCGGACATCGCAAAGTCCGGCTCTAAGGCCTTGGAGGACTATTGCTTGCGATTTTGTCGCTCCAATCTCCCTCACTTTTCAGTCAGGTTGTTTCAAAAGGGTAACCTTCTGATTCGAGGTTGACCGACGCACGGAATCTGGTCCATCAGCAGCCCGAGCGAAGGATAGATCAGATTCTGCGCAGCTTTCGAAAAATGAGCGTGCTTCAAGGCCCGCCGTGGATTATTCGCCGTCTTCGTCACAAAAGCGTCACAAGGACGCCGCAAAACTGCCAAGAATGGCTCCTACTGTTCGGCGATGCTCAAAGGGACCGCGATGGAGCGGAAATTCGGAAGCGTAACCTGTTGCCGACAAAAGCCAGTCGAAGTCGGAGAAAAACGGGCGCGACTCCCGGCCGCGAAAGCCTCTCTGTTTCAGTGCCTGTGCGGTTGCTTTTTGTTGCTCCTCAGCGCGGCGCGGAGTTTCGCCGCCGAACAGCCTTCTGATCCCATCTTGAATTTGCTTTTGCAAAAGGGAATTTTGACCGAAGCCGAAGCGCAAGCCGCGCGGGCGGAAGCGGAAAGAATCCGGACCAACGGCCCGGCGACCACTATGCCACCGATGGAATCCAGGTGGCAGCTCAGCAAGGCGGTCAAGACCATCGGGCTATACGGCGACATTCGCATGCGCTTTGAGGATCGCCGAGCCGAAGATCCCTCCGGAGGAAGCATTGAACTCCAGCGGCTTCGGTACGTGGTCAGGGCCGGCTTGCGCGGTGAACTGTTCGACGACTATTACTTCGGGTTCCGGCTCGAAACCAGCGCCAACCCTCGCTCGCCATGGCTCACCCTGGGGACGTCGTCGAGCGCCAGCCCTACCTACCAGGGACCGTTCGGAAAATCCACCGCTTCATTCAACATCGGCCAGGCCTACCTCGGCTGGCGTGGCGTGGACTGGCTGGACTTGACCGTCGGCAAGATGCCCAATCTACTCTACACCACGCCGATGGTTTGGGATTCAGATTTGAACCCGGAAGGCCTCATGGAGCGATTCAAGTGGTCAGTCGGCCAGGCGGACTTTTTCCTCAACCTGGGCCAGTTTGTGTACCAGGACACGAATCCGACCAAAACCAGTGAGGGGTATTTCAACCTCGGATATACTGACTCCAACCTCGCATTTCTGCTGGCCTGGCAGGCTGGCCTCACCTACCACCTTCGAACCAATCTTTCGTTGAAAGTCGCCCCTACGCTCTATAATTACACTGGGCACGGCGCGAATACGACGCCTCCCGGTCCTTCGGTGGCGCCCGATTTTTCAGGCACCTTCGTGGGTCAAGGCTCGACCAACAACCTGACTGGCCAGCACGCGGGAGCGTGGAGCGGTTTCCCGCTGGGCTTTTATGATGGATTCACTGCCAATCAAACTGCCCTTAACGATTTGCTGGTTCTCGATATTCCGTGGGAAGTAAACCTTCGGCTCAACCACCTCGACCTTCGATTGTTCGGCGACTATGCGCAGAATTTGCAAGGCGCCGACCGCGCCCGGGCAGCTTATCTGGCCGCCCAAAACGCATTCCAGCCGATGGGTGGCGGAGAGATAGCGCTCATACCCTCAGCACAAACGGGCGACACCAAAGCCTGGCAAGTGGGCTTCGCCGTGGGCAATAGAGACAGTCTTGGCCTGGTGAATGGCACCGCTTCCAGAAAGCATGGCTGGGAGTTCAGGACCTATTGGCAGCATATCGAGCAATACGCGCTCGACCCCAACCTCCTGGATTCGGATTTCTTCGAGGGCCGCGCAAATCTGGAGGGGATTTACGCCGCGCTCGCGTACGGGCTGACCGACAATATGATTGGCACGTTTCGCTACGGTTACGCCCGGCGCATCAACGAAAAAATCGGCACGGGCGGCAGCAACCAGGACATCCCGCAGATGAATCCCATCCAGCACTACAATCTGCTCCAGCTCGACTTGACTCTGAAGTTTTGAAGGAGGCTGCTCCATAACCGGTCAGCGGAGGGAGCGCGGCTGTGGCGAAGCCCAGCCGCAGCACACACAGCGGCATTACGCCATCAACTGGTGGGAGTTTCACGAATGAGACAGCACCGCCGCTGGGCTTCGCCACAGCCGCGCTCCGCAAGACACACACATCATCTCCTGCCGGCGAACTCTTTCAATACACACCGCAGCTTCTCGTTGAACTCCGCCGGCTTTTCCAGCATGGGAAAATGGCCGCATCCTTCGATAATGATTGCATTGAAGTCGGCGTACTTTTTGTTAATCTCGATATCGGTCGGCCTGGCGAATGGCGTGACTGGAGCGGAATTGATGCAGCGAACCGGCGCTTTGGCCTCGCTCAAGAGCGTCTTCACGTCACTGCGCGAAAGATTACGCATGAGTGCGACGGCCATCTTCTGGTCGTTGTTCGTCGCCCGAGCGTAGATTGAATCGAACAATGCCGGATCAACTTTCTCGGGCAACATTCCCTGAAGCCCCATGCGCATGGTCCCCTTGAAATCAGTCTCGAATCCGTCGATAAACTGCTTTACCTGCTCTTCCGGCGGCTTGAACTCGGCGTTATGCAACGTATCAACACCGACCACGGCGACGACCTTGCCTGGCATTCGCTTCGCTGCAGCGAGCGCAATTGGCCCGCCCATCGAATGGCCGATCAGGATGACCCGCTTGAGTTTCAGTTCTTTGACGACTGTCGCCACGTCCTGGGCGAGAGCCTCAACGGTCCATTCCTTGCGCTCCTTGCCCGATTCCCCGTGCCCGGCCTGATCGACGATCACAACTCGATAATCGCCCGCGAACGCGTTGACCTGGCTCTTCCACCAGGTCCGATCACCGCACCAGCCATGCAGAAAAACTAGCGTCGTGTCGCCTTTGCCGCCGGTATCGCAAACGATGCTGAGCCCATCTTTCGCGCGAATGGTTTTCCTGGTCAGTTTTGCATCTCCGTCAGCTATGGCGGCAAGCGCCGGCAGCGAGATGCAGATTGCTACGAACGGTCCATTGAGTCGCGTCTTCATACATGCTCTTTCTTTGATGTTCATTTGCGATGCATAAATTGACAATATCGATTCGTATATCAATGCCGGACAACAAAATGAGCTAGAAGCGAGTTTCAAAATTGTAGGAGCCGACGTTAGGGCGCGTTGCCCAAATCCCTTGATGATAGGGCGCGCTGTCCCCAGCGCGCCGCGATAGGGTCCCAACCTGCGATTTTGGTCGGAATCTGCGGTGTTCATCGGCGCGCTGAGGACAGCGCGCCCTACCTTTCGGCCATCACGCGAATTGGGCAACACGCCAGTTAGGAGGCTCTGATCAATTTTGGATTTTGGATTTTTCACTTGGTGCCTCGAAAATAGGCGGATGCCTGCGGACGAAAGAGAAAATAGGCAATCACCGCGAGCAGCACACCGTGCACGACCAATTCCCCAACAGCGTGGAAAGCGCTGAGAACGACGTGGTACGCCATCCAAACAAGGAGCAGCCAGCGCGCCCAATTGTGGCCGTGAAGTAGAAGCGCTCCACCGAGTATCGCCACAAGCCGGACGAGACAAATCCAAATTACGTCGGTTTGAAAGGGACGCTCAGCCTTAAACTCTGTTGCGCGGTACACCAGGCCGACGACGCCGACCACAACGAACAGCCATCCGATAATCGTGATTGACAGCGGCCGCCTCTTCCTCCTCTACACATCACGCCGCCATTTTCTTCCTGCTGATGTCACAGAGCAGGTCCGAATGGATGTTCAGACCGATATTGGTAAGGTTGTAAATGTGCTCGCTGGCCACCAGCCAGACGATTTCGCAGATCGCGCGTTCGGAGTAATGCCGGGACACGCGAGCAAACGTATCCGGGTTGACCTTTTTGTCCCGTGTCAACTCCGTCACATAGTCCAGTGCGGCACGCTCGGTATCGGTGAAAAGCGCGCTCGTCCGGTATTGTTCGAGCGCGTCGAACTTCGATTCATTCATCGACGCCTTGATCACGAATGACCGGCCAATATCGGCGCAGAAAAGGCAAACATTGATCCGCGCCACATGTTCGCGGATGAGCAGGACCAATTCCGGCGGCAGCGTCAGCTTTTTGTCCAGCTTGCTGATCCTGGCGTAAAACAAGCCGAAAGCAGCCGGCAGCCGCGCGCTATGAACTTTCAGCGGCGTCAGCACTTTTCCGAATTGCCGCCGCGAAAACCAGTACGCCAGCCGCATGAACAGCCCTCGCGGCTGCTCGATGGGATGAAGGAATGTATCAAATCTATTCAGTGTATTCATAAGCGTGAACTTAGCCGCAACGACTCAGTTGGACCACGAATGAAATAAATATTTCATAACTCATAGGTTTCTTCCTTGTTTCACTAAATAGTCGTTCCGCGCAACCGTAAGTCAACATGAGGATCAGCTGCTGAGCGGTTTTGTTGAATGCTCGCTTGCGGACAGATGCCGTGCTACGCTGGCGCCGGGTACCAAACCTAGCCTATATGAAGCCGTCGCTCGATAGGCCCTGCTTCTCGCGCCGAACCCGGCGCGTAGTGCTGTGGCTCGCGATTTGCCTGCCGCTCTACGTACTCAGTACGGGGCCGGTTGCGTGGGCTACCAACGACGCCTTCCACCCGGCATATCTCCCTGACGAGGCATGGTATCTCTACCTGCCGCTCGCTCCGCTCGCAAAGGACCCGGCAGCTTCCCAATTGTTCGAATGGTGGACGGCGGTCATCTGGGGCGGCTTCCCTGCCGGCTATACGACACTTTGATTGGAGGTTGACCAGTTAAATCCCGTCAAACTAGGCCAGCAAGTCCCGGATCCATCCGCTCCGGGCGGAATCACGGACGGACTTACCGCTGCTGCTCTTGAGGTCGGCGTTCAGGCCTGACGAAAGAAAGGCCTCGATAATCTCTCGCTGGGCGGCGATAGCCACGGCCGCGCCGCTTCCGCCGCGTCCAGTGTTTTGCACGGCCAGGTGAAACGGGGTCGAGCCGGGTTTGTTTTGTAGCATCGGATTGGCGCCCTCCTCGAGCAAACATTTCACCGCGGCAGAGCAGCGCGTGCGCACGGCGCGGTGCAACGGCGTAGCGCCGTTCTTGTCCTGGGCGTTCACGTCGGCGCCGGCGTTGAGCAGGCATCGGATGGTTTTGACCTGGGGCTTCGGATCCCAGGCCGGCCCGATGATGTAGCCGTCGGCAGCGTAGTGCAACGGGCCGCTCCGACGGTGATTGCCCGTTGCGTTCGGATCGGCACCCGCATCGAGCAGCAAGCGAACGATTCTGACGCGATAACCCGCCGCGGCCAGATGCAGGGCGGTATCCCCCGCGTAGAGCCAGTGGAAAATCGTGGATCGATAGAGCCTGGGAGCAGGGACAGATCGGGTGGTGAGGCTGGCGTCTGTCTTGAGCAGCGCTTCGACGTTGGCGACATCGTCGTCCACGATTGCTTCCAGCATCCCGTCCATTGAGGTTTGCACGCGCTGGCAGTGTCGCCGACAAGTGTGCGCCAGGGCAACTTGTTCAGTCGCTGCAAGGCTCTCGAATCGGGGAGCGGCTCGCTTCTCGGAGACCGCTATTTCTGCGAGGGCTTGGAATGCTCGTCGATTTTAGCGGCCAGTTCGGACGCGGCGTCTGTCGGCTTGACCTTGTTGTCGAACAGAATGTCCCTCATCGTTACGAATTGAGCGTAATAAACGCGGTTGGCCTCCTCGTCGGGCGAGATCGCCCCGCCTTTAATCGCGGCGCCGCCGTAAAGGCCCTTGCGGTCATCAAAAACCAGCACCGGCTGCTCGCTCGAGGCGACCGACGCGTCAACGCCAACAGTGTCCTTGCCGGCAGTGCCGCGCGCTTCGCCACCAACCTCGAACGTTGGCTCAGTCAAAAGCCGGGTGGCAT
This sequence comes from uncultured Verrucomicrobiota bacterium, assembly GCA_964446585.1. Taxonomy (GTDB): domain Bacteria; phylum Verrucomicrobiota; class Verrucomicrobiia; order Limisphaerales; family UBA8199; genus CAYUPI01. Next base: position 7,911 of record CAYUPI010000047.1, read on the forward strand.
TCGTGGTCATCAGAAGAATCACGAAAAAGGACTGCTGCCCCCCAATTTGAAATCCCAAGCTGGCTTCGTTGGCGGCTAGAAATGCTACCGGGCCCCATTTCTCGGTCTTCGGATCTTTGACGAGCGCCACCCCTCCACCGCCCTGGTAGGCGAAGATGAAACCGGCCTTGGTGCGATCCAGGAGGACGATTCCCTTGGCGTTCTTGAGATGTTCGGCCGGGATTTTTTTGTCCGGCTTCTGCTGCAACGCCACCAGCTTGGCCGTCAGCGTGCGGACGCGGTTATCCAGCTCCTGCTTTTCAATCCCGATTGCCGAACCGGCCAACCCGAGCCATATCGAACCCACTGCAATTGCGATTGTTCTCATATTGCGCCAAATATAGCCCACTTTGGAGGCGCGCGTAAAGTAACCGGATTGATTATTATCAAAACGGAGCTTACCACATGGCAGGCACCTGGTGGCGCAGCCGCCAGGCCTTAAAATCCTGGATTAACGCGTTCATGTCGCTCGTGAGCATGCGGATTTCCTGCTGGTCGTCGGTGAACCCGTCAGGCCGATAATCCGGAATGGCATCGTCGACCTTGCGAACGTAGGCCAGCGCGCGCAAGAGCCGATCACAATTTGCCGGCGAGGCTCCTTTGTAAGCACCTTCGTAAGCCGCCTGGAGTAACTCGATTATCGTGCGGCAGTTCTGTGCGATCGAGCGGTGAGACAAGTCGCCTCGGGACAGATTGTGAAGCTTAACCTCGAAGTCGTGTGGTACCCCTCGGCGCACCAGCCATTGGCGCAGGTCTTGCAGTTCGTGTGCGCTGATCAGGTGCAGGCGATGAGGCATCAATGCAGGTCGTCGCGAGGGCGTGCAGATTTGATCGATAGCGGGATCATCGTTCAAGTTCATTTCAAGTGTTCTCATATCGAGCGCACTCTACGACGCAAAGCCACTCCTACATATTACAATTTCGGCCCTGCTTTATTATACGCCGCTCGACTACCTCGCTTCAAATTCTCGACACATTTCCGACACATAAAAGTAACAGTTCGTCGCTTCACCGGGATTGAGATTGGAAAGATACTTCCTCCGGCACGAAAGCCAACAATTCAGGACGCCATTATGATCTTCGCTTCGCCCTTTTTTGCCAGCGGTGCTTTGAGCTTTGCTTTTCAGAAGGCAACGACTGAGGGCAAGTTGACGATTTGCGCGCTGCTGGTGGTCTCGATTTTCAGTTGGACCGTGATCATTACAAAGTCGAGGCAGCTCCTGCGCGCCCGGAGAATGGGACAAAGGTTTTTCAAGGCGTATCGACAAACCCGCGATCCTCTGGAAATTGCTCGGCGGGGAGAAGAATTCGACGGCGCGCCTGCTTACGAGCTTTACTACACCGGCGCCGAAGAAACGGAATACCATCTGAAAAACAACCCGGTGCAGGTTGTGAGCGTTCGCAGTCTCAGCAGTGGGACTCCGAGCGCAACCGGCGCGGAAACCGACATCCTCGCGCGCCAAATCACCACCAAGATCAGCCCGGCGTCATTCGACACTGTCAAAGTTGCGCTCGAGCGCGCCGCCAGCGCCCAGGCCCTCGCGCTCGAAAAAGGCATGATCGTGCTCTCCACAGCAGTCGCCGGGGGGCCTTTCATCGGATTGCTCGGAACGGTTTGGGGTGTGATGGAGACTTTTTCGGGCATCGCCCGGGCGAATGCCGCGAGTCTGACGGCGATGGCGCCGGGCGTCGCGGGCGCGCTCATCGCCACTGTGGTCGGCCTCTTCGTCGCGATACCCGCGATGTTCGCCTACAATTACATGGTCACCACGATCCGCGCCATCACCCAGGAGCTGGACGGCTTTGCGACGGAGTATGCGACGGCCCTCGAACATAAGTATGTGGACAACCGCTCCGTGGTGGAGGAACTCCGTGAAGCGCTCAAGGGCCAGACCGCGAGCCCTGTTTTTGCCGAGCCCGCCTTCAGTTGAGGAGCGATGAAGAAATGTTCCAAAAGCCATCATCACGCGCTGGCGGAGCTGAACATCACTCCGCTGCTCGACCTGGCTTTTGTCTTGTTGGTGATCTTCATTATCACCACCACGCCGATCGTCAACGATTTGGCGGTGGATTTGCCCTCGGCCGCCAAGCGCCCCAAAGATCCGAAGCCCAAAGTCAATTATGTCACGGTCGAATCCACCGGCCGGATGTTTTTGAACAAAGAGGAAGTCAACCTGGCGTCGCTCCAAGAAAAAGTCGTCGCTTTGCGCGTGGACGATCCGGACTTAAGCGTCGTCATTCGCGGCTCTGCTCACGCGAAATACAAAGGAATCGTCAATGTGATGGACATGCTGCAACAGGCCAATGTCACCAAGGTCAACCTGGCGACCGAACCGTTGCCGGACGCCAGCCCAAAACAATGATTTTATGATTCAAAAACGCACCAAGAGAAACTCGTCGAAGATCAACCTGGTTATCTCAGTCGTCTTCCACAGCGCCCTGGTCCTGGCCATTTTCTTTTTCGCGGCGCGCGAAGGCATGTTGGGCAAGAAGCTCAAGCAGATAACCGTGACGATGGTCCCAAAGGAGAAAAAACCTGAGCCGCCGAAGGCAAAACCCCCTGAGCCAAAGGTCGAGCCCGCGAAACCGGTTGAGCCGCCAAAGACCGCTGTCGCATCGGTTCCTGCGAAAGTCGAGACTGCACCACCCCCGCTAGCGGATGCCCAGCCCGCCGTGGCCCCGCCACCGGCGACCCTGGCCGGATTTGAATTTCATGATGGGGCACACGACGTGCAGACGACCTCCGACCCGAACGCCATCTACAAGGGGCTGGTCGAGCGGGCGCTCCGGTCACACTGGGACCGGCCTGAGAGCATCGATGACGCCCAATACGTCGCCGAAGTGGACCTGACCATTGATCCGACTGGCCGCTGCGAGGGCTATCAATGGCTTAACGGGTCGGGCAACGGGCGGTGGGATGCCTCGGTCAAAGCTGCGCTGGCAAAAACGACCGTGATTAGCCGCGCGCCACCCAAGGGCTTTCCGGCTACTTTCCTGGTGCGGTTCGACGTCGAGAGTTTGAAATCCGAGGACGTGCTCCAAATCAGCGCGCGGTGAAGAAGTTTTCCAAGGGCCATCACAGTTCGCTCAACGAGCTGAATATCACGCCGCTGCTCGATTTGGCGTTCGTGCTGCTGGTGATCTTCATCATAACGACGCCGCAGTTGTCGAACGATTTGGAGATGAATCTGCCCTCACCAAAAAAGAACAACACACCTTCGCCGCCTCCGAAGGTGACTCGGATTCTCGTTGATGCGGCTGGGCGCATCAGCCTCAACGATCAGACGATCGAACTCGCCGCGCTCAAGCCAAAGCTGGTCGAGATGAAGACGAGCGACCCCGAGACGAGTGTGGTGGTTCGCGGCGCTGCGGATGTTGATTATCAGCGAGTCGTCGGGGTGCTCGATGCCTTGCAGCAAGCCGACATTACGAAAGTCGGCTTGGCCACAGAAACCGTGCCATAGTAGATCGATTTTCGGGAACGTAACTTTCCTGCGCTTTTTTCCACTGGTTCAGCGCCAGGCGATCTTACGCCTGCGGGGGTCTTGTTTCAGGGGAGGAACGATGGCGTGCTTGCGTCACCGGCTCGCGGCAGCCTTGGGAAAAAATAGAGGCCGGTATGAGTTGGGGTGTGAGTCCGAGCGGAACTTTGCGTGAAGTTATTCACAAATTGGCAGCGAGAGTGTGAATAACTCCTCTTTGTCTAGCTGCGCGGAGGCTGCTAATTAAGCTGGTGATTTTCGCGGCAAGCACCAACCCCGATGCCATGATTGACTCGACCGACCTGGATGGCCTCCCTACTGCCAATGTGCAACTGCCGAACGGCTCGATAACATCTCCTTCGCCACCGGGCGGCGTACCCAAGACAAGGTCATACCCTGGTGTTGGTCCACAGATCGCTAGGCCAATCACCACTGGTTCCGGCGGACAAGGTGTTGTCGCAAATCCAGTGGTTTCAGTCGGCTGGCGAGTCCCGGAGGAGTTGGGTGCTGGACTGGCAAGGGCTTTGCGCAACCGCTTACGTTCATACCGCAAGCAACTCCGCCAATGTCAGGAGGATTTCTCGGAAAGCTCTGTCCACCGACTCCGCGTCGCCACCCGCCGACTGATCGCGCAGTTTGCGCTGCTAAGCAGCGTGGCGCCGAGCGCAAAAACCGGAAAGGCCCGAAAGATCTTAAAGCGTCGCCTGAAGCTGCTGGGTGAGTTGAGGGATGTGCATGTTCAAATGAGCATTATCGCGCGCCAATGGCCGAGGTATCCCGAACTGGTTCTTGTTCTCGATTTCATTTCACGGCAGGAGCGGCGGTTGACCAAGGCCCTGGCGCGCAAGGTCCAGGAGCATAAGCTGCGGAAGCTGGAAAAATGCGGCGCAGCCTTGTGCGCAGAGCTCCGGATATCCTCTGACGATACCGTGAGAAGGGAGGCCATAGCATCCAAGGTGTTTGGAGCGATGGCCGAGGCTTTCGCGGAAGTGGCGCGCCGACGCCAGGCCATTGACCCCAACCACTCGGCGACTGTCCACCGTACCAGGGTCGCTTTCAAAAAATTCCGTTACATAGTTGAGTCATTGTCACCTGCCTTCACCGGACTCCGCGGACACCATCTTCGACGGTTCGGAACTTACCAGCGCCGCATGGGACATCTCCAGGACTTGGAAATGTTCCAGGCATTTATCGCCAGGTTCGTCAAGGAACGGCCGGGGACGGAGTCGCTGCTCCGTCCATTTATCCGCTACCTCAAAGAGCGCCGGGCGCGAGCGTTGCGCAGGGCTGTCAGGCATGCCGATGACCTCTTTGTTTTTTGGCGCCTCGCCGGTTTGGACCAAACCTGCGAAGGCACTCTGAGCCGCAACGCTGCTTAGCGACCTCGAAAGCGGCCGGCGAGCCCAGCATCCAAGTGAGGGGGAGTCCCCGTCCCTGTGCGCCGCTGCCGGGTCATCGAGTCAAGTCGAGCGTTGCCGAATCGAATACGAAAACGAATATACACGAGACCAACCTAATGGTGTCCCATCGTGCGGGCGTCAATCCGGGCTTTGGTCCAGCCGCTTGCGAATGGCGGCTTGGCGTTGGCGGCCTGCTGATAAAACGCTTTCGCCAAGCAGTTTCAAATCGACAGGCTTTTGGAAATAGCCGGCGAATCGAGCCCTCGCTCTTCTGCTTTTGGCCCAGGATTCATGGAGCGCGCTGAGAAAAAACACCGGGATGTCCCGAGTTGAAGGCTGCGCTCCAAGAATTTCACACACCGTATATCCCTCGAGGTCGGGCAGCAGGATGTCTAGCAGAATGACGTCTGGCAGCTCGGCCCGGGCCATACGCAGGGCCTGCATGCCGTCCCGCGCGACGAGAATATCACAGCCACGCCGGGACAAATTGAAGTCGATTAATTCAGCGAACTCAAGATCGTCATCTACGACCAGCACTTTGGGTTTCATGCGCACGAGTCTGACATCGAGGTATGCTCAATTTGCGGCATTTGTGTAAAATTAGTGTCGCAAAGTTCGCGGACCTACAGGATAGCAGGAACGGACATGGTATCGTGAATTGCCCAGGAGCTGTGGATTGAGGAATCGAGACAACTCAATCCGTCCATGTCCTTCGTCACAGAATCGTCGCAAGCTGGACACGTCTTCGTAACTCACCGACGTCAAGCTATCCTTTTGCCGGACTGCCAAGGCATAGATGACGATGAAAACCACAAGGAAAAGGTGGTCGATGAGAGTTGGCGCTTCCGGTCACTTGGAGGAATTAGATCTGCTGAGTCGGTCAGATAGGGCAATGAAGACGGTTGTGCTTCGATTCGGTTCGGTCGCAGCCACTTGCCTGCTGGGCATCACTGGGGCATTCGGTCAATTGCTTATCAACGGGGCGGGGGCGACTTTTTCATATCCACTTTATTCAAAGTGGTTTGATGAATACGCCAGAGTGGATCCGTCGGTGCGGTTTAACTACCAGTCCATTGGTTCCGGCGGGGGGCAAAAGCAAATTATGGCCGGAACGGTCGATTTTGGCGCGTCTGACGGACCGATGAGCGACGAGAACCTGGCTAACGCTCCAGGAAAGCTCCTGCATCTGCCAACCGTCGCCGGCGCCGTCGTAGTCACCTACACTCTGCCGGGCAATCCGACACTTAAGCTTGATGGACCGACGCTGGCAGATATTTTTCTGGGCAGGATCACGAAGTGGAATGATCGGCGCATTGCTGCTCTGAATGCGAGAACGAAGCTGCCTGCGGCCGACCTGATCGTAGTGCATCGTTCCGATGGCAGCGGCACCACTTACATCTTCACCGACTACTTGACCAGCGTCAGTGCAGAATGGGAGAAACGAGTCGGGCGTAACACGTCGGTCAAATGGCCGGTGGGCCTTGGCGCTAAGGGAAACGAAGGTGTCTCCGGCCAGGTAAAGCAGTTACCATTCGCTATCGGCTATGTCGAGCTGGCCTACGCGCGGCAAAACAAACTGATGTTCGCAGCCCTCAAGAATCGCAGCGGCAATTTCGTCGCCGCTTCGATCGAGTCCGTTTCTGAGGCTATGGCCAACGCGACGATCCCGGATGATTTCAGATTCTCGATAGTGAACCCGACTGGAGCAAAGGCCTACCCCATCTCCGGAGCGACGTGGCTTCTGGTCTATGCGCAGCAAAAGGACGCCGCCAAAGGCAGGAAACTGGTCGAGTTCTTGAACTGGGCGCTGACCAAGGGCCAATCCATGGCTGCCTCCCTGGATTACGCGCCGCTGCCTGAGAGCTTACGGCGGCGGGTGCTGGACCGTGTAAGCTCCATTAAGCTTTGAACCACTCCGTGCTCAAATTTGCCCGAACCCATCGTCCGTGGGCTGATCGCGCATTTAATTGGCTGACGCTGGCCATGGCGTTGTCGGTCCTTGTGCTGATTCTCCTTATCGGCTACGAGCTGGCTCACGGCTCGCGGCTTACTCTCGCTCGGTTTGGCTGGCGGTTCCTGGTCAGCTCGGACTGGGACCCGGTGAACGAACGCTTTGGCGCTCTGCCTTTCATTTTCGGGACACTGGTTTCCTCGACGATCGCGCTGCTGCTGGCCGTGCCGCTCAGCATCGCTACCGCGATTTTCCTGACCGAAATCGCGCCGCGATGGTTGCGGAACACACTGATCGTGTTGATCGAGCTTCTGGCCGCCGTTCCAAGCGTTATTCTTGGCTTGTGGGGAATTTTCGTAATGGTCCCCTGGTTGCGCGAGCACCTGTTTCCTTTTCTGCGAGATGTGTTCGGGTTCGTACCGATTTTCCGTGGTCCTATTTATGGCGTCAGCATGCTGGCGGGTGGCGTCATCATTGCAGTTATGATTCTGCCGATCATCACCTCGGTCGCCCGCGAGATTTTGCGCTCGGTGCCGGCCCTGCAAAGGGAAGCCGCTTACGCCCTGGGCGCCACGCGCTGGGAAGCCACTCGAATCGCCGTCTTGAGCTACGCGAAAAAGGGGTTGTTCGGAGCGGTCATTCTGGGCCTGGGCCGCGCGCTAGGTGAAACCATGGCAGTGACGATGGTCATCGGCAACCGGCCCGAGATTGCCGCTTCTTTGTTCGCGCCCGGCTACACCCTGGCGAGTGTCGTGGCCAACGAATTCACCGAAGCCACCTCTGACATCTATCTCCACGCTTTGTTCGAGATCGGCCTAGTCCTGCTCGGAGTGACCTTGCTGGTCAACGGCCTCGCGCAACTCTTGTTGAAAACGTTCTCAGGCCCAACTCCGACCGCAGCATAACCCAGACAGGCGAAAGCCACAGAAGCACCAATTCCGAATGACGAAATCCGAAAGAAATCCGAATCTCAAATTCCGAAAACCGAGCTCTGCGGGCACACTGGACTCGCGCTCGCAGAGCAATCCGGCAATTGGTCCTTCGGAATTCGGAATTGATTCGACATTCGTCATTGGTCATTCGTCATTGTCCTTCCGCCATCGCTGGCGTCAATTCAAGAACGCTCTCATACAGGCCATCACGTGCCTCTGTGCAATGGTGGTCATCGTGCCCCTGGCCCTTGTCTTCTATTACGTGTTGAAATCGGGCCTCGGAGCGGTCAACTGGGATTTCCTGACACGCCTGCCCGGACCGGTCGGCGAGGTCGGTGGCGGAATGGCTAATGCAATTGTCGGCACTTTCGAGCTGTTGGGCCTGGCCGCTTTGCTGGGCGTTCCAACCGGCTTGCTGGGAGGCATGTTCCTCTCCGAATATGGTTCCTCGCGGCTGAACGGGTGGATTCGGTTCGGCGCAGACGTGCTGAACGGCGTGCCCTCAATCATTTGGGGTATGGTCGTGTACGCGCTGGTGGTCCTGCCAATGAAAGGTTTTTCGGCGCTGGCCGGAGGCATCGTCCTGGGAATGATTATCGTGCCGTTGGTCATGAGGACGACCGAAGAGGTCATGCGTCTGGTGCCCAACGGCTATCGCGAGGCAGCGCTGGCGCTCGGCATCTCTCAATGGCGGACAGTCCTTCGGATTGTGGCGCGCACTGCGCTCAAAGGCATCGTCAGCGGCATTCTGCTCGCCCTGGCCCGCGTCGCCGGCGAGACTGCGCCGTTGCTCTTTACTGCCTTCGGCAACCGCTTTTGGAACCACAAATTGACCGAGCCGATCGCCGCCCTGCCCTTGCAGATTTTCTCTTATGCAATCTCGCCCTATGAGGATTGGCATCGCCAGGCCTGGGCAGGCGCCCTGGTGCTGCTGCTTCTCGTGGCCGTAGTCAATGTCAGCGTGCGAGTGCTAACTCGGGAGCGGTTCCGGCAGTAAGTTTGAAGCATGAAAGTCACGTGTCACTCATGATCAAGCAACAACAAACCGCCCGGGTAGCGCCCCAAGCCCTGGCTCTCCCGATGGCCGCTGCCTCGGCCTCGCCGGTCGCGCCGATCGAAGCTCCCGCGCTTGCTGTCCGAAACCTTTCCGTTTCGTTCGGCGAACGCCGGGTCCTGAACCAGGTATCCCTCGACATTCCCTCGCGCGCGGTTACGGCAATTATTGGCCCGAGCGGCTGCGGCAAATCCACCTTCCTGCGCGTGTTCAACCGCATGCACGACCTGGTGCCAACGGCGCGGGTCGAGGGGGAGATTCGCCTGTTTGGCCAGGACATTTACAGCAAAGAGGTCGAGCCCGTCCTGGTGCGGCGGCGGGTTGGCCTGGTCTTTCAGAAGTCCAATCCCTTTCCCACGATGTCGATTGCGGAGAACGTGACCGTTGGACTCAGGCTCAACGGCTTGCGCGACCGCGCCGTGCTGAACGAGCGTATGACCCAAGCCCTGGTGATTTCTGCGCTCTGGGATGAAGTCAAAGACCGGCTTGACGCGCCCGCGGTCAGCCTTTCCGGGGGACAACAACAGCGGCTTTGCATTGCGCGGGCGCTGGCCGTTCAACCCGAGGTCGTGCTCATGGATGAACCGGCCTCAGCCCTGGACCCGCTGGCGACGGCGAAAATCGAGGATCTTATCCTGGAATTGAAAAAGCATTTCACGATCGTCATTGTGACACATAACATGCAACAGGCGGCGCGCATGTCGGATTTCACCGCCTTCTTCTACCTTGGACAACTGGTAGAATTCGGTCCCACTCGCAACCTCTTTACCAGCCCAAGAAATAAGAGGACCGAGGATTACGTCACCGGGCGGTTCGGCTGATGCTATGCTCCACCACCTGGACACACAATTGGACGAGCTGAAGCAGAAGCTGCTCGCTATGGCCAGCCACGCTGAAACCGCCATCAACGATGCCATGCGCGCGCTCACGGACCGCAACCATGAACTGGCGCTCCAGGTGAAGGCTAACGATAGTGTGCTCGACCAGTTCGAAATTGAAATTGATGATTTGGCAATTCATCTCCTTGCCATGGCGCCTTTGGCCAGCGACTTGAGGCTAATTACGGTTGTGATGAAGATTTCCCAGAACCTTGAGCGCGTGGGGGATGAGGCCGCCAAGGTCGCCAAGCGCGCCCGCGACCTGAGTCAGGAACCGCCGCTGAAACTGGTGCCGGACATCACCGCCATTGCAGAGCTGGCGCTGCAGATGCTTAAGCAATCGCTGGACGCGTTCGTCAATCACGACCCTGCCGCTGCTCGCGCACTGATCCCCCGCGACAAGGAAGCTGATGCGCTCAACAAACAAATCCATCGAGAGCTGGCCCAGCAGATGGTTGCCGACCCGGAAACCATCACTCGCTGCCTGAACCTAATGGTCGTTTCCAAGAGCCTCGAACGCATCGCCGACCACGCCACCAATATCGCCGAAGAGGTCGTTTACCTCTGCGAAGCCCAGGATATCCGCCACGCTGCGAAGTAAAACCGCTTTCCCCTTGCACCCACCCGACCTTTGCGCATCTTAGAGACGATGCCGGAACGCAAGATTTCTGAGGTCCTCGCCAAGCCGGACGTAGCGCTGGAAATGACGCTGCGGCCGTCGCTCTTTTCTGAATTCACCGGCCAGACAAAGGTCAAGGAACGCCTGGAAATAACGGTAGCCGCGGCCAAACAACGACGCGAACCGATCGATCACGTCCTACTCAGTGGTCCGCCGGGTTTGGGCAAGACCACCCTCGCCCACATTCTCGCCAAGGCAATGGACGCCAACGTCAAGAGCACCAGCGGCCCGACCATCGAAAAGGCAGCGGATCTCGCAGGCCTGCTGACCAATCTCGACGAAGGCGATGTGCTATTCATCGATGAAATCCATCGGCTGCAAAAGACGATCGAAGAATACCTGTACCCGGCGATGGAGGACTTCAAGCTCGACATCATCATCGATCAGGGGCCAAACGCGCGCAGTGTGCGGCTCAATCTGCCTCGCTTCACCCTGATCGGTGCCACCACCCGGAGCGGTCTTTTGACCGCGCCCTTGTTGACTCGCTTCCCGATTCGGGAGCGGCTCGATTACTACCAGGCCGATCAGCTCCATCAAATCGTCGTTCGCTCCGCGCGCCTGCTCGCCGTGGAAATCGAGGATAACGGCGCTCGCGAGATCGCCCGGCGCAGCCGCGGCACGCCCCGGATTGCCAATAACCTGCTCCGCCGCGTGCGCGATTACGCCCAGGTCCGGCATCGGGGCCGGATCACGGCCGAGGTCGCCGACAAAGCGCTGGCGATGCTCGAAATAGACGAAAATGGTCTCGACGAAATGGACAAACGGATTGTCGAGGCTGTGATTGTGAAATTCGGCGGCGGCCCGGTCGGCATTGGTTCTCTCGCGGTAGCGGTCGGTGAAGAACCAGATACTCTAGAAGAAGTTTATGAGCCTTACCTAATCATGGAAGGCTATCTCAAACGCACGTCCCAGGGTCGAGTTGCCACCGAATTGAGCTACCAGATACTCGGCTTGAAGGCCGCGGTCGGGAAACAGCCAAGCCTTCTGTAAACGATTCCTGGCACATCCGCCGGACAATTCATGCCTCTCCCGTTTTCTATCAATCCTGCGCTCGCAGACATTTCCGTCTATCAACCTGGCCGCCCGATCGAAGAAGTTGCTCGTGAGCTCCACTTGCCAGCAGACGACATCATTAAGCTCGCATCGAACGAAAACCCGCTCGGCCCATCTCCTGCCGCAATGGCTGCGATCCGGCATGCATTTGAGAATATCAACCTCTATCCGGATGGCAGCGCCTTTTATCTTAAGCAAAAGCTAGCGGACAGGTTGGGAGTGCAGCCCGGTAATCTCATCCTCGGCAATGGTTCGAACGAAATCATTGAGTTTGTCGGCCACGCCTTGCTCGCGCTCGATTCCGGGAAATCCGGCGGCGCAACGGACAAACCAGAGGTTGTGGTGTCCCAGTACTGTTTTGCCGTCTATCCCCTCGTCGCAAAACTGTTTGACGCGACCTTGGCCACTGTCCCCGCCAAAAATTACGGCCACGATCTGGCGGCGATCCTCCGAGCGATCTCGCCCCGCACCCGCGTAATTTTCGTCGCCAACCCAAATAATCCTACGGGGACGGCCGTCCCTGCAAAGGAGCTCGAAGAGTTTGTCAATGAAGTTCCGGATAGGATCCTGCTGGTGTTGGACGAGGCCTATATCGAATTTCTTGAGGGCGCGGTGGATTTTCTGCCTCTAATCCGCGCCGGTGACAAGTCCAACCTGGTGCTGATGCGCACTTTTTCAAAAATTCACGGCCTCGCCGGATTGCGCGTCGGTTACGGCATCGGGCACCCGGAGCTGATCGCGGCCCTGGAAAAGGTCCGCCAGCCGTTCAACCTCAATTCATTGGCGCAAGCGGCCGCGATTGGAGCCCTGGACGATTCCCAGCACGTACGCAAAACAAGACTCAACAACGCCGCCGGCCTGGAATTCTTTGCCGCTGCATTTCGCCGTTTGAATCTCGAATTCATTCCATCCGCGGCCAATTTCGTCCTCGTCCGTGTGGGTGACGGCCAGCGAATCTTCGAGCAGCTTCAAACGCGGGGCATCATTGTCCGCCCAATGGGCGGCTATCATCTCCCCGAGTGGATCCGCATTTCGATCGGTACCCCGCCACAAAACGAGCGCTGCCTCGGCGCGTTGCAGGCAGCTCTCGACAAATGAACTCTTCGCGCCCGTCGCATCTCGCCTCAAGAGCATTCGGCATCGCCAAGAATTTCATTTGAAACGCGCGCGAAACCGAATACTTATGTCCCGACGGAAAAACAGCGCACTGACTCAACGTGAAACTGACTGACCTCCGCGGGATCCTGCAGTACATCCCGCAATTTCGCGAAAAGATATTCGTCATCAGCGTCGATGGCGGGATCGTCACTGACGAAAACTTCGCCAATATCCTCCTGGACGTAGCGGTGTTGCGGTCTCTGAACATTCGAGTCGTGCTAGTGCATGGCGCTTCAGCCTTGATCAAGACGCTGGCCGCAGAGCGGCATCTCGAGCCGTCCGATCTCGATGGCGGCGGTATCACCGATGCCGCGACTCTCCAACTGGCCCTCACGGCCGCCAACCGACTGACCCACGAGATACTCGAAGGTCTGTCAGCCAACGACCTGCGCGCCGCCTGCACAAACGCCATCATCGCTCATCCCATGGGCATCATCCAGGGCGTGGACCAACTCTTCACCGGCAAGGTTGAACGGGTTGATGTCGAGCTGTTTCAGACCTTGCTCAATCAGGGGATCGTTCCTGTCGTCCCGCCTCTGGGATTTGATGGTGACGGCAAGACCTATCGTGTCAACTCAGACAGCGTGGCGGTCGCGGTCGCCGATGCGCTCAAAGCCGCGAAACTTCTTTTTATTACCACCCAGGAGGGCATCATCTATCAGGGCAAGCTCATCCGCCAGATGTTGGTGGCCGACCTGGACGCGATCGTTGCGAACCATCGGAATGACATCCTCCCCGAGGTATTGTCAAAGGCCATTCACGCTTCCGCTGCTTGTAAGGCCGGGATTCAGCGCGTCCACATCATCAATGGTCGCGTGGATGAAGGGCTGCTGGCGGAAGTTTTCTCCAACGAGGGTATCGGCACCCTCATTTACGCTAACGAATACCAGCAGATCCGGCGCGCCATGAAAAAGGACGCCCGCCATATCCTGGCGCTCACGAAGAACTCGGTGGCGAGTGACGAACTAGTGAGGCGCACCCGCTCGGTCATTGAAAAGAACGTCGCTGACTATTACCTGTTCGAGATTGATAAAAATCCAGTTGCTTGTGTTGCCCTGCACGCCTATCCGGAACAAAAGAAAGGAGAGTTGGCATACCTCTACGTGAGCCCGTCGCACGAAAACCAGGGCATCGGCCGCAAGCTGATTCAATTCGTCGAGACCAAGGCCCGCGATCTTGGCCTCAACGAGCTACTGACCCTTTCCACCCAGGCCTTCACCTATTTCCAGTCCAAGGGCGGATTCGCCGAAGGCACTCCCGATGATTTGCCTCCCGTTCGCCGCGAAAAATACGACCAGAGCGGCCGCAATTCAAAGGTGCTGATCAAGAAACTCAAGTAAACGCATTAGGATTGGCACGTTTGTCGGCTCGGTTCGGGCCGGAGCAAATGCGAGGCGATTGCGTCTTGCAAGCTGAAGGCAGAGGTTCTAAGGATTGATTGCTGAGTCTTACCTGAGCAGTTGTTGAACTTTCGCCGAAACTGGTGCGAAGCAGTCGTTGCAGTTCCAGGACGCCCGCAAAAGGTGTCACGAACTGAAACTTTGTTCGGGTGGACTAAATCAGAAAACCAAAAAAGGAATCAAATGAAAATTGTGAAAATCCAATCCGCACTACTCCTGGCAGCAACCGCTGCCTTGACGGGTTGTGTGAGCACGTTCAAAGAGGTTAAACCGTTGACCGGAGGGCCGCCCCCGAAGGAAAGGCCGTCGATTCTTGCTCTCGGCGAGCTCAGAATCTCGGATGCGCGAATTGCCGAGCCGGAGCAGAAGCTGCTGGTTGGTGCTTTTCAGCTTGGTGTCGAAAAATGGTGCGTGGAACACAAGACATTCGAGGTTCGGACAGACTTGCGCGGCACGAACGTGCCGGCCAACGCAATTGTCCTTAACGGCAACGTAACCGAGGTCGAAAAAGGAAGCGCCTCTGCCCGTTTCTGGGTTGGCATGGGCGCGGGGCAGGCGCGCGTCCAGGGCGATTTTGCGATTCACGCGGCAGATGGCGCGAAATTGCAGGGCTTCACGGCCCGCAAGTCGTACTTGGGTGGCAGCGGCATAGGCGGCTGGGACATGATGAAAATGGAAGAACTGGTTGGCCAATTGGGACAGTTGGTGGCCGAGAGCACTGACAAATGGCTGCGTGGTGTAAAGCTTGAATAGCCTGCCCTCTTGTCATGAAAACCGACCCGTCGTTTCACGCTTCCCAATCCCGACGCGATTTTCTTCATCACACGGGACAGCTTGCAGTCGCCTCCGCACTGGCCGGTGTCGCGCTTCCCCATGTGCACGCCGAGGGTGACAACGCCATCCGGTTGGCGCTCATCGGTTGCGGCGGGCGAGGCAGCGGGGCGTTTGGGGACGCTTGCGAGTCGCCCAATGGCCCCGTCAAGCTCATCGCCATGGCCGACTTCTTTGGGGATCGATTAAGGAGTTCACAGTCGGTCCTTGCGCAGAAATACGCCGACCGGATGGACGTGCCGGCCGACCGCCGTTTCGTCGGATTCGACGCCTGGCGCGAGGCGATCGATTGCCTGCGCCCTGGAGATGTTGCGATGCTCTGTGGCTACTCGGGGTGGCGCCCTCAGCAGCTCGAATACGCCGTTGTGAAAGGCGTGAACGTTTTCATGGAAAAATCCTTCGCTCCCGATGCGCCCGGCCTGCGGCGAATCATCGAAGCCGGCGAGCTCGCCGAAAAGAAGAATCTCAAGATCGCTGCCGGCCTGATGTGCCGCCACGCCACGAGCCGCAAGGAACTGGTCCGCCGAATCCACGCGGGAGAACTCGGCGAGGTACTTCTCATTCGCGGCTACCGGATGCAGCCAGTGGGCGCCCTGCCCAGGCGTCCGCCACGGGAGAACGAGCTGAAGTGGCAGATTCGCCATTTTACGGATTTCTTCTGGGTCTCCGGCGGCCTGTTCGCGGAAATGAACATCCACCAGATTGACGAATTTTGCTGGATCAAAAATGCCTACCCGGTCTCGGCGCACGGAGTATGCGGACGAGCGGCCAATAGCACCGATTGCGGGCAGAGTCTCGATTCCATCGCGGTCGAGTGGACCTTCGAAGATGGCACCAAGGCAACCCACACGGTGCGCTGGCTGGGGCAATGCTTCGACGATTGCACTACTTTCGTCCATGGCACCAAAGGGGCGGCGCGGTTCCCCGGCAGCGGTCACCCGGGGCCAGTCACCATCCACAACGACCAGCGGCTGGCCAGTGACAGCGTAACCTGGCGGGCAAACCGTAACGAGCGCACCGCCTGGCAAAGTGAGTGGGACGTCCTGCTGGATGCCATTCGCAAGGACAAACCGCACAACGAGGCGAAACGCGCTGCGCTGTCCAACCTGGCTGACCTGATGGCGCGCGCTGCGGTCCACATGGGCAAAATCGTCACTTGGGAGGAAATGATGGCCTCAAACTTCCAATTCTGTCCCAGCATCGAACGGCTCACCTTCGACAGTCCAGCGCCGCTGCAGGCAGATGCCCAGGGCCGTTACCCGACGCCAGTGCCGGGACAGTAGATCGAGGTTTGAACCGGGACGGGAAAAAAGTTTAGCGGTATGGTGGTCGTTTGCGATACGAGCATCCGATAATGCTACAGGTCGGGAGGTGGAGCGGGTGATGGGAATCGAATCCACTTCGGGCGACCCATCCGCTCCGGGTAACCCATTGTAAATGCTCACAGTTCGGACCTTACTCGTTTACGAGAAAATTGGCAAAGCCGGATGTTGTGGATTTATAACACATTTTCCTGGTAGGAAAAAGTAGGAAGCCGGGCGATTGCCGCCTTACGTCAAATCCGGCAACTGGTCGCGGTCCAGCAGGAGCTGAATCGACCGGCTCGCGCCGGGCGTTCGCCGGATGAACCCGCGCCTTTCCAGGGTCACGACCATGTTGTGGATTGAAGGAGGCGAGACGTTGAAATAGCGCTGCATGTCGGCTTCGGCGGGAGGGACACCGTGAATCTTCGTGTAGTAGTAAATGAACGCCAGATACTGGCCTTGCGTTTCGGTGTAGGGTGCTTCCACGTTCTTGCGGCGCGTCCACGGTCGATGGTTAGGACGAGTTGATTTCTTCGACCGCCTTTCTTCTACTTCGACGGGACCAATAAAGGAGTGAATACCACTATTTCCGCGTTGGTCTGCAAACCCGACTCGGCCAGGTAGCTCAACACGATTTTGACGGTAGTGCCCTTGGCCCAAACATCATCTATGAGCAGCACATTCTTCCGGCTCTCCAAGCGGCCATCGTAATCGAACTTTATTTTTTCCCGCCCCTGCTGGACGGTTACCCCGCCTCCAACTTTGAACTGCACGTCCTTGCGGAAAAATTCTGACAGGTCCAGAGCATTGGGATTCCGTTGTCGGACGGCCCGTATCACTGGCTCCAGATAAAATCGGGCCTCTCCCCTGCTGGATGGGCAGCATATTACAGCGTCGAACTGGCACTTCGATTCTGCGACCCAGCGAACGTAAGCATCTCGATAGGACGCTTGCTCTTGTTCGTATTTCAAGCGCAGCCGTTCCTTGTTCCGCGTCACGAGGTTTATGACACCCTCAATTCGTTTGATGGTTACCGCATCGCGGTTCTTCTCCTTAGCAGCCTCCAGCTCCTTTTCTCGCTGCGGCAAAAGGGCTGCCCAGTGAAGATAGGCCGTTGGATGATTGTCGTCGGCGAAGGAAGTTTGCCGCAAGTCATGAACATAAACTAGCAAGCCCTCTCGATTGTCCGCTTCCGTCAACCCGACAAGCACCGGTTTCGTTTGAAGTGTCATATTGAATGAACGTCGTTTACATGGCGAAGGTCACTGGCAACTTCGTCTCGTTCGCCTCAGCTTTAAGAAGGCGTCTGAAGCACCTTCCCGACCGCCCTGAGAAAGAAGATAGGTATGGACCCCCAGGATCAGAAATGACGCCGCCACTCCTCTGCCTCACAGTCTTGCGCCTGTTGAGTGGTGATCATCTTTCCGCTGAGAGCCCTAGAAAGCCTTTGAAAGCATTGCCCCGTTGCTGCTGTGACTACAAACCGTCTCTCCGAATCCTTAAAGAAGATTTCTTCGTCTTGATGCCAGTAAGGTAGCATGGGCCGTTATCTGTGATGCCTGGGGCGCTGCCGGCATTGGCGGGGGAGAAGGGAGACACCGGCAACAGGCACAGAAAGAGTGGTTGCTGTGTCCGTAAAGACTGCCGGGAACCCCGCGCCGACCCGATTCGGCCTCTTAGTAGGCGGCCCTCGCATTATCCTGATCCAAATAGATCTGATTTTCGCCTGACGTGAGTGTAATCCCGAGATCCCAAATGGCTCCGGACTTGCCCATCGGTGTCACGCCGATAAGGTAATACTTTCCGGGAGAGATGGAGGAAAGCGTGGCCTTGCCAGCAAAGTCGGTCCGCGTCTTCGCAACGGCACTCGCCGTCAGCGACGCCATAACTTTCTGGTATCCCACCAACTTTTCGTCGTCGAGGCCATAATGGGCAGCGAGCACCATGTCGAAATAAGCATCATGCCCGGCGGCTGCATGATAGTGCTTCGCAAGAAGCGATGCCATACTGACGGCCGAGAGAAAGAAGTCCGTGTTCGAGACGGGCCGACTATCGCCGCTACGGAACTGCAGGCCAACTTGCAGCGTAACAGTCGCACGAGACCGGCGTTCTGCTTCTGCGCTTGCTTGTTCTTCTGCACGCTTCGTCTCGGCGGCTTGGAGTCCCCTAAGCTTCTCTTCGAGAGCGATGCGCTCCTTCGTAGTCGCAGCGACCATTCCTTGAAGCTCCGCCACGCGTGCCTCTGAAGCAGTAAGCTTCGAGATCGCGACTTCGAGCTGCTGCTGACCTTCATCCGCTCTCTTCTTAGATGCGGCCAGCTCCTTCGCTGCGGAATCAAGCGCCGCCGATGTGCGCTTCTGCTCGGATTCGAGTTCGTGCAGGCGAGTTTTCACATACGCAAGGTCCGTGGCGGCTTGCCGCTCTCCGGCGGACGGTCCACAGCCGCACAACGCAAGAACCAATGGGACTAACATTGCTGGATTTTTCATGTTTCCGCCGAACTGTGATTATGCGACGGCTGGTTCGTTTATTCAAAGCCGAAACTCACGAATCCGTTTCTTCTCAAGTCCTTCGTTAGCACGACTCTTGCCCTGGGATCAGCGACAGCAGCTTCATGGCATTCCGTATCCCGTAACCACCCTCGGCAGGGCGGGCCAAGCGCGTCGAACACTCCCCAAAACGGCGGTCCCTGCACCTCGCGGGTTAGGCCATGTCGTCGTCATCACTCTTTGAAAACCGAGAACTCTTGGGCGATCAAAGTCTTGCCAGCAAGCTCCATTTCAATCCGCCAAACTCCGGGAACTAACTCATAATCGTGGTCAAATCCGTAACCGGTCTGAGCTTCAACTCTGCCCTTCGTCACCAGTGACTTTTCAACGAATGAAAAGCTTTCGTAAACCTTGCCGTCCGGCTTCTTCATCGGTGGATGCGTCGTCACCTTCGTAATCTCAACCGTCTCGCCGTCCTTGAGGTCCAGATTCGTAACCTCATACCGTATGCCGAACTGAATGCCTTTGCGTGCCGGAATGCGATTGGTGATGACGGCAATGCTCAAATAGCCAGCCGGAAGGCGTGTGACACCTGAAGGAGTCTCTGGCGTCTCGACTATCTCCTCCCTGTCGGCTCGCTTGAAGATGCCGTATTTCAAAATCCGGCCTTTGGGCTCGCCAGCAATCAAATGAACAGCACAGAAAACGAGCAGTCCGAGTATCAGGATGGTTTTGGTTTTCATACGTGGTGTGCGCGTCGAGTGGCCTTACAAACCGGCTCAGGCACAGCCGCCAATGACGCCGAGCATGACCGGTGACGCAATCGCGCCGTTGCCTAAAGCCGCCCGGTTAGCCGTCATTTAGTAGGGTGCCTTCGTCTCGATCTCAGCGGCCAAGTCCTTGAGGGACTCGCAGAGCGCTTTGAGTCGGTCCTGTTTGCGAAGCCAGGAACCCGCCGAGCCAATCTTTTCGCCCCCGATCGCTTCTCTCGCAGCGTCCTTCGCTCTGTCGCTATCGTGTGCTGCCAGGTTTCGCAACGCGGACAACTGCTCCAGAGCGTCCTTAAACTGCGCGGCCTTCAGAATGCCGATCAAGTAATGCGTATCGGGGACATAATCTTTGGCAATCTTGATCAGTCCATCCCTGCCTCTGAAATCAAAGTAACCGGTGCCGATGATCAAGTAACGACAAACATCCTCATTCATGTGCTTCGGGAAATCAACTCCCACTGTGGTGGAAATGGTCGCGGCATCATTGTTGATTGCTCCCGCCAAGGCATCGAGCATCAGATTCTCAAACTCTCGGTAGAGGCGGATGATGGCGTAATCTGTACACCAATCGTGGTACTCCTCCTTCAACCCTGAGGTCTTGTCGAAGTAGTCCATGACGCCATCTGCTGCTTCCGCGAAGCGTCGCGCAGCCAACCTGATGCTTTTCTTCTTTGGCATAGGGATTAGCAGGATAATGCTAACGAACTACGATTATGCGACGGCTGGTTGGTTGAGACGAGCCCGGAATCCAGCGGTCCTTTTTCCCGTAAGCTGTTCACTACAGGCAACCGTTTTACGACGCTTGGGTTGTTCAGTTCAAGCTAACATTCTTAAGTTTCCGTGGAGCCTTGAACAGCTTTTCTTCCGCGCCGCGCGGGTCAAGAGCCTGGCAGAGTATTCCCGCCGGCGCCGAAGTGTCGTGCCTTCCGCTAAAAAAATCTCCCTGTGGCGCTTTGAGGCCAGCAAGCCGGCATCCGACGTTATTCGCGATGCCAGGGGGGCGCCACCGGTGAAGGCCGGGAGGGGATGGCAGTTGCGGACAGCACCAGTTACTTAGTCTGTCAAGCCTCGCCGAAGCTGACGACCTTTACCGTCAACCAGCTTCACCTGCATCCTGACCCATTGCCACCAGGGACGTTCCTCGACGTAGTAGAGCGACTCTGTATTGCCTTCACACGATGCGCTCTCCGGCGCCCCAATCGCGCTGACGACTTCCTGTTTGGTCAGCCCTATCTCAGAGTCTCGGACGCCGCCGCGACCACTAAAGGTCCGAAAACCCCGCGTGACGGACAACGTGGAACAAGGCTAAACAAGTTTGGACTTGTTGTAGGACATTGTTGTAGGAGCGGCCATTCCCAGTCGGCGATCTGCACGGAACCCTTGATTCTATTGGTCGTTTGTGAAGTGGAGCGGGTGATGGGAATCGAACCCACGTGTCTATTTCGGTCGTTTCCATTGCGAGTTTCCTAGGAAAATCCCCATGCTTGGACGAGCTTGACGACTATGCACGTTAGCACTATGTTAGCACGTCGTTATGGCAAGCGTTCATCGCAGACCGACATCGAAATACTGGCACGCGGCGTGGCGTGCCGTGGACGGCACCCTCATTCTCCGGTCTACCAAGCAATCAAATCGCGCTAAAGCGCTGGCTTTTGCTCTCGAATGCGAGCGCGCCGAAAAGCTGGCTGGCGCGAACACGCTGACCGAGGCGCAAGCGCGAGATATTATTAAGGACATAATGACGCGCTGTGGTTCGGATGAGATCCTGCGGTCTCCAAGCACGAGGGAGTATTTCAAGGAATGGCTGGCGAGTAAGGAAACGATTACGGCAGATGGCACAGCCGCCCGTTACTCCAAAGCGGTCAAGGAATTCCTGAATAGCCTTGGGGACCGCGCCGACAAGCCGCTTTCAAATCTCACCGCTCGACACGTCGAGCGTTTCGTCACCGAACGCACGAAAGCAGGGCTCTCTCCGACGACCGTGACTCTTGATGCGAAGGTCGTCAGGACAGCGTTAAACCGTGCCAGGCGCCAAGGGTTAATCCCTATTAACCCGGCCGAGGCAGTGGACCTGCCAGGAAATGACAGTGTCGAGCGCGGAATATTCTCCTCTGCTGAAATCAAGATGTTGTTGGCTGAAGCTGAGGGCGAATGGAAAACTTTAATCCTTCTCGCCTATTTTACAGGCGCGAGGCTCTCGGATTGTTGCCGTATGGAATGGGGTTCCGTGGACCTGACGCAGGGCACGCTTAGGTATCGACAAAGCAAGACCCGAAAGCCGGTGCTCGTTCCCATCCATGGTGACCTACAAAAGCATCTGGAGGAACTCGCATCCACCGACAGCGCACAGCAGTGGATCATGCCGGGCATGGCAGACAAAGGCCCCGGCGGGCGGCACGGATTGAGCGAGAGCTTCAAGAGAATTGTCCGGAAAGCTGGGTTGGACTTACAGACCGTCCCAGGGAGTGGAATTCGGCAGATCTCACGAAGGACGTTTCACGCCTTGCGCCACAGTTTCACCAGTGCACTGGCCAACGCCCAGGTCGCGCCCGAGTTGAGAATGAAATTGACGGGCCACTCCAGCGACGCAATCCACCGCGGTTACACGCATCATGAGCTGGCGACGTTACGTGACGCTGTGGAAAAACTCCCTTCGCTCAAGGCTTGAGCATGGGGCGGGCCTCGATTCGAGGGTTTTGGTTTGCCCTATTTCCAGCAAGCAATCGCTTCAAGAAAATAATTTGCTACACTTGAATAAGGTTCGCTACGTTCTTTAGAATCGAAGCTCATGGGCTACACAACACCCCGAGCAAGTGACGTATATCGCTACGTATTTAGGCTCGACGGCACTTCGCGCGAAGCGCTCGTGGATGGCTTCAGTTGGAGTATTCTATTCCTCAACGACAGTTCACCGACGTCTGCGGCGTTTCTTCGCAGATATGGCGCTGAAATGTGTTACCACACAGCGGATAGAATCCGCTTCGTGTTCTTCTCCGGCCTTTCTGAAACTGAAACACCGTTCTCACGAGAACAAGGTATCCTTTCAAGGATCATTCATGCAACCTTGCGCGCGATGCCACGTGGGAGGCTATACGATTGGGAACGAGATCCGTGGGGGGATTTGAGACCGGGCCTCTTCCATCCGCTAGATTCCGCAGAACAAATCAGGCGTAACATTAGCTACGAGTGCGAAACACACTCCGCTATCCCTGGTTCCGAGGAGGCGCTGAGGCTCGCTCACAGACTAGGTATCGGGCGCTTCGTTCCCTGTTTTCTTCTCTTTTCGGATAGCGGCACACTGAAGGTCTGCCTGTTTCCCGTTGCCCACCGGAGCCCCGATCAAGTGTTTCATCGCCTGCGAGCGTGGGTCGATAGCTTTTACGAGATCAATCGCGGAACGCTTTCCCAATGGGCCGATCACGAGAAGTCCATTAGCGACGCATGCAAACGATTCGATGCGTCCGTGAGTGCGGTCCAAAACTGGCAGTATGAACGCAAGAGACAATGGCGTGCGCTCGAACTGATGACGAACCATTTAGCGAGGGTCGCGGAAGGTCCGCCAGCCTCCAGCTTGATTGAAGCTATAACAAAAGAGTGGGACATCCCTGGCAAAATTCATAAAATGGTTCAGCCCTTCCTAGTACAAGTGCGCTGCATCGAGCGCGCCGAAGAAACTAATCGAAAGCTGGCCGCTTGGATTGCTGAGCTCCGCGAATGCTCGGATCCCCTTCTTATATATCGTCGCATGTGTGCATGGACCGACCCCGCTGAACTACCTGAACGCGTGCAAATACTGCTAAAGACAGCGGTTCAGCTTTTCAATCCCGCCAGCCTGATCCGTCCCGAAGCACAACTTCGTGAGTGGTGGCGCTCAGAGCATGGCCGGCCACCGTCCCGCAATCGATATGAGAAGCACCGAGTTGCGTGGAAACCATATTCCAAAGCCAAGTACGGTCAACGAGCCAAAGGGAATGTTGCCCGCATCATCCAACAAGAATTTGCGGTCGTCCTGCGCGCTGTCTTCTCGCAATCCGTCAGTCAGGACCCAAAGCAATCCGGCAGGTCAGTGATTCAAGACCTCTCAACCCATTTTGGTATCAAGGATGAGGACTCTGAATGGTCAAGTCAAACCGAACCATACCATAAATCCCTCATCGACTACTTCATAAACCTCCGAAAACATGCTCCTCCATGGCTCCTGGAAATCGCAGCCCGAACCTCGCCACCCCTGAACTGGGGCGACTGCGTCCCATCTGTCGAGATGCGCAAGACTTTCACATTAGCAGAATCCCTCGAGCACCTGGCTCGCCTAGCGGACTTGATCCGCACTTCGACGATAGCAGCAGCGCAATCGGCACAACGCCAAGAACAAGCACAGGCTATCAGAAACCTCGTGGCTTGCGTCGACAATTGCATTTCATCGGCAACGCTCATTGAAAACGATCGGCAATCGATATGGCAATCACTACTATTGTGCTTGTCCAAAGCTAGACAGGATCTCGAAGAGGGCACCCTCGCAAGTGCACGAACAGCATCCACGGCTCCATTCCCAGGGAAAAAGCCATCGCTTAATGACGTCGCCCATCTGCTGAAACTGCTAGATGAGTACGACAGTGTGCGGCGATCCCTCGTCCTTCCATTTGAGAATGATCACGAAGTGATGAATGTTACACTCGGAGAAACCCTCGTCGGCGCAGCAGAGATAGGGCCGCCGGGAGAATCAACATCTCCGGCCATCCGATTGCGAAGACAATTGACTAGCGCGGCGGAGCGTGCTGAGAAATCCTCCAGTGAATGGCAACAAATCACTTCGGAGGCCCGCGGCTGGACCCCCGCTCACAAGCTTTGCGCATCAATCAAGCGAACGCTAAAACGCACACGGATCCTGGAGATTTCATCCGGGTCAGGAGGCCTGGACCTTGAGGCCAAAATCCAAAGTCTCATGGATCAGAATCTCACAAATGAATTCCTAGACCTCCTCAGTGTCCAAGAGTTACTGGCTCTGGAGAACGACCTCGCACCAAAGAAGAAGCAAGAGGATGCTTCTCCAGCGACAACAAAGGAACAACTTCACGAATCCATTCTTCTCCTAATCGGCGTGCTCCCGCCCTCCTCACGGGGCCTTCTGTGCGGTTCCAAAAGCGAAACGCGGCAAAAACTGGATCAACTGCCAGACAAAATCGAACGAAGCATTTTCGATGTCTTTCTGGCGCACAACTCTCACGATACGCCTACAGTGCTCCGCCTCGGAGACGTACTTCGACTTCATGGCATCCAGCCATGGATTGATATCGAACAAGTGCCCCCGGGCCGATGGTTCCAAGACGTTGTACAATCCGCTCTAAGAACAGTCAGGGCTGCCGCGATTTTGTTTGGTCCCTCAGGCGTAGGTCGTTGGCAAACCGTCGAACTGCGCGCATTCGTCTCTCGATGCGTAGAAACTGGCATTCCTATCATACCCGTACTCCTGCCGGGGGTTTCTGCAGTCCCGGAGGACCTGGTCTTTCTTCGCCAACTCCACCAAGTACAATTCAAACACGATATCGGCGAGCGACAAGCCTTATCGGACCTGGTCTGGGGAATAACCGGCGAAAAACCAGAAAGCATTTCCCCACAATAACTTACGATCATATCCAAACCATTATTGCGGTGCTCGATTAGTCTGCGCTGACGCCTGCAATCGGTCGAAGGCAGCGAATTCGACGGTACCAAGCTCAGCGAAACTGGGCGAAAGCGCCTTTATCCGCGTCCAGTGCTCAGCCGAAATCGTCCTCCGCGAAGGCCGGCACAGCCCGGCCCTACCATCCGCTACTGGCTAATTACTTCCAACCGCCTGACAAACCGCTATAGATTCAATATGGCGAATGCATCTCTAAGCGCTCTACGGCCTGGCCGACAGGCTAGGAATTTGGACTCCGGTGCCGACTTTCGCGCCAATCTCGAGGCATCGCACCGGTTTCATTCTTATTGCGCGCGGTTTCCTTCCGAAGTAGCCGAAACGGCTATCCAGGAGTTCTCAAAACCTGGCGACAGCGTTTTAGATCCATTTTGTGGCAGCGGCACCAGTCTTACTGCTGGGCTGTTCAAGCAACGGCGGGTTATCGGGGCAGATATTGACATCTTGGCAGGGATGCTATCGAAGCTGAAATGTTTCCCCGAGGAACAGAACCAGTACGCAGCGTGGCGAAGCCGATTTGCCGCGAAACTCAAAACTGTTTTTTCTGCAATTCAGGAAGAATGGCCTGTTCTAGCTGCGTCGGCCCGACCGGGCGGGCAATTCTCAATTGGTAACGTCGCGGTATGCATGCCGAATTTCCCGGAACTGAACTTTTGGTTCCCGCCGCAGTTGTCCGCCGCTCTGGCTGGAATTGCCCAAGTAGCACACGAGTGCCGGCACGAGCATTATGAGCAAGTGGCGTTGATCAGCTTGTCGGCCTCCATCATCTCCAAATGGCCTAACACCCTCAGCTACGCTATGGACATCGACCATACGCGGCCACACCGTCGAATGCAAAAATTTCAGCTTGACCACGTGCTGCTGACATATTTCATGAGGCTCGACCGCACAATCGCCTGCCTGAGATTCCTGCATCAGGCGTACATGAGCGCTGGCATTATGGCGGATCTACAAAATCGCGCCCGCGTCATATGCCCTCATGACGCAAGACTGGAATTGCCTGATGTACCTCCAGAGAGTCAATCGCTTGTGGTTACCTCACCGCCGTATTTTAATGCCGTCGATTATCCACGCGCGCATCGCATGTCTGTCTGTTGGATGAATGGGCATGCTCCGGAGGACCTCGCCAGCCGACGCGCTTACATCGGCCTCCACCGGGCAAGCGGTTTTGATTGCAGCTCTTGGCTGCGAGATCGTCCGAAAATCAGCAGTCAAATACCCAGTCGGATAGTGGAAGATACGCTGTTCCTGCGCCAGTTGACCGGGTTCTTCGCTGACTTGGAGAGAGTCCTGATGCAGGTCCACCGCGTGTTAAGGCCAGGTAGCCATGCTGTGTTTGTAATCGGCGATAACTTTGTCCGCGGCCAGCGCATCGCGTCGCATTCCGCACTGATCGAACTGGCTCGGGCGCTTGGGTTCGAGAAGCGGAGTTCGAGCCATCGTAAAATCGTTCGCCTCCGTCGGCGGTATCCTGTGGGGCAGTTCGGATTCGACGGGCCGATGACGCACGAATTCGTGGTGGTGCTGCAAAAGCCCCGTGCAAGATCAAGAAGGAAGGCGGGTGATGCCTGACCAGACCCAACCCGAGGTCCTCCTCCGCCTGCACCGACGCCTTCTTGAAGGGGACCGGGTCGCCCCGGCTGATCTGATGGAGCTCTTGCTCTCGCCTCTGATCGGCCAAATGAAGCACGAGTATCCAACCACCGACGTTCATTTGGTTTCGGACGGCGTTACGGACGCTTTGTTGGACTATTGTGCCCGGCCGGGGTCTTTCGACCAGACTCGGGGCGTTCCCCTGAATCGTTTCCTGGCGAAGGCGGCCTGGCGGAATATCGCTAATATTTTGCGTGGTGAAACGCGCAGGAAAGCAAGGGAAGCCAAAGCCGTAGAAACGGCCGACCAAAATGTTGTCGAACTTGACCCTGCCAAGGGGAATCCCCAACAGAATGAAGTGCTCGATACCAACCAGGGTCTCGCGAAACTGGCTCGATCGCTGCCAGATCCGACCGACCAGCAAGTTTATAAGCTGAAGGCCATGGGCGAGCGCCGCACGGACATATTCGCAAAAGCGATGGGGATCACACATCTACCCATCGAACAGCAACGCCGCGAAGTGAAAAAGGCTAAGGATCGAATTGATAAGGTCATGGAACGCCGAAAGGACCCAAGGTCGTGAACGATTTCGATCATGCTGCGCTCTTAGCTCGAGCTGCCCTTCGAGCGGCTGAACGGACGGACTACCTTGCATGGGTTTTCGGGCGTTACGCCGAAACCGAGCGAGACACCGAGCAGGAGTTTTGCGCAATTCTGAGCATCTCCGCGCTCGATTTCCGGCGTTTATGCCTTTGCCTACGACCACGGCACGACAGCTTTGTTCAGGACGTAGAGCAGATCGCTGCGAAGTTTGAATTTGATGCCGGCGAGTTGGCCAGAATCGTTCGGCACGTTGAGGCGACGGAGGCGATGAAGCAGTACACCGCCGAACAGCGGATCGAAGAGGCTGGATTATTGCTGGCAGCCCGGGCCAGAGGCAAAGGAAAGAAAAGCCCGAGGAAAGGTAACCATCATGGCAAACGCAAGAGACTATGAGTTAATCGCCAGGGAATTCTGGCAAAGCACGGGCTTAGCCGACCGGTTTCCGCGCGATATCGAAAAGGCCGTCGCCCTGAAATTGCCACTGGCCCTGGTGAAAATGCCCCATGTGACCGTGCCGGCCATCCGACGTTGGTTGGAGGCCCGCTATATGCGGGCCCAAGTTCCCCATGATCGCCGCGAGTTGATGGGGTGCCTGGTTGCGTACCGAGGATTCGGCATTGCGTTCGTTTGCGGCGCTGATCCTGAAGATGAACAACGGCTGACCATTGCCCACGAGACGAGCCACTTTCTGACAGATTACCTGCTGCCACGCCGGCAGATTTTGCATGCGATGGGGAACCACATCGCTGAGGTTTTGGACGGTAAAAGACCGCCTACTGCCGCCGAACGAGCCAGCGCCGTCTTGTGTCACGTCCGTTTGGGCGCCCACGTTCATTTACTTCCAAGACACGGCCAGGATGAAGATTCTGATCCAATCGTTGGCCTGGCGGAAAACCGAGCGGACGTCTTAGGGCTGGAGTTGGTTGCGCCGCGGGAGCAAATTTCGGCTCTGCTCCGCGCGGCTCGCAGCGCCTCTCAGACCTCTCAGGCCATCTGCGCTACGCTCGCCACGCATTTTGGCTTGCCGGCAAATGCATTCACGCGACTTGTCGGTCTTACGAATCAGCCGCGTATTATTTCATTTCTCGAGGATATTCGTCCCGCGCTCGAGGGAAGGAGGTAAGCCAATCTGGTTATGAGTGGTACAAAGACAAGGTCGGATCCGGAGCAATCGGAACTTCAAATAGCGGCCCAACCGCCAGCCACTTTGTTCCCGGCAATCGACGTAGTGGGTGAGGCTGATTTTGTGGCGGCCTACGGCGAGTCGCTGGCCCAAACGCTGGATCTGGACACGTGGGATCGCGGCGAGGATTTGGCCAAGAAATTCGAGCGCTTGGACCGTGAGGTTACCGAAGCGCTAGAGCAGGAGGACGCGATCCGCAGGAAGGTTCGTGAACTTGTTTTTCCCCAAATACTCTCGCGCCAGCACGCCCCAAAGCAGGCCGGCGTCTTCCAGGTCAGCACGAAGGATCTAAAATCAACCCAGGTAAACGTGCTGTTTAACGGTGGAGTTGAAGCCTGCGACGGCACCTGCGCTGTTCATGACACCCTGCCCCTGTCCATAGCCCAAATCGGTGTCTGCCTCGTTTCTTATGCCGGTGAGCAAGGTTCATGGACCCACAGGCTGTATCGCCGTGATTTGCGGGTTCGCGGGGTGGACCCAGTACAGGAGGCCCTCTCTATCCTTGAAAAGCGGGAGGCGCGTTCAGGTGTTGACCAACCCGATAAACGAGACCGCCTTACTGAGCTGGGGCGCCGCGGGATCATGACCTACGCCGAGCGCGCGGTGTTGATGGTCAAATCTAAAGCTCCCTGGCGCATGGGCCACGGGAACCCTGCGCCTTATGAGTTGCTGACCGGGTCTGGCAGTATGGACTTGCTCCACGCCGGCATCAATGTGATGAGCGATCTAATTCTCAGCCACAAGCGGTTTGTGTACGTGCCCAGCGCCCCCGGCGAACGTGTGCTCTTGACCATCGGGAATGCCCTGCGACCGCTTGAATTTGCCGTGATTGAGGACTCCCGACGGCGGATGACGCCGATTATAAAAGAGGGCCACCTCCGAGGAAGTCACCTCGAGCGTGCAAAGCAATTCTGTGAGGAAACAGCACCCAAAATCCTGGTTGGGGTTTATCGGACTTCGAAGGATGTGCCACCACAGGTCTTTTATGCCCATGCCGACCATATTCATCAAGCTGCCTTAATTGCCATGGCCGACAGCATACTCCAGTCGCACCGCGGCTTCCCGATGCTCATCGATCTGGCAAATACGGTTTGCGCGAGCACGTTCGGGGCCGAGGCGTTTAACTCTACGGTCCAAGCGGCTTACGCGCAGGCTGGACACCCACTTCGCTATCTTGGAGAGCGGGAAACGCGCCCACGATGAATCTTGTCGAACTTCCACCTGCGGCGGGGAATCAATCAAAACCAACAAAGCGAATGAACGAGAGCATCAAACCACAAGTTGCCGCTCCGGCAACTGCCGAATCCACGGCAGACTTCAAGCCGCGTCCGGTTTCGGCCGACGCCCTTCAGGAGTTCGAGGAGACCGCCGAACAATTGGGAGGGGCCTACAAACCCTACACAGAGGCAGAGGGCGCATTAGCATTCACACATTTTGATTCTCCCTCCAGCGAAGACAACAGCGTTACAATTCTCCTGACCAAGGAGAAAATGGGCGCGCTCCCATCGCAGGCCCTCGTTCGCATCAAAAGCCTGAAGGATGACGGAACAATCGATCGATGTTACCTGGCGGTCGTAGTCGCCGGCCCGTTTGCAGAGCCGGATGGGCTTCGTGCGGAATCGCCGATCGTCGTAACGACCACAGTCCAAGGCAAAATCTTCCTGCCGCGATACCACGGGCGCGCTTTGGTCCAGATTCTGGGCGAAGAGGCTGAGGGCCAGGTGATCCCACCGCGTTATCGCCCGCGGCCAAATAGCCCTGTTTTTGCACTTACCCCGGCCGAAACGGCCAATGCGTTGAAAGTCGGGGGCAACGTACGTTTGGGCGTGGTAGTTGGGCAGGAAGAAATTGTTGTTGCGATACCCACCAATAAGAAGTCGGTCCTTCCCCGCCACAGCGGAGTTCTGGGCACTACCGGCGGCGGCAAGTCCACAACGGTTTCCGGCGCCGTGCGCGAACTGCAACAAGCCGGCGTTGCCACAGTTATTCTTGATGTGGAGGGAGAGTATACGGAAATTGATCAGCCTACCGAGGACCCTCAAATGCTGGCGGCCTTGAAGCGCCGAGCCCTGAAGCCCGCGGGCACGTCGAATCTTTCCATCTACCATCTGGTCGGCCGCGAAACGAGTCGGGAGGCACCCAAAGGCACTATCATCCCGTTTAGCCTCAGGTTCTCTGAACTTTCCCCATACGCGGTCATGGAGATCCTCGACTTGAGCGACGCGCAACAAGACCGGTTTTACAAAGCGTACGACGCGACCCGTGCCGTGTTGCGCGACCTGAAGGTCTTCCCGGCAACAAAAGAAGAGGAGACCGCCCTGCTTGAGCTCGATGAACTGGAGACCGGCTATCCGAACCTCTCATTATCGCATCTGCTTGATATCGCCGGGATTATCCGGCACCGGGTCGGCAAGGCCAATGGAGATCCTCAGCCATTCAACTCCATATTCCGCACCAACCTGAAGCAGGTTCAGCAGCGCACGGCGCAGGTTGAAACCAGTCACGATCTTAGCTGGCTCGCCCTGATAGGGCGTCTCTGGCGCATCCACCGGCTGAAAATCTTCGATAACCCAGGAGCGCCGGCGATTCAGTACCCATCCCTCATCAAACCGGGGCAAGCTTCGGTTATAGATCTTTCCGACACAGACTCGCCACAGGTGCGCAACCTCGTCATTGCAGATTTATTGCGTGGCATCCAGAGAGCGCAGGAGGACGCCTTTACCAAGGCAGCCGCGGAGGGAAAACAGCCGACACCAGTCGTCGTCATTATCGAAGAGGCTCATGAATTCCTATCCACAGAACGGGTAAAACAAATGCCGGTGCTGTTCGAGCAAGTCGCGCGAATCGCAAAAAGGGGCCGCAAGCGATGGCTCGGATTGGTCTTCGTGACTCAACTTCCGCAGCATTTGCCAGACGAGGTTTTGGGGCTCATCAACAACTTCGTGCTGCATAAGATCTCGGATGGCGGGGTCGTTGATCGCCTCAGGAAATCCATCGGCGGAATTGAGAAGAGCCAATGGGCCATGTTGCCTGGCCTGGCGCCAGGGCAGGCGTTGGTCTCGTTGACCAGTATGGCCCGGCCGCTACTCGTGTCCATTGATCCAACGCCCTGCAAGCTTCGCTATGTGGAGTGACGGGAGCCGAGCGGCGAGGCCCACTAACGAACGAAATCACAGCACGGAACTGTCAAACAACTTACCACGATGAGCGCCGAAGCCATTTCCGAATCAACCTTCCTCCGAGAATTCACTCGCGAACTCCGCAATAGAAACGCCGCGATCTTCGCCGGCGCAGGCCTCTCGATGGCTTCGGGCTACGTGGACTGGAAAGGCCTCCTCCAGAATGTCATCGCCGACCTGGGTCTCGACCCGGAGCAAGAAGACGATCTCGTCACGCTCGCGCAGTACCATTGCAACCAAGCCGGCGGGAACAAAGCCCACCTGACGCAGACCATCTTCGACCATTTCGCGGATACCCGCACACCGACGCTCAACCACAAGCTACTCGCTCGGCTGCCGGTCCACACATACTGGACCACCAACTATGACAAGCTGATCGAGCAATCGCTCACCCAGGCCAAGAAGGTCCCGGATGTGAAATACACGTTGAAGCAACTACCCGTCACGCGCCTGGACCGCGATGTCGTGGTTTACAAAATGCACGGCGACGTAGACCACGCCTCAGATGCGATCATCTGCAAAGACGATTACGAAGCCTATCCGCTCAAAATGGCCGCCTTCGTCTCCGCTCTCCGCGGCGATCTCATCGAGAAAACCTTCCTTTTCCTTGGCTTCAGTTTCACCGACCCGAATATAGATTACATCCTCAGCCGCGTCCGCGTGCAGTACGAGCAACACGCCCGACACCACTACTGCATCCAGAAAAAAGTCTCCAAACGCGCAGACGAAAGCGACGAAGCATTCAAGCGAAGAGACCTCAAACAGCACTACTTTATTAGGGACCTCAAGCGGTTCGGCATCCAAAGCGTTCTGGTAAACGATTATGCCGATGTCACTCGGCTCCTCCAGGCAGTCACCGCCCA
The DNA here is from genome assembly GCA_964446585.1 of uncultured Verrucomicrobiota bacterium. Taxonomy (GTDB): domain Bacteria; phylum Verrucomicrobiota; class Verrucomicrobiia; order Limisphaerales; family UBA8199; genus CAYUPI01. The sequence goes on from CAYUPI010000047.1 coordinate 40,429, forward strand.
ATACAAGCGCCACTCGATTCTGATCTCCGGCGCGGCTGATACGTACGGCCCCTGGGCGGAACCACAAGCCTTCCTCCACGCCCTGAGCCACCGACTCGCCGCGGACAAGAATCGCCTGATAACAGGTTTCGGCCTCGGTGTAGGCAGCGCGGTCATCAATGGCGCCCTCGCATATCTCAACGACGCCGGGAAAACGATCTCTGACGAGGAGTTGGTGATGCGGCCCTTCCCGCAGGTTGCGACCGGCGGGAAATCGCTGGCCGACCAATGGAAAGACTACCGGAAGGCGATGATTGATTACGCCGGCATCGCCATTTTCATCTTCGGCAACAAACGCGACGCCAAAGGCGACGCCGTTCTCTCCAACGGCATGAAGCAGGAGTTTGACCTCTGCCTCCAAGCCGGTGTCCATCCTCTTCCGATTGGCGCAACAGGCTACATGGCCGAACAACTTTGGAAGGAGACCGCCAGCCAGTTCGATAAACTCTACCCCAACGCCACCGGCACCTTCCGCCAGGGCTTCGACAAAATCGGCGACCCGGGCACGCCACAGCCCGACATTCTCAAGGCAATCCAAACGATGATCCAGGAACTTCAACGACCTTAAATATGGCAAAACGTGTGTACTTCGCATTCGACTACGAGGACGTGAGCGACTTCCGCGCGAACGTCGTCCGCAATCACAACTTCGTCGGCGGCGTGCAGAAAGCCGGCTACTTCGATTCCTCAATTTGGGAAGATGCGAAAAAGAAAACCGACCTTGCGCTCAAACGCATGATCAATGCCGAGCTCGAAAACACCTCGGTTACGGCGGTTCTAATCGGCTCGGGAACCTGGGCGCGTCGCTGGGTTCGCTATGAAATCATAAAGAGCATCGCTCGCGGCAACCGCCTTATCGGTATTCACATTAACAGCATCGCGGACAAAAATCGGGCCACAAAGGAACTTGGTCCAGAACCATTTGCTAACCTCGGCCTGCAAATCAGTGCCGATGGCAGACAGGCAAAACCCACAGAGTGGAACGGTCAAGGCTGGCAGTGGTATTCCGACCTAGAACCATTTGCCATTCCGCAGAAACCCGAAGCTGACAGAGACAAACATTGGAACCTTTCTCGATGGTATTCCACATACGACTGGGTTGCCGGAGAAGGCTACGAAAACTTCTACGATTGGCTCCTGTAATGCCCTGGAGCCAAACCTATGTTCATCACCAAATCGCAACTCAACTCCTACCAGCGCGGTTTTTCAATCGCCAATGAGTATGTCGCACCGCTCCAAGCAAAAGCCAGCGCCACCTACTCGTTCCAGGCGGAGGTCACTGTTTTTCTCAGCCACAGCCACAAGGACAAGGACCAAATCCAGCCGGCTATTGCCTTCCTGCGCAGCCACGGCGTGAGCATCTACGTTGACTGGATGGACGACGGCATGCCGGACACCGTATCGGGCGAGACGGCCAAGAAACTCAAAGACCGCATAAAGCAGCAAAAGAAGTTCCTGGTCCTGGTCACCGAGAACTCGAAAGATTCCCGCTGGGTCCCCTGGGAACTCGGCTTCGCGGACTCAACGAAAGGCATGGACCACATTGCATCTTTCCCCATCGCGGAGCATTCCGACTTCACCCACAACGAGTACATGGACATCTACCCAAGAATACAGATCGTTAACGGCAAATGGTGGGTTTGGCTCCAAGACCCACTCAAACTCGTCGAACTCCCGACATGGCTCCGCCAATGAAGCGTCACTAACACACGCATGCCGCGACGAGCATTCTTCAGCTTTCACCATCAGGGCGACAGTTGGCGCGTCGGCCAGGTTCGGAATAGTTGGATCGGACAGAAGGGCACGACCAACCCTTTCCTGGACGCCGCTGCCTGGGAAGCAGTCCAGCGCAAAGGCCGCCCCGCAGTAGAGGCCTGGATTGTCTGATAAACGTACCCATGACTCACGTGTAAGCCAATACCCATTCCCCAAGCCTTTCCCCACATAGGGGAAGGGTGGTTCAGCTATCGCTGCCGTGCTAACGCACGGAAATCAACGGGTTGTGCGCGTGTTGT
>CAYUPI010000048.1:0-41226 GCA_964446585.1 uncultured Verrucomicrobiota bacterium
AGTCACCATGTCAGCTCCAAAATGCGTACAGCTAATGCAAAATCCGGGTTGAAACGGTTTCCGTACCCTCGGCTCCTTCCACACCCCGCTTTAGCGGGGTGTTAATGAGACTCGACGACCATGCTGCTGAAGCGCAGTGTTAATGAAGCGGCCCGTCGTCAATATATCTGATCCTACACATTTTGCCGAGAGAAATCACGGAACTCATGCATCTGAAGAATGCCACCGTGCGCCCCAGCCCCGCTAACCCAACCGTTTAGATCTGACACAACAGGAACCATTTGAGACAATGCCACATCAACAAACGACAGAGCATGAAACCGTGTTTTTGTAATCGTGGGACCATTCCCTGGCTTTTCGTTGCCCTCCTCGCCTCGGCAACTTTGCGGGCGGGCGAGCCGCTCGGTGCAACGAACAGGATCGTCATCAAAGCCGGACATCTGCTTGATGTGGTCCACGGTCAAGTCCTCGATCACCAGGTCATCCTCATCGAAGACGGTCTGATCAAAACCGTCGGCGCCGAAGGAGCGGTGGCCGTGCCGGCCGGCGCAAAGACTCTTGACCTGGGCAAGTCCTGGGTGCTGCCGGGCATGATCGATTGCCACACCCATTTGACTTCGGATGTTGAACCGGGCTGGGAGAATCTGCCCTTGAAAGAAACGGCGCCAGAGTCCGCGCTCCGCGGCGCCCGCAATGCGTTGCTGACCCTGCAGGCGGGCTTTACCACCGTGCGCGACGTCGGCGCCAGCCAATTTGCGGACACCGCGCTGATGCGCGCCATCGATAAGAATTGGGTCCCCGGCCCGCGAATGTTTCCGTCCGGCAACGCCATCGGGATCACTGGCGGCCATGCCGACGTCACCGGCTTTAACCCGGGTGTGATGGAAGTCGGTCCTGAAGGCGGCATCGCCGATGGCGTGGACCAGATCCTCAAAGCGGTCCGTTACCAAATCAAACACGGCGCCAAGGTGATAAAGTTCTGCGCCACGGCCGGGGTGATGAGTTTCGAGGACTCGGCGGGCGGCCAACAATACTCCGAGGAGGAAATGCGAGCGCTCATACAGGAGGCGCATCGTCACGGACTCAAGGTGGCCGCGCATGCTCACGGCGCGGAGGGAATCAAGACTGCCATCCGGGCCGGCGTGGACTCGATCGAGCACGGTTCGTTGATCGACGACGAGGGGATCGCGCTGATGAAAACGCGCGGCACGTGGCTCGTCCCCACCATCTTTACCTGGTATTACGACACCAACCTGACCGACTTTCCGGAGAAGATGCGCGCCAAGAGCCGCTTGATCGATGCGCAGCGCAAGGACCGCCAAAAGGCTGCAATTTCGGCGGGCGTGAAGGTCGCCTTCGGCACCGACGCCGGGACCTTTCCACACGGGCTGAATGCAGGAGAATTTCAATATCTCGTCGAGTACGGCCTGACACCGATGCAGGCCATCCAGTGCGCAACCGTGAACGCCGCCAATCTGCTGGGCCAGGCGCACAAGCTCGGCAGCATCGAAGCCGGCAAAGTGGCCGACATCATTGCCGTCAAGGCCGACCCGCTGAACGACGTCAATGTCCTCAAGAAAGTGGCTTTCGTCATGAAAGAGGGCGTCGTGTACAAAGACGAGCTGACCTCCGAACGCGGAGATTTCCTCCGTGCGAACATGGATCCATCGGTTGCTCCGGGTGATGACTTCTTCGAGTACGCCAACGGCGGCTGGCTCCGGCGCAACCCAATCCCGGCTTCTGAGTCAGCCTGGGGGATTGGCAAAGTCGTGCAGGAAGAGCTTTACTCCCGCCTTCGCCAAATCAATGAGAAGGCTGTGGCTGCTGCCAGCCCTCCCGGCAGCGAGCAGAAGAAGATCGCCGATTTCTGGTCAACGGCAATGGATGCCGCCAAAGCCGAGCGAGTGGGCCTCGCTCCGCTGCAAGCTCAGCTTCAGCGTATCGACGCGGTGAAAACCCCGCAGGACGCCCTCGACATTGCCTTCCTGCTGCAACCGCTGGGCGTGGACGCTCTCTTCGGTTTCGCGATCAGCCAGGACGAGAAAAACAGCGAGGTGATGTCCGTCCATCTCGCCCAGGGCGGCCTGGGCCTGCCGGACCGTGATTTCTATTTCAACCCGGAGGAGGGCGTGGCTCACATCCGGAAAGAGTACGTCGCTCACCTCGCGCGCACGCTCAAATTGCTAGGGCGCGAGGAAGCCGCTGCGCGGGTCGCCGCCAGCAATATCATGGCTTTCGAAACCGCGCTGGCGAAAGCCTCCCGCAAGCTCGAAGACCTCCGTGATCCGGTGCGGAACTACAATAAGATGACCGCCCCTGAGCTGACACAGCAGCACACGCCGGCCATCGGTTGGACTGACCGCCTCGACTCCTGGAAGCTGAAGCCCGGCTACGTCATCGTCGGCCAGCCCGAATTTTTCAGCGCGATGAATGAGCTGCTTGCCGGGGCGCCGACCGCGGTTCTCCAGGATTACCTCCGGTTTCAATTGGTGGCCAGCTTCTCGTCCTCTCTGAGCAAGGCGTTCGATGATGAGCACTTTGCCTTCTACGGCAGAGTGCTTTCGGGACAGAAGGAACAGCGGTTGCGCTGGAAGCGGGTGCTCGACGCCCAGGAAGGGGCGATGGGCATGGTCCTCGGCAGGATCTTTGTGCGCGACTATTTTCCTGAGGCGGCCAAGAAGCGGTACGCCAAACTCGTTGAAGACATCCGAGCCGCCTACCGCGAGCGCATCCGCCGCCTGGACTGGATGAGCGAAGCCACTAAAGCCAAGGCCCTGCAAAAGCTTAATGCAATGACCGTCAAGGTCGGTTACCCAGACAAGTGGAAGGACTACTCGGCGCTTGTCATCAGCACAAACTCCTATTGCGAAAACATGATGAGCGCCGCCCGCTGGCGGTTCAATGACATGCTCTCGAAATTTGGCAAGCCCGTGGATCGGACAGAATGGGAGATGACGCCTCAGACCTATAACGCGTATTACAAAGCGGAGAATAACGAGATTGTCCTGCCGGCGGCTTCGTTTGCGATTCCGGGCATGTCGGATGCCGACATTGATGACGCCGTTGTCTATGGCTATGCCGGGGCCTCGACCATCGGGCATGAGATCACCCACGGGTTTGACGACGAAGGCCGCCAGTTCGACGCCGCAGGCAACCTCAAAGATTGGTGGACTGAAGAGGACGCCGCGAAATTCAAGAAGCGCGCCGAGGTCATGGTGCAGCAGTTTGACGCCTATCAGCCCTTGCCCGGCCTCCACATTAATGGCCACGCCAGTCTCGGCGAGAATATCGCCGACCACGGCGGCGTCCTCTTGGGCCTCGATGCCTTCAAGAAAACCGAGCAATACAAGAAGGGCGAGCAACTCGCCGGCATGACGCCGCTCGAGCGTTTTTTTCTCGGTTACGCCCTGAGCTGGCTTTTCCAGGAACAGGAAGCCCGGCTCCGCCGCGGCTTGCTCAGCGACGTGCACGCGCCGGCCAAATGGCGCGTGCTCGGACCCCTGGCCAACGTCCCCGAGTTTTACGATGCCTTCGGCGTCAAAACCAACCAGCCGATGTGGCGACCGGCCGATGCGCACGTGAGGATTTGGTAGGAGGATTGTTCCTCGCGATGCTATAACCGCGTCCGGGCAGGAGAAATCGATCTCCTGAGGCTTCGGCGGAACTCAGTATTCGCTATTCACACCTCCGGCCCTCTGCTAGCTTCCGCCGGGATGGATGGACGAGCATTGATTGATGGGCTGATCCAATATTTGGGTCTCCTGGTGCTGTTGACCTTTCACGAGTTCGGTCATGCGTGGATGGCGTGGAGGTGCGGGGACGACACCGCGCGATTGCAAGGCCGCGTCTCGCTGAATCCTCTCGTCCACATCGACCCGATTGGCACGGTGGTAATGCCACTGCTGATGATTTTTCTTTCATCGAGCGGCTCGAGTCTCGGCCGGTTTTTGATTGGCTGGGCCAAGCCAGTGCCGGTAAACCCCTATAATCTCCGCAACGGCCGCACGGACGACATTTTGGTAACACTGGCGGGGCCGTGGATGAACCTGCTGCTGGCAATCGTCATCATGGGCCTGGGCAAACTCGGCATGCTGGCGCATTCGGAAACCATGGTCGCGATGTGCATCAGCATGGCCCAACTGAGTTTGCTGCTCTGCTTCTTCAATCTCTTGCCGATCCCGCCGCTGGACGGCTCACAGGTCGTGCGCGTCCTGACCGGTATGACCTTTGAGACCTATTACAAACTCGCCCGATTCGGTTTCATTATCATCATCCTGGTCTGGCAGATCCCGGCCGTTCGCCTCACGATAATCGGCCTGACGCTCGGAACTCTTTCGATTATCGCTCGCTGGTTCGGCATGGCCGAGGGGATCTGAAGGTGATAAGAGGTTCGGAAGGGTTGCGTAGCCTCAGAGCTAATCACCCATCCACGCCGTTCCGCTCCACACCTGTTGAGCCTCCCCCATAGCCCGGGAGCTCCCCGGGACTGCGTTCGGGAACAATACCGGCAACACATCCGTGGTGTGCCCCGATTGTTGGCGCGCACGAACTGAGGTAAAACTTTACCCGACAGATGACAGAGCCTTGAGCACGCGGAGGCAAACGACAACAACAGAAAAGACAAAAACTCCCCACGAATATGAAACTGACACGAAACGCAAAAATCGCCCAAAACAAAACCTCCCGCGCCGCCTCTGGTTTTACCCTGGTTGAAAGCGCCGTCGCCCTGAGCATTGGGGCGGTCATGCTGACCTCGCTTTACGGCTGCTTCGCCTCGGGATTCGCCACTGTGAAAACCAGCCGCGAAAACACCCGCGCCACCCAAATCTTGTTGAGCAAGCTCGAATCCGTCCGGCTGTGCACTTTCGACCAGCTCACTAACCCGGTCTATAATCCCCGCACTTTCAGCGTTTCCTTTGACCCGAAGGACGACGCAAATAACTATGGCGGAGTCGTTTACAATGGAACTTTCACCCCATCCCTCCCGGAGGTAGGCAGTTTGCCCGAGTCTTACCGCACCAACATGATGTTGGTCACGGTGACATTAAACTGGACATCGGGCCAGGTTCAGCACTCCCGCAAGATGCAAACCTACGCCGCGCGGGATGGAATCTCTGGTTTCGTCTCGGTTGGCCAGTAAATTGCTGCCTTTCCGGGCAGCATGAATCCTTGGAAGGCAAGCGTTTGCCGCTGCCGGCGGGCCGCCGCCATGTCCCTGGTCGAGCTGATGATCGGGGTAGGCGTCGGCTCGCTCGTGCTGTTGAGCGTGACGGCGGTTTTCCTGACGAGTAACCGCAGTTTTGTAGCCATGGGCAATTATGTCTCCATGGAGCAAAACAGCCGCGGAGCTCTCGACCAAATGACCCGCGACATCCGCAGAGCAAAGAACCTGGTGAGCTTTGCCACGAACCAGCTCGTGTTCAATCTTAGCGGCACAACCAATCTGATCTACGCCTACGACCCTGCCTCCCGCCGGTTGACCCAGTGGAAGACCGGCGGGCAGACCAACGTTCTGCTCTCCGAGTGCGACAGTCTCAGCTTCTCGATGTACACCAATATCCCGCAACCGGGCGGCGTGCTGAGCAATACGACGTCGGTTGCCCAGGGAAAATGCATCAGCGTCGCCTGGAAGTGCTCCCGCGCTATCCTGGGAAGGAAGGCCAATACCGAAGACATGCAGGAGGCGGTCATCGTGATCCGCAACAAACCGGTCTCATGACGATTCGAAAGGGAATACGCCACGGCGCGGGCGGAGGCGTGCTGCTAGTCACGCTTTTGATTTGCCTGATCCTGGGCACGCTGATTGGAAGTTATCTGTCATTGATTCAGAACCAGCACCTGTCCGTGGCGCGCGCCCAGGCATGGAACAGTGCCCTCGTCGTCGCCGAAGCGGGTGTTGAGGAAGCGATGGCGCATCTGAACAGCGGCATCAGCACCAACAACCTCGCCGTCAATTCCTGGGTCAGCCTAGGGGGCGGAGTTTATGAAAAAACCAATTTTCTCGGCGACTGCTATTCGGTGGTCGATATCAAAATGCGTCCGGCGGTGACGAATGCCGACCCCGTGCTGGTCGCAACGGCCTACGTGCCGGGTCCGCTCTCGCGCCCCAATGTGACGCGGACGGTGCGGGTCACCACCAAACCGAAAACTGTGGGCGGCTTGCAAGGCGGCATGGCCGTGACCACGACGATTAACCTCAAAGGCAGCGGCATCGCTATGGACAGCTTCAATTCCAGCGACACGAATTACAGCACCGGGGGAATTTACGACCCGAAAAAGGCCCGGGATCGGGCGCTGGCGACGACGTTGAGCAGCGCGCCCAATGCGATCCAGGTTGATAACGGCACAATCAAGGGCAGCGTCCATACCGGGCCGGGCGGAATCGTGGGTGTGGGCAGCGGAGCGGTGGGTGACGCGGCCTGGGTCGCCGCTAAAAAGGCGGGCATCCAGCCCGGCCACGTTGCCGATGACGCCAATTTCACGGTGTCAGACAACAAACTCCCTACGGGCCAAACCTGGCTGAGCCCTTCCGCCGGAAAATACAAAGTTAAAGGGTTGACTTATAAATACATGCTCAACAGCTCAGCCCCGTGGAAAGTCTCAGCGCTCACCGGAAATATTTACGTCAGCTCGCCCGGCGTCGTTCTCTACGTGACCGACAAGCTCGACCTCGGCAGCGGCGAGGGGATTACGCTGGCGCCCGGTGCGAGCGTGACTCTGTATGTCGGCGCACCCACGGCCAGCATTGGCGGGAACGGCGTGATTAATCCGGGCGGAATGGCCAAAGATTTCGCCTATTTTGGGTTGCCCTCGAATACAGCGTTTGCCTTGAGCGCCAATGCGGCTTTTACCGGCACCATCAATGCGCCCAGCGCCGATTTTGCGCTGGGTGGTGGCGGAACTGATACGTATGACTTCGTCGGCTCGTGCCTGGTGAAGTCGGTCGTCATGAACGGCCATTTCAATTTTCATTATGACGAAGGCCTCGCCAGCACGCTCGTGCTGGCGGGTTACACGGCGATTTCGTGGGATGAATTGTGATCGGCGCCCCGTCGCGACCCCGATCACGGGTTCGAGGCGTTAAAAGCGATCGAGATGCGTTCACCCAGGCCTTCGAACGGCTCCACACGATGCTCCAGCCACGAGGGGAAAAGCAACAGCTTGCCCGTGGCGGGCGTGACGGGAATGCCGTTCCCTGAACCCACCCACGGCAGCTCGATGCCGGGCGTTTCATACATGGCGACGGCAGGCCCGCGCGGGTCGCGAAAGTAAATCGCTCCTCCCTTCATTTCGGGCGGCACTTTGACATAGTAAGTCGCGGAGAGAAAACAGCCGGGATGGGAGTGAAGCGTGTTGGAGTCGCCGGCGCGATTGACGTTGATCCAACCGCGCAGCCGGAATTTGTCCTTCTTCTTGCGGGCCTCGGGACGGAAATGGTTGAGGAAGGCTTGAACATGCTGCTCCATATGGTGGTGAAACTGCTCGACCACCGGTTCCTTCAGCTCGAAAACGTCGAAGGCATAATGCCAGCCGCCGAAGTTGGTGCGCCGGGTCGCGTTTCGGGGTTCCGCCATTAACTTCCGGGCGAGATTCTCCAGTTCCTCGTTAAGTTCGATCGGACCGTTTTCGCACTCGTAAATATAGGTCGAGAACAACGGCACGATTCCCACCTTTGCTCGGCGCGAAGGAGTCGGTTCGGCGGATGCGGCGCTTGGCTGTGCAGTTTCGGTCGTCATGTTCGGGTTGGCATTTGAATTCGGCTTCAAGAATGTCACAGGCTCACCACCACGACCAGAATTCGACGCGGATGAATCGAATCAACCGGCGGAAGACAATTTCGTAGAGGCGCCGAGCGCCGCAGGAAATCTTGGCGTTGCCGCTCATCTCCGGGCGAAGCGCCTGAGTCCGGTTATCCAGCTCGGTCACGACTAGAAAGCTTCGCTGCGGCAGGCCGTTGGTCGGGACGGTTGCGACCGGAGAAATAGAAATGACCTTTCCGCGGAAACTCTGATCGAGATAAGCGCGGGCCTTGAGCACGACCGGCTGCCCGACCTGCACTTCGGAGATCTCCTTTTCCGGCACGGCGATTTCGGCGTTTACGGTTTGGAGCTGGTGAACTTCGGCCAGAAGCTCTCCTTTCTTGAGGTTGTTCCCGAGACGCTCCTTGAGGCGGTGAGTGGTGACCACGCCGGCAAGCGGGCTGACGATGCGCAAGCGCTCGAGCTGGGACTGGAGGTATTTCTGCTGCGCGCCCAGCCGGGTCAGCTCGGCTTGGATCGCCTCGATCTCCTCGGGCCGCGCGCCGGCGAGGAGGAGCTTGAGCGTGCCTTTGCTCTCTTCCAGTTCGCTGCTGCGCAGCGCCGCGATCTCTGCGGCAGTTTCATAATCCTTTTTCGAGGAGAGCTTCTCTTCGTACAATGATTTCTCCATGTCGAGCAGGCTCTTGGAGTGTTTCAGCCGCTCCTCGCCTTTGGTCACTGTCGTCCGCGCCAGCTCAATTTCCTCCGCGCGCGCGCCGCTCTTGAGCATTTTGAACTTCGCATCTTTCTCGGCGATCTCCGCTTTGATTTTCTCCAACTCGGCCCGGTAGTCGCGATCCGACAGTCGCGCAATCAAATCACCCGCGCTCACCAGGTCGCCTTCGTCGTGTACGATCTCCTCAACAATGCCTTCGACCTCGGCCCGGACTTCGGCGTTGTGAATCGGTAGGATTCTGAACTCGCCAGAGATCTTGAAGTCGGTCTTGATGAAATAAAGCGCCGCCGCGGCTACCGCGAGCAATATCAGCGTGCGGGCGAGGCGTTTCATCCCGCCAATTATACCTTGACGGGCGGTGAAAAGCGATGCCATCGACGTGCCCGCCTTTCGAATGGAGCTGCGGAAAATGGCGACAACCAGAGCGGCGAACATGAAGCCGCCCCAACCCTGGTAGCGGCGGACCAGGAATGCGCCCAGGCTGAACAGGATGATTCCCAGAAACCATCCCGAATAACTTCCGGCAAGAATTCCATAAAGCCAGTAGATGCGACGTTCTCGCGCGCTTGGTCTAACGGCGAGTGGCTGGCGCGCGTGAATGATCCGGCGGAGACACGAACCGATATACTCGAGCGCGTTTTTGCGGAGGTTGGGAATCTCCAGGTAATCGCTGAGAAGATAATACCCGTCGAGCTTGATGAGCGGGTTGAGATTGAACAAGGTTTTGATCCCCAGCGTGGTCGCCACCACCAGCGCGAGATAATTCGCGAGCGTCGAGGGATCGGTAAGCCGCCAGAACAGCGTTGCCAGCGCCCAGCAGAATACCTCGAACCAGGCGCCGGCCAGCGTCACCAGCAGGCGCTTGCGTTTTTCCGGAAAGAGCCAGGCATCGCTCACGTTGCAATACATGGCCGGCTGGAGGTAGATCAGCAGCAGCCCGATCTCATGGACCTTGCCACCGAACCTCTTGCAGGTCAGCCCGTGAGAGAATTCGTGGCCGACCACGATACTCAGGAGAGTCACCCAGGCCAGCAAAATGGTTTCCGGCCGATAAAGCCGCGACAAGCTCAGGTGCAGCTCCTGCCAATTGACAACCATGACCGCAACCGCGGCAAGGATCACCGCGACCGAAAACCATGCGAACTGACGCGTGAACAGAAACCGCAGTTTGGGAATCGCGCGCTCGAGCAGCCGATCCGGATCGAACACCTTGAAGCGGAGATAGAAAACATTTCCCCGAACTCTGCCTGCCTTGGCGGAACGTAACGCCGGCGCCATTTGGCCGCTCTCCGGAACGAGCAATCCCAGATTCTGCAGCTTGGTGGTAAATTGCTCGAGGGTCTCGCGGGAAAGCTCGCCTCCGAAATGTTCCTCGGCGCGGCGACGGATCTCTTCGAGAGTCGTGACGCCGTCGAATTGTCGCGCGATGAAGTGCTCCGGCGCTTTCAGGCGAACAAATCGGCCGACGACCGGGTCCTTGACGACGAACACCTCGCCCCCGGGCAAATCCTGACGGCTCACAACCAGATCGCTACGCAGCCTGAGTTGTGCCGTGGCAAGCATTCAGTGTCGGAATGGAAGAAAAGACAGGGCCGCCGGAACCGGGCGACCCTGTCGGCTAGTTGTCAGGATTACGGATTGTGGTTGCCGCCGCCCTGGTTTCCAGGCTGGCCTTCGTAGCCTTTCAGTCCGTTGCCTTGATTTCCAGGCTGGCCTTCATAACCGAGCGAGCCATTGGCATCGGGAGCGATGCGCTCCTCTAGCACTTCAACGTCCAGTTTGATCTCTTCCTTCATCTCTTGTCACCTCCCTCCGGTGTTAACGTTGTGGGGTCACTGCGGGTTGAAACTTGACCAGGTAATCAACGGAGAATCGAGTGGTCCAAAGCAGAGGCAAAGTCCGCGCGTCTATCCAGGACGGCACCCTCGCTTTGCCTTTGTTCCTGCCAGCATCTACGTATCCCATACCCCAATTCTCCGCGGCTCCTCAGTGCACACTCCAGCCTTTGGCCAGCCGCTTTGAAATCTGCAGCAGCCAGACGGACCGACGCTCTGAGAGATCCTGGTTTTGAATTGACAAACGTTTCTGCGGCAATATTGGCAACCGGGAAATTCAGGTGGCCCCTTCCTTGTGGCGAGGCCCTCTCCTGTCCAAGCCAATCATACTCATACTCTTGCTCTTACTCTTTCTCTTAACCTTAACCGCCTTCCGCACGGCTCCTGGCTTCTCCGAACGTGTGGATTGAGATTAGGATTAGGATCGAGAACACGATCAAGAAAGCGGTTTCTGAGTTGGGCGCACGGTGGCAGAGCAAGCAAAACGAAATCATCTGGACAGACCCCGGGAACTTCCAATGATTTTCTCATGACTGCTCGGGCCCCATCCGCCAGCGTGCCGAGCCAAGCAATTCAATAACCGGCAATTTCAGTCCGGAAGGCGCAACTTACGATCTGCAATGACGGCGGCCGGTTGCCCCAAAAATCTTTGAAGACGGAGCTGCATACGCAATAATTCAGGTGTATCGCAAGTGGCACTATGCCTAAAAAAGCGCTCCAACGAGAAGCAACGCTGCGCCCGCGCCTGCGCGTGCTGTTACGTGGCCAGATCGCGCTGGGGCCCGGGCGTGTGGACTTGCTTGAGTTCATCGCTGAAACTCAAAGTCTGCGCGCTGCCGCCGAGCGTATGGGAATGTCCTACATGAGAGCCTGGAAGATGGTGAAGTCGCTAAACGCCTGGTTTCGGCCTGCTCTGGTTGATTTGACACGCGGGGGCAAACGCGGCGGGGGTGCGAAGCTGACAGAAACCGGCCGTAAAGTAATCGCCCTTTATCGGGGGATGGAGGTGCAATCTCAGCGCGCCGTAAACGAGACCTGGAAGCAGCTCCAAACCTTCCTGGCTCGGTGATCTCCCGCCCCCTGTCTAGTACTTGCCCACTCCTGCGTCACTAATCGTCCCGGTCAGCCAGCGAACGTCATCACGGCCCGGGTCGCCGGTACCGCAGCCCACGTATCCACCTGTGAAGGATTGCACCTGTCCGGTGAGGAACAGAATATTGACACGACGACTGTGCCTTGCGACCGGAGAGTAAGCGTTTTTGGAAGGGTAGGTGGCAGAGTAGGGGCCGGGTGCGTCGGCCAGCGTCACAACCTGGGAGGGTTGAAGAACTTCGCCAAATTTGGTGGCTTCCGTTTTGCCGGAATCGCCCCAGGGACACAAGTTCATGTTCATTCCGTAGGGCAGGAAGTGATTGCTGCCGGGGTCGATTGCAACGGGACAGACGAACACCGAATTGGCTCCTGCTAGCAATTTATAATTGTTGGTAAAGAGCTGCTGGTAGGGCGGGAAGCTCAAATAAGGAGGCAGCGCGTTGAACCAGTCCTCAGGCCGGTCAATCTGCTCCAGCAGCTTCACGCCCTGGCCGCGGCGCGGAAGGTAGTCCCGGTTGTCATCGGCGTACTGGCGGTAAGCCAGGCCCCATTGCCGGAGATTGCTCGCGCACTGGGCTGAACGGCCTCTCGCCTTCGCCTGGCTGACCGCGGGCAACAACAGACCTGCCAACACGGCGATGATTGCGATGACAATCAAGAGCTCCAACAATGTAAATGCGAACCTTGAACGCTGTCGCTTCACACGTGCCAATTCGTATAAGGGATCCAGGGATGTGTCTGCCGCTTTAACTGATCGCACGCCGACCGACAAAACAGAGAAATCCCGCAAAGCCGAGCGCAAGCGGGCCGGGTTCAGGTACGACGCTGACCGTTAACAAAGGCCGGGCGGATGCGGTTCCGAAGCTGCGGGAGTCAAAGAGGCCGCTGACGGCGCTGTCGGCGGCGAATATGCGCAAGCTGACATTATTACCCGAGAGGATGTCGGCCGCAAAAGAGGGCGTGAGGCCCAGCGTGTACGTCGCATTCCCGGTGGTGGCGCCGCTGAAGCTGAAGTTCCCCAGGGCTTCATCTGCCCCGCTGAGAAAACTGTTAAGCGTCGAGAATGATATCCCGGTGAGGCTCGGCGAAGCCGGGGTGCCCGTCCCTTCGGTCCAGGAATCATTTTGCATCCAGAAAATCCCAAGCTGTCCGGCGGCTGATGCGTTGAATATAGCGTTATTCGGCGCGGCGGCGGTCAACTGCAGTGTGGCCGACTGAATACTCCACTGGCCGGCTCCGAATTGGCTGTCAAACGAGCTTTTGGCGCCAGCGAGGCTGAATTGGAGGACGCTCTGAAACTCTCCCTGCGCCAGGCCCGGGGCGGCAACCGAAATAGCCCCGGCGCCGCCGTAATTGTTGCCGCTCAGGTTTCCGGTCGGACCAGGGGTGACGAAGGCATCGGCCGACGGGTTGATGCTGGAGCTCGCTGCTGCCGAACTCCAAACGGGAATCAGCCAAATACCAAGCTGGGCAGTAAGAATTGAAACGCGAATCAGGATTGTCTTCATGCGGTATATTTCTTAGAATATATCGACTGCGTGAAAAGTAAATCGAAAAATCGCATTTTGAATTTCCGGCGCGGGCGACTCTTTCGCTCCGTTCTCGAATTGGCCATGAATCCCGGGGCGGTGTCCGCGCTTCTTCTGCGCGCGGCCCTCATGGCAGCGCTCTCCGCCGCCGAGTTTGCCACCGGACAGGTTATGGTTGTCTCGGTAACTCCCGATGCCGACTCTTTTGTCCGCTCCGCGGCGCCTGACAGCAATTACGGCGGCGGTGGGGCGCTGTCCCTTTCCGGGTCGGCAGCCGTGAATGGATCCGGCCAGCAGAACGGATTGTTCGACACATTGATTCGGTTTCCCACGAGCAACGTCGTCTCATCGCTGGATCAGGCTTTTGGGAATCAGGATTGGCTCGTCACCGGATTTCGATTGCTGGTGACTGAGCAGGCGGCACCCGATAGTGCGATCTTCAATCGGGGAGTGGGCGCCTTCGAGATCCGGTGGTTGTCTGCCGACAACTGGCTTGAAGGGACCGGCAGGCCGATAGCGTCGACCAGCGATGGAATAACCTGGCAGGATTTGCCCACGATTCTGAATTCGAACATGGATGTCTCTCTTGGAGTCTTTACCAATTCCGGAGCGGACGGGCTGATCTCTTTCGCACTGCCAACTGCCGGGAGTTTCCTTGCCGAGGTGCGTTCGGGCGGAGAAGTGAGCCTCTATTGCACCGCGCGAAGTCCGCAGGTAGGTTTTACCTTCAATTCAAGGAGCTTCGCCAACACGAACTCCTGGCCGACGCTGGAAGTATCCGCCTTGGCGAATCCTAGGCCTCGAATAGATTTGATCTCGCTGGTCGGAAGCAACGTGTGCGTCAAGTTTGGGACCGTCTCCAACTGGACGTACGTTGTCCAGGGCGCTGACGGATGGCCGGCAAGCTGGTCCAATTTGCTGACGGTGGCCGCCGAGCCGACCAACGGGCAGGCTGTCTATATCGAAGCAGCCACAAACCGTAGCAAGCTATACCGGCTATTGGTCTCGCCCTGAGCCAGCCTCACAGCAATTCCAGCGCATTGGCCAGAGATTCGTACTCCGGTAACGAATTGTAAATCTGCGCCGAGATCCGAAACCAGCGCCGCCCCGGCCCGCCGAATCGCATGAAAGGCACTTCGATCCCGAACTCGTCATAAAGCCGCAATTGTTCGGCGTCGATCCTGCCGGCTTTGGGCACCCCCTGAAACCTTTCCGGAAGCGAAAGCGTCGCCATAGCGCCGAGCATGGATTCCGGGCAGGGCGGCTCCACGTCCAGCCGCCGGCACAAAAGGCGCCGGGCGGCCACGGCGAGGTTGTGATTGCGTTCCCGCAATTCACGCCATCCGCCCGGCAACAACCCCCCCATCCAATCCAGAGCCGCTCCAGCGCAAAACCAGGCCGTCGGATCAAATGTGCCCGCCCAATCGAATCGATCCTGAAAAGGACGATACCCCCTCCGCCGCGTGTTGTGGCCGTGGCTGATCACCGCGGGGTGAATGCCGTTCTGCTTATCTTCCCGGACCCAGAGAAATCCCGCTCCTTTGGGCGCGCAAACCCATTTGTGCAAATTGCCAGTGTAATAGGCCGCATTCAATTTGGTGACGTCCAGCGGTATCATCCCCGGCGCGTGCGCTCCATCGACCAGCGTTTCGACACCGCGCGCCTCGAGTTCGCGTACGATGCGCTCGACCGGCAGGACCAGGCCTGTATTGCTGGCCACGTGATCGATCATAGCCAATCGTGTGCGAGACGTCACCGCGTCCAGGATCGACTGGACGGCTTCCTCCGCGCGCCGGAGCGGAAACGGCACATGGGCGACCTGGACCTTTGCCTCGGCTCGCCCGGCAATTTCCACCAGCACGTTACGGCAGGCGTTGTAATCGAGATTTGTCGTCAGCAAGGCATCGCCGCGCCGCAACCGGAGCGAGCGGATCACGGCGTTGACGCCAACGGTGGCGTTGGTCGTGAAAACGAGGTCCTGCGCTCGCGCCCCGATGAAGCGAGCGACGGTCCTGCGCGCCGGTTCCAGCAATTCTTCATATCTCCTCCACAAAAACTGCACCGGCTCGGCTTCCATTTGCCGCCGCAGCTCAGCTTGCAGCTTCAGAATCGGCTTCGGGCAAGACCCGAAGGAACCGTGATTGAGGAACACAATCCCGGGAGCCAGCGGCCAATGTTTGCGAAAAACGGAAGGAGCCGGTCGCCCCAGCCTGCGCTGCTTCATCCCGGCCATTCTATGAATCGCGATCGATTTGTCCGGCGAAATCGGACTTTGGAGTTGGGGCTCCTTCTCGCCGCGCGTTCGCGTCGTCGTACCTGTCGCGCTTGGCGCTTGTCGCAGCGGGGCGGGTCGGGCAATGGAGTCCGGGACCAGGATTTCCCGCGCGGCGGTTGCTTGCATTGATTTGCAGCGAGAGTTACGCTGCGCCGGCATGCGGCTGCTCGACCGGTATTTGTTGCGCGAACTGCTCATCGCGCTGGGTTACTGTCTTTGCGGCTTTCTAATCTTCTGGATTGCGTTCGATTTATTCTCCGAGCTGAGTGATCTCCAGGAGCACAAACTCCACGGTGGCGACATCCTGGAGTATTACCTGGTCCGCACGCCCGAATTTCTCGTGATCGTTCTGCCCATGGCTTTGCTACTGGCCCTGCTTTACACCCTCACCAACCACGCGCGGCACCAGGAAATCACCGCCATGCGCGCCGCCGGCGTCAGCATGTGGCGTCTGTGCCTTCCGTACTTGGGTGTGGGACTCGCCGCCAGCATTTGCCTGTTCGCAGTCAACGAATTCTGGGTCCCGAACACGGCTGACCGCGCGGAAAAGATTTTGAACCGACGCGTTCAGCGACCCAAAAAGAGCGGAATCGCGTCGTCGGGTTTGGCCAATTTGCGCGAACGTCGGACGTGGCTTGCGGGCGAGTACAATGAGCGGACGAGCGAAATGCTTAACCCGCAAGTTTTGTGGAGCATGCCGGACGGTTCGGAAATGTGGCTACTGGCCTCGCGCGCGATCCGGACCAACGGGGTCTGGACGTTCTTCAACGCGCGGCAATACGTCGCCACGCCTGAGACGAACTCGATGCTGGCGCCGACGGTTCAGACAAATGTTCTGGCCATGCCGCAGTTCCGCGAGACGCCTGAGGAGATCCTGAGCGAAATCAAAGTCAGTAAGGGCATGAGCCTGCGCGGGCGCAACAAGGCGGATATTCCGATCGTGGAGATCCTGAACTATCTGCGCTTGCATCCACAGCCTGCTGACTCGATTCGACCCTGGCTGTACACGAAGCTCCACGGCCGGCTGGCCATGCCGTGGACGTGCCTGGTGGTGGTGCTGGTCGCCGCGCCATTTGGCGCAGCGTCCGGACGGCGGAACGTGTTTGTCGGAGTCGCCAGCAGCTTGCTTATTTGCTTCGTCTATTTTGTGTTGCAGCAGTTTGGGATTGCGCTCGGCACGGGAGGATACGTGCCTTCGTGGCTGGCCGCCTGGTTTCCGAACATTGCCTTCGGTCTGGCCGGTCTATGGATGATGTTGCGTATCCGTTGAACGCCACATGGCGTCGCCAGATCAGGCAGCGGTTCTGGGTGACCACCAGAAATTACCTTTCACGTTTTACGTTTCACTTCCCCCTCCTCACCCCCGCCAACCTCCTTCGCACCTCGGGGATGTTGGCTACCAGCACGATTCCCTCCTCCGTGCCCGATGCGAGGAACCTGCCATCCGGGCTGAAGGCTGAGACGAAGGCCAGACGAGTCCAGTCCGTAAGGAGCGAAACTATCGGTCCGCCATCTGAGGGAAGAAGGTACTCTCGCCCCTTTCGGTCGCCCAGAATGAACTGGTCTCCACTTGAACCAATCGCGTCGCACGCTACCGCGCTTAGGCCAATCTCCCGAAAAGATGGAGAGTTGAATATCCTTAGCCGTTTGGATCGCGGCCCGTCGTAATAAGCGAAGACCTGCTGGCGAGGATCGACGCAGAAGCCTCCCCCCGACTCAGGTATAGTATTTGCGGTCCGCCATACCTCACGCCCGCTGGCGATCTCATAGGCGCGGAAAACCTGAGGGATCCCGGATTGAGGAGGATCACTCCAGACCACAAACTGCTCAGCGCCGCCCAGAAACCTCATGTCGGCCGCCGACCAGTTGGTCTCGGACTGTTTCAGCAGCAACACCGGTTCATTCGAGATAATCAACTCGCACAACCGCCAAAGCCAATTCGCACTCGATGCCTCCCGCTCGCGGCGCAGTAGAAGTAGGCGAGCCTGCGGATCAAATTGCAACTGATCGTTGAAACCGTTGGTCAGGTGCCAACGCCACAGCGTAGTGCCGGTCGCCAGGTCGAACATGCACGCGTTGGTCAAGGTCGCAAACGCGAAACGTTTGCCGGTCGAGTCAAAGGCGCCTCCAGCGCTGTCGGCGAACACACCCACCGGCACCTCCAACAGCCTGTCCAATCGGTTCGAATCCATTGACCAGATTCCTACATGCCAGTCGTCGCTTAACGCGGCCAGGCGCCGGCCGTTAGGGGAGAACCAAACCTTCCGCGGGGACGCTTTCAGCCCGAACAGGGGATAGATGCCGTGGCCGAATTCAAGCTCGCGCAACCCAAGTGTCCAGTCGTCCGTTTCGCCACTTGCTCCCGATTCGTCGCCGAACAGTAAACGCTTGCCTTCACGGTCGAACGTGATGAACCGCACCTGGTTAACCCCCGTCGCGATTCGAAGCAACTTGGTGCCGCGCGCCACGTCCCAAATGCAACATTCTGAATGTCCGGCTGAAGCCAGAATATGCCCGTCCGGATGAAACGCCAGTGTGTTCACCGACCAGATTGCACCGTGGCAGTACTCTCGCGGCTGTCTTCGCTTCAGGTCCCAGATCACGATGTCGGCGCCCTCAACCGCAGTTGCCACCAGCCAGGAGTCTTTGTCTGGCGCTTCGGCATAGCGTACGAGCGGGTCTCGAACGAACGCGATCGCGCGCACCGGACTGACGCGAGACGCAATCGGTAGAAGCGCCGTCCTTCGCAGGTCAGGAACGTCGCAGACCAGGGTCGTGCCGTCAGCCTGACCGACGCCAAGTTTCGATCCGTCCGGACTAAACGCCAGTGACGTTGCATCGGCGAGGATGTTGCTGAGCAGAGCGCCGGTCTCTGCCGACCAAACCAACACCTCGCTGCCCAGAAAGGCTGCTGCATGGCGACCGTCCGGGGCAAGCGCCGATAGAGGCCACGGCGTAGATCCCCGGGTGCTTTCTTGCATGTGTTTGAGGATTCGGCGTGGCTCTCCTGTCGGCGCGTAGCGGACCAGGAGCTGATTCGAAACCGTCGCAAGCTGTAGCGGTGGCCCGTCATCCGGCCAGCAAACGGGTCCTTGGGCTACAATGGGCAGATTAGTCTTGGACCCGTTTTTCTCGATAAGCATAGCTGCGTTAGTGCCGAAGCTGCTGACGATAGCGCGCCCGTCCGGGCCGAATGCGCCGGCCGAGCCGCTGCCTTTCCATGAGTTTACCGTGCGCGTATCCACGCCGGCTAACATGGCCGAGGCTTGCTGAAGCACGTCGTCGGTAGGACGCTTGGCGAAAATGGTTTTCAGCCGGGACCAACCCGGCGGAAACCAGCCATCCCGCGGGTTCCTGGTTCGGGCGATCTGAATCTCGCCTAACTCGCGCCGAACGCTCTGTTCCAACGCGCGATCCCGAAATATGAAGAAGCCGAGTGCCAGGCCGCCTACAACCACCACGGCGATTGTCGCGGTGGAAAAGACCAGCGTGTGCCGGTAGGCGCGTTCCAGCCTCCTTAGGCGCAGGAGCGACTTTCCGGCCTTGAGCAGCTCTAGATCTAACATCATCTCCTCGGCGCTTTGGTAGCGCCGGGTGACGTTTGCCTCGCAGGCTTTCAGGATGACTTCATTCAGTTCCTTGTCGCGTCGGTCCGCTTTGCCGGCCCAATCCTCAGGCAAGCTCGGATAACGGTCGGGGCTCAAGCCGGTCAACATTTGGTAGAAGACCTTTCCGAGCGAATAGATATCGCCCTGCGCTTTGCCCGGCCCCTCCGGCGCGAGGTATCCTTCAGTGCCCACGATGGAACATTCCTCGCCCGCCGCTGCCACCAGGCCAATGTCCGCCAGCTTGGGCAAGCCGTGCACGAAGATGACGTTGGAAGGCTTGATGTCGCGGTGAATCAGGCCCGCGCTGTGGAGATGCTTCAGCGCCGTCGTCAACGCCAGCGCGACGTCCAGGCATTGCGCGAAAGGCAATCGCCCGCGGCGGTGCAACTCCTCGCGGAGAGTGTGAGGAATGTACAAATCCGAATTCCGAACGCCGAAATCCGAAGGAATGCCCAAGCCCGAAGCCCGAACCGGCTGTGGTGAGCTTTCTGTTTTGTTATTCGAGATTTGGGTTTCCTTCGGCCTTCGACCTTCAGCCTTCGGAATTTCCCTGGCATCGTCTGCCAACTCCATCACGTAGTAGAAATAGCCCGCGTCGTCGTTGCGGCCCACCTGGAGAACATTCACCTGGCTTGGGTGCGAGCGCGAGACCGGCTCAAACCTGCGAATCCCTTCAAACTCACGCTCGTAAGGCCGGCTCTCGAAGAATTGATCCCGATAGACGACTTTGACAGCGCGGTAGGTCCCCATGACATTCCGCACCAGCCACACCTCGCCATAGCTGCCTCCGCCGATCTTGCGCAGCACTTCGTGGTCGGGAATGACCGGGGGAGGGCGTGGTCCTTGGCGCCCTGCCGTTGAAGACGGGCTGCCCGACGCACCCTCTGAGTTCATCGCTCGTGAGTTTACTTGCGCCGACCCGACACTGAAAGCCTGCAGAATTTACCGCGGCTTACGCAGATTACGCGGATGTCCTTTTGTCCCTGTTATTCGTGAACTCAGCGGTAAATCTCCTCTTCGTTTTCTCCGGTTCCTTCTGTCAAGTTCTGGGTGCCCACGCGTTTTCGTGTTCGTGCTCTCATCAGCGCCAATGAGCGCCTATTAGCGGTCAAATTTCGGATTTCGGTTTTCTTTCGGCCTTCGGATTTTCCCGCCTCACCCCAACCTCTTCTCCAACCGCTTCACAATTCGCTTCAGCGCATTCGCCACCCGATGTTTAATCAGATAAATCTGCGCCGCACTCCTCCCCACAATCCGCGCCACCTCCTTGACCGGCTTTTCCTCGAGCACCGCAAGATGAAAAATCTGGTAATGCTCCGCCTTCACTTCGAGCTGCAGCTCCTTGAGCGCCTGTCCCCGGAGCTGTGAGGCCCAGGCCTCATCACACAGGGACACGAGGTCAGGCTCGTGCGCATTAGGCACCCGCTCCACGGTTGCAGTCCTGGCCGTGCCGGCAGTCGGAACTTCGCCGGCCGCGGAAGCACTCCGCATCCGCTTCTGGAACTGGTCCTTGATCCGCCAGCGCGCCATCTGGAAGAGCCAGGCGCGAAACGAGCCGTGCTCGCTGCCGGGCACGAATTCCTCAATGTGTTTGCACATCGCCGCCATCGTTTCCTGGACCACGTCCTGGGCCTCGTCCTCGCGCAACCCGGCTTTGAGCGCGACTCGGAAGATCAGTGGTCGGTACAGCTCATCGAACTCGGCCCAGCTTTGCTGGTCGCCGGTATTCTTGAGCCGCGCAACCAGCGACCACCGGGTCCGGAGCGTCTCAGTGTTCGGTTCCATCATCAGGGAAGCAGTCATTTGTATCTGTACACGCCCCACCCCGCCATTTCTTTCAAACCTTCTGAGAAAACCTGCGACATCTTACTCTTTTTCTTAATCGTAATCTTGATCTCCCTTCCGCCCATTTCGTTGCCAACGTTCCCTTCTGTGATCCGCCCTCCCCATCTATCCCCAAAGATTTCCTGAAAGATTTCCCGATCTGCGCCGTGTCCTGGGAAGTCACAGAAATCAAGTTAACCAAAAAAACCGACCTCAGTCCATTATGAAACCCGTATTCGCATGGATAGCCGTCCTGGCGCTCTCGCTCTGTTTTGCCGGCTGCGCAACGGATAAGGGCCAGAGCACCGACCAAACTCAGAAAACCGAGAAAAAGAAGGATACCCGGCCGATTGAAGAACGCCTCCAAGTCGGCATGACGAAAGACGAGGTCCGCCAAATAGCCGGCGAACCCGCCGGAAAGTCAGTCAACAGCACTGGGCAGGAAACTTGGCGGTACAGCGACAGCGCCAAAGCCTTTATTCCGTTCTACACCATCGGCGGCGGCAAATTCCAGAACGTCATCATCAACTTCGATTCCGATGGCAAAGTGAAGGACTGGTCTTCTGGGAAGCAAGGACTGTACTAACCCGCGGCCCAGGCGAACGCAGAAATGGAATAAGCGATTGTCAGCCCTCAACACCGAGAAACGATGAACTCAAGATTCAGGCTCATCCTTCCTGCCGCTGCTGCAATATTGACCGCCATGCCCGTCCAAGCCACGCATTTCCGCTACGGACATCTGACGTGGAGGCAACGACCTGATGTCTCTCCGACGGCCGTCGAATTCAGCCTCGTCAACGCATTCAGGCGGAACGGCTATCCCGGCAGCGGGAATGATGGCCTCCCGATAATCGGCGACGTGATCAACGAGGATATTGGCGGAACTGACCTTCTTTTTGGAGACGGTGCATCCACGGGCCAACTCAGCTACCGAGTCATCTCGTTCGACCCGACTGAAAATTGGCTCATTGGAGTCGCCCTCGACCCGATCAGCGGGCAGGACAAAGTTCTACACGCATACGCTGCGCAAAACGACAGCGGTCAGCCGTGGATTGCAGCGATTGACAGTTGCTGCCGCATCTCCACGTTGGCGAACGCCCCGGACGGGAATTATCGCGTCGAGACGCTTGTTGACCTAACGAAGACCGATCATAGTCCGGTCAGCAGTCTTCCCCCGATCGTTAGCTGCCCTCAGAGTTCGCTCTGCAGCTTGCTGATCCCCGGCGCGGACTTCCAACCGGGCACGCAATTGAGGTGGCGTTTGGCCACAGGGAGTGAGGACGGGGGCATTACGCAGCCGGGTGGCCTTACTGTAGACGCAGCGACGGGCACCGTCACATGGAACACAGCCGGGGCTCCACTGAACAGCCTGTGGGCGGCTCAAGCGATAATTGAAAAGCAGGACGCAGTAACGGGCGCGGTGCTTACCAAGGTCGCGGTGGATTACCTCGTCCGCATCGTGGCACCGGGCACTCCGCCCGTGATTGAGCCACCGCCGAATACTCCGCCCGTGTGTGCGACCACGCATCCCGTGCGCGTAGGGGAGTCCATAACCTTTGTCGTTACCGCCTCACATCCTGACCCGCACAACATAGTGACTCTCAACACCGCCGGCCTGCCCGCAGGTGCGACCACAACGCCGAGTCTGCCTGCATCCGGCAACCCTGTTTCGACCACTTTCAACTGGACGCCAACGGCCGCCGACATCAGACCGCAGGCGTACCTCATCAACTTTACAGCCACCGATACAGGGGGGCTGCAGGCATCCTGCCCGGTTACCGTCACTGTCGAAGGCTTTGATGTTGTTGACCCAAATAACTTGGAAGGCGGCAGTGCCCCCATTCTCACAGTGCAGGGCGAGCTCACGACCGACGTAAACACGCTGCTGAGCGCCCATAGCGCCAAGATAAAAGGCGTGGCAGCAGACGGAGCAACGCAATTGCTGCTCATCTTTGAAGGCGATCAGAGCACCTCCGACCTCACTTTTTCGTTGGGCGGCGGCCTTGCTGACGGTGGGTTCAAGGAGATTGGGAGCAGCGCGTCCCCGACAGCGTCTCTCCAGGTTCAAGCCCAGAGTATTGGTCCCAGGCGGGTGGCGTTTGCCGTTTATAGCTCACCAGTGAATTTTCGCCCGATCGCCTCAGCAGATTCGGCCAGGGATATTAGTTTGCAAGTCGCGGTGGGCAGTGCCCCGGCCGTGGAAAGGGCCCGACTGAGTTTGGTTCGCCCTCCGGTCGTGCTCGTTCACGGAATCTGGAGTAACCCGAAGGACGCGTGGGTAAGTACAGGGTTCAAGCGGCTTCTGACCGACGCCGGATTCCGAGTCACTCTTGCCGACTATGGTGACTGCAATTATTGCGACTTCGATCCCGCTGCGGATGGGCCGCCAATCAGAGCAGTTAGAGACGCGATTCGAAGCGCGTTGGGAGACGACAGAAAGCTGGGCACAGCGGTTTCACAAGTTGATGTGTTCGCCCACAGTATGGGCGGGGTCGTAACACGCGCGTATGCGAGCTGGGCGACCCAGCCTTACGAGCGAGGGGAGAATTTTCTCAGAGGAGACATTCATAAGCTGATTACCGTCGGCACTCCGCACCATGGCACGCCCTTAGCCAACTGGTTCGTTGGGCATGGCTGCGATTGGCTGATCGGGTTCGAAAATTGGCAGGCGTGGTTGGCATCCTACAAAGGTAACCACTGCGTTGCGAATTGCCAAAGAATCTCTGCCTTTTTCGAGTGCTTGGGCAAGGAATTGGGTGAGGCAGTTGTAGACTTGCAGACAAATAGCCACGCCCTCGAACGCATCGGCACCACCCACATCCCATCCCACGCCATCGTCTGCACCGAACCGAGCTCGTCGTTGTTTGGCACAGAGAGCCTTCTGAATTGGGTGCCTGAGGAGTCGTGCAACAATGGCACGACCATCGACGGCCTGCTGGGCGGCGAGGGCAACCACGACACCATCGTTCCGGTCGGCAGTCAGAAAGGGGGGCTCCCAGATAGTGCGGTTACGGTTCAGGCGGGAATCGTGCATCAGGCTCTTTCGAGAGAACCCGACGAAACGTCTTCCCTTCAGGTCGCCCTGGCCGGGATCGACCTGCTCAATGGGCCGATTGATGAAGCCGCCGGAAATTTCGCGCACTTCGGCCCATGGCCTAGTGTCGGTACGCCCAGCGTACCGGTAGCCTGCGGGAGCGACGCGTGCCCAAGTAGCTGTCCCGGCGGGGGAGGAGGCGGCGCGGCTACCGGCCTGGCCCATCCGGCTACGAGCAGCCCGGCACTCGGGCAGAACGTGGCGGTGACCTTCCTGCCGATGGAGGGTCTTCTCGTCCGCCCCGGCGAGACCGTGCAATTCGACTTTACAGTGGCCGATGGAAACCCGGTTGCGGGCGCCGTTTTCTTCATCGGGGCCGTAACCGTTGTGACGAGCGGGCCCGGGCCATTCGCTTTTTCTTGGATAGTTCCATCAAATGCCATCGGAAGAATAGATGTCCTGACTGCTACTTACGGCCAGGGGCCCACCAATTACGCCGCCAGCACGTCCATATTCGTCCAGCCTGACGCGACGCTTACAGGGATCGAAGTTCTGCCGCAAGCGCTCGACCTCTATTATTCACCCCAACAAGCCAGGTTATACGTGACAGGGCATTTCAGTGACGGCATCGATCGCGACATAAGTTCACCAGAACTTGGCACATCGTACGACCTTCTGAGCGGGACGAACCTCGTGGTCGCGCTA
This sequence comes from uncultured Verrucomicrobiota bacterium, assembly GCA_964446585.1. Classification (GTDB taxonomy): domain Bacteria; phylum Verrucomicrobiota; class Verrucomicrobiia; order Limisphaerales; family UBA8199; genus CAYUPI01. The sequence continues at coordinate 24,378 of CAYUPI010000048.1, forward strand.
ACAAGCGACGGTTTGGTTGCCGCGAAAGGCAATGGCCAGGACGCGATCATTGTCTCCAATGCGGCAAGGACCAACACAATTCCCGTGCGCGTGAATATTCTTAACCACCGTCCTGCACTGAACCCTATCGCGGATCTGACGGTCATCGCTGGTGGCACGGTTGACGTCCCGGTAACCCATGGGGCTCGCGGGGAGCGGCGCGTCGTTACGGTCAAAACAGACCAAAGCCGTATCGTGAGCACGGGAGCCAGGGAAGGATACCTGGAGCGACGGCTAGCCTCGCGACAGGGGTACGTTTCGCGGACGTACGTGTTGAGTGATCGCACGGATGTCCATGTGTACCGCACTTACGTCTATCATGGTGTCACGTGTTATCATTACGTTCCGGCGGTTTACTATCACCCGGTGTTCTATGGATGGGTGTACGATCCGTGGCCTGCTCCGGTTTCCTTCGCCTGGGGTTGGGGCCCAGCGCCGTGGTATGGCTATTACGGTGCCTATTTCGTTGCCGCTCCGGCCTATCCAACGCCCGCTCTGTGGCTGACGGATTATCTGTTGGCGGAGAACCTCCGAGCCTCGTACGAGGCGAGGATGGCTGCGGGAACGGCGGTCCAGCCCGCGCCTGCCCCGGCGCCGCAAGCGAGTCAGGACGCTGGCAACGCGATCAGCCCCGAAATCAAGCAGGCCATTGCGGAAGAGGTCAGACAGCAACTCGCAGCAGAGAAAGCCGCCGCCAGTCAACCATCTCAGCCAGCCGCTCAGACAGCGCCGTCGGTAGCTCAAGCGACGCCTGCGGCGTTGGACCCCAAGCACCGGATTTTCGTGGTGTCCGGCAACGTTAGCATTACCACTGGCGGCCAGACGTGCGTGCTCAACTCAGGCGACATCATTATTCGCAACGGTGAGACGACAGCGGACGGAACCAAAGCTCAGGTGAGTGTTTTGAACAGCAAGGAAGGCTCCTGTCCCGTGGGCTCAATAGGCGAGGTCGAAATTGCTGACCTCCAAGAAATGCACAATCAGTTCCGCCAGCACATCGATTCCGGTCTCAAGAAGCTCGCCGATAACCAGGGCTCGGGCGGCTTGCCGAACGGACCTGCCGCCAATCCGCGTCAAGTGGAAGAGGCCCAAGCTGCTCCCGATTCCAAGGCTCAAGAAGAGCTGCGGAAGCAGAATCAGGAGGCAACAAAGTTTGAAGCAGAGGCACAGAAGGAGGCCCATGGCCAGTCTGGCGCGTAAAGAATGCCCTCCGATTGCGTCCCTCCCCAAACGATAGAAGAGGCTCAAGATGTTCTGTGGAGTCCTGCACAGTTGCCGACAACTTAAGCCCTCTCGCGTTTCATGGGGGTCGGCGGTGATACGTCCCACGACCTGGACGACTAGGCCGGTTTACATCGGCGGCTACGATTTGACGGTTAGACTCCTGGCCCTTGCCCTGGCGCTTTGTGGGGCTTCGTGCCGGCATGTTCAGGAGGACCCGCGCGGCCAGCGTCAGCAGGAAGCATATGAGTGTCTGATCAAGGAGGGCTCCTTCGCGCTTGGGCCAGTAGGAATGCCTCGGTTCCCAGTAATTTCCTCTGGTGAGCAGGAGCTGCGGCAGATCCTCCAGAGCGGAGATCGGGCGGCCAAGTTGGAGATGCTTCGCGCAGTAATTCTTCAAGGGACGAATGAAGCAAAGCTGTATGCGCTCTGCGGGATTCACACTCTCAGTTGGAGGTCGCTTCGCGAATGCGCCAAACCGCTCTTGGCCGCTAACCCGATGGTGTCAACGCTATCCGGTTGCGTGGCCGGTCGGGCCAGGGCCGCCGACATCATCAAGCTCATCCGTAGGGGAGGATTCGATGCCTTTCTATGTGGCCCGTAGGGGAGGATTCGATGCCTTTCTATGTGGCGATCCGCCCACTCCACGGCTGCCGAGGGTGGCTTCTTGTATTCCGTAAATTCGTGCAACTTTGGTGAGAATTGGTGTCAAACATCCGCGGTCTCACACGAATTCCACGAACGGTCACGAATTTCGGGAGACCACACGGGAGGAAACAGAGAGAACGGGGAACCTCGGGTAATTCGCGTCCTCCTGCGGGTGCCCTTACTCGTGATACGGCTGAATTTCCAGGAAGTTGAAGGTCTGTTCCTGGCCGAAAGGAGCGCCGGGGTCCTTGTCGCTCGGCCAGTCGGAAACTGTCAGGTTCGCGGTAGTGCCGGTCGCGCGGAAGACCTTCCAGTGATAGGTGATCCAGATAGGGATCTTCGGTTCCGGGTTGGAGGAGTACATCTCGGTAAATGACCGTTTCGTATCTAAATCTACCCCTTCGAGCGCGACGTTGCCGATGAATTTGTTGGCGTCCTCCAATTTTTTGGCGGCGGGATTGATCAGGTCCTGGTAGTCGCAGGTAAACATTTTCATGGAGTAGAGCCTTCCCGGCTGTAGATCCCGGATCGCTTGGGAGAACGTGTTGGGTCCTTTCTCACTGCGTTTCATCCATAAGAACGTGTCGCCAATGTGCTCCGGATCAGCCGGACGGCCAAGGCCCATATAGCGTCCTTCGATTCGACCGTATCGAGGGAATTTTTTGGCCTGGATGGTTCCATCTTCCGCCGGATGCAGCGTCCAACCCTCGAGCTCCTTTTCGAAATCGGCATTCTGGATATGAGTCAGAAAGAGCGAGTCCCGCGTGAGCATGTCCTTTCTGCCCTCGATGCAGTAGTGCCGGTAGAGCTTTCCGACAAAGCGCACCGTTTCCTCGTCGGCCAAACTCGAGGTCCACCAATTAAACCCGTCCATGCCCGACATCACCGGATGATTGGCCACGATGTTCATCTGCTGGTCCATCCAAACGTGGTAATCGACGTTCGGTTGCTTGTTGATGCCACCGGGGGGCATGGAAAACAGGCCGAACGCGAGCACCATCTGTTTCTTCACCGCAGGCTCCTTGGCAGTCCAATCGGCGATGCCGTCAATGAACAAGTGCAAGGCGTTGCTCGAGCCCTGCTCGCTGGACATTTCATAAATGTATCGCTCCAGGGCAATGCGATAGTTGCAGTCGAGGATGTTCCGGATGAAATTCGTGCCGATCATTTCCTGGTTCAGGGTTTTGCCGCTGCCGCCAAAATAACAATAGAGCATCTTGTCCCTGTAGCGGTCATCGGCGCGCATTTTTTTAATGGCTTCCTCGAACACGCGGTGTCGTTGTTGTTCCGCTTCCATCCGCCTTAGGCGTTCCGGGGTGATGGTGGCGCCCGACCGCACCGAGGGATTGTTGATGATGAACTCGTCAATGATCAGCCCATCCGCAAAAGGAGCTTTCTCGTAAAAGCTGGTCCAGTAATTGAAATGTTCGTCAGCCGTCTTTGCTTGAGAGTTAATCCCGACTTCGGCGACGAATCGTTTTCCCTGGCGGTGCCAATCGTCGATAGCGTTCTGAGGGAGCTCGAGGTTGTGGGGAATGATTAAGGTAGTAACGTTCGGCAGGATGTCCTTTCTCAGGAATTCGAGATCGTAATGCCCATAGGATTTGATGGCGGGATCGAATCCAAGCCCGCAGTGGATGAGCTCCGGGATCGCCTTCACCAAGAGCCGGGCGACTTTGGTATTTCCCTGACATTCCACCTGGAGGTGGTGCTTGCCTTTGGCCACATACCGCATCGCCTCGGTCGGCTGGCCGCTATCACTCTGAATCTGGACGGCCTCGCTTTTCGAACCCGGATCGAGGCTGATTTTAACGAATCCCTTCCCTTCGAGGGTTATCGAAACGAAAATCCAGCCGTCGCTAGAACGCGAGAACGAAAAGGGTTTGCTGGACTTCGAAATTGAGGAAACTTCGAGCAGCTCCGAGACGACATTGTTGAGCTTCTTTTCCCCAGAAAACAGAATTTTCGCTTCGGTTACTCCAGCAAAGCCGCCCTGGAGCGCCATTAAGAAGATTGAAGTAACAAGTTTCATGAGAGAGCAAAGGGGCCGCCTGAAACGATGATCCGCCGATCACCAGAACAGGTAATCCTTATCCGGGAGCGTGTTGATCTGGGCGCCAAGATCGTCCGGAAACTTGTAGAACGAAACGTGGATGTCCGCGAAAAGGACGGCTTCGGAACGGCGGCCGCGCACGTTGTGCCATTCACTCCGCATGTCGCTGATGAGACGATTGGCGTGCCAGGGCCAATCGGCTTGAAAGATTTTTGTGGCCGGCCTGGTCGCGATTTCTGCGCCGGTGATTCCTTTGCTGGCAGCGACGAGCTTGCCGGTGCTCCCGGTAACTCGTTGGACCCGGAAAGCGTAGCTGTGCCACTCGACCAGGTAACTGTTGCCCCAGCCCTCCCAGCAGGTTTTGACCTGGGGATTGAGGGAATCGCCCCTGTCCGCTGGACAATGGAAAATGTTCACGTTCACGGCGTACGGATTCAGAGGCCGGTTGGTGGGCCAGACATCGCCCGCATAATAAGCCGCATTGCCAGAAGTGTTCGGGGGGCTTGGCCGGTCGCCGCCGACCGAGGCCCAGCCGTCGTGGATTGGGTACTTATCGCTGCTATCGTCCGCGTACAACTTATAAGCCACACCGATCTGGCGTTGGTTGCTGATGCATTTGGTGCGCTGAGCCTGCGACTTGGCACGGGCCAGTGCCGGCAGGAGCATTGCTGCCAGAATTGCGATAATGGCGATCACGACCAGCAGCTCGATCAGCGTAAAACCGGGTCCCGCAGAACCTCTGGCGCGGCACTTTTTCGCTCTCTTCATTCCAGGTGGAACTGAGCGTAGCCTCCGTTCAAACCACCGCGTGGTCAAGCGCAAGCGACGAGGCCCTGTCTCACTCGACGGCGACCTTGGGGAGACTGAACCAGAAGATTGCACCTTGATCGACCTCGCCCTGGGCCCAGGTCTTGCCTCCGTGGCGGGAGACGATCCGCTGGACATTGGCCAGGCCGATGCCCGTTCCCTCGAACTCCTCATCCGAGTGCAATCGCTGGAACACGCCAAAAAGCTTGTCGGCATACTTCATGTCGAATCCGGCGCCATTATCGCGCACGTAGTATTCCGTTTCGGCCTGATGATCGCGGCAGCCGATGCTGATTTCAGCTTCAGGCCGAGGCCGGGTGTATTTGACGGCGTTGGAAAGCAGATTGGTCCAAACCTGCTTGAACATGTTGCGATCGACGAAGGCCTGGGGGAGTGGTTGGATGTCCCAGCGGATGTTACGGCCGTCGGTGTCGCTGCTCATTTCGCGCCGCACTTCCTGGACGAGATCCGCCATGGCGACCATCTCCCGGCACAATTCCTCGCGGCTCATGCGAGCAAAGGAGAGCAGATCCTCGACCATGGCGTTCATGCGGGTAATGGCGTCGGAGATATGCTTGAGATAATGGTGCGCATCCTCAGTGAAAGTCGAGCCGGACTCGCTCTGGAGCAGGGCGAGGAAGGCGGAGATATGGCGCAGGGGAGCGCGCAGGTCGTGGGAAACCGAATAGGAGAAAGCCTCCAACTGCCGGTTCAATTCGGCGAGCTGGGCGGTGCGTTCGGAGACCCTGCCTTCGAGGGTCTCATTGAGCAGAGCGATCTCTTTCTGAGCGTGTTCCATTTCGCTCCGCTGGCGCTGCAGGCTGGTGGCCATTTCATCAAAGGCGCGCACGAGTTGCACGAGCTCGACGGAGGCGTGGGCGACGCCGCTGCGGGCGCTAAGGTCGCCGGACGCAACGCGGCGCGTGCTGGCGACCAGGGAGTTGATTGGGCGCAAAATATAGCGATCGGCATAAATCCACGAGGCCATCACGGCCACCAGAGCCACGGCGCCCAAGATGACCAGGTTGAACAGGAGCATGTGCTTGGTTTCCGAATAGGCCAGCGAGGAGGGGATGCCGACGCTGACATAGAAATTAGGAACGGCCCCGCTGCGGACGGCGGTAAAGGCATGGAGCCTGGCGGCGCCGCCGAGTCCTTCAATCTCGGCGATGCCCTCGCCCTTGCGGACAATCGTCGCGAACAGCGACGAATTAGCGAGCGCTTTGCCCACCCATTTCTGAGGGTCGGGATAGCGGGCCAGGAGGTGCCCAGTGCTGTCGAACACTTCGGCGACCACTCCTTCGGGAAGCGGCGCTTTGGCCAGCGCCCGGTTGAGGGCGGCGAGATCCAGCGTGGCATAAACGATGCGGACGAGGCGGCCTTTGTCGTCCAGGAGCGGATAGCCGATCGGCAGGCCAACCTTGCACTGGCCATCGGGCGGCTGGTATTCGCCAACGGCCAGATCGCGAGATTTGAGAGCGCGCTGGAAATGGAGATGCCCGGCGAGGTTGGTCTGGCCCTTGTGTCCGATGGAGCACGAGATCAAAGCGCCGTTGGTTTCGATGATCCCGAAATCGGTGTAATCGGGATAGACCTTGCACATGGTCGCGAAGAATCTCTCGAAAGTGGAGAAGTCGCTGCCGTAGGCTTGAGGAAACTTGGAAAGGCCAGTGAGATGGCCACGGGTGGTCTCGATCACGCCATTTTGACCGGCAGCCACCACTTGCACGAGCTTGAGAGCGTCTTTGCCAACCTTGGCAGTCGCAAACCGCCGCTGCTCGAGGTTAGTGTAGAGCGCCAGCAACAACCCAGGAATGGTTGGCAACAAGACCAACAAAAGCAAACGCGCGCGCAGCCCCATAGTTTCAATTTGCGTTCATCCGCCTGAGTTCGACGTCAGCAATCCGATGATCCGGACTCAGCCAAATTCTATGAAAAATGTAGCGGGGCTGCAATATCTACGAATATTTACGAGAGGAGGACATTTGTGGTGCCTTTCGCAGTGGTCGCATCGTTCTGAATGAAATCAGCTTGGGTTTGGAAGCCCATTGGTTATTCTGAATGAATAATGACTCTATCTGGCCGTCCAGATTACGAAGCTTTCTTATGAAATCTGTTTCCTTACTTGTTAGCGTGTTCACTCTCGGCGCCTGGTGTTTGCAGGCTGAGGATTGGACGGAATACCGCGGGTCGAAGGGCGACGGCATTTGCCCAGAGACGCTTAATCTCAAATGGCCGGCGAGCGGCCCGAAGGTCGTGTGGCGCGTGCCCGTCAAGAATGGGTTTAGCTCCTTCACCATCGCCAATGGCAAGGCGTTTACAGTGGTGACTCGCGAGCTGGAAGGCGCGCCGCGGGAAGTCTGCGTGGCGCTCGAGGCCTCGACGGGCAAGGAAATTTGGTTCGCGCCGGTGGGCGTAGCGGTTTACGACGGTGGCGGCGATTCCGGCACGGCGGACAACAAAGGCGGCGACGGCCCGCGCTCGACGCCCACGGTGAGCGGCGGAAAGGTGTATGTGTTAAACCAGCTCCTGGTACTTTCCTGCCTGGATGCCCGGACTGGAAAGGCGCTGTGGACGAAGGATCTCATCACGGAACATGCGGGCCGCAATATTTCATGGAAGAACGCCGCCTCACCTGTCATTGACGGGAATCTCCTTTTCCTCGCCGGCGGCGGTCCCGGCGAGTCCCTGCTGGCGCTGAACAAGGAAACCGGCGCCGTCGTCTGGAAGTCGCAGGACGAAACGATCACCCACGCCACGCCTGTGGTGCGGACCATTCTGGGCGTGCCGCAGGTGATTTTTTTCATGAAGAGTGGGTTGGTATCGGTGGCCGAAAAAGACGGCTCGTTGCTCTGGCGTTTTCCCTTCCGCTTCAGCACGTCCACGGCGGCTTCGCCGGTGGTCGCCGGGGACGTCGTTTATTGTTCGGCGGCGTACGGGATTGGGGGTGGCGCGTGCCGTATTTCAAAGGAAGGAAACGAATTCAAGGCCACGGAGCTCTACCGAGTTGCCGATAATAAGCTCGCCAACCACTGGAGCACGCCCGTGGTGAAGAACGGATTTCTCTACGGCATTTATAGCCACAAGCAATATGGAACGGCGCCGCTCAAGTGCGTCGAAATTGCCACGGGCCAGATCAAATGGTCCCAACCCGGTTTTGGCCAGGGCAACGTGATTCTGGTCGGAGACAAACTGCTGGCGCTTACGGATGATGGACAAGTCGTGGTGGTGAAGGCATCCCCGCAAGCCTACGAGGAAGTCGCGCGCGCAAAGGTTCTGACTGGCAAATGTTGGACGACGCCCGCCTTGAGCAGCGGACTGCTCTATGTCCGCAGCACCAAAGAAGCGGCGTGTTTGGATTTGTCGGGCAGTTAAGGGTCTAGCTTTTCGTAGCCGCCGATGTGAATCGGCGGATCGACGCCCTTTGACAACCAGCCCGGCTCGGCGGAATATTTGGAGGAAGCTTATGCCTGGATGTTTGCGAAGGGTGATCGTCATTGGTCTTCTGACATTGTCCCAATCGCTTTCATACGCAGCGACATTTGGCTACGCACTGACGAACGCTTTTCCCGGTCTGACTTTCACCAACCCGGTTTGTATCGCCTCGGCTCCCAACGAGACCAACCGCCTGTTCATCGTTGAAAAGAAAGGCCGCCTCGTGGTCATCACCAACCTGGCAGCTCCGAACCGCACTTTGTTCTTGGACATCTCCAGCAAAGTGATCAGCGCGGCGGACACAGCAAGCGGCGGCGAAGAAGGATTGCTCGGATTGGCTTTCCATCCAGGTTACGCCACTAACGGCTTATTCTATGTTTTTTATACCGGCAATGCCACGACTTCCGCCGGCTCGGGCCGGCATGACATTTTGTCGCGTTACAACGTTTCGGCCGCGAATCCAAACCAGGGCGACGCGTCGTCCGAAGTGCGCTTCGTTGTCCAATACGATCAGGCCAATAATCACAATGCCGGCGACCTCCATTTCGGTGCCGACGGGTACCTGTATGTCGCGCTCGGAGATGAAGGTGGCTCCTACGGGAACTGGAACACGACCCAGCGCATTGACCGGGACTTTTTCTCCGCCATTATGCGCATTGATGTGGATAAATTGCCCGGGAGCTTGACTCCCAATCCGCATGTCTCAGCTCTCCCTTCGCTCAATAACTACGCGATCCCGGCGGACAATCCTTATGTCGAAGCGACCACTTTCAACGGCTCGCCCGTGAACTCGGCCAACGTCCGGACGGAGTTTTGGGCCGTAGGCATGCGCAACCCGTGGCGTTTCACGTTCGATGCTGTGACCGGCGCGCTCTATTTGGGTCACGTGGGACAGGACCAGATTGAGTGGGTCGATATCGTCACGAACGGCGCCAACTGCGGGTGGAACTTCTATGAAGGAGACAAGAAGTGGACGAATGCGCTGCCGTCCGGGTTTGTCCTGACGCCGCCGCTTATCGAGTACGGCCACACCAACGCCCGCACCTGCATCATTGGCGGTATCGTCTATCGGGGAGCCCGCATCCCTCAGTTGTACGGCGGTTACCTTTACTCGGATTACGGCAGTGGGGAAATCTTTGCTCTGCACTACTCGGGCTCCAACGTGCTCGACAACGCCCCATTCCTGACGAACGCGAGCGCGCATGTGACAGCCTTTGGTGTGGATCCTACCAATGGCGATGCGCTTTGCGCCGCCGCCAGGGGTGGCACGAATTCGACTATCGAGCGCATCATCTACAACGCTCCTCCCGGCCCTGTGCCGCAAATCACGCAAATCTCCTGGTCGGAAACGAACCTGCTGCTTCATGGCACAAATGGAACGCCAAATCATACGTATTACCTTTTGGCATCGACGAATATCACCGATCCGTTAAGCGAATGGACGGCTGTGGCGACGAGCCTGTTTGATACCAGCGGCAATTTCGCCGTCACCAACTCGATCGATCCGATGCTCCCTCAGCGCTTTTATCGCGTGCTGGTGCCGTAGAGCGTGTCCTGAAATTGTAGGAGCCGACGTCAGGAGGCTCTGATCAATTTTAGATCTTGGATTTTTCGGTCAGAGCCTCCTCACGTCGGCTCCTACACTTGAATCGATCTTTCAAAATCACTCTTACGATTGGCCTGGAATTTCCATTGCCCGGCCGGAGAGCCGCCTTATAGTCAGCGCTGATTTAATCACGGCATTCCTATGAAAACCTCCATCCTTTTGGCTTCAATAGTCGCAACGCTTTCCGGCAACGCCCCGGAACCAGCGGCGGACGGCAAGTTGCGGATCATTTGCTTCGGCGCTCATCCCGACGACTGCGAAATCCAGGTCGGCGGCGTCGCGGCGATGTGGGCCGCCAAGGGTCACCACGTCAAGCTGGTGTCAGTGACGAATGGCGACATCGGTCATTGGCGCGAGGCGGGCGGGCCGCTGGCGCGGCGCCGCAAGGCCGAGGCCGAGCGCGCGGATCAGATACTGGGGGTCACGTGCGAAGTCCTGGACATCCACGACGGCGAGTTGTTGCCGACTGTCGAAAACCGCCGGTTGATTACTCGTCTGATCCGCGAGTGGAAGGCCGATATCGTCATGAGTCCGCGCCCGAACGATTATCATCCCGATCATCGCTACACCGGCGTGCTGGTCCAGGATGCCGCCTACATGGTGACCGTTCCGTTTTTCTGCCCGGACGTTCCCTACCTCAAGAGCAACCCGGTGTTCCTCTATTATCCCGATTCATTTCAGAAACCGAATCCGTTCCAGCCGGACGTGGCGGTGGCCATCGACTCGGTAATACAAAAGAAGCTCGACGCGCTCGATGGGATGGAGTCGCAGTTTTATGAAGGAGGCGCGAACGGCTCCGCCGAATTGGTTCCGAACGATCCGGCCAAACAGCAGGAACGGCATCGGCAAGTCCGCGGCTTTTTTGAAAAACGCTACCAGGATCAGGCCCAACGCTTTCGCTCCAAGTTGGCAGAGTATTATGGGCACGAAAAGGCAGGCTCCATTAAGTACGCGGAGGCCTTCGAGATCTGCGAATACGGCCGCCATCCCGACCAGAACGAGCTGAGGAAATTGTTTCCCTTCTTCGGGGAGTAAGAAACCAAGAAAGCAGTATGAAGGCGTGGAAGGGGAATGGGTTGACTCATACCCCATGGCCAAATGGGCGGCCAGCCTCTACCAAGAAGTCGGCATCCAAGTTCTTCACAGGCTCACCGGACTCAAGATACGTTCCGCTTCAAGCGAGGATCGAGTGGACTACGTTGCCATAGACGTCCGTCAGACGGTAGTCACGGCCGGCGTAGTGATAGGTGAGTTTCTCGTGGTTGAGTCCCATCAGATGGAGAATGGTCGCATGCAAATCATGGACGTGGACTTTGTCTTCAACTGCGTACCACCCGAACTCGTCGGTCGCGCCGTGGACGATGCCGCCTTTGACGCCGCCGCCCGCCATCCACATGGTGAAACCGAAGGGATGATGTTCCCGGCCGTTGGTGCCTTCGGCGGTGGGTGTGCGGCCAAATTCTCCGCCCCAGAGAACGAGCGTGTCTTTGAGGATGCCGCGAGACTTGAGGTCGATCAGCAGCCCCGCAATCGGCTGATCCACGGCGGCGCAGCGTTTGGGCAAGTCTTCCGTCAAACCGCTGTGATGATCCCAGGCGTTATTTTTCGGCGCGTCAAAGAGTTGGATGAAGCGGACGCCACGCTCGACCAACCGCCGCGCTAATAGACATTGGCGGCCAAAGAGCTCAGTAGCCGGTTTGTCAGTGCCATAAAGTTTGTGAGTGGCTTCGTTTTCGCGCGACAAATCGAATGCTTCCGGCGCCTCCTGTTGCATGCGGAACGCCAGTTCAAAGGAAGCAATCCTCGCGTCCAGTTCGCTCTCGATGAGCCGGTCGCGTTTGTGGAGGTCGTTGAGCTGCTCGAGCGCATCGAGTTTGGCTCGCTGCAGTTCGGGATTGGCCGAGGGATCATTTAAGTTGGCGATGGGATGCTTGAGATCGCGAACAAGAGTCCCCTGGTAGCTGCTCGGCAGAAAGCTGGAAGCCCAAAGCTGCGCGCCCTGAAACACTGCCGCCGGACTGACAACAATGAAGCCCGGCAGGTTCTGATTCTCTGTTCCGAGGCCGTAAGTGATCCATGAGCCCATGCTGGGGCGCGAGAAGGCTTGCTCGCCGGTGCACATCTGCAACGCGGCGCCCGTATGATTGATGTTGTCGGCCACCATCGAGCGGATGACGCAGATGTCGTCGATGCACGAAGCTGTCTGTGGCAATAACTCGCTCACGGGCGTGCCGGACGCGCCATACGGCGAGAATTTCCAGGGAGAGGCCAGCAGGTTGCCGGTTTTGGTCCGTTCCAGTTTGGGTTTTTCGAAAGGGAGCGGCTTGCCATTATCCTGAATCAACCGCGGTTTGGGATCGAAGAGATCGACGTGCGACGGGCCGCCCGGCATGTAAAGAAAAATGACACGTTTTGCGCGAGGCGGATGGTGCGGAGGCCGAACTGCATGGGGGTGGGTGGATCGATCCGGCTCCGCGGCAGATGACAAAGCTGACTGCGCGGCGAGCAAATCAGCCAAAGCCAGCAGACCGAAGCCGGCACCCGAGCGCGCCAGCCATTCGCGGCGCGAATACTTGCGCGGAATCCACAGCGATTTGCTTCGATCAGTCCACATAAATAAACTCATTCGCGCACAGCAGGACCTGCGCTAAGCCGCTCCATGCGCTTTCGGCCTCCGGTTCGCCTGATTTGGCAAGCAACTGGCGGCTGATGGCTCGTTCTTCCGAGCGCGCCAGCCGACCATACAATAGTTGATAAGCCCAGTCGATACGGGCCGATTCATCAGTGGGACCCTCGCGAATCAAGCGCCTGGCCAATTCCTGTGCCTGGGTGAGGACAAACTCGTTGTTGAGCAGAAGGAGGGCCTGCGGGGCCACCGTTGAGACGGTCCGCTTTTCCACCGAAGCGTCGGGGTTGGCGGCATCGAACAGAGTCGCAAAATTGCTGCGGTCCCAACGCGCGGTTTGAATGTAGAGCGAACGCCGTAGCGCGCCGAGGTCTGCTCCAGCCGGTCCGCCCCCCGCCAGATCGAGCCTGCCAGATACGAAAATCATGGCATCACGAATCGCTTCGGCTTCCAACCGGTGGGCGCTGAAGCGTCCGAGCCAGCGGTTCTCCGGATCCTTGGCAAATTGCGATCGAGGAGTTGCGCTGGAGCGTTGATAAGCAGAGGAGAGCATGATCCTACGGTGCAGCGCTTTGAGCGACCAGCCATCCTCGACGAACTGGGCGGCCAGCCAGTCGAGCAATGCCGGATGGGTCGGCGGTTCCGAGCGCAGGCCAAAGTTGTTCGCGGTACGCACCAAACCTTCGCCGAAATGCCATTGCCAAACCCGATTGACAATCACCCGCGCTGTGAGCGGATTCTCTTTCGACGCGATCCAGGCCGCCAGTTCGCGCCGTCCGCTGCCATTAGTGAGCGGTTGTTGCGATTGGCCGGCGAAAAACGTGGGCAGACGGCGCGGAACCACGCTTCCCAATTTCGTGTAGCTGCCTCGGATGTGGATCGGCACGTCTTGAATATTGGGAAACAACCCGCCCGGCATGCCTCCCTCTTGCACCGTCATGGCCACCGGATACGCTGGAGCCGACTCGCTTTGGAGCGCATCCCGCTCCTTGATCAGAATCAGCCGTTCGGGATGGTTCGTCGCGACCGGCGGCGAGAGCTTGTCGAGGGCGGCCAACTTCCCCTTGATCGCTTCGAGTTGCAGCATTTGTCCGTCACGTTTAGCCGCGACGTCCCGAGGAACCAACGGGACGCGTTTCAGCGTGATTTCGCCTCCCTTGGCGCCGAGGCTCTCCATGAAATGGGTGCTGTAGAAAATCCCGGCTAATCCGTAATAGTCCTCGTTCGAAACCGGATCGAATTTATGATCGTGGCACCGGGCACATCCAAGTGTGAGCCCAAGGAACGCTTTCCCGACGGTGTCAATCTGGTCATCGACCATGTCACTAACCATTTTCTCCTTGTCGGCATCGCCGCGGTCCCACGCGCCATTGGCCAGGAACGCCGTAGCGATCAACCCGTCCGAATAAATCGGTTCGCCTGTTGGACTCGGCAGCAAATCTCCGGCGATCTGATGCACGATGAACTGATCGAACCGCAAATCGCGGTTGAAGCTTTCAACCACCCAATCGCGATAACGCCAGGCCTCGAGCGGCTCGCAACTGGCCGTGCGCGCCTTCGCATCCGGATCATGGTAATCGGCATACCGAGCCACATCGAGCCAGTGACGCGCCCAGCATTGGCCATAGGCCGCGGAACTTAACAATCGATCAACGACTCGCGCGAAGGCACCGGGAGAATTGTCCGCGAGAAATGACGCCATCTCAGCGGGAGTCGGGGGCAACCCGGTTAAATCAAACGTAGCGCGGCGGAGCAGGGAACGGCGGTCCGCCGGTGGCGCTTTTTCCACGCCCACTGCCTCAAGTTGGTCGTCAATGAAGGCATCGATAGCGTGGTCGGGCCCGCCTCGAGGTTCAGGCTTCCGCACGGGGTGAAACGCCCACCAGGTTTTCGCCTTGTCGGCAATCGTCTCGGTGGCCGGAGCATCCGTCACGCGCGGATCGGGCGCGCCCATCTTGACCCATGCAACCAGGCTCGCAACCTGGCCCTCGGACAACTTCTTGTCCTTGGGCGGCATTTGCAAATTCTTGTCGCCGTATCGAACCGCTTTGATCAGACGACTTTTTTCCGGATCTCCCGGGACAATTGCCGGCCCGCTGTCGCCCCCTTTCAACAATCCTTCGCGAGTATCCAGGCGCAAGCCGCCTTTAAGTTTTTCGCTCTGAGCGCTGTGGCATTTGTAGCAATTCTCAACGAATAGGGGCCGGATATTTTTTTCGAAAAACTCCAACTCCTCCGTACTGGCGCAACGCCCTGCCGACGTGAAGGCCGCCAGGAAAAGAAGCAACCAGCGGAGCGTTCGGTGGAACATGTCATTTAGTTTATGCCATTCGCCTTCGAGTTGCGCAAAGATTTTAAAGTATGCGCCCTGGCATCGAGGCCGATCCTCGATATTACCACCAAGTGCTTAATAGTTGAGCAGAAGCGGCGTCGTTTTCCAATTAGTGAACGCGACCAGCGGTCGGATTCCGAGGCGTCATACCGAGAAGTTGCTGTGGGGTTTCGTAGAGGATTGTCTTCGCAATGGCCAGCGCCTCGTCGAACGAGTATTGGCCCTGGTCGATCCGCTCGGCCAGGACGCGCGCTAACTGACGGCGGACGAGGATCAGCTTGGCATACGCCCATTCCAGGCAATAGGCATCGGAGAAAAACCCTACCTGCTTGTTCGTCGGCAGCATGTCCAAACGCTCAGCCATGATCTGCCGGATGATGTCCGGAAAGAAGTTATGCCACCAATACCCGGCGAGGGAAAAGTTCGGCAGCTCCCGAGCCAGTGTGCACAGTGATTGATTGGCATGCCGGCTCGCCAGGAAGCATTGGAACTTAAGGTTGGGATGGCGCCCGATGATTTCTGCCAACTGCCGGATGGTGTGCTGGCTGAGCCGGCTGCCCGTTTCATACGGCAACGGCTCGGCGCCAAAGCTGAACTGTAACACGATCCGCTCGGGGCGTTTTTCGAGCAGGGTGAGAAACGCTTCTGTAATGTAGCTGGAGTAAATGTCGCGCTCGGCGGTGCCGGCTACAGCCCTGCGGGACAGCGCCACTTCCATCTCCGCGTCACCTACCGGCCGAAAATCTATGTCTGTGGAGATGTGTATGGCAGTCGCCAGGACCTGTTTGTAGGGAATCGAGTTGACGTAGTGGGAGACCGCTGCATGAACGCCCGCCAATGAGCGAATGGTGCGGTCGGTCGGCGGGCGCTGGCCCGAGCCGATGGGACTGGGACTCTCCGGCTGTTTGCCCCAGCAACGCTCCAGCTCGTACAACGCGGTATCGAATTCGCCCCATTGGCAGCGGCTGAAGAAGGCCCATTCCAGGGCATACTGCAAGCGTTCATCGTCTTCGCCATTGCCCCGACGGGCGATCTCGGTGCCCGTGCGGCGAATGTTCAGGCGGTCGAGGACTGAATGGTGCCAGGAGCGATCATCGGCGCGTTCACGGATCAACGCGTCCAATTTGCGCCAGTTGCTCGTTGTGATTGGGTCTCGCCAATCATAGACGTCGCGCAGGATCAAACGAACTGCCCAAAAACAACTTGTGTTCTGGATGGCAGGCACGAAAGGCAAAGCCTCCTCGATGCGCGCGTGGGCCTCGGAGTCGCTCGGCCAGCCGGGGTAGGGGGTCAGACGTGCTCCGCTCGGGCAGCCGGCTGAGTAAAGCTCCGTCACCACCATGTGATATAGGAGCACATCGTGGAGGCCTCGCGCGCCCAGCCTGCCGCCGACCAGGTGAGTGTGGATGTCGAGCACCGGCACTGCCGCCAGGGCTTCTTCAACTGTCTGGGCTGTAGATTTCATGCTTTAGAGCGTGTTTGAAAATCCGTTCATATGTAGGAGCCGACGTAAGGAGGCTCTGATCAATTTTGGATTTTTCGATCAGAGCCTCCTTACGTCGGCGGCTACAATTTTAAGGCCCGCTGTTAAGAATCGCCGGACTGTTCTCAGGTATGGGATGCCGGCTAGCCCGCCGCCGCGGCTGGCTTTCAGAGCGGCGGCAGCGGCCGCCAGACGCAGGCGCTCCTCAAGCGGCAGGCTGCGGGCCAGGCCAAAAGCGTAGGCGCCGTGAAATACATCTCCGCAACCGGTGGTGTCCACGGCCTTAATTTGGAATGCGCCTTGGTGTCTCGGCGCATGCCAGCCGCGTGCCCAATACCAGCATCCCCCTGCGCCGCAGGTGACGACCGTCACCCCGCGATCCGGGTGCGCCAGAGCGCGAACCGCTTTTTGAGGAGACCTTTGTCCTGTAAGGGCCGTCGCGAATTCCCGCGAAATGATCAGGTGATCTGTTAAGGACAGGAGTTCGGGGAACCTCTTGTCGCGGTCGCTCTCGAAATCGGCGACGACGGGAATGCCGGCCCGACGAGCCACGCGCGCGGCTCGAATCATCCCGGGCACTCCAAGGTTGTCAACGAACA
>CAYUPI010000049.1:0-40978 GCA_964446585.1 uncultured Verrucomicrobiota bacterium
AATAACAATGAGAAAAACCAATTGTGCAGGGTCCAAGAAAAGGGGGGAAGGCGGGGTGATGCAGTCCCCACCAACCACCTTGCGCAGTACCTGAAAGGCGGTCGCATCCCCAACTGCCCTTCGGGCGGGCGCTACAGCTTACCGCTCATCGGGGGCCATCCAACGTGCACGTACCACGGCGACCTGCTGGGTCCGGAGATCAGGAGGCCCGCCGGGCCGATGTTCGACGCAATACCGCAACGGCCACCTCGCCCGTAACCTCTCACGCCTCGCCCCTCGATGTATTGACTGCGCCCTCCGCTCTCCCCATCTCAACACTCAACTCTCAACCCTCCACTTTCTGCATCCCCTTCGGCACATATCCCTGGTCTCCCCACGGCAGCGGCCGGAACCCGAGGTCAAACGCTCGGTTCAGATCATTGAAAGGGATTCCCATATCGAATCCCGCGCGCGCCGCAGCCAGGCGAGCACTCCGTGCCTGCGTCAGCACGGGATGATCCTCGACATCGAACCACCCATCCGCAGCAGGATCAATGGACTTCACAACAACATCCTCCTCCGCCTCCAGGCGTCGGCAGAGCGGCACGACCCGGTTCTCAATGAAGTTCAGCCGAGCGCCGGCCATGACATCATACTTCGCATGCTCAGTCGCCGTGATGATTTCCTCCGGCACTCCAAACGCCGCGCAGATCTCCCCTCGAGAAAACTTTCGGTTCTCCAGAAACTGAAGATCGCTGCTGGACAGCTTTGGCGTCACGATTTCCGCTCCGCCCCACAGGAAGACAGGCCGGTCCGCCGTTCCCGGACCGCGCTTCCGATCTCGGAGAGCCGCCAGGATCTGCTCACGTTGCTCAGGGTCGAGTTGCTCGGTGCTGCGGAGCACCGCCCCCGTCTCGCCATTGTTCTCCATGATCCCCTTCATGTGGAGCGAGGCCGCGTAATCAGTGCCGGCAGCAGCAGCCGCTGCTGAGAGTGGCGGCAAGCCTCGCCAGAAATCGAACGGATTCGGCAGCTTCTCGAACCACACCTCCTCCGGAAGAAAAACCTGGCTGGCCAGTGGGGCCTGCCGACCGAACCCTGTATATCGCCAGCCGATCAATCGGTGATCCTGAATGACATGCTGGAACCGAGCGGGATCGAGAATCAGGATCGACTTCAACGTGGAGCGGCGGCCTCCAGGCGAAGAATCAAAGATCGGAATCCGAAAGCATTCGCCTCGCAGCATCAGCCAAATCACGCGCAGCTCCCAGTACTGGAATCGATTGATCTGCGGATGCGGACGCTTGTAAAAATCCACGAGCGGCCCAGTCGTGATGAGTTGCTCCCCGGCAGCGCTGCTGGTAGAGAATCGGAAAGGAATGTTGGACACCTGCTCCGCCAGCGCATTGATCGCTCGATACACCCACACAACCTGCTGATATGCATTCGAGAGCACGGTTCCAGTCCGACCATCATCGGGCCAAAGCCCAGCAGCCAGCGCATACTGCGTCGCGTCCTTTCTTGACACCCGTTCACGAGAGATCGAAATGTTGAAGCCGAAAAGTTTCACTTCCTACCTCCCGGGTTGCCATGAATGAGAGCGCGTTCCTGCGCTACACTGCGTCCATCCGGCAACACCTCGCCGCGCTTCAGCCGTTCCAGCATCGTGTCCCGGCTGATCGCACCCGCGCGCCACGCAGCAACCACGGCAGTGATCTCGTCTCCGGACATGGCGTGAGCGTCCAGGTCGGTATTCATTGCAAAGCTCGCAGCTAGCTGCTCCAGTTCGCCCCCCTCAATCCACCACTGCGCCAGTCGGAGCACACGAGACAGCGACTCATTCAGACTCGCCACGATGGAGCCGAGACCACACAACTGACCCTCCCCGAAGCCGCTCTCTGGCGTTCTAAGGATGGCCGCCACGCTAGTGGCCATCCTCCGCTCCACCTTTTCGATGGCCCGCTCCAGGTGCGCCAGCCCCCTCCCGCTGAACTCCAGAAATCCGGCTGATGCGCCGGGGACCTCTGACACCCACGCCGAACTCGATCCGATGCGTAACGGCGCAGCCTTATCGAATCCACTCACCCACGCCGTGGGCAAAGCCGTGAAGTGAAGCCCGTGCTTGTAGTCGGCATCGAGCCGATAGTGGTCCAGATTCGCAGCAATGATATCTGCGAGTGGCAGCCGGTCCGGTTCGGGCCGCGAATGTCGCGGCCCATGAAAAACGAACGGAATGAAGGGAAGCGGCTGCACCTTCCGCAACGGCACCTCGGTGCTGATCAGTCTCCAGCCACCACCAGTCGCGCCAGCCTGTCCCGCCGTAGTCTGACGAAGGGGGAAGCCGTCAGGCGGAGGCGGATCGTTCTGATCATTCTCGGCCCACAACTCCACGACAAACCTGAACTTCTCACTCTCCCCGGGATCCTCCCTCTCCGCTGGTGGCCAGACCGGCTCGGTCGGAGAGGGCTGGGGTGAGGTGGTTTCTTTCGTGGTCGCTTCCCGCTCCAGCTTCAGCACACACAATCGTTTCGCGTCCCTCAAGAGCACGCGGGTCAGGACCATGCGTTCACCGATTTGCTCGACCTCCCAGTTCAAAATGTCCCCGGCCTGCCAGAACGTTATCCATGGCCTCCCCGACTCCGCGTCCATCAGCATTAGCGTCCCGCCGCGCCCGACCGACAGCACCTCGCTCACGACACGCCTCGCATAGCGATCGAAGTCAGTTCCCCACCCATCGGAATCGTCAACAAAACCTCGGAGTTGCTCCGGGTTCGGCATCCTCATCTGTGGCGCGCGACGAAATATCAGATCGAGATACTCATCGAGCGTCCGCGCCGTTGCATTGAAGAACGCAGCTCGCTTTCGATAGGACGCATACTCTTCGTCACTCTGCGAATCGAGGCGCGGAAGATACTTCTCGCCGGCTGCCTTTACCGCGTCCTCGCCAGCCAGGACATCACGCGCACGCGTCCAACTTGGCAACGCAGCATCGTACTCGGGATGGGTGCTATCAACGGGCATAGGCGCGAGCGTCGACCACGATTCGCGAAGCGAACATCGCCACTGGGGCCACTAATTTGTGGCGGGCTTGGGAAGCCAACTCTGGGTGCGTGGCATTTACTGGCATCGCCGCACCCTAACACCGGTTTTTTCAGAAACTCGCGGTCTGGCAAGAACCACCCAAGACGAGCTGCAAACAGTTGCAGAACGACTGCAACGGCTTGCAACTTTTCTTGGAAGAATTTATTGACGACCTCCCAGACCTGGAAAGCGCCCGCTGACGCGGGCGCTCCGGAGATCCGCAACCACTACGGCCGCAGCAGGCCCCCTCCACCCACAGTGCTCCGCAATGTGGATTCCGGGGGCGCTGCGGCTCCACAAAACTGAGCCTGAAAACCCCGACCCCGCGGGCGAGCCGCGGAGTCTCGCCCGCGGCCAGATGCCGCAGCCCCCGACGCTTCGCCCCCTCGGCTGCTCATCTGGTTGTTGCTGTTAATTCCTTCCGTTTCCTGCGTCTCCGCCGCGTCTTCTTCTGCTTCGATGACGACCTTGCTTGCGTGGTCAAACATTTCCCGTTCCGTTTGCACTCGAACGTCAATGGTCATTCGATGAAGTATCTCAATTTGGATGTTCCCATAGCATTCCAACCTCCTGAGTTCATCGAACCAGTCCTAGAGCAATCGAACGTTCGTCGTGCAAATCCCGCCCTCCCGCTGTCGCGCAATTCAATACGCCTTCCGCGATTCAAGCATCATTGGCGTTCGACCACCCCACCGCTTCGCGCAATTCGACCATACCATTCCAATTCGACCGGCCCACGTCCGCCGCGCGCGAGCTGTCGCCGTTCCACTGCCCCTCATGCATTCCGACGCCATTGCCCATAAACAACGCGCGCGGCGGCCGGGG
Source organism: uncultured Verrucomicrobiota bacterium (assembly GCA_964446585.1). Classification (GTDB taxonomy): domain Bacteria; phylum Verrucomicrobiota; class Verrucomicrobiia; order Limisphaerales; family UBA8199; genus CAYUPI01. The sequence goes on from CAYUPI010000049.1 coordinate 3,886, forward strand.
CCTCGCTCCCGGTAATTTGCACGCCTCACCGCTGTCGCGCCATCGAACACGCCTCACAATAGGTGGCGCTGTAATACGGTTCGACGGGGCATGTCGGCGCGGCACACCTTCGGGCAAACGAAGCTCTGCCGGCAATTCGAAAGTCCCCTCTGCCTTTATGGTCGTGGTGCCGCGCCGCCAGCCCCTGCATCCTGCCTGCCATTCAGCCCCGCCAATAATTAGATAGAGACAGATCAGTTGGCGGGGCATCTGGCAGGCACCGCTTCGCGAAATTCGAACGCGCACTTCGCCCAACACGAAGCAGCGTTGCGGTTTATCGAACGTGGGCTTCACTCCGTTCGTGGCCCGGCGGGCAGCAGCCATGCCAGCCCTCCAACAATGGAATAAAGACAAAGTTAGTGGAGGGCTGTCATGTCTGCTGCTCCGTCCGCCGGGCCACTCACTTCGTTAAGCGATGAAATTCAGTGGAAACTTCCTTCGGGCTGCCGACGCGCTTTGCCAATTCCAAGCTACCACCGCGAAGGCGGAGACCAGCTCTATTTTTTGAATTTGTTTCAGGGAAAAAGGTGATGAAACAAATTCAAAAAATAGAGCTGGTCTCTCACCCGTTCTCTCTGCGTCGCTCTTGGCGGCGTTGGGTAGATGGCGTTCAGTGTTTATATCTTCGTCGTGTTCATCGGCCTATCTATCAGTGGCGGGAGCTAGGTTCTCCGGCTGAGCTTCGTCCTCGCTTTCCGTGGTGGTCGCCGTTCGTGTTCCGGTTTCTCGTGCTCGTTGGCCGTCTTCCGTTTCAGCGCTTTCTCCGCCGCGGTGAGCCTCGTCCGGTCCCGCCGGTTCGTCGTGGCGCTCGGGTCTATGTTCTTCGTCCGTCTCCGTAGTTCCGCTCCTCCACCCCATCACCCCCATTAATCCCATTCCTCCCACACTCCACTGCCCGCTCTCATTAACACCTGGCTTCAGCCAGGTGACCGCGCGACCAAAGGCACCCCAACCGTTTCAACGCTTTCAATGACAACGCTGTCTTCGGGACAGCCTCTAAAACTCGGATGTCTCGCGCGCAATCCAACGCTAGGGTTCTTTCAGAACCTCCATATAAAACTTCGACGTCCGTGGTACATTCCAGCATCCCGGGCTCGTCGAACTAGTCGTGGGCAATTGGACACGCGTCGTGTTGTAAGTCGCCCGCGCCACACAGAAAGATCAGCGACACTCCCTCAGGGAGTGTGGATCCACCACCCCGACCGCCCCTCTCGAAACCACGCCGCCAGCCCCCTCCGCCCAGATCGCTTCGTTCGGGCGGCGTCCGGCAGGTCGCGTGCCACCCCGCTCTTTCTAGTCCTGCCACTACGCCCGTCTCTTCCAGTGCGGAAAGAGCGGGGTGGCACGCGACCTGCTTGTCGTCCGCCGCCCTGCCACTTCGCTCCGGACAAAGGCAAAGTTAGTCTAATCGACTCCTTCGGGCTGCCGGGCCCCTCGCGCTCTCCTCCGCGCCCAGAGCTGCCCGCGTCCCAGCCCCGCTGTAGCTGCTCTCTCCAGGGGAAAAGTGTGAGAGAGCATCTACAGCGGGGCTGGGCCGCTAGGCGTTGGCATCTGTTGGTCGGCGTTCGGTGGGAGCGCTTTCAGTGTCGCGTCGCGGCCTTCTATTTCCAGCGGGTGTCCTTGCCGGTGCGCTGGTGGCTCGCGCTCGGTCGTCCTGCTCAGTTTCGTCCGCGTCTTCCGTGGTGGCAGCAGTTCGTGCTGGCTTGGCTGCGCCTCTCCGGTCGGGTGCCCGCTCCGCGCCGCCGTCCGCCCTGGGCGCGCGGTTAGCCCGTCCGGGGCATGCCCCCGCCCCCTTCACGGTTGACTACCGCGGCGTGAGCAGTGTAAGAAACCGAAAGCGATAACCCTCCAACGTTTTGACACCCCATGAACCGCGCGCTTCGAATAACTGGAGCTCTAGCGTGCGTTGGGGTCGCAGCGCTTGTCCTCTGGAAAATGTTTCCTGCGCCGGCGAGCAGCTCCACCTACAAGAGCGTAAAGCGTACGATCGGGTCGGCGATCACCAATCCGGTAAGTTTTGCCAAATCGCACCTCACAGGTGGCGTCGGTGCGGCTTTCGTAGCTGATTCGGCCACCGGACTTCCGCGAGTTGACGGAGTTTTACCAGACTCACCAGCGCTAAGGGCAGGCCTGCGTGAAGGCGATCTCATTGTGGAGGTAGATGGTGTTGCGACGCGTGGGCGGACGCTGATGCAGAGTGTTGAGAGCATCAGAGGATTCGCTCCTGGCAGCGTCAGACTGACGATACAGCGCGCCGGCTCCACGAACCTCGAATGTGTCGTTCGCAGATATTCATGGAATAGCATGGGCAGAACCGCACCCTAAATGCTCCGCTCCGGAAAACTGCTGAGACTCGCTTGAAGGCCGGTGCCGCTGGCACCCCCGGCGCCGTGAGTGCGGACAGCTTCCTGCTCCGTCCGCGCAACAGAAAAGCACACGTCGCCTCCTCCGCCGATGGCCAGTCCGGCTCGGACCTGTCCGCCCTCACCGCCGCCCCCGAAGTCAGTCTGACACTTGACTGGTTCGTTGCGCCCCGAGTTTCCCAGCGCTCCCAATGACAGGACGCCAGAACAGCCGCGCCTGGAAACTCGAGCGCTTCACTCCACCAGCCAAGAGTCAGATGGTGGGCCGCCTGCTAAGGCCGCGGCCCACGATGGGAGGTGCAACCTGCACCGCGCCAGACTGCCGACTTTCAGCACCGGCCCGGCGGCCGACCGCCAGGTCCTCTTCGCTTCGCTGCGCGCTGAAAGTCGGCAGACTGGCGCTTGTAGAGAAGATCAGCCTCACCTCTGGCCGTCCATGCTCCGCCTCCGGGCCAGCGCTCACCCCGACGCCCTTCAGCGCTTCATGGCCCTCCAGCTCCCCACTTCCGTCCAGAAGTGCGGACCACTCGCACACCCTCCGCGCCGTAGCCTCCGAGCGGAGGCGGGTCCAACTCCCTCCTCCTCCGTTGTCTCCGTTATCTCCTGTAAAAATTTCTAAGGCAATCAGAGCGACCCCGCCAAACCCGACTCGCTTCGTTCTCTGTGTGGCATGAAGGAACCCCCGCTCATTCTGAAAGTCAGTTTGGCTTCGCGCAAATGCCGCCTGAATGAGCGGGGTTGCTAGTACCTTCTAAATATAAGGACATTGTGCGAAATGCCTCCCCAGCAACCGGCCCCCGCTGGCGCAGGACCCCCGGATTGCCGGGTCCCCGCCGCAGGGCGGCCCAGCACATCGCACAATCTCGCCTTATATGTAGAAGGCTGCTCGTGTCATCCCCGCTCTTTCCAGACTCACTCCGTTCGTTGGCCCGCGGTGCGGCACGGCGAAAGAGCGGGGCGCCAACTCGCAGGCATCCTTCACGCCACCCATTCACTTCGCTTTTTTTTATTTTTGATCAGGCGGGGTCGCTTCGGAACCGGAGGACCTCAACGGGCCCACAAAATCTCGCGTAACGGAGGCGTCCTTTGCGCTTCCATGATTGAGCTTGCCACCCCACCTTCCCCGCCTACCCTCGTCTAATGAAGCCCACTCCTGTACCATCCCCAGAACGCACCGGTCTAGGCGCTGCAATTAAAGTCCGGGAAGTGGCTGATTACCTGAAACTCATTGGCAGGCGGGTATCCATCAATGACACCGAGGGCATCGTGAAGGACCTCGCCGACTCGGGAAGATACCTGATTCTGGTCGGAGACTCCCCGCCGCACCGCGAGTCGAGGATACCCCTTGATAGCATTGGCGTCATCGAGGTCCTAGACGCCCGCCAAAGCGTGGCCCACGGGGCCGAACCCAGCGCATCACCAACGCGCCGCCGCCGCGTACGGAAGGCTCAGGCGCCCGCGTTACCTCGCAGCCCGACCCCGATAACGATCTGCTACGACGAAAGGACTGACTCGGCTTACATCCGCCTGTCCCCTAGTCACGCAGTAGCCTCTAAGCCCGTCACGCTCGGCACGACGATCGACTACGACGCGCAAAACAAGCCCGTCGGCATCGAGTTCAAACAAGCTACAAAGCACCTCGGGTACGACAGGCCGGTCCTCGCGAAGCTCCGTTTCAAACCCAGCCTCGATGCGGCGGCAGACTGCCTCCATCTGGTCCTACCAGGAATACGCAAGGAAAAGAGCATCGAAGCGCAGGAGGGTATATCCCTCGGGCACGATCGCGATGGCCGGCTCGCTCAGATCACAATCGCCTCCGCAAGCAACAGACTAGACCTCCAGCGGCTAGGCGCCGGATTCCCCTAGGAACAGCCCAATTCCAGCGGGCTCACAGCCCCCTCAGCTTCCTCTGTACTACAGCTCGCGACTTCGTCGCGACCAAATACCGCAAGCAATCCGCCGCATCATCGCCGCCAACGCCATCCTCATCCGCATCCACCTTCAGCACATCTTCCGGCCGACTCGGATCATGTTGCAGCGAGGGCAAACACTCGATCAACCGTGCACACCGTTCATGAATGAACAGCCGCGATGGGAACCCCGACCCGGGGTCACCGAGCCGATGCAGCACCTCCGCCCACCCGCTAACACGTTCCGTGTTCGCGCACTTCAGGTTGATCCCGAGTTTCGCGTACTGACTCGCCACTGTTGAACCATCGCTTTGCTTGCTGAAAACATCCGCGCCAGCCACGAACCGTTTCAGGTCACCGATTTCCAACCTTCGGTTGGAAATTCGATGCCTCGCCAGCATCGCCTCAACCGCCGGAGCGTGCCTTTGCGGCAGCCACATCCGCTCCGCGTGTTCATCTACGATGAACAAATTTCCATCACCATCCCGACACCCGAGCAACACCACCGTGTAGTGCGTGAACCCATAATCCATCGCCGCGAACCACTCGACAGCTCTGCTGTCGTCAAAAGACGAGATCACATGCACCTCACGCCGCAGCGTCGTGAAGAACTGTCCGGCTGCGATGTCCCAGTCCCCGTCCAGCCACGCCCGCTTCTGCCAGCCAGTCAGGCCCTCAAGCACCTTCGTGTATTCCGGATTATTGAACCGATTGTCCGTCACTCTCGCCGGGACGAACCGCGTTTCCGTTTCCGTGCCTTTCAAGAATGGGACCACGAACCTCGTGCGGTACCAGGCGTGCCCAATCCCTCCGGGATTGCTCGTCGAGTAGATACGCGGCCTCCAGTTCGGCTTCGACGTCCGGCAGCACGTCGAAATATCCTGATGCTTCCGGTTCGACAGCGTCGTCGCCTCCTCAATCCCGATGACGTCGTACTCGAGCCCGAGATACGCATCTATATCTTTCTCGGATTGAAAGTGGCCGGCGATGATCCGCGACCCGTTGTTGAAGGTGAGTATCCCACGGTACGCGGAGAACTCATGCTTGAGCTTTCCGAACAGGCGCTGCCTCAGATCCTCAAAGTGCTCCATATTCGCCTTCCCAACCTTCCGCAGCAACAGGCACTTCAGACCCGGCACCCGCTGACAGTCGTCCACGCCCATCTGTGCCAGCAGCCAGTGCGACTTACCGCCGCCACGGGCGCCGCCGTAACCGATGGCCGTAGGGCCATCGGCTCTGTCGCACAGCCGCGCCGCCGCTGACGCGGCGAGCTGCCGTCCCTGAAGAATCACCTCCGCCTTCGCAAAGTTCTCCATTTGGTCTTTCGGACACCCGGCCCTCCGCCCAGATCGCAAGTACCGCTCCCATGCATTCATGACTTCTCCACCAGACTTTGGACTTTGGGCTTTGTAACCTGGACTTCTTCCACGTCTATCGTTTCCCCGTACACCTTCTCGAGGGCCATCGCTACCTCCACGTTCAGTGTCGCATTCAGCTCGCCGGTTATCTCCGTCTTATCCGTTGGCAGTCCCGACGCCAGCCTTCCCAACCTGCTCGCCAGGTCCAACAGCCTTGCGATGCCTTCCAGCGATCCGCACCGTTCCGGCTTCTCCAGCCATCTTTTGATGGCCGTCTCCGCGAGATGCACCAGCTTGCACCGCGCCTCCCATTCCTTTTCCCGGTGCTCCTCCTGCCGCTTCGCCCAATCCACGCCCTTTGCCGTCACCAGCGCCTTCGCTGCCTCATGTTCCGCCGCGGCCATGTGCGCACCGTGCGCCTTCACCCGTACCAGCCAGTCATGCTTCGCCGACCACCGCCTCACGAGCTGATGACTCTTTGCCAACTTCTTGGCAACAGCGGCCGTTGACCGCTGCGGCCCCAACGACAGATACAAGCTGAACGCAGCAAACGCTTTGCTGCTTTCCCTGGCTTGCTGTTCAAAAAGGTGCGGCATCATTTTCCTTTCTTTCCATCAGTTCCTGCTTTGTTCGGCGGATGGACTGCCCACCCTTCCACCAGTGGTACCGTTCAGGCGAGTCGAACGGAATCACGAGATCACCAGATGTCGTCAGATACGGCAGGTGCGCTCCATTGGACCCATTTCTCCCATTCGTCCCATTCACTTCATCCTCTCGGACGCTTCGGACGGGGGTATCAAACTCTACTAGCTTACATATAGAATCTGTTTCAACTGCATTACGCGTAAGTAGTGAATGACCCGTCCGAGCCGTCCGAGTTTCCTTGGCAACGGTCTCAACAGATTTAGCTTCAGCCGTTCCGATTTCTTCAAATTCTGTCTGGACTGCTGACACCCCGTCCGAGACGTCCGAGCAGTTTTCCGGCTCAACTGGCTTGCTCAGCCTCCCCAGGATTCCAGTCTGCACTGCCGGGCTAGCGGCTACGCCCACCCTGACCTTGATCTCTTTCGGCCCGTGGTCGCCAGCCAACGCGAACATCCGTTTCCGGTGCTTACGGTCACCAGGGAACACGCAGCACCCGAATTTACCCTCTGGTGAAATTCTCAGGTGCTCGCCCTTGCGGTCGTTGCCAGACTCGGCGCACGCCGGACACCGGGCCTCTACCCCGCCGTTGGCGAGGCGCACCACCCTTTCGAGTTTGTCCACATTCAGGCTCATTCAATGGTGGCCGACCGCAAGGTCGCCTCCGGTCCGTTCTCGATATCCGCCCTGAATTTCACACCACTGAAGCCCCGCTGGCTCCGCTCATCGCGTTTGATGTCATGGCGTTTCGTTACGCCGAACAGTTCCAGCATGAGTCCTTCCAGCTTGTTCTGGACATCCGTGATCGCCAGCGGCTGCCACCGCCGCTCCGGACAATAGGCCGCGTACGCCTCGATGACCTCGCTTGTCGTAACATCTCCGTACGTGTCCACACTGATCTCCTCCTGCAGGAAGTGTCGCAGGCTGTCACTTTCAGCCAGGAGCGAGTCCACCACGCCCTTTTGCCGCTTCGTCAGAACGAAATCCCCGCCTTCGTCGGGGATTTCACTCAAAACCTTCTGCGCTCCGAGCAGTGCCCAATTCAGGATCCCGCTGCCTTCTGTTCTCGCCAGGTAAGAACCGAAGTCCGGAATCCGCTTCGCAGGCGGTGGCGCCTCGTACCGCACGATCGTGATTCGTCGCTTCCACGCCCCCAGATCACCCTGCAGGCGCACCTTCAGCCGCGCATTGGACGTGATGATCACATTGAAGTTGCCTTGCAACTGAAAGCATCCGGTGCCGCCTTTCTGTTCGGCGTCGAACCAGTCGCCACCGACGAGCCCTTTCAACACAGCCGCACCTTTGGTGCTCAGAAAATCCGCCTCGACGTCCACGCCAACCAAAAGGGTCTTTTTCAGATACCGAAAAAGCTCGAACCGCTCGGCAAGGTGCTTCGTCCGAAGCTGCGTCACGTTGGCCATGCCGACGAGGCCTTGCATGACATTCGCCAACTGCGTTTTGCCGCGTCCGGCTTCCCCGTCCAGGATGAGCAGCCGTTGCGCTCGGTTGTAGCCAAGCAACATCATTCCGGCGAACTTCTGAAGAAGTTCCACGTCGTCAGCAGCCACGGCCGGAATCACCAGCTCCTGCAGGAACCGTTCGCACTTCGCATTTCCATCAAACGCAATCGGAGACCGATTGCGCGACCGGAACTCCGGCGAAAACGGCCGCAGCTCTGCGTCGCTGCCCTTGAACACAATGACCCCGTTTGCCAGATGTATTGCCTTCTTCGCGCCCGCAAACGCCGAGCGCTTTTCTGAAATCCCGCGCAAGTGCGCCACCACATTGTTCAAGGTCGTGGCCGTCCTCCGCTTTTGCAGATCGAACACATTCGCCTGCCTGGACGCTTCCAGCATCCGGCTCGAAATCTTGTGCCGAATCACATCCTGTGATTCCACGTCGAATAAACCACTCTCCGCAGAGTACGCATAGAACTGCTTCTCATCCGGCTCGTACAAAACCTCGTTCTCCAGAGCATGCATTCCCGCCCAGTACGCCTCGTTGATACCAGTCACCCCGCCCTTCTCGTTGGTGTAGAAAGGCTGCCCATAAAGCTCCTTCAGCTTGCTGTCACCGGTCTGCGTCCACGGCAGCTCCCACCCCTCAGGCCAAGTGATGTCCGCGAAAGCCAGCACCGCTGGGAATCCATCCTTCACCAGGACATAATCCATCCCTGCCGGATGGCGGCCATAAATTGTCGAAAGCCGTTTATCGGCCCGCCATTCAAAGTGCTCCGTCGTACAACTCTCCGGATAGTCCGCCCGCGGTAGGGCTGGCTCTCCGAGCCGGCCGCACCCCCTCTCCGCAGGGGGAGAGGGTTGGGTGAGGTGGATCCTTCCGTCGAAATTGGGACTTCGGTCTTCTTTCGGCCTTCGGTCTTCGTCATTCGGACTTCTCGCGACCCTGATCCAAATCATGCCACCGCGCGACCCACGGGACCGGGTCGTATGCTGCAGTCCCGGGTTCACCTCCATAAAGGTCGCGAGATCCTCATCGCGGTCAAAATCAATCGCGCACAGCCCGCCCGATGCCTTCCCAAGATAAACCGCGACATTTACGTCCTGCACTTCGAACAGCGCCCTATACGCCTCCGTTTTCGTCGCACCGAACGGCCGCTCAACGTACGTAACCAGCGGCCTCTTTGTTCCCCATTCGCAGGGCACAAAAAACACATCGTCCCCCAGCAGCGCCGTCAAAAGGCCGAGCGGACCACCCTGGACTTTCGGTATTTCGAGGCTCATGCGATAATCCGCATATGCGAAAAGGCAGGACTGTGTTGCTCATCCTTGGCTGCGCAGCTTTGGCGGCGGCTCTGCTCCTCACTATCATCTCCGCACGCGAGCCTGCCGCTCAAGGCCATCCCCTTTCGTACTGGGTCAAGGTTTTCAGCGGGCCTCCAACCGATAAGGTCCCTACATATCAGGAGTGGACCAAAGCAGGACCAGCGATCAAACAGATCGGCACCAACGCAATTCCCTTCCTCCTTGAATGGATGGATTATGAACCCGCGCGCTGGAAGTTGAGACTGCTGATAGAAACTCGAAAACTGCCCAAGCCGATAGTCGACAGCCGACCGGTAAAACGATTTTTTGCCGAACCAGGGTTCCCAAACGGGTGGCAAGTCGCATTGTCCTTCCGGGCCCTGGGCGCAACAGCGGCACCAGCTGTTCACGATCTTGAGGCTCGAGCACAGGGCAATTCTGCCGAAAAAAGCTCTCAGGCACTTTTTGCACTTTCTAACATCGGGGCCACCGCGGTTCCTGCGATTGCGAGAATCCTTTCGAACCCCGAGCGTGTAACCAACACGTGGGCCAGGGCCTCCGTTGCACAACTGGGCCCAAACGCCCGCCCGCTGGTTCCGATGCTTCTCCAGTATTTGGACCGCACTAATGCCCTTACCGCTGCTTCCTCCGCGCAGATGCTCGGTGACTCGGCCCTCGAACCAGATCTCGTTATTCCGGCCTTGCTCCGCAAGCTGGACGACCCGCGAGGCGCTGTCAGCAACCAGATCCCGCTCACTCTCGCGAGATACGGCCCGGCAGCACTGAGCCAACTCACAAACGCACTCTCGGACTCCAGTACCATTGTACGGCAGAAAGCAACCAACGCTTTCTCCATAATTGCAGGGCAGAATCGACCCGCCCCTGCGCGGACCAGTCCTTACGAATAACCCCGCGCCATCGGTTCGCCTTTTCGCGACAATCCCATGTTCGTGTTCATTCGCTTCCACCAGCTCGCGATTCATCGGAGTTCGTTGTTTCTTTTCCCTGCTCTCAACCATCAACTCTCGACCCTCAACTAATTCCAATACCCCGCCGCCCGCACACAATGAACACACACCTCGCTTTCCGGCTCTCGCCGCTCCCTCATGCTCCTCTGCTTCCCGCAGCAAACACACCTGAATACCGCCGCGTTCACGATCACAAGTTCCCTCTGCCACACCGGCCAGAACCTCGCCTCACGCTCCCGCGCAAACGCCCTCCCAATCCTGTCCCTCGGCTCCCAATTAGCGCTCATTAGCGTTTATCAGCGGTTCCAAAATCCCTCTTCATCCGTTTAGTAAATTCGTGAAATTCGTGTCTAGTTCTGCTCAAAAAATCGAATCGCTTCGGGCGACACGTGCACCCCCTTGAACCATTCCTTGAACTGCAAACCCGCGAGCGTCCGCACGCGCGACACCGCCACGTACGCCTGCCCCGGCTCACGCGCAGCGCGGATATCCAGATAAGCTGAATCAAGAGTGAGCCCCTGCGACTTGTGAATCGTCATCGCCCAGGCCAGGCGCAGAGGAAACTGCGTGAACGTCGCCGCCTCGGGATCATTGCCGTCATACCGCCAAGTGAATGGCTCAACCGGTATGACTTCTCCATTCGTCCGCACCAAGATTCTGTCCCCCTCGCACTTCTCCACCACTCCGATTTGCCCATTTACAAAAAGCGGCTCGCGTTTTCCCGAGTCGTTCCGGTTCACCGTGAACATCACCATCGCCCCCGGCTTCAAACGTAGCGTCGCCGGCGTGAGCAGATGTTTTGTCAAAAACTCCCGCTGGTGTTCCGGCCCGGTTTGCTCCGCCTCCAAAACGCTTTCCTCGCCCGGCAGCTCGGAGAGCTGAAACGTATTCCACCTGTCCACCTGCACATTGTGCGTGAACAATCTCGGCATCCCGGCCGGCGGAAAGCTCCTCACGCGCGACTGAAGCAGCCGCGCCGTGTCGCCCCAAACTCTACCGACACGAAATTCCGAAAGCGCTCCGACGAACTGCGGCTCATCCTGTCGCCTTACTTTCTCCAGCACGATCGTCTTGAACTCTGCCTCCTCCCACGCCCGGCTCTGAAACGCCCAATCGTAAGGCTCGCTCTCCGAAGTGCGTACTGGAGGCAGCTGCAGAAAATCCCCAGTCGCAATCACCTGGCACCCACCGAACGGCTCATCTCTCCCACGCAGCCGCCGAAACAGAAACTCAACAAAATCAAGCTGCCGTCCTGGCAGCATTGAAACCTCATCAATCACCAGGACCTCACATCGCCTTATCCGATTGAACCCGGCCAAGATCGAGCGCCGTGGATCGCGTCGCAGAACCTCGAAGTAGTCTTCATTGGATTGCTCCTCTTGGGGCCCCAACAGCATCCCGCAGAACCGATGAATCGTCATGCCTCCTACGTTCAACGCCGCCACACCTGTCGGTGCTGTCACATCCACGCGCTTAATTGAGTCGCGGATGAACTGCCTCAGCGTCGTTGACTTCCCGGTCCCTGCCATCCCAGTCAAAAAGCAATTCCGTCCCGCCTGCGCCGCTGCCGCAAACCGCTTCTCCGGCATCAGCGCTTCACCCGCCACCTGAGCGTAATTCTCCCAAAGGGTCTTCATAATGGTGTCCTGTCGCTTCGCTCAGTTGAGCTGCACGCCCGCCGGCCCGGTGAAGGAACCTTCCCTTGGATCGTACGCCTTCACATACCTCCACAGCTCCAATGCCGACCTGAACGCCCCAAAATACCCGTCTTCCCTTCGCCTCTCGCCCCTCGACACCTCCCACCTCCTCACATGCACCGGCCCCGGCTGCGCGCTATCAATCACCACTGACACAAGGCCAGTCACATTCTTTGCCCCGCTCGACAGAATCGCCTGCCGATACGCCGCCAATTGCAACGGCCAGGTTTCATAAAACGCCGGCTTCGGCTCGCCCTTCGCGCTCCGCTTAACCTTCTGCGTTTTGAAATCCACCACCGCCCAATAGTGGGAAGTGGCACCGCCACCGCCGTCACCTTTGAGCAGGGCGACCATATCAACTCGCCCGGCATAGCCGTGCTCATGATTCACGAACACCTGCTCGATCGCTGCAACCCGCTCAACGTTTTGATTAAACCAGCGTACCCAGTCGTCCATAAACGCGAGCAGTTTCACATCTTCGGGCAACTGCATGTTCAGCGCATAAGCCTCGCAAGCCGCATGAATCGCTGACCCAAAATCAGCAGCCTTCTCCACCTGCTCGCCCATGTCGGCGACCACCCGATGCGCAAACGCTCCCAGGTCCTCATTCGGCTGCCGTGGCAACGTCAGCGCACTCAGAATTCCCTGCTCGATCTTCCAAGCCTCCAGCGTCGGCTTCGCGAGGACTCCAAGCACATTCGTCACACTCGGAAACGCCAGCACCTTTCGCGCATCCGCCAACGTTACCGGCCGCGTGCCGGATCCATCCTTCTTTGCGATTTCATGAAACGGTCGGCCATCGCGCAAATACCAATGACTCGCCGCCTGTCGTTGAATCAAAATCATAGTTCCTTTCTGGTGAGGTAGGGCGCGCAGTCCTCTGCGCGCCGCCCTCTCCGCAGGGGGAGAGGGTAGGGCGAGGTGGGCCCAGTCCTTCGACCCTCGCCCCTCACACCTCGCACCTGTCCTCCAAAGCCTTGGCGACGGAGGATCACGCCCCACTCAACCCGTCCGACGTCTCAAACGACGGTTTCCGCTCCAGCGCGATTTTGCCCAACGCAATCCTCTGCTGAAGATGAATCGCGCAATTCGCCGACGTTCCGGCTCCAGCCGCGGCCTCCTTAACCCGCCAATCGTTCGACAACTTCGCGGCCTCTTTTAAATGCCGCGACGCCTCCCTCAAATGCTCAATCAAATTCATGCTCACTCCTGCTTTTCTCCCTTCATTAGCGCTCATTAGTGTCCATTAGTGGTTTAGTCCCTCCTCGTTGCCTTCGTGCCCTTCTGTGAGTTTTTCCTGTCCCTCGCCCCTCTGACCTCACCCCTCTCACCTCTCAATACGGCACGTCGTCCTTCTCCTTCTCCCGTTCCGCCTGCCACCACTCCAGCGCAGCAATTAGCCGCTTGTCATCCGCCAACGGCTTCGCATTCGTCTTCGCTCCCGGCAGCCAGTTCGACACCAGCGCTTGCACCTGCTCAATCGCCAGGTCCCGCAGCTCAAGCCCCTTGCACTTCCCTACGTGGACCTTCACCGCCGCATGGGAAGGCCTGCCCTCCATAGCCTCGGCGTCGGAGAGCTGCTCCGCCCTCCGATAACCGTTTCCCGCCGCGCCAGCGGCATTGGCCCCCACGCTAGTGGGTCGGTCCTTCGCCCGCGTGAACTTCCCCGACGGCCTCAACGGCTCCCCCGACTTATCTGGCGTGCAAGCCGCGATGTTCGCATACACCTTCCCATCCTTGTGCTGATGCACGATCACGAGCTGCGCCGGCTTCCCGATCAACGTCTCCGTATCGAAATCCTCGAGCTCAGCCTTGCTCAGGTCCCGACCGAACCAGCCGCGCAAGAATTTCCGCAGGCTCGCCTTCTCGTTCAGAGTCGGTGTGAAGTTATTCGACCATACCGCATAGCGGCTGCCGTCTTCCTTCTCCATGTCCGCCTCGAAAACGACCTTGAAAACGTTCCGTTCCCCGTACTGACTTTGCTGCTTCCGCAGCGGCGTCACGTCCACGCACACACCCTTGCCCGTGAATTCCGGGCAAGCCTCGAAGTTGTTACTCTCTTTGATTTTCATTTGTTCCTATGTTGTTTTTGTTGTTTGTTTTCCGTTCCTTCGCGAGGCCACACGAGCCTCGCAAAATCAGTCACACCTATGGGGGAACGTCAGCCGCTCTGCGTGTTCTCCGTTTGCTCCGTTGCCTCCTGTAATTGCTCCCCTCCTGAAAATCACGATCGCACTCGGAAACGGCGCGCTGTTCTTTGCACCTCCGAATTTCAACCGCCCCTTCAGAAACCTGACCTCTCCGCGCATCGCATAGCGATGCCACCAGTCCGTGTCCGTTCGCGCCGGCACCAAGCACACCACCGTCGCGCCGCGCTGCGACGACTCCCACGCCTTGCGCATCCAGTCGCCAATCACCCGGCCGTAAGGCGGATTCATGAAAACGACCTGGTAATCCCACGACCGCTTCAGCCCATCCTCAGCCACTGTGAAATACTTGCTGCATTTCGCGTTCTCTTTTGTCGCGCACGGATCAAGCGTGAACCCAAAGTCCCGATTTAATTGATCAAACAGCCACTGCGGCGTCGCCCACTCGCAAGTCGCCGAAGAAAAATGAACATCCAGATCGCACCGTTTCATTTCCCACTCCCCTCTGTTCTTTCTCCGTTAGCTCCGTTGCCTCCTGTAAAATCTCCCCTCAGGATTCTGAAGAACGTCTCCGCCTCCATCGTCACCAACCACGGTCGAAAGCTCCGCTTGTGCGCCACCACGGGGACTTTGCCTGCGCAGTCGCGCCTCGCCTGCTCCATCGCCTCCTCGATGTTCAGCCTCTCCACCGCCTTCACTTCAAAGTGGATCCAACGCAGTTGGTCGCACACGACATCCGGCGATTCCGCCGATCCCGAAAACTGCTGGCCCCTCCTGGCGCAGTAACCATTCGCTCGCAGCTCATCCCGCCACTGCCTTTCTCCGCGTTTGCCTTTTTCTCTCGAATCCATGTCAACGTCCAAGCCTTCGTGAAAATTCGTAAAATTCGTGTCGCGCCTTCTCAGCCTTTCAGCTTTCCTCCGTTGCCTCCGTTGCCTTCTGTAAAATTCAGCTCCTCTTGTTTCTGTTTTCCGCTTTCGCAATTTCTGCTTTCCTCCTCCACCCACGCCCACCGACCGTTGTCATAGCCGAGCCGATAACTCAGCAACACGACCAGGCCTGCCCACACCGCCATCACGACCGCATATCCAATGTCAGAGATGTCCATTTCACCTTTCGGTTTTCAGGTTTTCCGCCTTCTTCGTTCCCTTTGTTTCCTTGTGTAACATCTCCGGTTGCTGACTCCAGCCCTCAGCCTTTCCCGTCCTCTCTTCGGGATTCGTCCCTCGGCCTTCGGCCTTCGGACTTCCGCGCTTGCGCGCGGGTCCCGCCCACCGTCTCTTCGAGATCAATGCCGTCGCACTCAGGTGCCTCACCACATCCGGCAAATAAAACCGGATAAAATTCCCACGCAGCCTCAAGTGCGGCAGCTCCCCTCCCGCCACCATCGTGTCCACCGTCCGAACCGAAATCTTCAACGCCTCTGCCAGTTCAAATCGCGTCAGAAATCGCACAGGCAATGTCTCTACGCCTTGGGATGGAGTGGCTGCAGCGTTCGGGATTTCTTCCTTCGCCCTTCGGCCCTCGGCCTTCGGATTTCCATTCATACACCCCTCCCGGAAATCGTAAAAACCACCCACAAATTCCCCCGAAAAACACGGCTTACGTCCAGCAATTCAAGGGCTTACGAGAAATCCAACAACAGTTAGAAAAATCGTAATACCGCCTTCGATACGGCTTACAAGACGCGGAGACGCCTGCCCTCATGCCCGACCTCACCCAACCAGGAACAGGGAAATGTCACACAACAATGATTGACTACCTCGCGGCAGTACCCATACTTCCCCAGTGGCGCTCAGATCGCCAATCAGAACGGCAACTGACTGGGCCAGCACCTTTCTGCGATTCCCAAAGCCGTGGGCACGGGTTTGCTTAGCAATGGGTTTCTTCGCGATCTTTATTCTTACGATTATAATTGCCCATTCCATCCGCTTCACGCAGTCCGCCGTCGAGCGCGAGGCCGCTGAGCAGGCCAAAGAAACACAGCTCCTTACCCGCGACGAGATCGCAGCAGGCTTTTCTTCAGTCTTTACCGAACTAAACGATGCGTCATTCCGCCTTGCCCGGGGTACCCCTTCCTATGCTCCTTCACAGCTAAAAGCACAGATCACCTTCGCAACCGAAAACGTCACTGCGATAATGTCACGCCAGATCAGTTTCAGCCAAATGTTCCTCGTCTCACTAGACTTCGACCGCCGAGCCTTTGCCATGCTATCGCAGCGTTCCAAAACCAAGACGCCTGTAACGCAAGAAAATCTCGGCCGCGTCAATCGCGCTGAATCGGACATCCGCATGAAGGCTACGTTCGTCAGCACAAACCAAACGGACTCCATCCCCACACAGGTCTCAACGACCGACTACCGAACAAGCACGCCAGTCTCGAATTGCACTGTGCGATACAAACCACTAAACTCCTGGGACGAAAGAACCTACCGAGACTTTAGACTTCCGAGTACGCCAACAACAGAGCCCGTGCCAGCAGGATGGTGGGATTTTTGGGCCGAGAAAAACGGAATACCAGGCCAACACAAGCAATTCATCTTTTACACCAATGAAACCCTCCGGCTCATCGATATCGGCGCTCCATAACATCCTCATGAGCTTCCTTACGA
Source organism: uncultured Verrucomicrobiota bacterium (assembly GCA_964446585.1). Lineage (GTDB taxonomy): Bacteria > Verrucomicrobiota > Verrucomicrobiia > Limisphaerales > UBA8199 > CAYUPI01. The sequence goes on from CAYUPI010000049.1 coordinate 20,384, forward strand.
GACTCTTGACCGCGCCGACTGCAGGAACGACGCTCCTCTTACTGGCCCTCACCACAGGCTGTTCATGGTCGCGCCTCCCACAAACACTAGCAGAGCAAAACCGTCCACTCGCATACGGGTACACTCCCTTAGACCCACTTCCAGTCGCCGACGTCCCGGCAGACGCCGCTGCACTGTCCGCACTATGTGACGAGACAATGCGCCTAGCGGTTGGTACGGTAAGCACAGACGGCAACATCACGTACGGTCCGACCGCCGTCGGATATTCGGGAAGCAACTACGTCATCATCATCGACTACATCAAATACAAGACGCACCCATTTCCCGCAAAAAAGGATTCTGAAAAGGTCGAGGACAAAGAAACAAATATTGTTTATAAGCCCTCGAGAGCCGCCACACCCGACGTTGTCGTTCCCCTCTACATCGGCGTGGGCGTTAGGCTCTCGGCACATATAACCGTTAAGCGAGGGAAGGTGAACCTCGGCAATCTTTTTGGGGTTGGCGCGCAGGCACAAGCGGACAACGTATCCGGCACCCTCGTAATCCAAACTCTCGGAATCAGCGGCGAAGGCATATCTTCAGCGATTCCAGTCCCCAGCGAACTAAACGCAACGACGATCCAGAATGCAATCATGGCGCTCGGCACGATTAAAGCCAAGATGTACACCGACAAAACATGCATCTCCCCTAGAGCGGTTGCACTGTACAATAATCTGGGCGGTGGCTCCAAAACCCTAAAGTATTTCATTTCGACCCTTCTCCAGGAGCCAATTCCCTTCGAGGCGACGTCACAAACGCAACGGCCAAAACCAAAATAAACTCACAAAACGTCTAGCTCTGCCCAACAGCTTCTCTCACCAGACTGGCCAACTCCTCGCACAGCTCCTGCCAATTCTCGCCCGTCACAGAAAGCAGCCCATCGAGCACGTCAGAAAGCAGCCCCGGATAATCAACGCTCTTCGCCTCCTCAAGGAACACCGCCTCATTCAGCGGCACGGTTTCCCTCCGCCCGACCTTCTTCCGCCATCGCACCAGATCGAGCATCGTCCCATAAACCCCGCCACGCTCCCTCCATCGCCGCAACATGTACCTTATCATCGAATCCCCAATCCCAAGCTTCCGACCCGCCTTTGCCACATCTCCCTCGGCCAAAATCGTGCACAGTACCTTGAACGACGTCGCATCCACCTTCTGCGTGAACTTGAACACCCCATCCGCCAACATTTTCTCCAGCCGCTGCTTCGCGCTGCGCAGTTCGCCGTGCTCCTGTCGAACCGCGGCAACCTCCAGACGTATCCCCGCCAGCATTTCCACCACCTCGCCGAGCCGCTCCAGCAAAAGCTGATTCGTACATTTCTCCGCGGGGGCCTCACACGGCGGTCCGCCACCCCCACCTTTGCCCGAACCGCCACCGCACCCGCCGCCAGAGTCAGGTTGCTTGCCGCCGCCCTCCTCGGACTGACCCGAATGTACTTTGTGAGAAGCCCCTTGCGCCTGCTGCGCAACCGTGCAACCTGCCTCGTTGAACTCGTCTCCATCCGAGTAACCCGCCACGATACCTGCAGCCACCAACAACATGCCGCCGAACTTCAGCGCAGCCCGGGCCAACCTCGGAACGCGGTTAGTCCCCGCACGCGGTACACGAGTCTCCCGCAAAAAGTGACTAATCGCTGCTCGCTCCTCTGCCGTCATCTCGAAAGAGGCGGAATCAGCCGCGTCCCACAATTCGAGCTGCTTAGCTCTACCCTCACTCTGACCACCTGCGCTCTTCCCGGAAATATCAGCGCGCGCCGGACAACCCTGTCCGGCGCTGGCCTGACCCCCGCTGTCATCACTTTCCACTAAAAGGACTTAACTGCGCACATCAACTCATCTACGCGCCTGCGATTCGCTGTTGCCAACAGTCCCGCCGCTCTCACTCATCAGGGGCCAGGCGTTTCCACGAGCACTGTAGCCCCAACTGAATCCGGAACGCCGTGGTCGTAAGAGTGTTTATCTCGCCCGCTTCAATCTTTTGCAGATTCCTGGTGGCAATTTCCGCCCGCTCCGCCAGTTGCTCTTGTGTCAGCCGCCTGCGCAAGCGCTCGCGGCGCACGTTTTGGCCGAACACGCGTATTCTCGCCCAGTCTCTCTTTTTGAGGGGCACCCCCCATTAAATCCATGTCATCTAAAATTCTTGAACGATACATATATCGTGAAATGCGCGCTCAACCCTCCGAAGTCCTGCTCGATCAAATAGCGCATGGCGGCGCGGATTCGAGGGTCGAAGCTGTTCCCTCTCCGCTTGGTGGCCGCCCGCTAGGGTGGAGAGGGCCGGGGTGAGGTGACCTCCGTTCGCTCTTGTAGACGATTAGCGTCCATTAGCGGTTTCCATTCAGCGCCTCCTCCTTCCGCGTCGTTCGCGTCTTCCGCGGTTCCATTTCAGAATTTCAGAGTTTCAGCCTTCAGCGTTTCAATCTTCCCTTTCACCCCTGCCCCGGCGCCAGGATCATCCCATCGGCCCAATGCCCTTCTCGCGGCTTCCACCTGGCCGCAACGTCAGCAGGCAACAGCGGCCCCTCCGACTCGACCTCAGTCCCTCCTTGGAAAATGTTTCCCCATCCACGCTGGTGGCCGTCCGCTAGGACCTCTGCCATGCTCATCGCCGTCTTTTCGAACTCCTGCCCACGAAAAACAAACCTCGCCCCGATCGCCAACGCATAGAACTTCATCGGCTCGCCCTTTCCTCCCTCTCCCCTTGGTGGCCGCCCGCTAGGGTGGAGAGGGCCGGGGGTGAGGTGGAGGCTCTTGCGAATTTCATTTCAGAATTTCAGCGTTTCAGCCCTCAGCCTTTTCTTCGACCACTGTTCATTTGTCCAGTACCGTAGAAACGAGGCAATCCAAATTGTCTTCGCTGGCTTCCACAGTTTTTTTCGCTCCATCCTGAACTCGTACCTTGGACATCCGCTGTACAACCAAAAACTTCCTCCAAAAACTTATTCACAATTCGCCTCCATACTTCCCCCAAATCGTCCGACGATACTCTCCTAACAAAACCGCCTTGACCCTGCCGGTTACCCATGCGCATGCTCCCACGTCGGCGACCCACCGACACTGACCCCCTGCGGTTCCTTCATGGCGCCCGCGATGAAGTCCACAGGGGGTCCTAATCTCCACCAGTACACAATCCGCCGCCCGTCCGACTCCTCCGATACCGCTCGCCCCAAAATCCCCGGCCAGGCCGTACCATCCCGCGCCGCCCCTCGCCCACCTGCCGGGCCATAGCTTCTGAGCGTCGGCCGGTCGTCCCTCGTCCCTCGGCCTGTGCCGCCTTCCGATTTTCAGCTTTTCTCCGCCTCCCTCGCGCCCCGTCGCGGACTTTCCCGCAGTGAGGTGCCCACACCGGCCGCCCCCTTCAGCCTCTAGCGTTTAGCCATTACCCTTTCGGTCCTGCGTTGCTGTTGACGTTGTGTTCATGGTGGCTCCCCGCCAGGGGTTTCAGTCATCTTCGCCCTTCACCGCGCTGTGCCAACGAGGGGCACAGACCGTGGTGCCCTCTGAAGACTACTCCCACGCGCCGCCCCATTGTCAGGTGCCGCCGGCACCCGCGCCTTTTGGTGAAAGGGCAAAGAAGCCAGAAACAAACAAAAAACAACATGAACACAGAAAACATCAACAAAAACACCGCAGCTCCCTCAGTCACCATCGCTCCACGCAACCCAGCAAAGGGCGTCCTCAACTTCGTGGTCACCCTCACGACATTCAGGGACGTCCGCTCCTATCCGTGCCGCTCGCTGGAGGCTGCTACAAAGCTGGCTGAGCGCTTCGTCGCCGGCACTGTCCGCCATAGCCCGGCGACGGCGGACGTCATCAAGCCCAGGCCCAGTCCGCAGCAAGCCGCTCTTGGTGGCCAGTCCGGCTCGGACCCCGCTCTCGAGGCCGCGTTGATCTAACTCACGTCCCCGGCTCGGCCGGGGATTTTTTTGGCTCGCTCCGTCCGACCCGCGCGCGCCGTCTCCCTCTCCGCGGGGGGACCTCGTACCGCGAAGCGGTCGTCCAGCTTGGGGCATCCATCTTGAGGCGGGCTTGGGAAGCCACTGGGCTTGGGGTGAGGTGGATCCCTTCCGCTCCGTCCGACTCGTCCGATTCCACCTCATCAGTCGTTATATGCGCTTGCAAGGAGGTCCACTTTGATCGATTGTTGGACTATGACGTCAGCGTTTTTCCTCGAATCGGAGGCTCGCTCGCACGTCGGCGAGTACGTGCACGCTCTGAGGGACTTCCCCTCCGTCCCCGCCGGCACTCTAGGCAAGGTCGTTCGCGCACGCAGGGTCGCTTCCGACGACTGGGTGCTGAGGATTCAGTGGACGTCCCCCGGAGGGTAGCGCATTATTTCGCGACGATTGTCAATATGTCCTTCAACCTCCAGATTCCGTCCAGACCAGTAACCGACGAGTTTTCCAAGGCCGAGTTCGAACGCTTGCTGGGCTGCCCGCATCCGAGCTAGAACTTAACCGGGGTCAAACCGGAGGTCAGTTTCTGCACGGTCCTTTTACTCATGGTTTACGATTTTCCATCAGCCTCTGATATGCGGCCTTTTGTTCGGGTGTTTTGAGATACGGGCCTAAGTTGCGCATATCCATTGTCTTCTTCCCATCAATCTCGGGCGTATCTTCAGCCATGGCTCGCATTGCCGGGGCCAGGATTGCCATCGGCTCTGAATTAACAAACCCGCTGTGGCCGTTCCGGCCAAGAGCTTGTTGCCCGCCTTCTTCGGGCGACTTCAATGTGATCAGGTAATCTCCGGCGTCTCGCCCGGCACTCGCTACAGGCAAAGTATTTGCTGGCACGATTTGATAGCGTTCCAAAATCTCGTCGCTAATCGCTTTCTCAGCATAAGCCTTTAGCTGCGACAGTTCCATAGGGAATTGCTTGTTGGCCTCGATATATTTTTGCAACGGCGTTTCCATCATCAGCAGAAATCTCCCTTCGCTACGATCCCGTAGATCGCTGAAACCTGCTTGGAAGTCGGCATCGGTCTCTAGTTTCTGCCGCCCAGCGGCGGCCCGAAGCCAATCCTCTTCGGTGAGGAATTGGAGTTCGGGGATTCTGGCTCCGGGTGTTTGCGCCAGCCGTTCTTTGAGCAGCCTGACGCGGTCAATTAAGGACTCCGCATCCTCGACCAGTGACTTCCGATCTGTACCGGTGCCCTGAGCTTTCACCTTCGCCAGTTCCTTAGACTCCATGCGTAGCCTTGCCACCTCTGCGCGTAGCCTAAGCAGTTCTGTATCGCCACCTTTATCCTCTGCCAGGGAAGTCAACCTGCTTTTCGCGTCATCTCGTTCTTGCTGTAATTGTTGTATTTGCTCGGCCAGCGACGTTTGCTGCTGCTCGAGTGTTTGAACCTGCCTGCGCGAGATGGAGGCCTGAAGACCTTCGTAAATTGCAGTCCCGATAGCGGCCGCGAGCGCGGAAGCGGCGATAGCTTTTTGAAAAGCGCTCATAGCGATGGTTTTGGTTGTCGCGAACGCGGCAGAGGTTTGCGCGGCAGGCACGGCACCTGCAGCGATGCTGGAAATGCTGATGGCCAACCCGGCAGGCGCAGCCTCGACGGCGTGAGCGGAAAGCACCCCCGAAAGGGCTCCAGCGCTGGCCGTCACGCCTCGATCCTTCAGCAATCCCTCCAGTTTTTCCAAGGCACGGGTCACCCTCATTCGTGCGGCATCTTCGTTGCTCCCAATCGCCCGGCCAACCGAGCGGAAATCATCCTGCTCGAAAAAGCGAAGTAGGATAGCCGTCCGATCCGCTTCGGCCAGTTCATTGATGGCTTCGTCAAGAATTGGCGCGACCAGCTCGAAGTCATCTCGGGAGTTGCTTTGCAGCGCATTCATTTCAACTGCCTCTCTTTCACGAGATTGGCGCCGACGTTCGCCGCGCATGGTGTTAGCGGCCACAAAACAGGTGTGCCGGTGCAACCAGCCGCCCAGCATGACATTTTTAGAGAACTTCGGCGCCATGCGGGCCAGGTCCAGAAAGACCATTTGCGCCACATCTTTCGCCCGATGGATATCGCCCTCGACTAATCGGACTGCTGTCGAATGGACCAAGTCGATGTACCGGCTGACCAGTTCGCGAAATGCGGCTTCCGAACCAGTTCGTACGTAATCGGCGAGCAATCGTTGGCTGTCCGTCATCTTCAATCACCAGTAAAGACCCGCTGATGAGGTAAACCGAACAAAAAAATTGGAGGAAAGGCAAACAGCCTCTAAACACCGCACGAGCTCGCTCCGCTCGAAATTCCAATTTCAGGTTTCAGGTTTCAGCATTTCAGCTTTTCACTGAACGTCCCTTTGTCACTAGTCCTGTTGTCTTTGCCGTTTTCGTCGGTTTTCATATTGAGCTTCTTCCCATTTGTTTTGCGTTTCCGAACCCACCGATCATTCGTGCAGTACTTTACTGAAACTGGTGTGCCATCCATTGACACCCCAATGCAGAATTGTTGCGCGACTTATTCACAATCCACCTCCGTAGTCGTCCTGACACCACTCCCTCGCGATGTGCTGCCCGACAATTGACGCTTTCAGACGGGCCATACCCGCGCACGAGCAATGCTAATCCTCATTAAGGATTGGCTCCAAGCCGCAACTGGTCCAACCTCCCTGAAGATGATCACCACGGCACTGAGGCTCAACGGCAGCATACTCTGCCTCGCGTGCTGGTTCGTGGCCGCTACGAGTGTCGCAGAGCCTGCGAACGACGCTAAGGTGGACAAGCTGTTCTCGCCGTGGGATCACGAGCGGTCTCCCGGCGCGGCTGTTGTAATCGTGAAGGATGGCGCCGTCGCGTACACGCACGGTTACGGATATGCAAATCTTGAAGATCGCGTCCCGATAACCCAGCAAACGATTTTTGACGCCGCCTCTGTCGCAAAGCAATTCACCGGCCTTTCCATTGCCATGCTCGCACAGAAAGGCAAAATCTCATTGGACGAAGAAATCCGAAAATACCTTCCTGATCTGCCGGACTTCGGGAAACCAATTTACATTCACCACTTGCTCCATCATACGAGCGGCCTACGAGACTGGCCGGAAACCCTGAGCTTGTCTGGAGTCGACATGTCAAGCCCGATCACCCTCGAGACGATTCTCGAGATGGTTCGCCGACAACGGGAGCTCGACTTCGCTCCCGGCGAGGAACACTCGTACTCCAACACGGGATACAATCTGCTCGCAGCGATCGTGGCGAAAGCGACTGGTCACTCGTTCCGCACCTGGACGGCAGCAAACATTTTCGAGCCGCTCGGAATGAATCATACGGAAATTTGCGAAAATCCCGCGAAGATCGTTCCAAACCGGGCTATGCCTTATATGCCGGCGGGGAGGGGCTTTGAACGAGTGGTTAGTCAATTGGCAGCGCAAGGATCGAGTTCTCTCTTCATAAGCGCTGATGACATCGGGAAATGGCTGCTCAATTTCGAATCTGCCGCTGTGGGAGGAACACAAGCAATCGAGATGATGCATGAACCAGGTAAGTTGAACAACGGTAACAAAGTCGACTATGCCTTCGGCGTTGAATTGACTGACTATAACGGAGACAAGATCACCAAACACACAGGCTCCTGGGCTGGATACCGAAGCATCGTCCTGCGCGTGCCGGGAAAGCGCTTTGGGATCGCAATCCTCTCGAATCTCAGTAGCATGCCTACTGAAAGGCTCGCAAGAGAGATCACGGATCTTTACTTGGGCTACGAGCCAGGCCCAAAGGAGCAGCCGCCCGGAAAACCCGTCGCCGAATTCCATGCGGACCCCTCCCTCTGGAAGCCTTTCACGGGGACATACCGCCTGGGACCAGGTTGGTTATTAAGTGTCACACAGGAAGGAACAAATCTCATGGCGCAGGCAACGCGCGAGCCGAAATTCGCAATGACGGCCCTTTCAAGCAACAGATTCCTTGTCAAAGCGTACGGCTCTGACGTCGAGTTCGTCAGCACCAATTCAGACAGAGTGACACACCTCATGTATCGCGGCATTCATGCCCCGAAGTTGCGCATACCCACATGCACTCCCGACCTGCTCCGCGCCTACGCCGGCGATTTCTGGAGCGAGGAACTCCGGGTGGCCTACCGCCTTGAAGTCCACGAGGGCGACCTAGGGACCAGGCATCGTTCCGGGACTTGGGTGCGCCTGCTTCCGACGGACACGGATGCATTTGACACTGATCCAGGAGGACTTTCGATCGTATTTACGCGGGACAGTAAAGGTGAGATAAGCGAGCTGAAAGTTTCGGCTGGCCGCATGCGAAATATTCGATTTCGGCGCGTGGCTGACCTGTCAGGAAAGGAGATGCAATCCAACGACGCCTCACGCTAGCCTGCTGGATGGCGCGAGGGTTGATACCGCGTTCGAGGCAGTGGGTGGCGTAGCCGTGACGCAGTTCATGCGGCAGAACAGTGTAAAGAGGCTCCTCGGACAACGGCTGTCCAGGGTACGAAATAAGACACACAATTTTGAGCTTGTAATATGCGGACCGGCGGAGTTAGGTTGAGGCAAGTCGAGGTTGATAATGAACGGCTTAGAACACAAGGACGAAAAAAACCCCGGCACGATATGCGACTGCCAGTCGCATAATCACAGTTAGCCAAAAGACAATATGGGGATACTAGGAGCTATACTTGAGCTTATCGCTTACCTTTGGGGAACGGACCGGCTGATGCGGGACGAGCCTGCGGCTACGGGCAGGATCAAGCGGGCTAGGCGCCGGCGTGATTTGATCGCCCTTAGCATCATCGCTCTCATTATTGTCATCGGTATCGTCTACATCGTCTATGTCAGGACCTGACAAACACGGTAGTCAGGCTAACAACGGCGGTGCAGGCAAGTGCGGGATTCGCGTTCTGCTCCATGCCGGACGCACCAGCCCCGCGCTGCCTGACCGCAGTCGTTCGGCCGCAACATGAAAGTCGCCGTCATACTGCTATGTGCCGCTGTCATTGTCGCAGTGCTGGCTTTCTTCGCGAATGCGAACATCGCACCGCTGTTTCTTAATTCTCGCTTGGAGCGCCTGCACGAGCAAGGCTTGCCAAAGGTCACCATTGAGAGAGGCGGCATCATTTACTGTCGAATGAAGGCTGATGACTTTCGCTTTCCGCTGCCACCCGGCTCACGCGGGACGAACGGGCTGATCACTGGCGGTTTTGATACAGTCGATGGCAGTGTTGAGGTGCGGTTTGAGAGCGGTAATCAGATGACGGCAGGTGAGTATCAGAACTGGCTTTCGGGCAAGGTGCAAGCCGGTGGGCAGGTTACGGCTCAGACAAGTCCCTGCGGCTTGCTTGTTAAGTTCCACTATTTTGGCGACAGATGAGCGCGAGCAGACGAAGGCCGAACAAGGGTGATGGAGTCGACGGCGGGACGGCGCTTCCGTTCCGTGCTGGACGTCTGTGGCCCGCCGCGCCTCATCACCGGCGTTAGCATGAACGTCTTTTCCGCAGCTCTCGACGGAGTCCTTCCGCATTTCCGCGTGCGGGGCGACAAGCTGCTGCTTTCGCAGGGGCACCCGCTGAACCGCACAGAGATTGACCTGCGGCAAGTCGCGGCGCACAAGTTGCCGTCGCCAGTTTGTCTACAGATTCGGTTGCTTCGAGGCCGCTGGGTTCAGTATCAGTTGGATGGGTTCCGACCAGCAGAGATCACTCGCTTGCGATCACTGCTTACAGAGCGCCAGCGCCAGAATCACGTGCGCCATGAGACTGAATGCTAACGAGGCGCGCCAGCCAACGCCGGGAGCGCGTCTGTCTTGCACTCTAGCGCCACCGACCCGGCGTGGCTGCGCTTGCCGTTGGCCGATGTATGTACACACCCATTTGTAACAGTTCAATCTGTCGCGCCTATTTTCGGCTGGTTGGACGATGGCCCGCCGTTCACTTCCTTATCTGCTGTGGTGGCATCGCGGTTGGCATCGGCGGGCTACTCGCGTTTGGCGATACTACGGGGAATCAGCGGCAAGTGCTTGCATCCAGGGTAGTAGGCCTGTTCGCGTTGATGGTTTACGGTTGGATCTTAGTTGCTCTGATCGCCAGACTTTTTCGCGGCTCGTGGGCTCGCCATTGTGAGGCAAGGATTGTGCAGTGCGGCGGCCAACCAGTCGCTTCACCCCTATGAGGGTTGTCAAGAGGGTCGTTCGAATTCCGTCAGGTTCTTTTTTGGGTAAGGTTCATGTCGTGCGGAGCGCAGCGGACGCGGAGCGAAGTCACGCGCGTTAGCGGTAGGACCAACGATCCTCTGCTGCGCGCAGCCTCGGCTCAGCGACTTGGCCCAAGTTATTTTTTCAAGGCGTTTCCCTTTCTCCTCAAGGTTGAAGATTTTTGCAGAGCAAGGGTGTGAAACGAAATGCCGACCGGTGTCACCGCCGTTACGAGTGCTCGACCCCGAGGTCCCGCACCGACTCCTATCCGGACAGTTGGGAGCTGACCCAACGCCCATTGTGTCGTTCTTGTGTGACTGGCGGCGACCGGGGGTTCCGTCCCATCTGAATGACGGGCGAACCAGGAGTTCACCAGGTGAAGCTACGGACTGGACCCGCCCGATCGCAAAAGGCTTTTTCACGGAGGCTCTGGAGGTTGCGTGAAGCAGAATTCTTTGGGGTTTGAACGGAGGTAGCTCAAGCAGCGAGCAAGCCCAGATCAACCAGGGTGCAACGGCCGGTACGCCATCGCCACAGATCAATGGCCAGTTGGCGGGCCAATGCGATGATCGTCTTTTTGCGCAGCGCCTGACCGTCGGCCAGTTTGGCCTTTATGCGTTGCGCCGCTTTCCAGTTGGGCTGCCATTTGAGGAAGCGCCACACCGCTTCGACCAGCAGCGCGCGGACGCGTCCGTTGCCCATGCGGTCAATGGAACCCACTCGCCGTTTGCCGCCCGAACTATGCTCGCCCGGACAGCACCCGGTGTAGCTGCCGATCTGCTTGCGGTTCTGAAAGCGTGCCCAGTTGCAGATCTCGCCATCCAGGGTGACCAGCGTGAGTTCGCCCAAACCTCTGGGACGCTCCTGGCCCTGGAGGCGCTGCAGGAGCTCTTCCTCCAGCGCTTTGAGCTGGAGCTCCAAAGCCAGGATCAAGTCGCGCAGCTTTTCCAGCACGCCCAGCAGCCAGGCATCCAGCCTGGGCAAGAGCTTCTTCCAGAGCCGAGGCCCCCACCAACGACTGGGCAACGACTGGTGGCAATACTCCGCCACTTGGCCGTGGCCACGGTTGGCCAGGCAACGAACCTCGCGCTTGAGGAACTGACGGCGGCGCGTGACTTCGCGCCGGCGTTGCTCCGCCTCGGTGGGAATGCGAATGGGGGCTAGTTCGTCGGAGTTGCCGTCCAAGTAGCGGGACAAACGCAGGCAAAGCGCCCGGGCGTCGAGTTTGTCGGTCTTGCGGTTGCCGTTAAGGGCCATGGGCGTGATGAGGAAACTTTGGGCGTCGGCGCTGACCAGTTGGCGGTGTAACACGAAACCGAAGCCGCAGGATTCCTGCACGCAAAAGACCTGCAGTCCTTCGGCTACCCATTGGCGAACTTGCGCGACCAGTTGGTCGGGGGTGAACCGGCGGGGCGCCTGCGCGGAGGTGTTTCCGCGTTGGGCAACGGCCATGATGAACTCTAGATGGACGTCCAGGCCCAGCTGGAGCCGGGGCTTGGCGCGATCGATCATCGGCACGGGCAAGGGTTGCTGCGGCAGCGGTGCGAGCTTTGGCGCTGCAATGGCCGCAATGCGCTCGGCCGATGCAGAATCCCCCGATGAATCGGCTGGGCGGTTGCGCTTGGCCGGCGAGGTGGCTACGTTTGTCAACGTCATGTTGGGCTTGAGGATGTATGTTTTTTTCATAATTGTGCATCAAGAGTGGCACTGGGTAGTGCCACCGTTCAACCCAACATGACATCTGAATGGCGGCCCGGCGGAGCCGCCTGGCAATTCAAGCGATGGTGGCGGGCCGCTATCGGTGAGCTAGCCGTTAGGCCGCTGAGCACAAAAATCTAAGCCCGAACGGTGTCTTATTCCTGAATGAACAGCAATCGAGCCCGTCACAGCTTCATCATCGGCCTCATCCTTATGGGCGCTGTCACATGCCTGGTCTCTGCAAACGAGTCCGCAGCCTCCTCGAATCTGCTCAGCGATAAGAGTGCCTTGCAGGCGTTTGTTGATCGTATCGTTACCAACCGCATGCAGGAAGCCCACGTGCCCGGCACGGTGGTTACGATTGTGAAAGACCACCGAGTCATCTTCAACAGGGGATACGGCTTCGCGCACCTGGAGGAACACACACCGGTCAATCCCAACGAGACGCTTTTCCGCATCGCCTCTGTTTCCAAAGTGTTCAATGCGATGGCAGCCATGCGCCTAATAGACGATGGGCTTATTGGTGTGAACGAAGACGTGCGGCCGCGCATGGCCGCGGCTGGTTTGGAACTGGACCACAACGAGTACGGGCCGGTCACGCTAAGAGCGTTGCTGACACATTCGGCCGGCATCCGTGACCTGAGTATTCCCAACGTGACATCCACGACGGATGCGAGAGAGGTGTTGTCCCTGGGCCCGTACCTTCAGAAATGTTTGCCGTTGCGCTGGCAGGAGCCAGAACAGACAGTGCTCTACACCGACCATGGGATCACCCTCGCAGGTTACGTCGTTGAAGTTGTGTCCAGAACCAGGTTTCAGCAGGCCGTGAGGCAAAGAGTCATGCGCCCCCTGGGCATGGATCACACCGGTTATGCTGTGCCTGAGGGGCAACGAACCAACCTGGCGGCGGCCTATACCTATGGAAAGACAAACTACCAGTTGGTTCCCTTCCGTTACACTAGCCTCGATCCCGCCGTTGGAGTAATGACCACCGGCAGCGATATGGCCCGTTTGATGATTTGTCATCTCTCCGGCTGCAAAGGCTTCCTAAAAACTGAAACGGTGAAGCTGATGCACCAACCCCAGTATGCGGATGACGCACGCCTGGGCGTGCAATGGACCTGCGGATTCGTTTATGAGAGCCATCCCCGGGGGAAGGAGCCTTACCTGTTTCACATCGGCTACGCTTACGGCTTCCAGAGTGTCCTAGGCATCTCTTTGAGTCGCGGCCTCGCGGTCTTCTCCGCCCAAAACCTGCAAGGGCCGCGCGTGTTTCAGTTGGCCGACCTGCTGGACGGACTCTCCGGTCGCGAAGCCGAGGCTGAAACTGCCGAGACTGCAACACAGCCAGTCACGCCGAGTGCGAGCATGGCAGACATCCAGTCAGTCGTTGGCACATACGTACTCGACCGCACCCTCTCTTACGGGATCAAGATTTCAAAAGAAGATTACGTCTATATCCGGTCCGTCAAGGACATCAAAGGCATTGAAGTCGAATACTGGCAAACCAGGGGCAATCCAATGCGCTTAACCCAGGTCGCGCCCTTTCTGTTCCGCTCGGTCACCGGTGGTGAACAGCTTTCATTCCGGACGAGTAAAGACAGCAACAGGACCTATCTCATCGACTACAATGTACGAGGCGATGGAGCATTTAGAAGGATTTCATCTCCGGATCGCACGACACCATGACGGCCACGCGGCCTAACCTGACTGCTTCAGGCAACGGTGCGGTTACGTTGTTGTTGCATGTCGCACGTCTTGGACGCACCGTGCCTGAGCAGATTCGTTAAGTGGGGAGTGTATGCTTGTAACAGTACGGCACAGAATCGGGATGGGGCTGATGGGCGTCGCGGTGTTTGCTGCGATCATTGTCCAGCTCGCGACTGGTGCATTTGTGGAAGCGAAGACGGTTCACGAAGGCGCCACACCGCTCGGTAGCGGATATCTCATCGCCTCGGAAGTCGCGTTGAGATTTAACGCGAAGTACGCGATTCCATTGTTGGTCGGGTTTTCGGTTGGGCTGGTGTGCTTCGCCTGGCCCTCGCGAAGGCCGCCGCGTATCCCGTCATGATCCTATCACTTAACCATCCCGCCGCAGCGAACTCCGCGAGTACGGCGGCAGGGCAAATCGGAAATCGGCGGCGCGGAGTCGCTGATCGGGACCGTTCGCCGTGATCCACACTCATGGACAAATTCGGGGCCATAATCTCTGCGGCACTGTTCAGTTTTGGAGTCGGTTGTCGTTCCACAGGCAGCAATACCATATTCGCACATTGTCCGTGGGGCGATGTGGTGGAGACGAAAGCACACTTGGATGAATACAAGCATGTGCTATTGGTTTGTGTCTATGAGGATAATTGGCAGGACCGTGGGCCGCGGGAATACGCCTTGCATCACTTCAAGGCTACAGTCGTTCATTCCTACAAGGGAGGCTGGCACACTTCTCAGAGAGTCGCGTTCGTCCACGGCGTGGATGCGCCAGCCCGCACACCGAGCGGCACGCTAGACAGCCGCTACTCAGCGGCCAGTTCAGGCGCCGGCGATCTCATGTTTCTTTTCACTAATGAGCAGACTGATTCTGAGATTGGGTTCGATACAGGAGATTTTGTCACTTACGACCCAGAGATTGAGCACGTGATTCAGTCCGTGTATCCAGAAAGGAAGATGCCATGAGACTTTACGGTCACACCGAATCGGCGAACAAGACGCTGCACGCAACAGCCGCGCGCCGGTCAGTTGACCGATTTGTGAAACGAGAACATCATCATTGCAGTTCACGTCCCGCTCCGGCGGCTGTGCGTGAGCTTGGGCGTTCGGCGTGACGCATGGCACCCTCACTTGTCAAACGGAGAGGATTATGAATAAGAAAACCATCACCTTGGTATCCGTCACCGTGATTCCGGCGATGCTCTTGTTATGGGTCATTGAACGTCTCCTGCTCCTGCCCTACGACGGCCAGTCACAGGATTTAGCGCTCAAAACTGTCGACGTCGTGGCCACACTGCTTGCCTTGCCGGTGAGATTGTATGCTTTTTTCGTCTATCACGACCATGGTTCCTGGCCGATACCGGTTTTGATTTTGCTTCTCGCGATGAGCTGTTTGATGTGGGGGATCATCGTCGAGAGGATGGTCTGGCTTTTTTCCAAGCGGAACACGGCGCGGTGAGTTTTGCCGAACCATTCACTGGAGCGAATGCGGGCGGACCACGTCGGTTGACGATTTTGGCACCGTGGGACGCCCGCATCGCTCAGTTTTTTCGTTAGCGAAGTCATATGAAGCAAATCGCGTCAATCGTCGGAGCCCTAGTGGCGCTCTACGTTGCCGGATACGTTTGGCATCGCTCCGCGAACTCTGTGATGCTGGTCACGAACAGCCTGCCTTCTACCAACTCTTACCCCCGTTTCAGGAATCTTGTCCCAACGAACATTCCGCGTCAGACGAACTTCGGGACCCAAGTGCTAGGGGGCCCGGTGACCACCGACAGCGATTTGCGCTACTGCTTATTCTACCTCTACTGGCCGCTAGGTCGCTTTGAGAGGCTGATCGAGGGGCGAGATTATGTACTCGTCGATTCGTCCAAGCCAGGGACCATCCGTGATGTACGTTGATCGAAAGACTTTGCTAACCGGCCGCTTCAGGCAACAGCCGCCGAGCGCTTCCTTTTGCAGCGCCCTGGAGAATTTGCGGCTCCGGGAGTTCGCCCTGACCTACTCTCCAGCGGCTGTGCCTGAGCTTCGTTGTTGGGCGCATCGAGTCCCCCACCCATGACAAAGCAGGTACTCAAATGAAAACATCGTTTCTTCTCTTCGCTATCGTCGCACAGCAAGGATTAGCCCAAGTTGCATCGCCCCAGCCCACAGATCAGCCACCATCTTCCGAGCAGTCAGGCATCACAGTCAGTGCTTGGTATCCTGGCTTTTGCGATGGATTCCCGCCCTGGTGCATGATGCCCCGGCCCTATTACGGCACATTCTCAATCTTCACCGAGTCGGGCCGCTTTGTGGCATCGGCGACAACGGCGGAGGACATTACCGCCACGTTCACCCTTTATCTGCGGCCTGGACGCTACGTGATAGCTCCTGATGATCTATCGCTGGCTGAGGATGCGACAATAGTGAGGGTTCGTGCCCGGCAGTTCACCGAGATCACGATTTGGATTGGAGACGATTGAACGTAACAGTTGGGCCCAACAACGCCATGCACTGGACTCCGCGATGAGCACGAGTTTATATATCGAGGATCATCGGCGCGGAGCCAGTGATGGTGATCGTTGGGCTGCGCACGCCACGCGCTTGATTATCGTCATCCTACTCGCCTGTTCAGACATCACTCTAGCCAATCCTCGCATCGCCAGCTCCTACAGAAGCGCGTATCTTGCCTCCGAACGCCTCGTTATCGAAGTGAAGCCGAGAGAGGCTCGCTTTACAGGCGATTTTCACTTTCGTTTCACAGGGCCACCCGACCGTTTCAACCGCACCAATCCCGTCGCGCTATGCGGCGTTGAAGTTTGGCTCCCCGACCCTCCCGGATTAAGCCCGCAGGAGATCGACTTTTGGAAGCTCTTGAACATTTCCAACCTGCTCTTTGACGTCAGGCCGGTAGAGATTACACCGGAGTGTCGCAATCTGCTACAGAACCTGCTGGAGCTGAAATTCGCTGTTGCTGGCCGCGAGTTTCCTGCAACGGGAATCCAGATAACTGGGAAACGCGATGAATTTCTCGGCGAACCCGGCTCGTGTTGCATGTTAGTTTCGTTTGCTGCTCCAGTGGCCCTGTTGAGTGGGAACGACCCTGTGGTGATTTCCTATCGCCAGCCTCTGCACGAGTCGGCTGGGGTCCGGCGGCTGTATTATGTGCCTGAGTTTTTTGGTCTGCCTCGCGAGTATTGGACTTGGACGACGAACCAGGCGCACTATTCGATCACTATAAAGGCCTCCCCGGACTGCTCATTGACGGGCAGCAACGGGAGCGAAGGCTTTGCATTGCAACCGCGGGAGAGTATCATCCTAACACCCAAGCATTATCGACCGATCAGGGCAGCTGTGAAGCCCGAGGCGCAAGCAAAAGAGATCTCGGCCAATAAGGATGGCCATTGAAATGAGATCTCCAGTAATCGAGCCCAACCACACGCGTCAGCCAACGCCGGTCGGGCCTCAGACTTGCATTCGGAAGTCACTGGCCCGGCGTGGCTGCGCTGGGCGTTAAACCAAGCGGTGAAGCCATGAAATTTCGTCTAGTTACTTCCTTGGTGGCGGTCCTAATCGCGACGCTGGAAACCACTTCTGCGCAGAGCACATTTCAGAATCTGGATTTCGAGAGCGCCAATATCCCGCCCGGTACGCCCCCGGGAACGGTCCTTCCCGCCTCAGACGCACTCCCGGGATGGACGTGCTACTTCGGGGTAAACCAACTTACCGGGATCGCTTACGACGTCACCACCGGAAATGACGCAAAGATCTCCATCCATGACGCCAACAGCCTCTACGTTCAGCCACTTCAAGGGAATTACACCGTGGCGTTTCAGATTCCACCCGGCACGACCTTCTCGGCCATTGCACAGGTCGGGACGATTCCAAGCGGCGCGCGCTCGCTGCAATTTTACGACAAGTACGGCATTCCAACGGTCCAGTTCGGCGGTCAGCAGCTCGGGTTGGCCCTTTTGGCAACGACACCTGCCTACAGCATTTACGCGGTGGACGTTACAGGCTTCGCGGGCCAGACCGGCGAACTGCGCTTCACAATAGGGGGACTGCTGGACAATATCGCCTTTTCGAGCCAGGCCATTCCCGAACCGGGCGTGACCGCACTCGCTGGTCTTGGGATTGCGGTGCTGAGTTTGCGGTTGACTGGATGGTTTAACAAGTCAATGAAGGCGAACCGCCGCTGCAACTTTGCGCTCATCGCTAGCCGGAATTTTGGACGGGTTGTCCACGCAACACGCTGGTCCTCAGCGGCGGTCGCTTATTTTCGTCGTTCGGTCGTGCGTTGCACGTGAAAACCCGCAAGCATCTAATGATTGCCGTGTGTTGCGTGGTCGCCATTGCTATCCTAAGTCTTTGGATGTCTGGCACCTTCGAAGGGAGCGCGAGCGACGCGGCGAAGCATCGGGCAATGGGGCGCATCAGTCGGACTCAGGCAACCTTGGGCTCTATGAAAAAGAACCTTCCCGCAGGGCTCGTGAGCGTTCTCCACCTTTCAAAGCTCGAAGGATGGTGCAGCGCAAAATGGGAATCTCAGCGGGAAGCCCTGGTGGCCTCTGGATACTTCACCAACGTGGTGCTGGCTATACCAAGAGCTGATGAGCCACCTGATACGCCCTCTTATTATCAGCATCAGAGAGCAATTATTCGAAAGACCGCCGATCAAATCCGAGCGGCTCTGCGAGGGCACGGATCATTTCGGTGTTGGTGGCCGAGCAATGGCGTGGTGGTAATTACTTGCCGTCCCTGGGACGTGCCGATATGCGCCAAGACTATCACAGAATGACCGAAAGCCCCGAGGAGGTCCGACCGAACAAAGCCGCTTCAGGCAACGGCGCGATTGCGGTGCTGTTACAAGTCGAGCCCTGCAGCCGCGCCTTGCCTGAGCGCAACCGTTCGCCTGATGCATGAGCATCGCCGTTCCAAACGGGTTGCAGGCGTGGAATAGGCCTCTCTGGCTTTCCCGCGCACTGCGCGTCCACCATAGCCCGCTCCGCCGCCTCCGCTCCCTTCTGTAAACAATTCTTTCCCGCAATTTGCGCCCTTCTGCGGCCGCGCCATCCGCATCCATCCAAGCTAACCTGTGGTTAAGAACCTGACCAATTTACTTCCCTCGGAGTTCACGTTTCACGCGTCACGTTTTAGTTTGTTGGCCGAACGCTGGTGGCCACACCGCTAGGTGTTTCAGGTCTTTTTTCTCGCCAGTGCGGCTCGCACCTCTCCTCTGCTGCACGGAGGCTCCAGACTCCCGCCCTCACCAGCCCGCCTTTTCACCGGGGGGCCAGAGCGCGGTGCCCTCCGAGGACCCCTCCCACGCGCCGCCCCGGTGGCAGGTGCCGCTGGCACCGCGGGCTTTGTTGGTGAAGGGCGAGAGTCCGAAGCCGAGCAGCAGAGACCAAAAAAAAGACCATGAAAACCAACAAACAAAACAAGAAACCGAAAAACATAGGGAGCACGAACATCGTGTCAGAGACTCAGAACCGAACCGATCAGTTGTCCAGAGAGAACACGGCAACGACAACCGCGACGCCAACGGCAACCGCACCGGCCCCGGAGCCGGCCCCAGTTAACAATTCCCTCTCCGCAGGGGGAGAGGGCCAAGGTGAGGTGGTTCAGAATTCTTCCGACCCTCGGCCCTCGACCCTCGCCCCTCTAACTTCGATTAGGCCTTACGTGAATTTTTCTGAACGCGATTTCAACCGAAAACTCTCTGTAGAAAAAGTCCTCGAAAAACTCCAACGCTGGATGCCAAAGCAATTCGAGCTTGCCGAAGTAGTTGGCAAATGGATCTGGATCACTTTTTCCGAACCGCCCGCCGAAACCGTCCGGGCCGATCTTTCGCAGCTTGGATTCCATTGGAACAACACCCGCAAATGCTGGCAGCACCCGTGCGGTGAGACCCTGCCACGCGGTCAGCAGGAGCCACGCGACAAGTACGAAGTTTGGTTCCCTCGCGCCACCGAAACCTTGCGCCGGAAAAAAGCACACGCTCAGAAGTCCGAAGTCTACTTCGACTCCGCACAAGCCGCCTCCGTCGCCACCGCGTTGCTTGTCGCACTGCCCTTCCTCCCAACGTGATTGCCCGACCCTCCCCTCCCTCTCCGCCTCTGGGGGAGAGGGTCAGGGTGAGGTGACTCCCTCTATGCGTTCCCCAAAACTTTTTCGCGCGCTTCGCGCGCATCCACCTTCATCACCCCGAAGGCGGTGCAGAGAAAATAGCCCAGGGTCGGACCGCGTTCCCGATCACCGCGGTCCTACCCTGGGAAAATGTCCCAAACAAAAAAGACTCCCCTCTCCTCCTGGTGGCCAGTCCCGCTCGGACGAGGAGAGGGGAAGGGGAGAGGAGGCACAAAGCATTTTCAGCCTTTCGCCAAGGGCGGCAGTTACCCCCCGAACCACCCGCTCGCGAAAGCATTCGGAGTTCGGGTTTGCGCGGCAAATCAATCTGCCTGCCGGGATATCCCCCAAAGCCCCACCGCGACGGCGGATGCCTGCTCCCTTGGCAAACCCCGCCTGAGCGCCTCTAAAAACTTTCGCGCGCTTCGCGCGCGCCCTCATTTCAGGACTTCAACCTCAGAGAAGACCAGGGCTTCGCCCTGGACCACCAAAGGGTCTCGACCCTCTGGACTCCCGCACCATTTCACAACACCATACATAAACGGGTCTCCATGATCCTGCAGCTCAGCATTGCAGGCGGGGGCGCGGGCGCGTGCCCCCTCGAATCGGGACCAGATCGGACTAACGACCAGCCGGCCGAGCCTTTTCCAATACAGACGAATCACACATTATGAACAGATTATGCAAGGGACACGTCGCTAAAATCTCACCAGGATCACCATCCTTTATCTGCGCGCCAGACCGGACCCTGTAGCTCACATTCGCGGCCCCAAGGTGGGCGAAGTCCTTGGCTGGCTGCTTAGACCCGTCACTTGGACATAACAGAACGCCAGGCGAGGAGAGCTCGTTCGACAGGACCTTAAAGCCCTTCCCCCAAAAAAGTGGACACCCGCTGGTTGGTTTGAGAAAGACAACCAT
>CAYUPI010000050.1:0-39540 GCA_964446585.1 uncultured Verrucomicrobiota bacterium
AGTAAAGCCGACCCCGCTGTATTATGCAAGTTATTTGTGACTCAGTAGACTAGTCTTACCGCATGGTTGCAAAGGTGTCGGTCAAAGGACAGACGGTTATCCCGGAAGCGATCCGGGAGCAGGCCCGAATCAAGAGCGGCAGCGAATTGGACGTGGGCTATTGCGGGGGATTGATCGTGATGCGCAAGCGCCGGGCACTGACGCCAGGCCGCGTCCGGTCATTGCTCCTGGCGGGTCGCGGGCTTCCGGAGATGGCCCAGGAGGATGAAGGCAATGTGGCCAGAGCGATTCAACGTGTGCGCAATCGCGTCAAGGCGTGAAGGTCGTTTTCGACACGAACGTCGTCGCCAGCGCAAGTTCTTGGCGGGGAACCCCGTTCGATTGTCTGGCGGCCTGGGCGCAGAACCGCTTCGAGGTGGTCGTCACCCCGCCGTTGCTGGCCGAATACCATGAACCAGTCGAAGAACTGCGCCTGGAATATCCGAACCGCCAACCTGTCGAATGGGCGAATGTCCTGACCGAATCCGCGACGCTTGTTTTTCCGGCAGATCGTGCGACGGGGGCGACGGCGGATCCGGGTGATGAAAAAGTTCTGGTATGCGCGCTGGCGGGAGAAGTCGACTACATCGTGAGTGGTGATAAGAAACACATGTTGCGGCTGCGACAGTTTCGCGACATTGCGATTGTCAGTCCGAGGGACTTTTTGTGCAGGCTCAAGGGTTCATAACCCTCTGTTGAAGGCTCGGTCGTCAACGCGGCCGAGCTGCCCTCACTCGTAAGTCGGCGCGAGCTCTTTCACTCGCTGCCAAACAGGTGAGGCCGGCCCGGTGCGCTCGCGGACGGCAGCAAAAACGCGCCGGGCTTCGGCGGGATCCTCGCGCGCCGCCATGACGCAGTAATCCAGTTCGATCCAGGCCTTGCGCGGATCCTGCACGGTCGCGCCGAAAGTCTTGAGCCAATTCTTCAAGCCGACAGCCCCTTGCCGCTTGGCCGCTTGCAGGCCCTGCTCAAGCCCGGGCGGCAAACCGGGCAAGCTTTCGCCCGTCACCACCGCCGCAGCCGCTTCTTTCCTCACGCTCTCCTTTTCGCTTTTGACCTTGTCCCAGTACACGAACAGGTGCCAGCCGCCATAAAGGATTACGACGATGATGAACGCGGCTATTAGCTTCGTGGTCATGATTCTTCGATGCGCTCGATGCGCGCGCCCAGTTGCCGCAGCTTGACGTCGATGTTTTCATAGCCGCGATCCAGGTGATACACGCGATTGACCTGGGTGGTGCCACGCGCCGCCAGTCCGGCGATCACTAGCGCCGCCGAGGCCCGCAGATCGCTAGCCATGACCGGAGCGCCGCTTAACGGTTTACCGCCTTTCACGATCGCGCTCGGTCCCTCAATTTCGATATCCGCTCCGAGTCGTGCCAGCTCACTGACATGCATGAACCGCGATTCAAAAATGCGCTCGGTGATGATGCTGATGCCCGGAGTCAGCGTCATCAACGCCATCATCTGCGCCTGAACATCGGTCGGAAACCCGGCGTAGGGAAGCGTCGTGATGTCCACCGGCTTGAGCCTGCCTTTGCGTCGAATCGTAAGTCCGTCGCCATTGCGCTCGAGGCGCGCGCCCGTTTCCGTCAGCTTGTCCAAAACCGCGTGCATCTGGTCGGCCCGCGCGCCGCGGAGGGTGACTTCGCCGTTGGTGGCAGTGGCGGCGATTGCGTAGGTCGCTGCTTCGATCCGGTCGGGAATGACTTCGTGTTCCGCTCCGTGCAGTTCTTTCACGCCGGTGATGGTGATCGTCGGGCTGCCTTCGCCGCTGATGTTGGCGCCCATAGCCTTGAGAAATCGGGCCAGGTCCACGACTTCCGGCTCGCAAGCAGCGCTCTCGATGACGGTGACGCCTTCGGCGAGCGTGGCCGCCATCATCACATTGGCCGTGCCCAGCACGGTGGAACCGGCCCTGCCACCCAGAAACAACGCCGAGCCTGTCAACCGCCTGGCGCTGGCATGAACATAACCGCCTTCTACGAGCACGCGGGCGCCGAGGGCTTGGAAGCCTTTCACGTGGAGGTTGATCGGACGCGCCCCGATGACGCAACCGCCCGGCAAGGACACTGTGGCCTTCTTCAGCCGCCCGAGCAGCGGTCCCATGATGCAAATCGAGCCGCGCATTTTGCGGATCAAATCGTAATCGCCGGCGCCTTTGATCTTCCTGGCCTGCACGCGGATGCTGTCACCTTCCACGCGGACATGGGCGCCAAGCCATGCGAGAATTTGCCCCATGAACTTGACATCGCTGAGGTTCGGAACGCGCCGGATGACACACGTCTCGGCAGTCAGCAACGCGGCCGCCAGAATCGGCAGCACAGCGTTTTTTGCGCCGCCGATGGTCACTTCGCCGTGCAATGGCACGCCGCCTTTGATCAACAAGCTTTCCATGGGTGACTCTGTACCACTATTTCCGGTGGTTACGGTTCTCGTTTCAAAACCGCGATTCTCAGGCGATGAGTGTAATCCTCATGGAATGCTTCGACAATCCACTTTTCTCTTTGAAAAATATCACGGACGTTTTCGGCCTGGCCGTCGCCGCATTCGAGCATGAGGCGACCGCCTCCTTGAAGAAAGTCCTTCGCCTCGATCGCGAGCCGCCGGAAATAAGCCAACCCGTCCGCGCCGCCATCCAGTGCCGCCTTCGGCTCGTGCTGACGCACCTCGGGCTGGATCGTCTCGAGTTCGGCCGTAGCGATGTAAGGCGCATTGCTGATGATAAGATTATAGGCGGAACCCGCCGCCACCGCCGCTAACCAATCTCCCTGCATGAACTGAATCCGCTCTGCCACGGCATGGCGCTCGGCATTCTGCCGGGCGACTGCGAGCGCTTCTGCAGAAACGTCAACGGCAACAACCCGCGCCTCCGGGCAGTTGACTGCCAGTGCGATTGCCAGACAGCCGCTGCCGGTCCCGAGGTCAAGCGCAGCGGTCGAGCACTCGCTCGCGCTCCCTTTCCCCTCGGCTGCGCCAGCAGACGCGGGACTGTTGAGAGTCAGGATCTGGTTGAGGAATTGCCAGCCACGCTCGGCCAACAGTTCCGTCTCCGGCCGCGGAATCAGAACCTGTCGATTCACGGCGATTTCCAATCCGCAAAAAGACGTCGAACCCACGATGTACTGCAAAGGTTCGCGTTTTCCGCGGCGCTGGACCAATTCACGAAACGCATCCACCTGGCCCGGCTCCAGCGCACGTTCAAATTCCAGATACAACCGCATTCGAGGCAGCTTGAGCAAATGCGCAAGCAGCAGCTCCGTCTGGAGGCGCGGAGAGTCAACTCCTTTCCTTGCCAGGAATTCGGTGCTCCGTTGGATGGCTTCCAGCACGGTCATACGCTCACACTTTAGAGCCGTCAAAAGTCCTTCAAAGCCAAAAGGTAAGCGACTGCGCGCAGCCCCGAGGCGGATTCGAGAATCCCGCCGTCACCCAGTTTGCCGATAGGGATTTCCTTTAGATGGCATAAAGCTATCTCAGAGCATGGAATCAGGCCGACTCCCAATTGTCGATTTCCGGCACTTCTCCTATTTTGTCATCGGTAGAGCAAATTTAGAGATGCCTAACCGGACGCGAACTGAACTATGAATGCGAATACGCAAATTTAGAGATGCCTAACCGGACGCGAACTGAACTATGAATGCGAATACGAATGTGGTCGAGAAGTTGGCAGCGTCGAAAGTCTATCAGGATTTCGAGCGGGCTTTTAGTGGCACGACCGGCCTGCCAGTGGCGCTGAGGCCCATCGAGTCCTGGCAACTGGTGCACCACCGCAAACGGTCGGAGAATCGCTTCTGCAACCTCATGGCTCAGAAGAGCCGCTCGTGCGCCGCCTGCCTCCAGACCCAGCAAAAGCTCGCCGATTCGGCCCACAACGGCCCGCGCAGTGTGACCTGCGCGCATGGACTTGTTGACACGGCCGTGCCGGTTCGGCTGGGGGACCGTTTGGTTGGCTTTCTGCAGACCGGCCAGGTCTTTCGCAAAAAGCCGACGGCCGGCCAATTCGAGCGCACCGCTCGCCTTTCCAGCGAGTGGGGACTGCCGGTAGAAAAGAATGAACTGCGAGAGGCGTATTTCTCAACCAAAGTTCTCTCCGCCGCCCAGCACAACTCCGTCGTCAAGCTCTTGACCATTTTTGCCCAGCACTTGTCGATGATCAGCAACCAGGTCTTCGTCCACCAGGAGAATTCGGAATTGCCGGTCGTCACTCGCGCCCGGGAATACATCGAGCAAAACCAGGCCGAGGATCTGTCCCTGACGATGGTCGCTCGCGCGGTCAATACGAGCTGTTGTTATTTCTGCAAATTATTCAAGAAGGGGACGGGCCTGAGTTTTACCGACTACGTCTCGCGCGTGCGCATTGAGAAAGCAAAGAACCTCCTGCTCAATCCGAATCTGCGCATCAGTGAAATCGCCTATGAGGTGGGGTTCCAGTCGTTGACTCACTTCAATCGAGTCTTTAAGAGGATCACCTGCCAATCGCCGTCGGAATATCGTTCCCAGCTCGACTGCGCCTGACAGCTCGGTCGGCTGCGGGTCGCGCTCGCATACAAGCTCAGCCCGCTCTCTTCGAGAGCACATAGGAGCTCAGCACGCGGAGATAATTAGCGCGTTCGAATGCAGCGGGCTCGGCCACCGCCCGATAGCTCATATGGCCCTGCATTTCGCGCACGGATTGGTATTCGTGCTCCTCCATCCAGGAAACCAAATCGGACTGAACCCGGGCGAGGTGACTGATGCCGTTTCGCAAGAGGGCCGATGTCATCATCGCCACTCGAGCGCCCGCCATCATGGCCTTGAGAACGTCCAGCGCGCTATGGGCGCCGCCGGTGATCGCCAGGTCAGCTCGAAGGTGCGGGAACAGAATGGCCACCCAGTGCAGGCGCAGGAGCAGTTCAGATGGATTGCTCAAGGTAAGGTGCGGCGCCACCGTCCGGCGTTCCAGGTCGAAATCGGGCTGGTAAAATCGGTTGAACAAGACGAGTGCATCGGCGCCCGCCTTCTCCAGTTGCAACGCCTGGTAGAGCATCGAACTGAAATAAGGACCGATCTTAATCGCCTGTGGGATCGCCAAGCTGCTTTTCACGGCGCGCACCAAGTCACAATATATTTGTTCGACCTGCTCGCCCGTAACCTGGGGGTTCGTGGGTATGAAGTAAACGTTGAGCTCCAGCGCGTCGGCGCCCGCCGCTTGAATTTTGCGCGCGTAATCGATCCAATTGGTCCAGGTGCCGCGAGACACACCATTCAGACTGCCGATAATGGGGACGCGCACAGCTTCCTTAGCCCGTCGAATATGCTCCACATAGGCTTCGGGGCCGAGATTGTACGCACACAATTCCGGGAAATAAGTCAGCGATTCGGCATAACTTTCCGCGCCCTCGGAGAGATGGCAATCCAGCTCGTGTCTCTCGAGGGTGATCTGCTCTTCAAACAGCGAGTGCATCACCACTGCGGCAGCGCCGGCGTCCTCCATGCGACGGAGGTTATCGAGATCCTCTGTCAGCGGCGAAGCCGACACCACCAGTGGATTCCTCAACTCAAGGCCCAGATAGGTTGTAGTGAGATCAATCACGGGTTTTCCGTCCCCTTGCCATCATGAGCGATCGTCCTCATAACTGGATCACGGCTTTCCACTCCCCGGCCTCGACGTCGTGATGGAGATCGAACCCAACCCTGGCGCAGACGTGTTGCATCGCTCGATTCTCCGGCAGGATGTAACCCAGAATTCGTTCCAGCTTCTCGCTGCGACCGATCTTGACCAGCGATCGGAGCAGTTCCGCGCCGAGGCCCAGGTTGTGCCAGTGATCGCTGACGAGCAGGGCAAATTCGCCATCGTTGGCCCCGTGCACTTTGCTCAGCCGGCCCACTCCAAGGATCTCGTGCTCTCCGGTCTTCGGGATTTTGTGGTCGGCCACCAGGGCCATCTCGCGGTCGTAGTCATTGAAGCAAATCCGAATGAGCCGCTCGTGGGAGATGCGCACGGGCAGCTTCATCGAAGCAAAATAGCGATAATAAACACTTTGTTCCGAGAGCGTTTCGTGGAATTTGACCATCAAAGGCTCGTCCTCAGGGCGAATCGGCCGCAGCGTCACCGGCGTGCCGTCTGTCAGCTTCCAGTTCCTGACATATTGCGTCGGATAAGGCCGGATGGCGGGCCTCGGCAACTGGCCCTCATGGATTTCCTTGCCGTGCACGACGACACGGGCATCCAACGCCAGCAGCCCCTCGGGCGAGGCCAGCAGCGGGTTGATGTCGAGCTCGCTAATCCAGGGCTGTTCGGCCACCAATTGACTGAAGCGCACCAGCAGTCGCTCCAACGCCGCCAGATCAATCGCCGCGCGGCCGCGAACGCCCCTCAATGCCTGGTAAATGCGCGTCTGATCGATCATACGACGCGCGAGAGTCGCGTTTAGAGGCGGCAAGCCCAGCGCGCGGTCTTTGAACACTTCGACCAGTTGCCCGCCGGTTCCGAAAAGCAAAACCGGTCCAAATTGCGCATCGAGACTGCTTCCGACGATCAGTTCGTAACCTTGTAGCTTAACCATCGGCTGAACGGTGACGCCAAGAAAGTGTTTGCCGGCGGGTGATTTGTCTCCGTTGCGCCTGCAGGCGGCGAGTGAAGGACCCGTGTCCGCCGCTTTTCGGCCAGGCGGGCGTGCGAGCTTGGCCATCGAGCTCTCGATTGCGTGGTAGGCCCGCCGCACCGCCGTTGCGTTACGCAAGTTGAGTTGGACACCGCCGACGTCTGTCTTGTGGGTGATCGTCTCGGAATGAAGCTTAAGAACGACTGGATAGCCGATTTTGTCGGCAATTTTTACCGCCTCGGCGGCCGTCGGCGCGACATGGGTTTCGATCGTTGGGATGTCATATGCCTCGAGGATCCTCTTGGATTCAAACTCCGTCAGGATTGTCCGGCCCGCATTGCGCACGCGCTGGATGATCGAGTTGGCGCGCTCGCGGCGGGCGACCACATCGACGGAATTTCCCCCCGCTACGGGTGTTTCATACAGCGCGCGCAGGTTGTAACTGTAGCGCCACATGTAAGAAAAGGCGCGGGCGGCGCGGTCCGGATATTTGAACGTCGGAATGCTCGCGTTGTTAAGGATCTGTTCGCCGGCTTCTACCTGTTCCGCTCCCATCCAACTCGCCAGGACCGGCTTCTCCTCCAGCCGCGCGAACTTTTGCAACTTTGCCGCCGTGCCGGTGGCATCCGTCATGGCCTGCGGCGTCAGGATCACGAGCAAACCGTCGTTGTTCGGATCCTTGGCCGCGAGCTCCACTGCGTCAGCATAGCGCTCCGGCGCGGCGTCGCCCAGAATGTCGATAGGGTTGTTGTGGCTCCAGGGCGCGGGCAGTAACGCGTCCAAGGCGGCAAACGTTTCTGGTGACAATTCGGCCATCTGGCCACCGCTACTGACCAGCGTGTCCGTCGCAAGCACACCCGGCCCGCCGGCGTTGGTCACGATGGACAGGCGCGGTCCCTGCGGCCGGGGTTGTTTGGCCAGCACCTCGGCCATATCGAACAGTTCGCCGATGGAATCCACACGCAGCACGCCGACGCGTCGAAATGCCGCGTGTAGCACGTCGTCGCTTCCCGTCAGGGCGCCGGTGTGCGACGCCGCTGCCCTTGAGGCGGCCTCGGTTCGACCGACCTTGATGACGATGATTGGTTTGGTCAGGGCGACCTCGCGCGCGGCGGAGAGAAAGGACCGCGCGTTACCGATCGATTCCATGTAGATGACGATGCTTTTTGTATGCGGGTCGTCGCCCAGGTAATAGATCAGGTCACCCCAGCCGACGTCGAGCATCGACCCGAGCGAAATGAACGCGCTGAAGCCGACATTTTCCCGAAAACTCCAATCCAAAATGGCCGTGCAAAGCGCGCCGCTTTGGCTGATGAAACCGACGCTGCCCGGGCGGGCAATGCCGGCGGCAAACGTCGCGTTGAGCGCGCCATGTGGCCGCATGAATCCGAGGCAATTCGGCCCGAGGATGCGCATGTTGCCG
Source organism: uncultured Verrucomicrobiota bacterium (assembly GCA_964446585.1). Lineage (GTDB taxonomy): Bacteria > Verrucomicrobiota > Verrucomicrobiia > Limisphaerales > UBA8199 > CAYUPI01. Next base: position 8,050 of record CAYUPI010000050.1, read on the forward strand.
CGCCGGGCTTCGGTTAGAACCTGCTGCTCCAGCGCTGCGCCCTCAGGACCGACCTCCTTGAAGCCCGCCGAAATGATCACCGCTCCTGGCACGCCGGCCTCAGCGCACTCGCGCACGAGCCCGGGCACAGTGAACGCCGGGGTGACGATCACCGCCAGATCCACTTTCTCCCGTACGGCGGCAATGCTCGGATACGCCCTGGTCCCCAGCACCGCATCTCGTTTCGGATTGATCGGGTACACAGCACCCGCAAAACCCCCGCGCGTGAGATTTTCCATCAACGTTCGCCCAACGCTGGCCTGCGTTTCTGTCGCGCCGATCACGGCCACTGACCTGGGGGTAAGCATCGAGTCCAGCGGATGAGCTCGCTTGCGCCAGATGTCGCTGGCGCGTTCGGTTCGTGTATCCGGGGCAATTACTTGCATGGCAATCGGGACAGTCGATCCAACATCAGCAACAGATTAATCCGCCATGGGATGCCGGGCTTTGCTCGGATTGCCAAAGGCTCACCGTTTTTTGCGGTCAAAACCTGCCGCCGCAGCAACCGGTCAGCGGAGGCGGAGCGAAGGGAGCGCGTCTGTGGCCAAGTTCAGCCGCAGCACCGGCGAGAGGGCAACGCCTTGAATGGATGGCGGCTGTACGGAAAGGAAGGCAGACCCGGGAGCGTCGGATGACCGGTTTTAGTGCGAAACTTTGGGCACGAGCCGATCAATCTCTGTCAACAGTTGGATGGGACTGAACGGTTTCGTCAGGAACATGGCGGCGCCGGCGGCTTTGGATTCCTGCTGGGCGGCATAATGCGGGTTGGCGGTTATCATGATAACGGGAATTGCCTTGGTGTGATCCTCCTTTTTCAACCGCCGCAGCGCGGTCAACCCGTCCATCTCCGCCATCATCACGTCCATCACGATCAACTGCGGTCCTTCGCGGTCCGCTAGTTCGAGCGCTTCAAGCCCGTTGCTGGCCGCAATCATTTCATAGCCCGCTCGTTCGAGATGATGCTGCAGCAGCCGATGGACAATCGGCTCGTCATCCACCACGAGGATCTTCGCCATGTTCCCAGGTGATTACGCTTTACTCAAAGCAAGGAAGCGCACCTCCGGCCGTAGTGCAAGGGCACTTAGCCTCCTACTTGTGGCCGACAACTCTTGAGCGACGGACCTCAGCGACTACAGTTTTCGCGACTTGCGACGTCAGAATTTAGACTTGGCACTCCTTTCCTCACTGCACTCCCACGCGATAATAAAGCTGCGAGCCGAAAGGAGCATTGGTGTCCATATGCGTGGTCGAACCGCTTTGCCCGGCGATGTTTGTGGCAATCGCGCTGAAGATCACTTGGACATTCAAATTGGTGCTCCGCTCAACGTAATACCCCACACCTAAAACGCTTTGCCAACTGATCGACACCCCCCGGGGACCCGGCGAAGCAGAAATCATCCGCAGCACCGATGCCGCATTGGTCGGATTTGTTCCCGCCCGCCACTCCTCATAATTGTTCATCCCATCGCCATCCGAATCGGCGTAGTCTGCCGATCCATCAGAGGGCAGCCCGTTTTGCCCCAGCCAGGCATGAAGTCCGACCAAACCTGATGCCCCCTGATACTCATACGCTCCCATATCCACCGTGCCGTTTATGATTCGCGGATTGCCGTCCAAATCGGTGCTGGTCGCGACATAGAAATTGTTACCAGCATTGATACACGGAGAATTCGATTTTGGCCGGAAGTTACCCCCTGCAAAGTCCACAAACAGTGGATCCGAAGTGATATTGCCGACTCCCCCGGGATCGGGCGTCGTGCAGCAATAGCTAAAGTTCCCGCCCCCATAGTTATCGCTACCGAGGTTGCTTGTATTGAAGTAAATGATGCAATTGGTAGAGGAGCACTGATAAGTCCCGCCGCCACCATTACCCCCTTGATTGCTCACTAGGCTACAATTTCTAAGTGTCGCCAAAGCCGCCCCGCCGCCATTGGCAGAAAATGAGGGCGGGTCTGCGACGTTGCCCGTTAGCAAACAGTTGTCGAGCGCGCCGCCATAGGCGCCTCCTCCTTGAACTGCGCCATTCGCGGAAGGAGTCACCCAATTACCCACGAGTGTGCAGCGGTTGAGCGTCGCCTGGTAAGTTGCACCGCCGCCGCCACTGACAAAAAGGCCGTGATTCCCCATCAGCAAGCAGTTAGTCAGGGCTCCGAAAGCCACTCCGCCTCCGCCACCGAAAGGCATGTTGACTGAATTGCTCACCACCACGCAGTCAGCGATGACAGCGCCGTCCTCGCAAAAAGCTCCACCCCCGCCGGCGTTGCCGGCCGAGCCATTAGTCAGCGTGAAACCAGACAGAATGGCGCCGCTCCCCAAATAAATGCATCGAATGGTTTTGGCCGTCCCTCCCGGCGCGCCCTCAATTATGGTGAACTGAGCCCCGTTGACACTGCGGAGCGCGATTGGCTTATTCACGACAACACGATTCGTGGCGGCGCCTGTGGAAAGGACCTCTCCAGTCGCGTACACACCATTTGTAACGATGACGTCGTCGCCGGCAAAGGCCGCGTCCACCGCGTCCTGAATGTTCGTGGCCGCTGTCGCCCACGACGTGTAGGGCCGCTCAGGGCCCGGGTTATTGAGATCCACATAATGCCTGGGCGGCGGCTGGCCTTGAAATTCGTAGGCGCCCATATCCACAAGTCCAGCCACGATTCGCGCGTTGCCATCCAGATCCGCCGTTGTTGTTACGTATGAGTTATTGCCGGCATTAATGCAGGGGGAATTGGATTGGAGGCGGAGGTCGCGCCCAGCCAGATTAACGAATAACGGGTCGGAAGTAATGACAGCTTGCGCGTATCCGGAGCCAGGCTGCGGCGCGGTGCAACAATAGTTGAGGAAGCTGTGGTTCAGCTCGAAGTTATAATAGTTCGAGCCCGTGGCAGCAGTGTTGAAATATATGATGCAGTTATTAACGTAAAGATTCGTAACCGCGAAAACCCCGCCGCCGTAACTGGCCGAGTTCCCCACCAAAGTACAGTTGTTGACGAAGATCGGCCCAAGGGACCCGTCAAAAATGCCCCCGCCTAAAAAGGCCGCGTTCCCCATGACAAGACAACCCTCCATGAGGCATAAATGTGCTCCGCCCCCGTCGCCGGCCACGTTGCCGACTATCTGGCAGTTGGTCAACGCGCTGTAGGAAGCGCCGCCGCCATTACCCGCTGAATTGGTGCTGATCAGGCAGTTTAGCAGTTGGCCCGCGTAAGCCCCGCCACCAAGATCTGCAGCCGCGTTCCCTTTCATTACGCAATTGCTCAAGACGGTGTCGGGAAACTCGCACCAGACACCTCCACCGCTTCTCTCGTGATACAAATCCCCGTTGATTCGAGTCGCCCCATTAGTCAGAGTAAATCCAAACAGCCTCGCCCCATTGGTCAGATAAACGCAGCGAATCGCGCCGTCCCCATTAGTCGCTCCAGGTACTTGATATCCCTGAATTGTGGTGAATTGCGGTCCGTTAACACTGTGTAGGAAGATCGCTCTATCCAACGCTACTCGGTTGGTCATGAATCCGAATACTGCTCGTCCACCGCTGGCATAAACGCCATTCGTGACGAGCACCTCATCGCCGGCCAACGAAACATCCACCGCATCCTGAATCGTCACCGCGGCCGTGGACCACGACGTGTAAGGCGCAGCCGGATTTGGGTTGACTGCATTCACGAAACGCACCGCTGCAAAACTCGACACCATCGGTGCGCACACGCAACAAGCGCAAACAAGAAGTCTCATAAGAAGTCTCATCGAACAGTCAAAATTAAACAAAGTTCTCGGACTCACCAATCGATATCACGCGATGTCTTCTTTGGGCGCTTTACGTTTCTGTGATCTTCAGGCAAAGAGAAGAATTAACCACAGACGCAAAGCGCACAGAGAAGAGATCGCTTTACTCAACTCCGACACGGTAAAAAAGCTGCGTTCCGAACGGCGCATTGGTATCGGTAAAGGACGTGGAGCCGGCTTGTCCCGTGATATTCGTTCCAATCGTCGAGAAACTGCCAGGCAGATTCAGACTTGCGCTGCGCTGGATGTAATAGCCGAAGCCCAAGACACTTTGCCAACTGACCGACACGCCCACCGGATCGGGCGACGCAGAAATCATTCGCAGCACCGAAGCTGCGTTGGTCGGATTGGTTCCCGTGCGCCATTCCTGGTAATTGCTCATCCCATCTCCATCGGAATCGACGTAATCAGCCGAGCCATCGGTCGGCAGCCCATAAGAATAGAGCCAGGCCACAAATTGGCCACTGACGCCCGGCTGGAATTCGTAAGCGCCCATATCGACGACGACGCCGCTGATTCGTGGACGGCCGTCCAGGTCTGTGGTCGTGGTCACATAGGTGTTATTACCCGCATTAATACAGGGGGAGTTGGATTGCAGGCGCAGGTTCCCGCCAGCCAAGTCCACGAAACGAGGTTCGTTAGTGAGGTTGCCCACGCCGCCTGGAGGCAGCGGCAACGTGCAGCAATTGTTTAATATGCAGTTCGTGGTGAAATTCTTTCCGGTCGGGGCCGAGTTGTAGTAAGCGATGCAATTGTTCAGATTACAGTAGGCGATATACGGGCTGTTGTAGGTTTCGCCAGTAGCTGCGCCGCCATCCACGCCAGCCGAATTACCGACGAAAGTGCAATTGTTAATATTGCCAAGCGCAACACCGCCGCCGAATCGGGGAGCCGAATTGCCGACGACCAGGGAATTATTCAATGTGCCGCCATACGATCCGCCTCCATCGCTGCCGGGAGTACATGTCCCGCCAAAGCATACTAGTCCGTCCAAAGCACGATTGGAACTCACAATGCATCCATACAGCACGGAATCACCAACACCACCTCCGAACGCAGCCACGTTGTTTGCTACGGTGCAATTCCTAAGGGTGCAGGCCTCCGCGCCCCCCGAACCGATCGCCACATTACCAGTGATAGTGCAACTGTTGAGCGTAGAGCTATACGCCCCACCGCCTGCGAAAGCCGTGTTGCTGCTCAGTGTGCAATTGTAAAGCGAACCCATATAAGCGCCGCCTCCGTCACCCGCGGAGTTCGACGTCAGGACACAATTCGTAATGAACACTGCGGTTGACTCACACCACACACCGCCTCCGAACTGCTGGTGATAAAAATCATTGCTGGAAGCAAGGCCCGCCAGGCTAGCGCCCTTGGTCACGGTGAATCCAACCAACCGGGCACCGTTGGTCATGTACACACAGCGGATTGCAGCCGGACCATTGGTGGTTCCGGGCACCTGGTATCCCTCGATTGAGGTGAAATGCGGGCCATTGACGCTCCGGACTTTGACAGGTTTGGTCACAGCCACACGGTTGGTAAACCCGTTATAAATTGCCTTACCGCCAGTGGCGTAAACCCCGTTGTTGACCACAATTTCATCCAGCGGCGCGGCTACATCGATCGCGTCCTGGATTGTCAGGGCGGCCGTCGCCCAGTTGGTGTACGCCGGAGAGGGGTTAGCCGCGTTTGGGTCAACGTAATGGAGCACATTGGGGTTGACCGTTAGCAGTGCGTTACTGCTGGTAACTGATCCCGCAACGTTTGTGATGGTAATCGAATAGTTACCTGACTCTCCCAATTGCACATCATCAAGAACAAGAACTGAGTTAGTAGCCGCTGCCAAAGGAGTTCCATTAAAACGCCACTGATAGCTCAAGGGAGGTGTTCCCCGGGCTTTCGCGCTGAAAGTGGCAATTCCACCAGCCGTCACGGTCTGATTGGTCGGCTCGGCTAGAAAATAGGGCATCACTGCTGAGGCTGATCCTTGGAACTCATAAGCGCCCATGTCCACCGCCGCGCCGACGATGCGAGGCAGTCCATCCAAGTCCGTCGGTGCGGCTACATATGCGTTGAGGCCCAAATTGATGCACGGGGAGTTTGGTTGCAGCCTCAGATTGCCTGCTGCGAGATCAACGAACAAAGGGTTGGCTGTGATGTTGCCCTCGCCCCCAAGGTCGGGCTCGGTGCAGCAATAATTCAGAGTAGCGGCATATTGGTTGGGGCCAGACCATTGGGCCATGTTAAAGTAAACAATGCAGTTCTTTAAGTCGCTGCTGTCAACGCCCCCGCCGAATGGGGCCGCGTTGCTCACGACTGTGCAGTTGTTGAGTGTGCAGGCGAAAGCCCCGCCTCCCGAATATGAACCAATATTATCGATATGATTTCCAACGAGGATGCAATTGCTCAAGTCGGCCCAAGCGACGCCGGCACCCACTGCACCGGCTGAATTACCGCTCACCGTGCAGTTGCGAAGGACCGATTTGACTTCGCGCCCGTACGCCGCTCCCCCTTCCTCAGCCCCGTTGGCGGTGAACAAGCAATCGATCAGCGTGCCTCCATAAACGCCGCCCCCCGACAATTCGGCCGAGTTTCCCGTCACCACGCAATTGGAGAGCGTGCAACTCAAGGACTCACAGAACACTCCCCCTCCGGCTTCTTCCCGAGGGTAATCTCCTACGGCTCTCGTCGCGCCGTCTCTGATTGTGAATCCGGACATCGAGGCGTTAGTCGCCAGATAGACACAGCGGATCGCGCCGTCTCCGTTTGACCCCACGATCTGGCGGCCTTGGATGGTCGTAAACGCTGGACCGTTGACACTTCGCAAGCTCACGGCCTTATCGACCGTCACCCGGTTCGTCATTATGCCGAACACGGCGTGCCCGCCGACGCTGTAAACTCCGTTGGTCACTACAATCTCCTCATTTGCAAGCGACACATCGACCGCATCCTGTATCGTCGTCGCCGCCGTTGCCCAGGAAGCATACGGAGGGACCGGAGTGCTGCTGCTGGCATCGACATAATGAATGGCAGCGAAACACGTGCTTGAGCTCAAGAAAATCAAACCGGAAGCGAGCAAATCGCCGATGCGCGTCGCGAACGAAAAGCACACCCGGATCTCAACCGTCCCGCCGGCCCTAGCCTGCGCAGCACGCCAACTCTCAACGGTGAAGTGTCGTGCTTTTTTCGGAGCTCTACCCGCGACAGCAACTCGGACCGTTTTGGCTTTATTCATGTTTCACCTACGGAAGGAATAGCCGGAAGAATTTCGCCGCATTAGTTGGAGGCACAGTTACAACGTTCTCGTTCGCGGTCTGGCCCACCGTTGCGGTCAAATTCGACCAACCACCGGAAGTTATCGGCAACGCCCTCGCTTCCTGCGGCACAAAGTTGCTCGCCCATAGCGGCCAGGCCAGCGTGATGTTCGGGTTGGCCAGCGCAATTCGCATCGTCGGTGAGGGAACGAACTCGTAGGCCCCCATGTCCACGGTACTGCCGATAATCCGCGGGTGCCCGTCCAGATCGGTTAAGCTTGTCACATAGGCATTCTTGCCCGCGTCGATGCAGGGGGAATTGGATTGGAGGCGGAGATTCCCGCCAGCGAGATCGACGAATAACGGTGCGTTCGTAATTGAGCCCACGCCGAGAGACACAAAGGGCATCGGAATTGTGCAGCAGTAGCTATCAACGCCAGCAGCATCCAAGTTTGTTCCGTATGGCGCGGTATTGTAGTAGATTATGCAGTTATTCAATGAGCCATTCGTCATCCAGACCCCGCCCCCGTCTGAGCTCGTGTTTCCAACGATGGTTGAGCCAGCTACAGCCAGGGAGCCGATAACCGAGAATCCGGATACTCCTCCGCCTCTGCCGCCGGCATAGTTGCCCAGGATTAAGCAATTGTTAACGGACAACTGAATTCCAGAATCCCCGCCTACCGACACCCCGCCGCCATCACCCCCGGAATTTCCTATAAGAGTCGAGTTGTTCAGCGAACCTCCTGCTGCTCCGCCGCCCATCGTGTAGGCGACATTGCTCATTACAATACAGCCATAGAGGGTGCTCGCAAAGGTTCCGCCGCCCGAATTTGCAATGTTTCCTCTGAGCGTACAGTTTCTCAGCATCCCTCCTTGCACCCCACCTCCGGGACCACTGGCCGAGTTGCCGCAAAATATACAATTGGAGATTGAGACGTTGTCTTCACAGAATGCTCCTCCGCCACCCTCAATTGCCCAATAAGTATTTGCGCCATTGGTTAGAGTAAATCCGCTTAGCGTCGCGCCATTAGTCAAATACGCACACCGAACAGCACCGACATCGTGTATGGAGCCAGGAACTTGATACCCCTGGATCGTCGTGAACTGCGCCCCGTTCACGCTGTGCACGAATAATGGCCTGTCCACCGCCACCCGGTTAGTCATAGTTCCATACACCGCTCGTCCGCCAGTGACGTAAAGCCCATTCGTGACGACGACTTCATCGCCGGCCAGGGCAACGTCAACGGCATCCTGGATCGCAGCCGCCGCGGTTGCCCACGATAGATAGGGCGGAACCGGAGTGCGGCTGTTCGCATCGACGTAATGAACCGCGCCAAGAATGCGGCCGGGCGCCAGCATCGCCCCGACGAGATACAACCAAAATGTTTTGCCCTCTTTCAAAATCTCCTCTTCTATCCGTGCTAACTCGTGAAATTCGCGTTGCCGCCTTGTGCAGCACTATGGTTTGTACAACCGATAAAACTTTGCCTTCTCCGTCACCGGCACGAACGCCGAATTTTCTCCATTCGTCATCACCGGGCTCGCAGCACTATTGCTCCAATCAGACGAAAAATCCGAACTCTCAAACAGCGAGTAATTACTCGCCCACAGTGGCCATGACAAAGCAACGTTCCCACCGCTGATCATGATTTTCAACGAAGGCGGACTCGCCCCAAATTCATACGCCCCCATATCGACGGTCCCATTGATAATTCGCGGATTCCCGTCCAGATCCGTGCTCCCCGCCACATAGGAATTGTTGCCGGCATTGATGCAAGGTGAATTGGACTGCAATCGGAAATTCCCTCCCGGCCAATCGATAAACAGTGGCTCGTTGGTAATGCAGCCCACGCCTCCGCTATCAGGCACCGTGCAACAATAACTCTGCGGCGCAGGACCGGCACGGAAACCCGATCCAGCCCAGTTCGAACCACTCGCCGCCGTGTTGTAATAAATGATGCAATTATTGATTGCCCCATTGGTGGACCAAATGCCGCCCCCCGCGTAACTCGCCGAATTACTCACGATCGTGCAATTGTTCAACGTGCCTAAATACGCCCCGCCACCACTGCTCGCGCTGTTCCCGGCCAGCAAACAGTTATTCGCATTGCAGTACCATGCGCCAGTTCCGTTATTTCCGATCACACTACAATTATTTAATGTGGCGTAGCTTGCGCCGCCACTGGCGTTGCTCTTGATAATCGACTTCCGAATCGTCAAGCCGGGAACCGAGTACCCGGGAGTCGCTTCGTAACCGATTGCGCCCTGGTAGCTATTGCCCACCATTACACAATTTGAAACAGCAGCGTTTGTTGCCTGCGGCGCGGAAACACCGTACGTTCCGTTAGTTAGAGTAAATCCGCTCAAGCTTGTGCCGTTACTGAGGTAAGCGCAGTTCATCACGCCGCCGCCGCTCACAATAGTAAATCCCGGACCGTTCACGCTGCGCACGCTTAGATTCTTCGACAACACCACACGATTGCTGGTGCTGGAAAATTGATCCCAGGTAACCCGGCCACCGGACGCATACCACCCGTTCGTTACCAGCACCACCGCTTCCGGCATGGCCGCATCAATCGCATCTTGAATATTTGTCGCTGCTGTGGCCCAGGAAGTGTACGGCCGCGATGGATTTGGGTTCCAGGCGGCGACGTAATACACTGCCGGCTCGATCACATGAAAAATTACTGTCGCGCTAATCCCGTCCGGATTGCTCTCGTTCACCGCGGTCAAGGTGACCTGGTAATCTCCCAGAGATGCCCAGGAGTGATTGACCACTGGCTGGTTCGTCGCTTGTGAACCATCGCCGAAATCCCACCTGCTGCCTGTTGTTCGCCCATCAATCAAGGCCACCAGCCGCACCCCATAATTTGTCGGCACGTTTGTAAGATCAGGAATGATTGCCGCACTCAAGGGCCCAGTTACCGCGCCAGGATGATATTCGTCGCACCCCATCGAAGGCGGGCTCAGCCAGGTTTCTCCATCCAGCTCCACACCCGCAGAATAACTGGAACTGCCCGCCCCTCGGCACGGGGATACGAGGCTTAAATGCGTCAAGCTGGCCAGCTTAGGATCAGAACTTATATTGCCAACGCCATAAGAGGCCATCGGAGTCGTGCAGGAATAATTTATCGTGTTGTAGCAGCAAAAATTACCGTTATCAGGACTGTTGAAATAGACGATACTATTGTAGAGGTTGCAAAAAGCTGTTCCCCCATACGACACTCCCGCCGTATTTCCCGCTACCGTGCAATTATAGAGGCTGCTGACCTCCGCGCCTCCGCCGGCTGATCCCGCCGCATTTAGGAATATTGCGCAATTGTAAAGTGACCCGTAATAAACCCCTCCTCCAGTGTAGCTGGCCGAGTTGCCGGTCAGAATACAATTGGAAACGGCGACCGTTGCCGCGTCACACCATATCCCTCCACCGCTTTGTTCCAAATAAGTGGCGCCCGTGTCATGGGTTGCCCCATTGGTCAGGGTGAACCCCGACAAGCTCGCCCCACTCGTCAGATAAATGCACCGAATCGCATCCGCTCCGTTGGACGTGCCGGGTGACTGCCGCCCTTGAATGATTGTGAACCGCGCCCCATTGACACTATGAACGTACAGCCCTTTGTCCACCACCACTCGATTGGTCATCGTGCCATAAACCGCCCGCCCCCCGGTAGCGTACAAGCCATTCGTCACCAAAACCTCATCCCCAGCGACTGCGACATCCACCGCATCCTGAATCGTCACCGCCGCCGTGGACCATGAGCTGTAAGGGGCGCTCGGTGTTGGGTTGTTGGCATCCACATACCTCACGGCGGGAAAGCCCGACACCAGTGGTGCACAAATGAAAAGAACGCACAACGACAATTTCATGGGGCAGCTTAGACTACCATAACTTGCTCGGATTTGACAGTCGCAATGACCTATGGGTGCGGTGCGGTTGGAAGCGTCGCCCATAGCAGGGGCAAGCTTCTGGTTCTCGCGTTTCTTTTCAAAATCCGAGCGAGCGCCGCGCGGGACAGATGGAGTTTTTGTTCAATCCAAAATAGCCGTGCAAAGCGCTCCGCTTTGGCTGATGAAACCGACGCTGCCCGGGCGCGCAATGCCGGCGGCAAACGTCGCGTTGAGCGCGCCATGCGGTCGCATGAAGCCCAGACAATTCGGCCCCAGGATGCGCATTTTGCCGCGCCGGGCTTCAGTCAGAATCTGTTTCTCCAGCGCTGCGCCCTCGGGACCGACCTCCTTGAAGCCTGCGGAAATGATCACCGCTCCAGGCACACCGGCCTCAGCGCATTCGCGCACGAGCCCAGGCACAGTGGGCGCCGGGGTTACGATCGCTGCCAGATCCACTTTCTCAGGTACAGCGGCAATGCTCGGATAGGCTTTGGTCCCGAGTACTGTGTCCCGTTTTGGATTGATCGGATAAACCGCACGCGCAAAACCGCCGCGCGCGAGATTTTCCATCAACGTTCGCCCAACGCTGGCCTGCGTTTCTGTCGCGCCGATCACGGCCACTGACCTGGGGGTAAGCATCGAGTCCAGCGGATGAGCTCGCTTGCGCCAGATGTCGCTGGCGCGTTCGGTTCGTGTATCCGGGGCAATTACTTGCATGGCAATCGAGACAGTCGATCCAACATCAGCAACAAATTAATCCGCCATGGGATGCCGGGCTTAGCTCGGATTGCCAAAGGCTCACCTTATTTTGTGGTCAAAGCTTGCTGCCACAGTAACGGGTCAACGGAGGCAAAGCGCAGGGAGCGCGGCTGGGGCGAAGCCCAGCCGCAGCACCAGCGAGAGGAGAACGCCTCGAGTGGATGGCGTTCGTAGGGAAAAGGGGGCGAGACCTCGGGTGCGTCGGATGACCGGTTTTAGTGCAAACCCTTTGGCACGAGCCGATCAATCTCTGTCAACAGTTGGATGGGACTGAACGGTTTGGTCAGGAACATGGCGGCGCCGGCGGCTTTGGATTCCTGCTGGGCAGCATAGTGCGGGTTGGCGGTGATCATGATAACGGGAATCGCCTTGGTGTGATCCTCCTTTTTCAACCGCCGGAGGGCGGTCAACCCGTCCATCTCCGCCATCATGACATCCATCACGATCAACTGCGGCCCTTCGCGGTCCGCGAGTTCGAGCGCTTCGCGCCCATTGCTGGCGGCGATCATCTCGTAGCCCGCTCGTTCGAGATGATGCTGCAGCAGCCGATGGACAATCGGCTCGTCATCCACCACGAGGATCTTCGCCATGTTCGCGGGTAATGAGGCTCAGCTAAACGGGATTAGAGCACAATTCGACCAGTCGCGCAAGCCTGCATTTGCGCAGGCGCGCTGCGCGCTCCCCTGCCCCATCGGGCGAGCGCCGCGCGGCTAAATGACCGTTCCATGCGGCAGCACTCCATTCTTCGGAATTATCACTATTCCGTCCCGGATGTAGTATTTCTCGTGGTCCACTTTCTCCGGTTTGCCGGCGGGTGAGATGATGACGTTGTTGCCGATGCGCGCATTCTTGTCCACGATCGTGTTTTCGATGCGGCAGTTGGCACCGACTCCAATCCGCGGCTTGCCCGCGCGTTCATGTTCGACGATCGATTCGTACGATTCATAATAGTCGCTGCCCAGCAGGATGGCCCGATTCAAGACGGTGCCCGGCCCGACGGCACAACGGACCCCAACGATGCTGTGGGTAATGACCGACCGATTCAGAATGCAGCCGTCGGAAATGACGGCGTGATCGATCTGGGCGCCGTTAATCTTCGAGCCAGGCAAAAAGCGTGGCCGACTGAAAATCGGCGCGCTCATGTCGAAGAAGTTGAACCGGGGCAACTCATTAGTCACATCCAGGTTCGCCTCGAAAAACGCGCGAATCGTTCCGATATCCTCCCAATAGCCCTGAAACACGAAGGAAAATACGCGATAATTCGAAATGGCATTGGGGATAATGTCCTTGCCAAAATCGGGCAAGGTATTGTCCAGCAATTTGAAGATCACATCCCGATTGAAGATATAAATGCCCATGGAGGCCAAAAACAATTCGCCGCTGCCCTGGATGGCCAGCTTGCCATACCAGGCCGGGTCGAGGCGGAGTGAATCCTGCACGGCGCGGTCCGTGGGCTTCTCGACAAATCTCGTAATCCGCCGGTCAGCGTCAATTTGCATGATGCCAAGCGAGCCAACTTCGCGACGACTTACCGGTATGGTCGAGATTGTGATGTCCGCCTCGGTTTCACGATGTTGGGTGAGGATCTCGCGGAAATTCATCCGATACAATTGATCTCCGCTAAGAATCAGCAGGTAATCCCAATCGTGATTTCGAAAATGAATCGTGTTCTTGCGCACGGCGTCCGCGGTTCCCTGATACCACGACATATCCATGAACGTTTGTTCGGCGGCCAGCATTTCGACAAAACCGCCGGAGAAGTGGTCGAACTTGTACGACTGGGAAATATGGCGGTGAAGCGAGGCGGAGTTGAACTGGGTCAGCAGGTAGATTCGGCGCAGGCCGGAATTGATGCAATTGGAGATCGGAATGTCCACGAGCCGGTATTTGCCCGCCAGCGGAACGGCTGGCTTGGCCCGCTCTTTAGTCAGTGGAAACAGCCGCTTGCCCTGTCCTCCTCCCATAATGACGGAGAGCACGTTGCTGGTGTTTACCGACTGCCGCCCAATGGTCGCCATACAAGGCCTTAATTCACTCTGCGTCCCTGACCGTCTTATACTCCTTCACAGTCCAAGCGCAAGCAGCTTCGGACCGCGGCTGTCTCAGCCGCAGCGGCGATGCCCACATTCCAGCTTCAAATGCGACTGGCGCGACCTCCCAATTCAATCTGCCGCGCCTGAGACAGCCGCGGTCCGGCCGAAGCCTCCCGTTGTTCAACCCGGAAAAAGGCCTCGCAGAAATTTGTAGTTGGCTTTGTAGGCCTCGCGCACATTCCCGCCGGGCGGCACAGCTCCCTCAATCTGCATCCAGCCCTCGTAGCCAATGTCTTCAATGGCGTCCCGGACGCGCCCGAAATCGATCTTGCCCTGGCCGAGCAGGAAACCGTTTTCCTTCATGTGGAACTCACAGATGTTTCTCCTACCGAGCCAGCGAATTTCTTTGCTGACGTTATAGCCGCGATCCGTTGAATTACAGACGTCATAATACATTTTCACTGCCGGCGAACCGACGCGGTCCATGATCCGGACCGTCTCCTCGGAGCTCAGCCAGGATTCCAGCCCTAGAATCACGCCGGCTTTTTCAGACTTGGGCGCAACTTCTTTCAAGCGGCGCACGACCTCATCCGTGCCTTCCTTGTCACCAGTCAGATCGCCTTTGCCAAAAAACGCCAGCAATACAACTTTCATCCCGAGCGCCTGCATGACCTCGACGCTGTCGCTCACCCAGCCTTCGGTTCGAGGATCGCTCTTGTAGGGAACGTTGTTCATCTCACCAATTGCCAAAGAGGCGATCTCGACGCCGCTGTCCCGCGCGGCCTGCTTGAATTGTTGCTGCACCTCGGACCGGCGCAGTTTCATGTCATCCTTGACGCTGCCGAGGCTGACTTGCACACCGTCCAGTCCGATTTCTTTAGCCAGCTCGAAGCACGTCGGCGTGGCCATTCGACCCAGCGACCAGTCACAGGCTCCAATTTTTATCCGGCGCTTTGCCGACGCCGCCGCCAACAGACCCAGCGGAGCGGAAAGCGCTATGCCCGCGGCGACCGGGCCGGCGCGCACGAGCATTTCACGCCGGGTTAGCCCTAATATTCCACGGCATTGTAGCGGCGTCTCGTCAGACCGCCGCACTATTTGAGCGTGGGATCCGCGGCGCTCTGACGAGACGCCGCCACAAAGTGTGGGGCCTTCGAAGCGCGGGTGAAACATCCGGCCTGGTGTATTCACAAGTGACGTCAGGTTTTCAGGCCCCGAGTGTCGAACTCCCATTTCTCGGCGCTCTTCATCATCTCAGCCCAGGTGACATCATGCTGCCTGTAGGCGGCAGTGCGGCCGAGAATCGTCGTCAAGTTGCTCCGCACGCTCGGGGCCACAGTCGGGTTTGCGCAGTCCCCCTCAGTGATGCTTTTGTGAAAAGCAGCGATGTTGCTGATCGCACCATCGGCGTAGATGTTGTTCGTTTCGCCGCTGAAAACGTCATCATGACTGCGTACCCACACCTTGCCGCCGTAATGCGTCTCTGCCGTTCCCTTCGTGCCGTAAACGCGGCATAGAATGTCGTTACACGCCGCGCCGAATTGCTTCGAACTGAAGCTCACGATGACGTCGTTCGGGAACGTAAAGATCACCGCGAAATGATCCCAGCAATCCCCCAGGAAATCCCGCGCCCGGCCCCCCGTGCCCACTGCTTTGAGTGCCGCCGCATCGAGAAACCAGGTCGCCACGTCCAGCGCGTGGATATTCTGCTCGGTAATGATGTCGCCCGAAAGCACGCGGTCCACCGCCCAGGCACGCAAACGGGCATCAGCGTCTTTGCGGCTTCGGCGGTACTGCGCGTCCATCGCTTCGAAGTACAGGTCGCACATGTAACCGGCCTCCGCCGACTTGATCGGGCCGATCTGGCCGGCCTGCACGCGCTTGACCACCTCCCGGTAAGCGGGCGTCGCCCGGGTCTGGAAATCCACCAGGAACACCAGCTTCTTGCCTGTCGCCTGCTGGCCAGAACGGGAGATGCTCTGGCAGCCGGGCACATCGACGGCCACGGGCTTGGCCAGATACACATGTTTGCCCGCTTCGACGGCGGCAGCGGCCTGTGTCGGGTGGAAGTATGGCGGACTGATGATGGCGACCGCATCCACCTTGTTCTCCAGCAACTTGCGATAGCCAGACAACCCGGTGTACCGCCGTGCTGCAGGGACGCCGAGCTTTCCGCCGGCCCCGTCGGTCTTGTCCGGAAAATAATCAGCGACCGCCGCGACGTTGTACCCGCCATGCTTGGCAAAGAGCCCCGCGATCCAGGCACCACGCCCGCCGCAGCCGATCAATCCAAGATCGATCCTGGAATTTGCCTCGGTCGCCCGCACGAGTTTTGCGTTCAGCAACGTCACTGTAACCGCCGAGGCGCTTGCGCTGGCCAGAAAACGCCGCCGCGTCAAGTTGGTTGTCGGCTCGGCAGAGGTTTGGTTTCCTTGTTTCAAAGGTCGGGTGTCCTTCATAAGAGATGAATTAATATTCCGTCGCAATGTTGGCGACGACCCGGTCGAAAAATCAAGCGCACGAACTAGCCGTTTGCAATCCCGGTGCTCCGTTTCCAAAGGACGGGGAAGGGGGACCGGTCCTACGGTATTGCCGGCTTGACCGGCCGGACGCTCATCCATAACCTGAAGCAAGATGGACGACGATCCGAATTCCCACGGCACGATGACCAAAACAGCGAGTTACATCCGCCGGCACAGGAGTGACATAAAACCGTGGGCGGAAACCTGCGGCCAAATCCGCCCTCTGATCGACGAAAAGGACGAGGCGGCGGCAGAGGTCCATCACCTCGAAATCACTGATGCCAAACTTCACTACCACGAGCGGACCGACGAGGTTTATTATGTTTTGGGCGGCCAGGGCCGGATGGTTCTCGACGAGACGGAGATCGAACTAAGCGAAGGTGTAGTTGTGTACGTTCCCCGTGGAGTCAAGCACCGGGCGTGGGGCGATTTGAAGGTCTTGGTCGTCTGCATCCCGCGCGGCGTGCTGAACGACGTTCACGAAATCGGCTAATTGGCGGGTCAGGGAATCAACCGCGTGGCGCGCTCCTGCATCCAGGCGACGTCGCGATTGAACTCGCCGCCGAGCGGTGTCGGATAAGGGCGCACCTGGCCCCTCAACGGCGCTGCAAGAATCTTTTGAGTTGACCACTTCTTCAGCTCGGAATGGCCGTCCACGAAAGAAAACCCACCGGCCCCGCCATGATAATTGGCCGGATAATCCACGATGGATTCCGTCGTGGAGGGGTAGGTCAGCATGTCCACGACGAACATGCCGTCGTTGATGCTGTCCTCGCGCTCGTCCAGAAAGACAAAAGTCCGGGCGGGGCCCGGATCGTTAAAGTCGGAAGATTTTCGATAGATTCGGTATTCGCCGCGCCGGTCCCCGAAAGTGACGTTGGACCAGCCCATCGGCCGATTTTCGCCACGTCCGCCAATCCAGTTGAGCATCGACATGGTGCGCACGCGGGGCAGGCTTGTGCCGTTCACGGTGACCCGGCTCAAGTCCGCCGGGCACTTGAAAACAGCGGCGTTTTTGCAGTAGGGATAAAGGATACTCACCTTGAGATTATACTCGAGGTCCCAGTTGTCCCGGGCCGTGCTGTAATCCAACCAGCCGCCGACCCATTCGTAGGGGCCGTGTTTGACATGGGGCAGAACTTCGCGATTGTCATCCACGTACATTTTCCACGCCAGCAGCAGGTTGCGATGGTTGTTCATGCAATAAACACCCTGCGCCTTTGCTTTGGCGCGCGACAAAGCCGGAAGGAGCATAGCCGCAAGGATCGCGATGATCGCGATGACCACCAGCAACTCGATCAACGTGAAGGCTCGTCGCTTCATAATCGGTTGGTGGTAGGTGATGGATTCGAACCATCGAAGGCGTAAGCCAGCAGATTTACAGTCTGCCCCCGTTGGCCACTTGGGTAACCTACCGGAACTGGTTGAGGGTTCTAAGTTGAGGGCTAAGCAACCGCAACTCGAGTTTCCCGTTTCAGCTCCCGGAGAGCATAAGTTGTGCTGGATGCAAGTCAAACCCGAAGGAACGACAAACGCGAGATAACGAATAACCAAGTCCGAAGGAAGTCCAGATGACGAAGTTTCTAGCCCTGCCGGCATTAGAAGCAGAATGGGAGCTTTGTCCACCAAAGGGTGCACGGGCGATCTAAAAGAGGTTCGGATTTCTGGTTTCGGACTTCCTTCGGGCTTCGGCATTCGGGTTTCGGATTTTCGTCGGTCTTGTCTCTCCGCCGTGTTTGGCCTAGTTTGACCGGATGTTCGATTCGTTAAGCAGCAAGCTCCAAACTGCGTTTAAGAATCTGCGTGGGCTGGGAAGAATCTCCGAAGCCAATGTCAGCGACGCTCTCCGCGAAGTCCGGCTGTCCTTGCTGGAAGCGGATGTCAATTTCAAGGTCGCCCGGGATTTTATCGAACGTGTCAAAGTCAAATCCCTTCGTCAGGAAGTGATTCAAAGCATCCAGCCCGGTCAGCAAATCATCAAGATTATCCACGACGAGCTGGTGGAACTGCTCGGCTCGGAAAACGCTAGCCTGCAGTTGAGCGGCAATCCCAGTTGCGTGCTGCTTGTCGGTTTGCATGGCTCGGGAAAAACGACCTCGAGCGCGAAGCTGGGCCGCTTGCTGCTCAAGCAAGGCCGAACACCACTGCTGGTCGCCGCTGACGTGTACCGGCCCGCCGCCATGGACCAGCTTGAAACGCTCGGCCGGCAGTTGCAGTTGCCGGTCTTTGCCCGCCACGGCGAAAAGGACGTGCTGAAGATCGCGCGCGAAGCGCTTGAGTTTGCCAGGGCCCAAAATCGCAACACACTGCTCTTCGATACAGCCGGGCGATTGCAAATCGATGAACCGCTGGTGCAGGAACTCGTCCGATTGCGCGACCTCGTCAAACCCCAGGAGACATTGCTCGTCCTCGACGCCGCGACCGGCCAGGAAGCGGTGAACGTGGCCACTCATTTCGACCAGGCGCTCAATATCACCGGATCGATCCTCACCAAGCTGGACGGTGACGCCCGCGGAGGCGCGGCCCTGAGCCTGAAGGCCGTCACGGGCAAGCCGATCAAGTTCGCCGGCCTCGGCGAAAAACTCGATGACTTCGAGCCGTTTCACCCGGAGCGGATGGCTTCCCGGATTCTGGGCATGGGCGACGTCGTCAGCCTGGTCGAAAAGGCGGCTGAGGCCGTGGACCTGGACGAGGCGAAGCGGCTTGAGGAAAAAATGCGCAAAGGCCAATTCTCGCTCGAGGACTTTTTGGACCAATTGCGGCAAATGAAAAAGCTGGGACCGCTTGAGTCCATCATTGGAATGTTACCGGGCGGGTCCGAAGCGCTGAAAGGGGCGGACTTGAACAAGCAGGAAAAGGAAATGCGTCATATGGAGGCGATGATTTGTGGAATGACGCCGCAAGAGCGCCAGAACCCGCACATCCTCAATGCCAAACGGCGCCAGCGCATCGCCAAAGGCAGCGGCGTGACCGTGGCCGAGTTGAACACGATGCTCAACAAATTCAACCAGATGCAGCAAATGATGAAGAAGATGGGCAAATTCCAGAAAATGATGGCGCGGATGGGCGGCGGACCGGCGAGTATGTTGCGGTAAGAAACTAAACTTTTGAGCTGGAGAATCGAAGCCCGAACCGAAATCTGCTGCCACTAACTCCTGAGAGTCGAACAGGCGAGGCTTGGATTCGAAACTTTTCCAAGGTCATCCCCCTCCCCAAAATCCTATCGATCCTCAATGCCCTCTTGAGTTTCGTCGCGGTGGAGCTGGCCGTCCCTTTTGGTGCAGCAGCACTCTGCCATATCTTTTCCGGTGAGCGTGCCGCGATAATTGGCGGCTCCAGCAGTGCGAATCCCGTCCCGCAGGCGCACCCAACGAGGAGAAGTGTGGCGCCGACCTTTCACACCGGTTTAAGGGTGTTTTTCAAAGTTGTGTGGGAACCGGCTGTTTGCTCAACCGAAACACTCTAAACCTCGAAGCGCAACTGCTGGACCTTGGGAGAAGCCGCAAAAAGGCAGCCGATTCTGGAGCGAGTTGCTCGGGTCGCAAGCCGACAGCATTTCCAGCGTCGCAGGCGGCCAAGAATCCAGCCAAAAAATGTCCAGCATTAGCCAAAAAATGGTGAGTAGCGAGCTGACGTTCTTTCTTAAGCTCACTCCGTCTTGGTGAAGAAATGATAGATGCCGCGACAACCCAGTCGACCATTGTCCAGGGCGCGCCCAAGCTCAAAGGGAAGCCGCGAGTTTCGCCGAACACTCTCTTCGCGCTCGTCTACAACAAATACCAAACTAAGGACTCATGAAACATATTAATTCTAAACCACCATCAAAGTCACGGCTGCGGACCGTTCTGTGTCTTGCGGTCGCCTCGGCCGTTTTTGCGCCGCTCGCCCTGGTTGTGGCTGCGGACAGCAAAGCCGAACTGCCTTCCAAAACGGAAAAGCCTACGGACCAGAAAAGCAAGGCTAACCCCTCAGAAAAGAAACCGAAATCTCCCCCGAAAAAACTCACCGGCGCGGAGCTCTATTCAATGCACTGCGCCCGATGCCACCCCGAACGATATCCTAACGAGCGCACTTCGGCGCAATGGAAAACCGTCGCGATGCACATGCGCGTGCGAGCCAATCTCCCGGCCGAGCAGTTCAGAACCCTTCTCAAATATCTCCAGGAAAATAGTGGTTATTAAAAACCTCCAGAACCTGAATCGCCATGAAAAATACCCTAAGAAAGCATTTTGTGACTTTCGGACTGCTGGGAGCAGTTTGCGCCCTTGGCATCGCGCTGGTTCCGGTTGCGAGAGGAGCGGAGGTGAACGAAGAAGATTTTAAAGCCTTGAAAGAGGCCGTGCGGAAGCTCTCCGAAAAAGTTGATCGCCTCGAGAAACTTCACGAAGCGGACGAACAGAGGAAGCAGAAGGATCAGGAGCAAATCAAGCAACTGCAGGAGAAGCTGGGACAGGCACAGACAACTGCTGCCGAGGCCGCGAGAAAGGCAGACGTGGCGACGCAGGTACAGCCCGTCTATCGCGTTCCCGACGACTCAGGCAGTGTGAATAAGAACTTCATGATCCTGGGCGATGCCGAAATGCAGTACGCCAAATTCCCGGGACAACACGGGACATTTCTGTTTGCGGACTTCGCGCCGATTTTCCTGTATCGCGCCGGTGACAGAATCCTGTTTGAGGCTGGGTTCGACACGACGCTGCAGAACGGCAGCAATCCCGCCAACGGCCACGATTCCGGCACCACTACCAGCTTCGACTTGAGCTTTGCGCAGTTAAACTATGTTCTGAACGATTATGTGACCCTGGCGGCCGGGGACATGCTGCTGCCACTGGGGACTTACGCACAGCGTTCGGCCGGCGGATGGGTCAACAAGATTCCCGATGACCCCCTTCCGCGCGATCTGTTGCCGGGCACCGGCATCGGAGTGCAATTGCTAGGAGCCATTCCAATCGGGCAAGCGGGGCAGATTCTCAACTATTCGGTTTACGGAGTGAACGGGCCATCGTCGAGCGACGGCACTGCGGCGCCGGATCAGCTTGATTTGGGCGGCAATGTTGGTCTGCGGACTGACAATACGATCGGGAATTTGCACGGCAATCCGAGCGGCGGAGGCCGATTGGGCTGGTTTTATCCATTCGGCCCTCCCCATCACGATTTCGAGCTCGGAGGTTCGATCATGAGCGGGGAATGGGATGACGCCGGAAAACATTCATGGACTGGAGGGGCGCTTGACGCGAGCCTGCACCTGGGCCCCTACTTCGAGGTCAAGGGCGAGTATATTCGCACGAAGTACGGGAGCACGAGCGGCAACATCAGTCCGAGTGGTTGGTGGATACAGGGGGCATACAAGCTGGCGGGGTTAAGGTTGGAGCTGCCCGGGATCAACAACCTTGAGACTGTGGGCCGTTATGACAAGATCAATGACCACATCGGGAACCATTCGGAGCGTGAAACCCTGGGGCTTATTTACTACCTGAGCAACACTCTCCTTCTCGAAGGCGCGTACGAATTTCAACATGGCACAACGCGGGGCGACTCCCTGATTCTACAGCTTGGCTACGGATTCTAATCTGCACAACCATGCAACCAATACTTATGACAAATCAGCAGAAGACGATCAGACAAATCGCGCGCCGAGCTGGCTTGGCGCTTTTCAGCATGTGCATCAGCGCGGCAGCTGTCGAGGGCGCATTGGCAGCAAGCGAAAAAGGAATGACAAATCAGCCCGCTGACATCACTTATTTGCGTGACATTCAACCCATCTTTATGGGCAAGTGCTCGCGCTGCCATAACAGCCAGGCGAGATTCGTGTACAATTGGCTGGATTATAAGACGGCTTATCGAGATCGATGGGAAATAAGAAGAAGAATCTGGGACAGTTGGAAAGGGCACTATTACAAGGAATCCATGCCCATTCAGAACAGTCCGGAGTCACTGGCGATCACGGACGAGGAACGCGTTAGAATCAAAGATTGGGTGAGTACCGGTGCGACTCGAGGGGTCCCTCGAGTGCTCACGGG
Source organism: uncultured Verrucomicrobiota bacterium (assembly GCA_964446585.1). GTDB lineage: Bacteria > Verrucomicrobiota > Verrucomicrobiia > Limisphaerales > UBA8199 > CAYUPI01. The sequence goes on from CAYUPI010000050.1 coordinate 30,345, forward strand.
CAAGCGTTCGAAAGCCGAAAAGATCGAACTTGGAGGCCGGCTCTTCATGTCCGTCTGCGCTGCTTGCCACCAGACGACGGGACTCGGTATCCCAAATACTTTTCCGCCTCTAGCAAGCTCCGATTTTTTGAATGCCGACAAGAACAGGGCCATTAAGACTGTCATTAATGGCAGGCAGGGCGAGGTAATCGTCAATAGCCGCAAATTCAACAATAGCATGCCCTCTTTCCCATTGACCGATGACGATATCGCCAATGTCCTGACCTTCGTTTACAATTCTTTCGGAAACTCCGGTTTGGAAGTCATTCCCGAGGAGGTAAAAGAGCTGCGCGCGCAGCCGCCAGATGTCGAAGGACCAAGAGCCCCTGAACAGAAGAGTCAATATGAGTAACTGGCCGCGGGCTTGGTCCTCGGTAAAGCTGTGCCGAAACGACAAAAGTGACCGTTCTGGCGCTTAACCGCAACGGGCAGGAGTTCAATCCACTCTGAGCCACTCAAGGCACAAGCGTGCAGCGATAGCATTGGGCTGGCGGCGGATTGGTGGGAAGACTTTGATAGAAGACCAGAGTGCCATCCCCGTAAATCAGATCCAGCAGCGGGCCGGTGACCCAGTTCACCAAATTAGTGCTGGAGTCCAAGGTGAATTGCTGGTCCACCGTACCGTCCACGGAGAAGAGGTTGTATCCTCCCGATTGCGCAAAGCTCACAAAATTTACCGGCGTGTTCACAGGTATTACCTGGCTGCGAAGAATGGTGCCCTCAAAGCCGACCACCACGAGCTGGCCATTCTGGGTAGCCGCGCCCTCAAGCGACTTGGTGCTAATGGTGCTGAGGTTTGTCCAGTTCACAAAATCGGTGCTGGCCAATACGACGCCCTGGTTGCCAACGACGTAGCAAGTGTTGCTGACCATGATGGCGTCGTTCAGCCAGTTCGTCACTCCACTGTGGGCCGAGACCCAATTTGTGCCATCGGTGCTGGACAACAAGGTGCCGGTTTCGCCCACTGCCAACAGCCGGCCATTGAGGCAGCGCAGGCGGTAGAGCCAATTTGTCGTACCGGAGGCGCAGCGGGTCCAGTTGATCCCATCAGGGCTCGTCAAAATAATGCCGTTGTCACCCGTCACCAGGAGTAACCCATTGGTAGTAGTGGCGATGCCGGACAAGTAGTTTGTCACGCCGGAGCTGAGTTGGCTCCAGTTGGTGCCGTCAAGGCTGCTCAAGAGTGTGCCATTGCCGCCCACAAGATAGAAGTTGTTGCTAAAAGTACAGACCCCGGCCAGATCGTTGGTGGTTCCTGCCGGTGCTGGTAGCGCATACCAGGCCAGGCCGAGCGAACCGACATAGTTGGTGAACACACTCCCGTCGTTGTTGGTTTCCACAAGGGGAACCACGAGGTTCGGACTTACGGCCAGGCTGCCTTTGGTGCCCGCAGCCACGAGAAAATTCGATGTCCCGCCAACGCAAAAGAAAGCCGTGTTGGTGACAGAAACGGAGTTCGTTGACGAAACTTCTTCAACCTTCCAGTCTGCACCGTTGTCGCTGGTCATAACACGAGCGTTGTCGCCGACGACAATATACAGATTGGTCGCGACTGTGACCTGCCACAGCCAATCGCGCGCGGAGTAATAAGGCGTGCTCCAATTGTAATTACCGTTGGTAACGTAACTTTCCACGAGCATACCGTCATCTCCGGCCAGCTCATAAACACCGTTGGTGTCCAGCACCGCAGCAAAGTAGGTCCATGGCGGCACGTCGGCCAGGGAAGGCCCGAGTTGAGATGGCCAGACAAGCATATTGGAAACTACGGAGCCAAGCCGCACCTCTGAGTCTCCTGCCAGGAGGCCGGTGACATTATCCGCCACGCAGGTATAAAGCACATTGGTCGAAGCTGTTAGGTTAAACGGTCTCCAGTTGCCGCCATTGTTCGTACTATACAGCGCATGACCCGAGTCGCTCACGGCCCAAAACCCGGTGTAAGGGAAATTAGTGGATGAGCCCGATGAATTCACCCAGGTCACATGTTCCAACTGACCATAGGACTGCAAAATGGAATGTGATGTCCAATTGGTGCCATTGGTGCTTGTGGCAATGTATCCCTGTTCGCCTGTGGTCACGAAAACGCCGTTCCCATAGGCCACACTCAACAGCCAGTAGGGTCCCAAATTCGGGGGCGGCGGCTGCAAATGCCAGGTTGCGCCGTCGGTGCTGGTGTAAAGCGCCCCGTTGTCACCTACGGATACCATCAGGTTCGACGAAGCGGCCACGCTCACGATCCAGTTGGAAGTGTTTAATGATCCAGCCGTGAAATTCACACCATCATCCGAATAAGCCACCGCGCCGTTGGCTCCGGTGAGGATGATGCGATTGCCAAAAAAACCGACGGCCTGAAGGTCGTTTGTCAGGTGGCTGTTTTGCGGAAACCAGTCGATCAAGTTCGGACTGGTATAAACTTGTCCCAATTCACAGACCTGCACACCCAAAATGCCGTTCCATGCCATGTCCACAATGTCGTTGCCGTGGGGCTGCGGATTCGACCATCTCCACGAGAGCTGTTGGGCTGACGAAGTCCAGGTCAACGCCACCGCAGAGATCATCGCCAGCCAACCAGTGGGTGCGCGGCACACGAAATACTTCACAAGCTAATCAGGGTTTTTCGCTGTGAACACTTGCTCATCGAGCGCGCGACGGCGGATGTCGCCGTATGGTTCCGGCACGATGAGCCGAAACGTGCAGCCGGTACTTGTGGTGACTGCTAGTTCCAGTCTTGCGCCGAGGGTTTGAGCCAATTGTTTGCTGATGGCCAGTCCGATTCCGCCGCCGCCGGCTTTCCCGGAGGTGCAAGGCATGAACAGTCGCGATTCCATGCCGGGTGGCAGACCGCCGCCTTGGTCGCGGACCTCGAAGTGGACGGCACCGGCATCACCCGTCACGTGCAATTCCACGCTCCCGCCTGGCGCTGTCGCTTCAATTCCGTTTTGCACCAGGTTTTCCAAAATCAACAAAATGAGATCGGCATCACGGTTCGACAACGTCCGGTCGTTTAGTACCTCGGCTTCAAAACGAACGCCAGTCGAGTCCGCGAGAGCTTTTGCCCTCTGCGCGAGCAGCCCGATCAGTTCTCTGACCGAGATCTCATATTCCGCGCCCGTTTGTTGTTCCTGCAGTACACGCACCACACGGTTGATTAGTTCCTCCATGCGCTGCGTAGTGCTCACGGCCGTTTGCCAATCTGTATCGGAGCCGTTGCCGTTTTCAGTGTTGCGCGCGTGAACGAAATTGCGCAGTCCGGTCAGTGGATTTTTCAGCCCGTGAATCAAATGAGAAACCACCGCCCCCACCGCAGAAGTCCGTGCCGCAAGCGCGAGCTCGCGGTTTGCACGCAGAAGGTTGCTCGTGCGCTCGGCCAGTCTCTGGTTGGCGCTCTGCACGTGCCGCAGGGCGAGACCGAGGCCGGCCGTCAAAATGCCCGCACCAACGATGAAAGCGGCTAGAAACTTCACCGCCAGACTCCGATCGAGTCCGGCGTATTGACGGGCAATGCTGCCGCCGTCCATGAGAAACTCGATGACTCCGGCCAGATGCTGTTGATCATCCGTGCGCAATGGCACCTCTACAAACAGAAGCGCCGCCGTCGGACTGTTCGTTTCGGCCAGCAAATCCTGTTCCTGCATCCGTGCTTTGGCGGAAAAATGGCTGACCGGCTGGAGATGCTGCAGCCGGGCCAAATCCTGGGCCGACAGCGGCGTTTCGGTAATATAAGCTGGAAACGCATTGACAAACTTTCCGTCCGCAGAATACAGCCGAACACCCAGCACGTTGCGTAGACGGGAAACCTTGAGAGCAATCTGAAATTGCTCGCCGGGATCAGTCAGCGAGGCAAGGGTCTCGTCGCTGGCCCTGTCGTCCAGATGTTGCATCAACGTGACAGCCTCCAGAATTTCTCCGTCACGCTGGACAATTTGCGAGTGGATGCGCTGGCGCAAATCGAGGGCAGACCACGCCAGCGTCCCCCCGAGCACGGCCAGCGCTAGCGCGGTGGCGATTAAGGGCGCCCAACGTGAGCGCCGGATTGGGTGCTCCCTCTGAGTCACAGTGCTCATGGCGTGGTTTTGTTCCAATTAGACGTGTTGCGCTGCAAAATGTTACCGACCGTTTAACCCATTACTTCAGAATTCATAGCGCAGGCCTGCGGATACCGTGGTTCCCTTGTAGTCGCCGGCGTCGCCGGCTTCGTTGGAAATTGCCTGCTGATATTCCAATTTCGCGAAGGTCTTCAGGCCCTTGTACAGGCGGCGCTCCGCCTCGAGGGTTAAATTCACCAGTTCTCGGTACAGGGTTTGCCCGTTCAGGATTCCGGTTCCCTGGACTGGGTAATCCTCGAAAGCCAATTGAGCACTCCCTTTGATTTCCCAGTCGGCGGTTTGCCATCGGAGATCCATCACGACCTGATACTGGTAGTAATTGAAGTAGCCAGCACCATTGTCGTCCCGGTAAGAAAAAATGAAACGAGTGCCAGATTGCCAGTTCCGGTGCGCATCCCAAAACCGATGCCAGGCAAGTTCAGCCCGGTGTTGCCAGATCACCAGGCGTTTGGATAGCGGACGGCCAAACGCATCCAAGGCCACCCATTCGTCGTGGGGTTGATACGACGCTCCGTAACGCCAGGAGACTTCTGTCCGCTCGCCGAACTCGCATTCCACAGACAGGACTGGTCCGATGTCCCAATAGTTGTCCAATGGACTGTTAAGATACCAGCGCGTGACCGGCATTTCCAATTTCAGCCGTAGCCGGTCGGTCAGGCTTTTACGAACCCACGGCTTTGCCGTGATTGCGTAACCTTTCACTAGCGCAGTGGCCGGCACGCCCTGACTCGTCTTGATATCGAGCACACGATTTTCAAACAGGCCGCGTGCCTCCAGGCCGGTTTGCCATCCGTCCGGCAAGTCGCGTTGTATCCGGAGGCTGGAAATGAACAAGTCTTCCCCGCTCGTGCCCACGTCACGCCAGTAACGGATATCATCGCCCACTATCGAAGCCACAATCTGCCAGCCGTCTAACGGCACTCGCACGACAACTGCATTCAAGCCGTTGATGAAAAACCCGCTCCCCTGAGGATTAAGCGCGCTTAAGAGCACGTTGTCCTTGTAACCTACCCCGGACTCGAGGCTGGTCTGCTCGTCCCACAGCATGGATTCCGTCCAGAGCGACGTGACTTCCGGAATCAAATTCGTTTCTGACAGGGTGGGTTCGGCTCCACGACCCTGAAGCGTGAACAGGCAAGAGCATAAGCTGATGACACCGCAGTGCCGTAAACTTCGCCGGAAAAAGGCGCAAACAGCCTGGCAACCCGCAAGGGTCGCCAGGCTGGGACAACACTCAACTGCTTCGTTGGACAAGTAATTTGCGGGCGCTCAGTGACCTCGATGATGACCAATGCCACCTTCAGTGGCCGCGTCATGTGCCGCGTCAATGATCCGCAAAAATTCCTGGTGACTGATTTTGCCGCGCAACGCCGCCAGATCAACCTTCAGCTCGGCGCGGAAGGTTTTAAGCGCCTCCAGAAAGGCCTGGCGGTTCGCCTGGAGTAACGCCCGGATTCTTTCGCGCTCCTCGGGCGTGGCCGCCTTCTTGAGTTTAATGAGCAAAAGCCTCTGTTCCGCCAGGTATTTGTCACGTGTTTGATCGAAACTTACGATCAAGGTTTTGATGTTGTCGGGCGCGCCGCGCAGATCCCGATAGAGGTCTTTGTCATCATGAGGAACCACGACGGGGTTCGTCGTGCCGGCTTGAGCCCAGGCGGTGCGCGGTCCGCAAAGGCTCGCGAGGGTGACTCCGGACAGAATTAAGCATCGAAATACTTTCATAATTTCGTAAGTTTTGTTTTTTCTCGGAACCAGCTTCGGCTGGTTGCTTATGAACTTCATTTAGCAACGGTCGTGCCACGCATCGCAAACTGAGAAAACCATTGAAAACATTGGGTATTTATCAGGCTTGCCTTGAACCAGCCCGTTTTTGCTTTCGTGACTTGGGTGAATTCACCCAACTATGCCGTCGTTCCATTGAAAATTTGGGTGCTATTTCCCAGCGGCGGAATCCGACTTAGGACCGCCGAGCCGGTATCGCAAGAAATCCCGCGATACTCCCAGCAATCGCGCCGCCGCCGAAACATTATTGCCCGTCTGCTTTAGAGCCCGGCCGATCAGCACCGCTATCGCATCGTCGAGGAGAAAGCCCTCTGGCGGAAAACGAAATTCTGGATTCAACCACTCTGTATGCGCGACCGACTTGTTCGGATCAATCGGCGTTTGCAATTGTTCGAGGCTCAATTCCGTGGCGCTTTCAAACACGATTGCGCGTTCCAGTTCGTGGGCCAATTCGCGGACGTTGCCCGGCCATTGGTACGTCATTAGCCGCTGCCGGCCGCTGGCCGTGAGACGCTTGACAGGCACGCGGTGTCGTTGACACAGATCTTCCAGCAACGAATCCGCCAATTTCGCAACGTCCTCACCTCGTTCCCGCAAAGGTGGAATCTCAACGCGATACAGATCAAGCCGGTGAAACAAATCTTCGCGAAATTCTCCGCTCGCGACCAACTCCTTTAAATCTCTGCTTGTAGCCGCAATCGCTCGCGTGTCCACCGTCAATTCGCGCGTACCCCCTAGACGCCGGAAGCGGTTTTCCTCGATCACCTTGAGGAGTTTCGCTTGAAGTGCCAGCGAAAGACTGGGTAATTCATCCAGGAACAAAGTGCCGCCGCTGGCCGCCTCGAAGAGGCCGATCCGTGCCGTCCGCGCGTCCGTGAACGCTCCCCGTTCATGTCCGAACAACTCCGATTCCGCGAGCGATGCGGGCAGCGCCGAACAGTTCACTTCGACGAAGGGCTGCGTCGCACGCGGCCCGCGTTGGTGCAACCATCGCGCAAGGGTCGTCTTACCCGTGCCTGTTTCGCCCTGGATCAGCACCGGAGGCAGTTGTGTTCGCATGCCCGCGTCGGCATCCAGTATTTTCGTCAACTGCGCTTCTACGCCCGCCAGCGCATGGCCGAAAAAGAAGACCGATGCCGCCTGTGCCGTGTCGGCCCGACGCCTTTCATCCAATCGAGCGCTGTTGCGTGTCCGTTGTGCTCGCGCAATGACCAGTGGCATTTCGCCAATATCGAAAGGCTTGACCAGGTAATCGGTCGCACCCAGGCGCATCGCCTCGACCGCGCTGGATACACCGCCATTCGCGGTCATCACAATTATTGCCGTCGCCGGTGCAAAGACCTTTTCTCGCAACAGGTCAGTCCCCGTTCCGTCCGGCAAATTCACATCCAACAGGACGAAGTCAAATTGCTCTTCGCGCAACCGTTCGCGGGCGGCGGCAACGCAATCCGCCGCGGTGACATCGGCCTCGAACCGCTCCAGGTTCGCCACCAGTTGCCGCCGCAACAACGGTTCGTCGTCCACAACCAGTATGGTGAGTGCTTTCAGATCGGCCGTGCGCATGTTCGTGGAGATTCAAGCACTGCACATCATCTTGGTGAGCAAACGAATGGTTGTGAAGCCTGAAATCCCCGTTGGCCCAATTATCGCCTGGCTCCATCCAGGACTCGCAAGTTGTCCCGTTCGTGAAACTATGGGATGTTGGTCCTGCAACATGCCGGCTAAAGTCAAAATCTGTGGCATAACCAATCTTCCCGACGCATCGGCCGCGGCCGAGGCCGGCGCCGATGCGCTCGGGTTCGTGTTCTGGGAAGATAGTCCGCGTCGAGTTGCCGTCGAGGAGGCGGCCGCCATTATCCGCAAACTGCCACCTTTTGTTATGAAGGTCGGCGTGTTCGTCGACGCCCCCGAAGACCTGGTTTATCGCGCCATCGGTGAATGCGGCCTGAATCTGCTGCAATTCCACGGCGACGAGACGCCGGACTATTGCCTGCAATTTGGTTTGATGAGCATGAAGGCATTTCGGATTCGCGATGTGGAGTCCTTGCGCTCGCTCCCAGCCTATCGGACGGACGCCTGGCTGCTCGATGCGTACTCTCCGGACAAACGCGGAGGAACCGGCGAGACATTCAACTGGGACCTGGCCGTCCAGGCGCGGGAACTGGGTCGCATGATATTTCTGGCCGGGGGACTAGCACCCGAGAATGTGGGTGAGGCTATTCGGCAAGTCAAACCGTACGGCGTGGACGTCTCGAGCGGCGTCGAAGCGTCGCCGGGAAAAAAAGATTCGGTCAAAGTGAGGGCGTTTATTCAAGCCGTTCGTGACGCCGGTTGAAATCACCGAGCGGAAGGGGCGCCAATGCTCACCGGGTGTGAGTTGCAGCCCTGGGAGCAGAGGCGTTCATCATCCATCGCCGCCTGCGATTGCCCGAACTCACTCTTTGCGAGTCAAATCTCGAAGACAGTGATCTCTGGCCGGCAATTGAAGCGAATCGGCACGGGAAACCAGCCGATGCCCGCGCTGACGTAAAGCGGGCCTGAAGCCGTAGCAAACATTCCCAGATCGTATCGTCCTACGCCGAAAGGCACGAACAGTGGACCATAAAGCGGAAGGCGCACCTGGCCGCCATGGGAATGGCCAGCAAGTATCAGGTCGTATTGCGTTCCTCCCAAATTCTCGATCCAGGCAGGATAGTGCATCAGAAAAATGTTCCGAGTCGCCGCGTTCGGCCGGATCGGTCGTGTCTTGGAATTAAGGCAGGCAGCGCCAAGGAGCGAAAATTTGCCGTCCGCTGTCACCTGCTGTCGCTCTACCAACCAGCCGCCGCCCGTCTTCGCGAAGCACTCCGCGATACGATCGAAGGGTGCTTTGCTCCAATAATCGTGGTTGCCCGGAACACCATATACTGGCGACTTAATTTGGGCGAAAATTTCCAATGCTTCTGAGAGGTAACGAGTCTGCTCGATTAGATCCCCGGTGAAACAAACAAATTCCGGCGAGAGAGAGTTAATCTTCCGCACCACGGATTCCAGATAGGCTTTGTCGCCCTTGTGATGCACGTCCGTGAAGTGGATGAATCGATGCGCGGGCTTATTTCGACTGAGCCGAATTCTCCGAACCTTGACCCAAGTCGGTTCCAGCCACTTGGCGTCCGCCACTGCCAGAAGCGGGCTGCAAAGCGCCGCCGCGAGGAGGAAATGGCGCCGGCTGAGCCTGCGGGTAGCGTCAAGAGTTCTGTGTAAAAGCTGAGAGCGGGTGACGGGACCAATGG
>CAYUPI010000051.1:0-39284 GCA_964446585.1 uncultured Verrucomicrobiota bacterium
GGAGTGTCGGTCTGCTGGATGGCGACGACCAAGGGACTTATGGTGCCGGGAAACAATCAGACGCGCGGCCAGTCCGCCTTCACGATGATTCATCCTGGACTGCATAACTTTCTCGACTTTCCTGACGTCGCGAGCATCGCCTGCCCCAAAGCGATGATGTTTTTGTGCGGCAAACAGGATAAATTATTCCCACTGCCGTCTATTCAGGATGCCTACGCCAAGCTGCGCGCGGTCTGGCAATCCCGACGGGCCGGCGACAAGCTTGACGCTCGCCTTTACGACGCGCCGCATGAGTTTAACCTTGTGATGCAGGCCGACGCGTTCGCTTGGCTCGATCGGCAGTTCAAAAAGTGATGCGGTGCCAATCCATCCTTGCCGCGCTGGCACGCATTGCTTCAGTATGAGCGTCATGCTCCGCCAGATTCTTTCACGATTGCTCGCTGCGCTCCTGGCGTCGGCCGCCGCCAACGCCGCCGAACTCGCCGTGCCGAACGACGTACTTTTTGAGCGCGGGATTGAATACGCCAACTCGGACGACCAGCATCTCCAGCTTGATATCGCGCGGCCCAGCTTCGGCTCAGGTCCTTTCCCCGCCGTGCTTTGCATCCATGGCGGCGGATTTCGCGCCGGGACGCGCGAGGGTTACGACAAGCTCTGTCTCTCGCTGGCCCAACATGGGTTCGTCGCCGCCACCATCACCTATCGTCTCGCGCCGAAGTATCAGTTTCCCGCCGCGGTCCATGACTGCAAGGGCGCCGTCCGCTGGCTGCGCTCTAATGCCGAGAAATACCGCCTGGATGCGAAACGAATCGGCGTGACGGGGGGTTCGGCGGGAGGTCATCTGGCTCAATTCCTCGGGGTGACCGCGGGCGTCGCCGAATTCGAAGGAGACCAGAACCCTGGTTTCTCCAGCGCCGTCGCCTGCGTCGTGAATATTTATGGCCCTTCGGACTTCACCAAATCCTACGGCAAGAGTGTCGATGCTCATGAAGTGCTGCCGCTCTGGCTTGGCGGAACCCTCGAACAAAGCCGGCTGCGCCACATCCAGTCCAGCCCGTTGAACTGGGTCACACCGAATGCCGCCCCGACGCTGCTCATCCACGGCACGGAGGACAAATACGTTGCTTACGAACAAGCGACCTGGATGCGGGATCGGCTGACGGCCTGCGGCGTTGAAGTTGAATTGCTCACGATCGAAGGCGCCGGGCACGGCTTCAAAGGCGCAGATGCGGAGAAGGCGGACAAGGCGCTGCTCAGTTTCTTCGAATCGCATTTGAAGCCGGGGCACTGAGCCCGGCGCTGATCGAAATCGACGGGGCGCATCTTGACACTAGCAACATGTTCTGGGCGGAAAAGGAGCGGGGACGGCACGTCCCCGTGTGCCGCCTTGCGACTACGGCCGGGGACGGCCCGTCCCCACTCCTGCAAGTCGGGTGTCAGGCTGCGCCCGGATCGGAGAGAATCAGAGCGCGAAAAGCTGCCTCGCATTTTCACCGAGGGTCTTTTTCTCGTCAGCCGCCGGCAGCTTGAGACTCAGGAAGTGCCGCAGAATCAGCCCCGGCTCGACCCAGGGATGATCGCTGGCAAAAAGCAATCGATCTGCGCCCATAAAGTCATATCCGAAGCGCATCGCCAACGGCAGCGGAGAGACAATGTCCAGCCACAACTGCTTGAGATATTCGCTTGGAGCGCGGGTGAGGTTCTTCGGGCCGCGCTTGAGCACCTGCGTTTGGTGGTCGAGGCGGCCAATGATGTATGGCAGTGTTCCCCCGAGGTGAGGACAGACCAGTTTGAGGCGGGGAAATTGATCGAGGATGCCCGCCATGATGATACGCGTGAGGGAAATCGTATTGTCGAACATGTTGCCCAGTGAGCTGGTCATTTCGTAGCCTTTGACGAAATCAATCGTGACCGGTTTCGCCGGATGCAAGAGAATCGGGAGCTGCAGTTCCTGCGCGCGGGCGAAGAGCCAGCGGAATTGCGGCTCGTCCGGGAAACGGCCCGCGAGATTTGTGTAGAGCAGGATGCCCTTCATTTTGAGCTGCTGAACACATCTCTCCAGCTCCCGTTCGCTGGCGCGCCGGTCCTGAAGCGGAAGCAGGCATAAGCCCACAAATCGGGTCGGATGCCTCCTCACCACATCGGCGACGAAATCGTTTGCAATCTGCGCCACCGCCTCGCCGTCGCCGCCGAACCACTCGGGGCCGGGGTCGTTCATGCTCAGCGCCGTCAGCCCGATTCCGTTGGCATCCATAGTCGCCAGCTTTGCGTCCACGTCGAAGTAAAGCGGTGGGATTTTCCGCAGCCAGTCACCCATTTGCAGGTAGCGCACGCCGTCGCGGGTGAATACCCGTGGGTCAGCGGTGCGTTTCTCCATCAAGGCAACAATTTCCGCGCTGCACAAATGACTCTGGCAATCAATGATGGAGACGGCCGCAGGAGTCGCAGCGGGCGATTCGGCAGTTGCCGGCTTTGGCTCGGTGCCAAGACCGCTGATCGACGACACAGCGACGGCACTCCCCGTTCCCAGGATGAACTTGCGCCGCGAAGTCTTCACAGCATGGCGCTGGCTCTCAACAGCGTTTCCTGGACCGCGATTTCCTCGGCCAGAGTGACGTTCAGAGTCCGCTCACCGCGCACCGCCGCCGCCAGTTCCGCGAAATCCGCTTCGAACCGTTTGTAACCGGGCAGGCTGACAGTCTGAACTCCCTTTCGATAAGGGCCCGCGGACTCGACCAAATCGATTTGGAGCGCGGGCGGTTCGATGGGGCGCAGCACCGCCGAGCCCTTTGAGCCGAGCACCTCGAACGAGCGTTGTGGCAGAGACGCCTTTTGCAGCGCGCTGTTCATAATCAGCGCCAGAGCATAGTCGTATTCCAGGATTGCGACATTGTTGTCTTTGAGGTCATCCTTGTTGCGGCCGTCCCGTCGAAGGAATGGCGTGACCGTCCGTGGCTTGCCCATCAGCCTGACCGTGGCATCGATGAGATGTGAGCCGAGCTCGAACATAGAGCCGCCCTTGAACTCCGCCCATTGAGGTCGCCGCTCGGGAGCCAGCGAATTGTTGATGGTGGCTCTGACCAGAAATACCTCACCCAGCCAGCCCTGGCGCACCGCTTCGAAAATGGCCGCGAAGCCGGGATGATACCGCCACATGTAACCCATTTGCAGCAGTCGCTTCTTTTCACGCGCGAGCGAGACCAGCGCCTGCAATTCCTCGAGCGTGGCGGCCGGCGGCTTTTCCAAATGCACATGCTTTCCCGCCTCGAGGGCCAGGCGGGCATGGCGTGCGTGGTCCCGCACCGCAGATTCGACGACGATGACCTCGCAGTTTTGGAACAGCGCCGCTTGTGAGAGGAGTTTTATCCCTTTGTCTTCGCCGTCCCGTCGCACCGTCGGTTCTTCATCGCAAACACCGACCAGGTTGTACTCTTTCGAAGCGCGGATCACGCTTAGTTTGTCGGGCGCGTGCGAATAAACAGCCCCGAGGAAACCTATGGCAATGGGTCGTTTCTGCGCCCGCGGCTCGGCCGCGCCCACCAAGGAGACTTCAGCTGCAAACGCCGCCGCTGACAGCGTGGTTGCAGTCAAGAACTCCCGTCGATTCCAGGAATAGGTTCGCATTTGGCTGTTGGATTGCTGGTAGGAAATTGTTTTGTGCACGCCCGCCTGTACTGAAGTGAACGCTGCGCGGAGTGAAAAATCTGGTGCGAATAAGTTTACGGCGGAAAATGTTCAAAAATTTTGTTCACCATTTTTTTCAACTGCGGTTTTTCCAAGTCTTTTTCCTTGGCGACCTGTGTCCATAAAACTTGACCCGAATGGCCGTCCACGAGATACACTCGCACGCCCGCGGCATGCGACGAATGCAGCGCACCGCCCGCGCCCCCCGGCCGCGCCAGCGCGGCGAGAATTTCGAACGTGTTGCCGATGGTGTTGATCGTCGTGACGCTGGCCGAACTGCGAAATCCTGCCGCTTGCGTCAGAATCAGCGCATCGGCCTGCGTGTGCTGGGCTAATTTTTTCATCAGCGTTGCATCGGCTTGCGTGTTGGACATCGGGATGAAGCCTGCTTTTTGTTGTGCTTCCAAGGAATTGTAAGCGGTGATCATCGTGCGCGCCCACGAAAAAAAGGGAGATTGCTGTTCCGGATCCGCCGCATCGCGCTCGCCCAGTCGCGTGTCTTTCAGGACCAACCCGCGCTGACGAATTTCGTCGGCGACTAAATCGAACAGTTCCGCCTGCGCGGCCTTTGCTTCGGCGGGAAAATCTTGTCGCTTGCCGACGTATTGCAGCCAGACACTCGTTTGCGGCGGAAAAACGGCGACGTTGCGAATATTTTTTTGCGCCAACGTAGGTTGGGGCGCACTCGCGCAACCTTCCGCGAAAAAACACGAGACGGCGAACAGTGCAAACCAAATTGTTCGCCCCTCATCGTTTTCTAACATTTTCATAGAATTGCTCCGAAGCAAATTCTTTCGCCGCCTGATTCAAAAGATCATCCAGCGCCGCGCTCAAAACTTTCACTGATTCATTCGAAAAAGTTTGATAGCTCGCGAATGCCATCCCTTTTTTGCGCACGGTCGCAAATTCTTTTTCCCACAAAACATGGTTGCCGTCGGGAGAAAAAAGTTTTAAGGCGACGCTGATTTTTCCGTCCACGCCGCCCAGCCCGCCGTAAAGCCAAAACTCGCGAATTTCTCCCTGCAAGATCGCGCTCGCCGTTTTTGCGTCGGCGGCTGTCGCGGGAGCTTCGATGATAGCCTTGTATCCCGCCGCATTCAACGCCTCGGAAAAAAATTCGGTCGTCTGCACGCCCACGCCTAGCGGATCCGACGAAACAAAGACCCAATTCAATCCTGGCCCCGCCGCCGACGGCACAGAGCCGATGGCTCGGCCAAATTTTGGGTCTTGCTTACGCGCCAGCGCAAACGTTTTCACCAAAACCGTCCCCGACTTTCGATTTTCCACTGATCCAATGGCCGAATGGGTGACGGCCACCGGCGTGATTCTTCCTGTCGTGCCGCAGCCAGTCAGAAAAACCAATGACGCGCCAAAAACAACCAAAGAAAACGCGGTACAGGCCAGCAATGCAAATTTGTCTGCAAATTTAAGGAACCCGCCTTTCAGGAGGCCAGTTGTAAGGGCTTTCATAGTTGTAAACTTCGTTGGATCGTTTTGCGGGCCCGTCGTGCCATGCCGCTGAAATACATGAGCGGGCTAGACTCTTCTTCCCGCGCTGTCCGTAAGTCACTGCCTTCGCGGCTGGCCATGGCACGGTCTGTAAGAGCAGTCTCTCATTACCTTTACAAAGGCAAAGGTCAATGATAATTTGTTTTACTTTTCTTGTTCGCCCGAGTGCAACAAAGGGATAGCGCGCTATGGCACGGTTGCGGTGGCGTCGGAATCACCCGCGCAGCGCTGATTACGCGCGGCGCGCAAAACAAATTCCTATCAGTATCCCACCCACCAAATCTGGGTATTTTTTTTGATCCACCGCAGCGCCGCATCATCCTCGCGGTTGTCAGCTCGCTGGCGTATTGAACGCGGTAAAGGCGGTTGCGACTTGGAAATGCAACGACGACAAGTGGGCGGAAAGATTTGAAAGAGAAATCTTTCTGCCTATCCTCTCGACATGCAAACCACGGCCAGCGACGCGCCGCGAATTCTGACCACCACGGTCGGGTCGTATCCGATCCCCGACTGGTTGACGGCGCTGCCGAGCGAGCAGGCCCTGGTGGACGCATCGCGCGTCGTGTTCGACCTGCAGCGGCAGGCCGGCATTGACTTGCCAACCGACGGCGAGCTTTACCGGTTCGATGTCAATCATCCGGACACAAACGGCATGATTGATTATTTCCTGCGGCGCCTGGGCGGGATCCGGTCGAATGTCGGCCGCCTGGGCACCGCCGCTTTCCGGGCAAAGCCCGAGATGCGCTTCCGGAACAAGCCCGCGGGCATTGTGACAGGCCCGGTGACGGAAGGCGCGTTGAACCTGCCAGAAGACTGCGCGCGCGCCTCGAGCATCGCGGGTGGCCCCTTTAAGTTCACGCTCACAAGTCCTTATATGCTGGCGCGCACGTTGCTCGACTCCCACTATCAGGATTTTGGCAAGCTCACGCTGGCCATCGCGGACGCGCTCGCGGCCCAGGCCGCCGCGCTTGAATGCGCCTGCGTGCAGGTGGACGAGGCGAACATCCCCGGCAACCCCGCCGACGGCCCGTTGGCGGCCGAGGCCATCAACCGTGTGCTGGATGCTGTCCGCGGCCAGAAGGCGGTTCATTTCTGCTTCGGCAATTACGGTGGGCAGACCGTCCAGAAAGGCACCTGGGCGGCGTTGGTCTCATTCCTTAACCGGCTGCACGCCGACCACCTTGTGCTCGAATCGGCCCATCGGCCCGTGTCCGATCTGGAAGCCCTGCGCGGCGTGGACCCGCGCATCGGCCTCGGCGTCGGAGTGGTGGACGTCAAAGTGAACCACGTGGAGACGCCAAGTGAAATTGCCACGGCCCTCGAGCGCGCCGAACAGGCGCTCGGGCCGGGCCGCGTGCGTTATGCGCACCCGGACTGCGGCTTCTGGATGCTAAAGCGGTCCGTCGTGGACCGGAAAATTGCCGCACTTGTCCAAGGCCGGGATTTGTATCTCGGGCGCATTTGAAGCGCCGATGTCCGATCGGTTCACATTGGCCCCATTCGAGTTCTTCTCGGTGAAGGGGCGCACGCGCTTCCCCTTCCGCTACGGCATCGCCAGCATGACAGAAGTGCCGCACCTGTTCCTGCGCACGCGGGTCACAGTAGGTGGAAAATCCTCGTGCGGCCTGACCGCCGAAGGCTTGCCGCCAAAGTGGTTCACCAAGAATCCAGCAACGACGTTCGATCAAGATTTGCCCGAAATGCTCGAAGTCATCCGCCACGCGGCGACTCTCGCGGCACAGATCGCGAAAACCTCGGTTACCTTTTTCGATTTCTGGCGCGAGCTGTATCGTCAGCAAACGAGCTGGGCCCAAACGCGTTCGCTGGCGCCCTTGCTGGCGAACCTTGGAGTGAGTCTTGTCGAAAGATCCACGCTCGATGGCCTGTGCCGACTCCTCGGCCAACCGCTTCATTGCCTGCTGGCCGCGAACTGGCTTGGCTTCGCTCTCGGCGAGGTTTATCCCGAACTGAAGGGGATGCTTCCGGGCGATGTTCCGCCTGGCGCGCCGCTCGATTCGTGTTTTGTGCGGCACACGATCGGGTTGGGTGATGCGCTCGCCCCCGCTGACATTCCAGCAAACGAACGAGTAGAGGACGGGCTGCCTCAGGACCTGGAGACCTCGATCCGAGCGTACGGCTTGCGCTATTTCAAAGTCAAATTGACTGGCGCGGCCGACCGCGACTTTCCGCGTTTGCGCGATTTGACCAGCCTGCTGAAACGCGAAACTGGCGGGGAGTTTTTCGTCACCCTCGATGGCAACGAGAATTTTAAGGACTTTTCGGCTTTCCGCGAGTTTTGGGAGCGGGCGGCCGCCGACTCCGCCGTTCGCGAACTCTGGCGGCGGATCATCGTGGTCGAGCAACCGGTGCATCGTGACCGCGCTCTGAGCGACGAAGCCGGCGCCGCTTTGCGCGCGTGGCCAGAGCGTCCGCCGCTGATTATTGACGAATCGGACGGCGCCATCGGCGATCTGCCGCGCGCCATTGAGCTCGGCTACGCGGGCACGAGTTACAAGAACTGCAAAGGCATCGTCAAGGGGATCGCCAATGCCTGCCTGCTTGCTCAGCGCCGGCGCGAAGGACGAAGCGGCGTGCTCACCGGCGAGGACTTGTGCACCCTTGGGCCATTGGCCTTGCTGCAGGACATGGCAATGATGGCCCTACTGGGGATCGAGCACGTAGAGCGGAACGGGCATCACTATTATCGCGGATTGTCGATGCTTCCGTCCGAGTGGCAGGAGTCCGTGCTGGCAGCGCACAGCGACCTCTATTCTCGCCATGAGTTGGGGTTTGCCACGCTGCGAATGAATGAAGGAAAAGTGCGGCTCGCGTCCGTTAATGGCGCGCCTTTCGGTGTTCAACCTCTGCTGGATCCGTCGAGCTTCGCGCCGCCGCTCGAATCATGACGCGAGCGAAACCTCACCATTCGCTCGTACATCGCCGACAAGGAGTAGCTGCCGACGTAAGTCGGCGGATTCGTTTTAGGTCTGCGGGTTAGCGCCCAGTTATGTCGGCCATGAAAAATAAGGTTCAGTGCGTATCAGAAGCCGGAGCAAGATTTTCCGCCTTCCACCTCATCGCGGTGCGTATTCGCGTGGCGCCGCTGGGGTGATCGAAAAAAATCCATTCCTCCAACGGTCCAGGTTGGAGTTTGCGATATTCACCCAGTTTCAGCGCGACGAGTGCCATTCCGTCCGGTTGACGGGAGGCATTCAAGCCAAACATATCCGCTTCCATTTCCTGCGTGCGAATGAAAGTGTTGGTAATGGGTGTGAGCGCGAAAAGGTAGCTGGAGAACAGCAGTACAAACAGCGGTACAATGGCCAGGTCAACCACTCCGGTTATCCCCCACTTCGCTCCAAAGCGGCCGAGCGCGCGCCCAATCGACCAATGTGCGAAGGCAAACCCGATGACTATCACGACGCCGAAGAAGAGCAGAGACTTGTAAACATGATTCAGGACGAAGTGGCCCATTTCGTGGCCCATCACCGCCTGGATCTCCGGCAGCGAGCAGCGCTTGAGCAGATTGTCATTGAGCGTGATCCGCATGGTGCCCATGAAACCGCTCACATTGGCGCTCACCCGTGTGCTCTGGCGCGAGGCGTCCATTTGGTAAACTCTGTCGGAAGTAATTCCGTTCGCGCGCGCCAGACGGAGAATGGGGCCAACCACTTCGGGCCTGTCGAGAGCGGTGTATTTGTTGAACAGTGGGGCGATAAACACCGGACTGAGTAAAGAAAGGATTGCCAGCAACACCACGGATACGCAAGCGCCCCAAATGTGCCAGGTGCGTTGCAGACGCCGGACGATTCCAACTAACGTCACCATGACGGCGCTGCCAAGAATCACGCCCACCAACAGCCCCTTGAGCCAGTCGCCCATCCATCCGGCGAAGCTCTGGGTGGCCAATCCGTATTGATGCTCGCGCAAGAAGTCCGCGTAGAGAGAAAGCGGGAATGTGATGATGGTTGTCAGCAGTAGGTATTGAATACCATAGGCGATAGTCTGCAACGGCCTAAAGCGCGAGAGCCTGCAGGCAAGGTCACGCATCCTGGCCGAGAGCCGCGTTTGGAGCAGCACCAGCGAAAGCGCCGCGCCGTAAAGGAATTGCCAGAGCTGCAACCAATAGCCTCCCTCGAAATAAGCATCGCTGCGGCTTTTCTCTTTGGCCGTCTGGCGTTCAAGATAAGCTCTGCTCTCGGCCTCAACATTGAACGTGGTCGTGGGGGGAACAACGTGCTCCGCAGCCAAAGCCGGCTCATGCAGCATCGCAGACACGAGCAGCCAAATCCAGACGAGGAGTGGACCCGAAGCAAAGCGACTGGTGCGGTTCGACATAATCAGGATTGTTAGGGGATGCTGGTGCGGCCCACGTTGCGTTGTTCAGTAGCACGAGTCAATCCGATTTCCGGCCTCCAAGAGCCCCGCGCACCAGATCGCCCACCGGCGAATTCACTGTCTCCGAAAAACGAAGATTTGCGAGAATGTGCAATCTTGTGTTATCGATCATGGATTCGATGACCTCTACAAACGCATGGGGAACGTCCTCAGCCAGGGGGCTTTTACTCGCAGTCGCTGCGGTCGCAGTCGGTGCCCTGCTCCTCCCCGGTTGCAATAAGAACTCGGATCCCCCCGCCGGCGGTCCGGATAAGGTCCGAGTCGGGTACATCGGCCTGACGTGTGAAGCGCCTATCTTCATGGCGGTCGAGAAGGGGTTCTTCCGCGAGGAGGGGCTGGACGTCAGTCTCGTCAAATGCGAATGGGCCAATTACAAAGATGTGCTGGCGCTCGGAGGTTTCGACGTGACTCATCACCTGGTCATGTATTTTCTCAAGCCCGTCGAGCAGGGCCTGGATGTCAAGTTCACCGGCGGAATTCACCGTGGTTGCCTGCGCGTTCAGGCGTTGACCAACGGTAAGATTCGATCGGTAGCCGATTTGCGAGGCAAGCGTATAGGCGTGCCAGGAATGGGCACGCCGCCGTTCATTTTTGCCAATCGTGTGCTGGGCGCCCACGGCATTGATCCGGGCAAGGATCTTCAGTGGGTCGTCTTCCCCGCCGGCGAACTCTGGTTAGCATTGGACAAGGGAGAAGTGGATGCCGTGGCTGACTCCGAACCGATTGGCAGCCTGTTGATGGCTACGGGTAAGGTCCGCAACATTGCCGATCAAGCGACAGATGCGCCCTACAACGATGAATACTGTTGCGCTGTGCTGGTGAACGGCAAGTTCCTTGTCCGGAACCCAAGAGCGGCGGCCGCGGCTACTCGCGCCTTGCTCAAGGCGGCAAGATGGGTGGAAACTAATCCCGCGGCGGCGGCTAGAATGTCCGTCGAAAGGAAATATCTCGCGTCGAACCCCGAACTTAACACGGTCGCGATCGCACACCTGCGTTACGTCCCAAGCGTTTCCGGCGCCGAGGCTGCCGTTCATTCGGCCACGGCTGAAATGAAAAGGGCGGGTATGATTGGCTCCTCCATCGACGTTGAGCAGCTTGCCAAACGGGCCTTCGCGCACCTGGACGGTGTTACGGACGATTGGCTGCGCTCGCTGACCGTGGAAAAGGTCGCCGGTGGCCAGGTTCCTCCGGATCAGGAAGAGCGCCTCCGACGGGAATTGGCTCAGTCAGCCGGGGATCCCTGGTGCAGCATGGTTTGCTGCATTTCCGGAATCCCCTTGGTTATTGCCAGCCAGGCCGGAAGCGTGAAGTGATGAACGGCTCGACTCTGAAAGAGACAGAAGCCGAACCTACGTCCAGCCCCGAAGTGCTTCTAATCGCAGCGCACCGGGCGCCGGCGGTCGTTCCAAGAGCACGAATGCGAACGCTGCTGAGCGTTCCTCTTGCATCACTTATGGCGCTCGGCGTTTTCCTGCTCGTTTCGAAGCCGACACCGTTGACCGAGGCACGCGCATACTCTCTGTTTCTGTGCATCATTTTCGCTTTTGGACTGGTGGCCGCCGCAGTTCAGCCCTTCTGGGCGCAGCTTCGGGGGTGGATGGCGCACATGTGCCCCATTATCGCCGCCGCGGTTCTCGCACTCTGCGTTTGGGAGTTGGTCACGACCGGATTTCGCCTCCTCCCTTTGCCGTACTTTCCAGGCCCTGCCACAGTTCTCTGGAGCCTGATGGAGGATCGCGAACGGCTGTTCGACAGCACCTGGCATTCGCTTATTCTGCTGCTCGGGGGTTATGCGCTGGGGGTTGCTGTCGCCCTGGTTTCAGGCGTCTGCATCGGCTGGTTTGCCTTCGCGCGATATTGGGGCATGCCGCTTTTGAAAGTGATCGGCCCGATTCCCGCCACCGCCTGGATTCCGCTGGCGATGGTGCTCGCTCCTTCCGCCGTCTGGTCCGCCGTCGGCGTGATCGCTCTCGCTGTCTGGTTCCCGGTGACGATGCTCACGGCCTCCGGCATTTCTAACACGCGCGCTTCCTATCTCGACGTCGCTCGTACGCTGGGCGCAGGACCCGCCTACCTCATTTTCCGCGTCGCCATTCCCGCGGCGATGCCGAGTATCTTTATCGGATTGTTCATGGGACTCGGGGCCTCATTCCTGACTCTGGTGGTGGCCGAAACTGTCGGAGTCAAGTCGGGCCTCGGATGGTACGTCAGTTGGGCGCAGGGCTGGGCGGAATATGGCAAGGTCTTCGCCGCCCTGATCATTATGGCGGCCTTCTTCTCGACCATCATGACGCTGCTGTTCAAGGTGCGCGACCGCGTGCTGGCCTGGCAAAAAGGGACTATTAAATGGTAGCCACGCCATTGAACGATCCCGTGGCCGAAGGCGATTCACTCCGCATTCTCGGCATCAGCAAAGATTTTCCCTCTGCCGAAGATCCTGACGTTCGCATATCGGCCCTGGCTCAGTTGTCCCTCTCAGTGGCGCCGGGCGAATTGGTTGCGCTCATCGGCCCGAGCGGCTGCGGCAAATCCACACTCCTCCGCCTCGTCGCCGGTCTGGATTCGCCTGACTCCGGTGAGCTCTGGATCGGAACGGAACGCATTACCGGTCCCAGCGCCCAGCGCGGACTGGTTTTTCAAGATCCGAATCTTTTCCCCTGGCTCACCGTGCGCGGCAACTTCCAGGCCGGCCTGGTCGCACGTGGGCTGCACGTCAACAAACGCCACGAGGTGGAGGAATTCATGCGCCTCGTGGGCTTGGAATCGTTTGCCAATGCCTATCCCCACCACTTGTCCGGCGGTATGGCTCAGCGCGTGGCATTAGGTCGGGCATTGATAAACCATCCCAAGGTCCTCCTCCTGGACGAACCCCTCGGCGCGCTCGATGCCTTCACCCGCATGCGCATGCAGGATGAAGTTCTCCGCCTCTGGCAGGCCCGCCGCACCACCATGCTATTGGTCACTCACGATATTGACGAGGCGATTTACATGAGCGATCGCATCGCGATTATGACTCCGCGTCCGGGACGCATCGAGCGCAACCTGGACATCGGCCTGGCTCGTCCGCGCGAGCGCAACAGCCCGGAATTCCTCCGCCTGCGCAGCGACATCCTCGAACACCTCCACCTGGCGGGCCATGCGACCACCTTCCCGCGCGACCCGGCGGAACGGCCCGAGTTCGCCCGGAACGCGCGCGCGTGAAAATCGCCCTCACCGCTATTGTCGCCCTGATGGGCCTTCTGGCTAGCCGGCCGAACGCCTCCGCGGCCGGCAAGTTTTTTGTCTCAAAGCTGGGCGACAACTCGGATGGCTCCTCCTGGACGAAGGCTTTCAGGACAATTCAAGCCGCACTCAATGCTATCCCCGATGACCGTGGCGGCTATCGGATCGTCGTGCGGCCAGACACTTACATCGAGGCCAACCTTTTTCCGGCGCACAAGGGTGCGGATGGCGCGTACAATGAATTGATAGGCGACTCCGAAGGCGCGCTCGGCTCCGGCACACGAGGCTGGGTCGTGATTGATGCCGGCGACCCAGAGAGAGGCTTCAAAAGCTACGATTGGTGGGGATCGATTCGAGCTTACAAGAAGGGCTGGTCGAAAGAGCACACGCAGGAAAGTTTTTCCGCCATCGGATGGGATCGCTGGGCGATTCGCCAATTCTATGTTACCGGCGGCGATGCCGGGCTCTTTTTTGACCTGGTGGACAAGCCCGAGCCGTTCACGGTCTTGGTCGAGGACTGCGTCAGTATCGGCCGTGCCTTCGGTGGCGGTGCCGCCAATATTCTTTCGCGTCCGGGTGAGCCGAGTGTGTTTCGGCGCTGCCAACTTTGGTGTTTGGATTGGTGGGGCGACGCCGCCGGAGCATACGTACGGGCTGAGCATCCCGAACTGCCGTCTCATCAGGACGTGTTGTTCGAGGACTGCACGCTCGTGGGGCCGGACAACGCGCTGCAAGCGGGAAATCCCGGCTATGCGGGGTATACGCGCGTGGGACTCAAGAATTGTCGTCTGGTGAGTCTCAATTTCTCGCAGCCTCAAGGCAAACCCGGCACGGGAGTGATCTTCAGCACGATCGAGGGCAAATTGCTGCACGTTGATCTCGAGGACTGCACTTTGATGGGCTGCAAGATATTTGGCGCGGGCAAAGGTGAGGTCAGCTACACGACAAGAGGCGACGTAAAAGCTTACGCGCAATTTCAACAAACTGTGCCGAAAGGAATGCACCGGCTCGGCCATTGGCCAGTGGAAGTATTTCAGACGCTGCTGCCGCCGAACCCAAACATGCCAACTACGCTCCTCTCTCGTCACGAACCAGTCCGCTCATCCGAAAGTAGAAGCCTCCACTCCCTAACCCTCTCCTCCAAAGGAAGAGAGAGCGGTACGCCTCCGCACCGTCTCTACATCGATCAGCCGAACCTCGGCGACGTTTGCGAAGCCGGGCCGGTGGTGTGGAAAAAGCGGCTGGCGCTAATGAAATGCAATCGGCCCGCCAGCGGAGGCAATCGGGAGGATTATTTCCTGACTCTGGAGGACGTCGAAACCAGCCAGCCACTGGCCCGCTTCGCCGAGGGTTATGGCCTCGCTTCGGCGTTGGTGGATCATGACACTTGCTACGTGTTCGCGTCGCGCTTCGCCTCAGGCTCGTGGAACGACGTGACAGTTTTCAAGTCAAAGGACCTGCGCAACTGGACTGAAAAGCTCGCCCTCACGCAAGAGAAGGAGCACTTGTTCAACAGCTCCGTCTGCCGCGGCAGGAATGGGTTCGTGATGGCCTACGAATCGGATGACCCGAAATTTACTCCGTTCACCGTGAAATTCGCGACTTCAACTGATCTCGAGAACTGGACCAAACTTCCGGACGCAATTTTTGGCTCGGATCGTTATGCCGCCTGCCCGTGCCTCCGTTACGTTAACGGCTTCTATTATCTGCTCTATCTGGAACATCGGACGCCGCGCTGGTTCTTCGAGACCTACGTGGCCCGCTCGAAAGACCTGAAGCACTGGGAATTGAGCGCTGCTAATCCAATCCTAACTCCGGGACTGAATGATGGCATTAACGCCTCCGACCCGGACCTCATCGAGTTCCACGGCAAGACCTACCTTTATTACAGCGTGGGCGACCAGCGCACGTGGATCCGTCTCAAGCGAGCAGTTTATCCTGGGCCATTGAATGAATTCTTCGCCGGTCATTTCGTTCCCGGCGCGCCAACGGGGAAATCCAGGTAAGTTTGCCCACCGTTCACTCGCCCAAAATGCACTTCAGGAGCGCCTGGGCGTCGCGGAAATCCGGGATCACCAGGTCGGCCCCGACCCCCATAAGCCGTTGGCGTTTCCACTCATCGAACCGACCCGAGCCGTTGTGCGCCTCGTCGCTGGCGACAGCCACCGCCAAACCACCAGCTTCCTTCGTGTTCTGGATTTCGACATAGCCGTCCCCGAACGAGAGCAATTTCGCGCCGTCAATACGGTTCTCGCGCAGGATCCGCTGAATGACCATTGCTTTGGAGAATTGCTTGTAGTCATCGAGCGCCCCATAAATCTGCGAGCCAAAGTACTGCGTGATATCCAGTAGGTCGGCCTCCTTCCTTACAAAGATCTCGTCGGTGCCGCTGGCCAGGTACATCGGCAAACCGCGGCGTTGGAGCATTTCCAACAGCGGCCGCGAGCCATGGACCAGCAAATCGTCCGGAGCAACCGCGCCACTGCGCAGGCCCTCGAGCCGATGTCGAATGCGCTCATCCAGCCGGCGGAGGTATTCGTGCTTGTACCACAGCGGCTCGCGCGCCTTGCCGCCACGCTCGTTGATCCGTTCGCTCAACTGAATCATCTGGTAAATCGTCTGCTTCCCGTTGAGCCGCATGATGTCGTCGTAGCAAAGCTGCCTTCGGGCTTTCTCGGTCTCACCTGCCAGCGACGGCAACATCTCAACAAACATCGGCACCATCACTTCCGGCCAGCCCTGCCGAACCAGCGACAGCGTGCCGTCAAAATCAAAGAGCACATGGCTGATCTGTGGCCGCGGCGCAAACCCCGCGCTGAATTCGACCAGGCCAATGAACTCGGTTGAGCTGACAGTCATAAAATTCCCATCTTCGGTGATATCGTGAACTGGGGCAATTCGAAAGTCTCGCTGCTCGCCATCATTTACATCCTGAGCGCTCGCTGCTAAAACCTCGCCGTGCCCAGTCACAATGGCATCTGGAAATTCCTGAGCATTTTCGGGCCCGCGCTCGTGCTGACGGGAGAGGGCAGGACACAGCAAGGGCTCGTCGTCCAGAATTTCAAGTTTGCTCCCGGGGGTTACTATGCTCCGCCGCACGAGAAGCAACTGAAGTCATTGCTCACTGGCGCGAAGGCCCAACCACAATCCGGCGGAATCTATCTGATCACCGACGGCAAGTTCGAGACGTTTCGCGAAACTGCTGAACGCGAGCTGTTGGTGGAAACTCCCCAATGCGTGTACGAGGAGGCAGGCGACCATTCGCTCCATTCCCCAGGGCCGCTGAGTGTCCAGGCAGCAGAAGGCAAATTCTCGATCGCGGGCGAGGGTTTTCAATTTCAGCAAACCAATTCTGCCCTCTACATCTCCAATCGCGTTCGCACGGTGATCCACCCTGATCTGCTCCAACCAACATCCGCCTCAGGGCACACCAACCCGTCTTCCAGCCCGGCCAAAGGCATCGAAATACTCTCCAGCCGGTTCGATTACACTGGCGATGCCGGCATCGGCCATTATCGCGCAGACGTACGCGTCACCGGCGCTGACTTCACGATGAATGCGGGGAGGTTGCAATTCCTGCTGCCTCTGAAACTACGCCAGTTGCAGGGACTCACCGCCGAGGACCACGTGCTGTTCGACTCAGGGGACCTTCATGCACAAGGCCAGCAAGCCACCTATTCGCCTGACGCGGGTCTAATTCGAGTCTCGGGCCAACCTTCCTGGCAGGCGGCCTTTCGCCAGGGTCGCGGCGACGAATTGGAAATCGACCGCACTAATCGGATCTTTCGCGCCACTGGCCACGCATATTTGAAGATGGCCGGCCAAAGCCTGGGCGCCACAGGTTTTCTGCCAAGCCCGGACCCAGCCGCGCACGACTCGGTTTCTGCCACGAATCAGACGGTCGAAATCGAGTCGGGAAACTACGAGATTCGGACTAATTCGGCAGTCTTTCGTGACCGCGTGTTTGTGACACAACGGCTGGGAGAGCAGTCACAAGGTCAACTGAGCTGTGGCCGGCTGGATGCAACCTTGTCCGGGACCAACCAAATGGACCGGCTGGTCGCGGAAGAGGCCGTCGTCATCCAACAAGATGCGAAGCGCTTTACCGCCGACCGCGCGGTTTATTCCGGAACCAACGGCCTTCTGGAATTGACGGGCCACCCGGCCTGGCAGGACGGCCCACGTCAAGGCCGCGGCGATGTCGTGCTGATGGATGCGCGGCAGAATGAATTGGTTGCGCGCGGCAATGCTTTCCTTCGCTTGCCGGCCGAAGAAATCAGCGCCGCCTCGGCTGCGCCGGCTACGCAGCAAAAGACTGACGCCGGCGGGTCTGCCGGCGCTCCAGGCCGCTCCCTTCCCGCCACAAACCAGTTCGCGGATATTTCCGCGCTCGAGTACCGTTTGCAAACCAACTCGGCTGTGTTCCTCGGCGGAGTGCGCATCACGCATCCGCAGATGAATTTGACCAGCGAATCCGTGCGGGCAGATTTCCCGAGAGCCGGCGGGACAGCAGAACGGATCCTGGCCGAGCATTCGGTGGAGTTCGATCTCTTAAGCGACAAAGGTGAAAAAATCCATGGCACGGGCGAAAGGGCCCTGTACACTTACCAGGCAAGCGCCGCGGGCACGAATGATCTCGTCGAGTTAACTGGAAATCCCAAGCTAATCATGACCAACGGTAGCACTTTCGAAAATCGCGTCATTATCCTGGATCGCGCGCAGGGAAAGTTGATCGCGCCGGGAAAATACATGATTCACGGGGTAACCGAGGCCGGCGCCGTCAAGGCCCCGGAAACACCGGGAGCGAAAAGAAAACGCAAGTGACACAGGTTCATCGCTTGCAGCAAAATGCTCGAGCCGCAAACAAAACCGCAGACGCAGAAGACCGGTGGCCGTCCGGCGGCAGCCGGTCTACACGAGCCTTTGCTGCTCACCGAGAAGCTAGTGAAGGAGTATCGTGGCCGGCGCGTCGTCAATGGCGTTTCGATCACGGTTTCAGCCGGTGAAATTGTTGGCCTGCTCGGTCCGAATGGCGCCGGCAAGACCACCACATTCAACATGGTCGTGGGCCTCATCCGGCCGGATGGTGGCGCCGTCAAGTTCCAGCAGCGCGGAATTACGCGCCTGCCCATGCACCGGCGGGCGCGGCTGGGCATGGGCTACCTGACACAGGAACCGTCGATTTTCCGAAAGTTGACGGTTGAACAGAACCTGCTGGCGATTCTGGAGACCTGCCGTCTGGGCCGGCAGGAGCGAGCGGTGCGGCTGAAATATTTGCTCGATGAACTGGACCTGACAGGCTTGGCCAAAAATATCGCCTATACGCTGAGCGGCGGCGAAAAACGGCGGCTGGAAATCACTCGCGCTCTGGTCACAAGCCCCAAACTACTGCTGCTGGACGAACCCTTCAGCGGCATTGACCCAATCGCCGTTTATGAAGTCCAGAAAATTGTTCGCCGCCTTAAAGAGCGCGGGTTGGGGATCCTGATCACCGATCATAACGTTCGGGAAACTTTGAAGCTGGTGGATCGCGCTTATTTGATTCATAAAGGTGAGGTGCTGTACGAAGGCGCCGCCGAGCAGTTGGTCAACGATCCCAAAGCCCGCGAAATTTATCTCGGGCCGGATTTTAACCTCTGATTATGGCCCACGACACCGTCACCGTTGAGCGGTTCTACACCGCGCAGTCCAGCGCACTCGAGCTCAACCTGATCGCCGGCGCCAGCGGGCTTAAACGGGTGATTCGCGAGCCGACGGTCAATCGTCCTGGCCTGGTCCTTTCCGGGTTCACTCGTTACTTCGCTTTCAAGCGCATCCAGGTCATCGGCAATGCCGAAGCGTATTTTCTCAAATCGCTCTCCGCCGAGGAACGCGCTCAGCGATGTGAAACCTTTTTTTCTCACAAAATCCCGTGCGTCGTCTTTTCGCGCAGTCTGCACCCGGACAAATTATTTCTGAAAGCGGCCGAGCGGGCCGAGGTGCCGATCTTTCGCTGCCCTTTGGTGACGATGAAATTCATCAACCTGGCAACCCTGGCCCTCGAGATGATGTTTGCTCCGCGCGGCACCGAGATGGGCAGTATGGTGGACATCCTTGGCGTGGGCGTCATCATCCGGGGCGAAAGCGGCATCGGCAAGAGCGAGAGTGTGCTGGCCTTGATCGAACGCG
The DNA here is from genome assembly GCA_964446585.1 of uncultured Verrucomicrobiota bacterium. Lineage (GTDB taxonomy): Bacteria > Verrucomicrobiota > Verrucomicrobiia > Limisphaerales > UBA8199 > CAYUPI01. The sequence goes on from CAYUPI010000051.1 coordinate 18,982, forward strand.
GCTACAGCCTCGTGGCCGACGACGTCACCAAAGTCGTGTTGGTCGATGGCCGCGAAGTCATGGGCACCAGCGCTGAAGTCACCCGCAATCACATGGAGGTCCGCGGCATCGGCATCATCAATGTCGCCGCCATGTTCGGCGTTAAGTCCATCCGCCAGGAAAAGCGCGTGGACCTCGTGATCACCCTGAAATCCTGGAACGAGGTGGCCGACGTGGACCGATTGGGCATGGAACAGGAAACGGTCAAAGTTCTGGGAATTGATATCCCGCACATAACGATCCCGGTGCGGCCAGGCCGCGACTTGGCGCGCCTCATCGAGGTGGCGGCGTTCCAAACCAAGCTCAAGTCGTCCGGCTACAATCCCGCCAAGGAACTCAACGAGCGGCTCATTTCGCGCATGGCGGCCGCGGCGAAAATCTAGAATTTGGTTGGCCAATCCGTGCGCCCTTGGTTAACTAGAATCGACGCCCACGAGCGCGAAGAAGCTGCCGGGCGTGGGTTCCATAATGACAAAAGACGTGTTCGTTTCCAACAAGCTGGGCATTCATGCACGGCCCGCCGCCATGTTTGTCAAGACCGCCAATCGTTTTGCCTGCGAGATCTTTGTGGAAAAGGACGGCGAGAAGGTCAACGGCAAGAGTATCATGGGCTTGATGATGCTCGCCGCCGGACCCGGCAGCAAACTGACCGTGCACGCTCACGGACAGGACGCCTCGCAGGCCCTGGCCGAGCTCGAAACTCTCTTTAAGCAGAAGTTCGATGAGGCCTGAACCGGGAATATGGAATACGTCGAGATCGACATAAGATACGTCGCTCACCTCGCTCGGCTCGCTCTCACGCCCGAAGAGGAGAAAAAATTCGGGGCGCAATTGAGTAGTGTGCTGGGCTATATCGAAAAGTTGAAAGAGGTCGATGTGAGCGGCGTCGAGCCGACCTCCCACGCTGTCCCGCTTGTGAACGTGACGCGCCCGGATGAAATCCAGCCTTCTATGAACAGCCAGGATGCCCTGCGCAACGCTCCCGCCCAGGCCAACGGGCTCTTTATCGTCCCCAAGATCGTAGAGTAGCCTGACGAACCGAGGAGCTAAGCTCCAAGCACAAAGCTCCAAACGGACTGCCTCCGCAGCGAGGCATCAGTTGAGACTTGGAACTTGAGATTTGTTTGGGATTTGGATTTTGGAGTTTGGTTCTTGGCCCTTCCCTGGAGCTTGGTCTTTGGGGTCTGGAGCTTTTTTCAGACTGCCCACTCCGGATGCTCCATGAACGCGTAACACAGCATATGGCAAATGCCCATGTGCGCATCCTCGACCCGCCCATAGTGCGTGTCGTTAATCACGATAACTTGCTCGGCAATCTCAGCCATCCGCCCGCGTTTCCCGCCGACCAGCGCCACCGTGCGCAGCCCGTTTTTCCGCGCCCACTCCAGCGCCTTGACGCAATTGGGTGAATTGCCGCTCACGCTCATCGACAGCGCGACGTCGCCCGCCCGGCCGTAATTCTTCAACTGGCCGACGAAGATATCTTCATACGCGTAATCATTGCCCAGGGCCGTCATCCAGCTCACGTTGTCGTTCAACGACAGCACCCGGAACCGTTTGCCCAACTTGTCCGACGCGCCTTTGCCCAGGTCCGTCGCGAAGTGCGACGCATTCGCCGCGCTGCCGCCATTCCCAAACACCAGGATCTGGCGATCTTGCTTCAGCGCATGTCGAAGCGTGACGATGAGCTGCGCCACCGCTTCGGTCGGGATGGAATCGTGCGCCCCTTTCTGCGCTTTAATATAATCCGCTATCCATTGCTTCATCCTGAAGAGGATGCAAGCTGTCGCCGCCTTTGTCAGGGGAAATCTGGAGGCGGCTGGGAATCTTGCTTCCAGCCCCGTGCTGCTATTTCTGTTGCGTCCGCAGAAACGTCCCCTTTTGCAACTCTGCGAACGCGCTTTGAAGTTCTTCTTGTGTGTTCATCACAATCGGGCCGTACCAGGCCACAGGTTCCTGCAGCGGTTTGCCGGAGACCAACAGGAATCGGATACCCTCTTCTCCCGCCTGCACTTCGACTTCGTCGCCGCGGTCGAATAGCACAAGCGAACGGTTCTCCGCTTCCTTGGGAGGGGTCGTATCGGCCCAGCCCAGGCCTTCGGTCGGCACCGCGAGCGGACCGGACGCGTTGCAAAACTTGCCTGAACCAGCGAACACATAAGCAAATGCATGACGCGTTGTCTCCACTGGGAGCTTCCTGCGCTTTCCCGGCGGCACTGTCACATCCACGTAGATCGGGTCGGTCTCAATCCCTTCCACCGGGCCCCTCTTGCCCCAGAACGCTCCGCAAACAACCCGCGCCTTCGTCCCGTCGTCCTCGATAGCCTCAGGGATTTCCATCGCTTTCACTTCCTGGTACCGGGGCGCCATCATCTTCTTCGATGACGGAAGGTTGGCCCAGAGCTGGAAGCCATGCATTTGGCCTCGTGTGTCGCCCTTGGGCATCTCCTGGTGGATGATGCCGCTGCCGGCCGTCATCCACTGGACATCGCCGGCGTCGATGCTCCCGCGGTTGCCCAGGCTGTCGCCGTGCTCGACTGTCCCAGCCAGGACATAAGTGATCGTTTCAATACCTCGGTGAGGGTGCCATGGGAAGCCCGCCAGATATTCTTCTGGATTTTCGTTGCGGAAATCGTCCAACAAAAGGAAAGGGTCGAAATCCGATGTGTTGCCAAAGCCAAAGGCGCGGCGCAGATGCACACCTGCGCCTTCAATCGTCGGCTTGGATTTGATGATTCGTTTGATGGGTCTGAGCGACATAGAAGCGTCAGTTTTGTTGTTAAACTCCTGGTCAATCGAAAGTTTTCGGCTTCATGGTTGCAGCGTGGAAATCGCACCGAGCACGCTAACACTGAACCTAACTTTGTCAAAGCGGTGCGAACGGTGGCGGCGTTTCCAGTTTCGAACGATAACTTCCTCTAACTATTCACTTACGCATTACTTAAGACTGTCTAACCTATATTGACGCCCTCAGGATTCGATTAGTAGATTGCACTTTATTGCTCGATAGTGCGCAAGAAATGGCCAGCCGGGTGCGGAGCGCAATGAACATTTGCACAAACCTTTTTCAATCATCAATCGGGAAGAAATTCCTTATGGCGATGAGCGGAATGGTTCTGTTCCTGTTTGTAATTGGGCACCTGGCGGGAAACCTGCAGATCTTCCTCGGTCCGGAAGCCATCAACCGCTACGGACATTTCTTGCAATCCAATCCGGAGTTGATTTGGCCGGCCCGCCTGGTCCTGTTGTTCATGATCGGCTTGCACGTCTGGTCGGCTGCGAAACTGTCGTTCGAAAATCGAGCCGCGCGACCGGTGCCCTACGCGCAATATCAACCGGTGGGCTCCAGCTACGCCTCGCGCACGATGATGATGAGCGGCCTCATTATCCTTGTTTTTGTAGTCTATCATATCCTTCACTTCACGGTCCAGGTCCAGTCCGTCAATTTGACGGGCCAGAACTTCGTGGACCTCACCGATGCCGAAAAGCGCCACGACATCTTCAAGATGATGGTTACGGGCTTCCGAAATGGCTGGGTGTCGGGTTTTTACCTGTTGGCAATAGCGCTGCTCTGCCTGCACCTGAGCCATGGCGCCAGCGCCATGTTTCAATCGCTCGGCTGGAAGAATCGGACCTATGGACCGGTCCAGGACAAATTGGCGAGCATCGTGGCAGTGCTCATTTTCTTCGGTTACAGCTCAATTCCGATCGCGATATTGCTCGGGTATGGAGGGAATTACTTGCGGAAAGGAGGGCCTTAAGTGAAATCCCAAATCCCAAAACTCAAATCCCCAAGAAGCTCCAAGTCTCAAACACCAACAACCGACTTCGGAACCCGAATTCAAATTACGCGATCGTCGCGTGGCCAATTGTCGTTTGGTGGTTGGGATTTGTTTGGAATTTGGGTTTTGGATTTTGAGATTTTCTTCTTCTGATATGTCCCTCGACGCCAAGATTCCTTCCGGCGCTCTTTCCCAGAAATGGGACAAGCACAAATTCGACCTCAAACTGGTTAATCCGGCAAACAAGCGGAAATTCGATGTCCTTGTGGTGGGGAGCGGCCTGGCCGGCGCGTCGGCGGCCGCCTCGCTGGCCGAGTTGGGCTATGGGGTGAAGTGCTTTTGTTTTCAAGACAGCCCGCGCCGCGCTCACAGCATCGCAGCGCAGGGAGGCATCAACGCCGCCAAAAATTATCAGAACGACGGCGACAGCGTTTATCGCCTCTTTTACGACACACTGAAGGGTGGAGACTTCCGAGCGCGCGAAGCCAACGTTTACCGCCTGGCGCAACTCAGCGGAAACATCATCGACCAATGCGTGGCCCAGGGTGTGCCCTTCGCGCGCGAGTACGGCGGATCGCTGGCCAACCGTTCGTTCGGCGGCGCGCAGGTTTCGCGCACTTTCTACGCCCGCGGCCAGACAGGCCAGCAGCTCCTGCTGGGCGCCTACCAGGCTCTATGCCGACAGATTGGCCTGGGGACGGTGCAGATGTATCCGCGGACGGAAATGCTGGATATCGTCGTAATTGATGGCCACGCCAAGGGCATTGTGGTTCGTGATCTCGCTAGCGGCGAGATTTCTTCCCATGCCGGCGACGCGGTCGTGCTGGCGACCGGCGGATATGGGAACGTCTTCTTTCTTTCCACGAACGCCAAGGGCTGCAACGTAACAGCGACATGGCGTGCTTACAAGAAAGGAGCCTTCTTCGCAAATCCCTGTTACACGCAAATCCATCCCACCTGCATTCCGGTCAGTGGTGAACACCAATCCAAGTTGACTCTGATGTCGGAATCCTTGCGGAATGATGGGCGGGTCTGGGTGCCCCGGCGCCAGGAAGATTGCGCCAAACCGCCAGGCACCGTTCCCGAATCGGAGCGTGATTATTTCCTGGAGCGAAAGTATCCAAGCTTCGGCAATCTGGCGCCGCGGGACATCTCCTCGCGGGCAGCCAAGGAGGTGTGTGACGAAGGCCGCGGGGTGGGGCCGGGTGGGCTGGGCGTCTATTTGGATTTTTCCGATGCTATCAAGCGCCTGGACGAAAAGGTCATCCGCGAGCGCTACGGAAACCTTTTCGAGATGTACGAAAAGATCACCGGCGAGAATGGCTACCAGGTGCCCATGCGCATTTACCCGGCGGTGCATTACACCATGGGCGGCACCTGGGTCGATTATGATTTGATGAGCACGCTGCCGGGGCTGTTCGTGCTCGGAGAAGCAAACTTTTCCGATCACGGGGCCAATCGGCTGGGCGCCAGCGCGCTCATGCAGGGTCTGGCCGATGGCTATTTCATCCTGCCTTACACGATCGGCAATTATTTCGCCTCGGGCCGGCAGCCGAAGCCTTCCACCAGTCATTTCGAATTCAAAAAGGCCGAGGAGAACATCCGCAGGTACGTCGGCAAAATGCTTGAGATCAAAGGCCGGCGAACGGTGACATCGCTCCATCGCGAGCTGGGCAAGCTGCTATGGGAAAAGTGCGGCATGGCCCGTAATGAGGCCGGCCTTAAAGAGGCCCTGCGCCTCATCCCCGAACTGCGCGCCGAATTCTGGAGAAGCGCCAACGTCACAGGCGAAAACGGCGAGCTGAATCAAAATCTCGAATACGCCGGTCGCGTGGCCGATTTCATGGAATTCGCGGAATTGCTCTGCCTCGACGCTTTGCATCGCCGAGAATCATGCGGTGGCCATTTCCGAGAAGAATTTCAGACCCCGGACGGCGAAGCGCGGCGCGACGACGAACATTTCGCTTACGTCGCAGCGTGGGAATACGGCGGACCGCAGCGCGAGCCCTTTCTCCACAAAGAGCCGCTCGTCTACGAGGAAGTCCACATGAGTGCCAGGAGCTACAAATGAACCTTAATCTAAAAGTCTGGCGCCAAAAGAACTCGGCCACCCCCGGCCGCTTCGAGCCATACCAGGCGAAAGATGTCATTCCCGACATGTCGTTTTTGGAAATGCTCGACGTGGTGAACGAAGACCTGATGGTTCGTGGCGTAGAGCCGATTGCGTTTGATTCGGATTGCCGCGAAGGCATCTGCGGGATGTGCTCTCTGGTAATTAACGGCGTGGCGCATGGAGGTCACTGCGGAACGGCGACCTGCCAGCTCCACATGCGGCACTTCCGGGACGGCGACACGATCACGATCGAGCCGTGGCGCGCCCGGGCTTTCCCCGTCGTCAAGGATTTGGTCACCAACCGCAGCGCGTTCGATCGAATCATCCAGGCTGGCGGCTTTATCTCAGTGAACGCGGGCGGAGCGCCGGATGCCAATGCAATTCCGATTGCCAGGGACTCCGCCGAAGCCTCGATGGACGCGGCCGCTTGCATTGGCTGCGGCGCCTGCGTGGCGGTGTGCAAAAACGCTTCCGCCATGCTCTTCGTCGCGGCCAAAGCTTCTCACCTCAATCTGTTGCCTCAAGGCAAGGCCGAAAAAGAGCGACGCGTTCTGAACATGGTGCGCCAAATGGACATTGAGGGATTCGGCAATTGCAGCGTTACCGGTTCCTGTGAAGCGGTCTGCCCGAAGGAAATCAGCTTGAGTTTCATCGCCAGGATGAACAGGGACTATGGGCTCGCGATGCTCAAGGGTGGATAAAAAGTCCGCCGGAATTGATGTGCAGCGAGCCTTAGGGCTGTCTGCGACAGAGTTTTGATCCGACCTCGATTGATGGCTGAGCTTCGGCGACAAGGAGTTGCCTTGCAAAACCAACCTTGAAGTTTTCCTTCGAATTATTCAGAATATAGGCTGTGCCCATGTCCACACCGCGAAGGATGTACCTCGGTCACCTGATCGTCCTGCTCGGTTTGAGTTTGTTGTTCACCGTGCTGGATCTAAGCGATCTGCGCGCTGCCAGCCACAGGTGCATCTCGGAGGATTCGTTCGAGGTTTGGCACGATGACACTGGCGGCTGGGTCCAGAACAGCGTCACAGCGGTGGTGCAAACACATGATGGTTACCTCTGGCTTGGCACCTACCATGGCTTGGTGCGGTTCGATGGCGTGAGTTTCACGGTTTTCGACTCGAGCAACTCGCCGGAACTACCGAACGGCCGTATCACCAGCCTCTATGAAGGCCCGGACCGTGTGCTTTGGATTGGCCACGAAACGGGTCATCTTTCAAGAAATGCTAATAGCCGCTTCCAATCCGTCAAGCTGAGCACAAATTGGCCGGGAGGGGTCATTGAATCAATTACGAGCGACGAACAAGGTGACGTTTGGCTGCTGAATGATTCCGGCTTGCTTTTGCGTGTGACCGATGGGAAGACCACCAGCACTCCAGGGGGCGCGTCTGCGTTAAGGAAAGCGACCATGGCGAGAGCGCGCCATGGAAAGCTCTGGGTGACTTCCAACGGGCAGGTCTCGCGGCTCGAGCAGGGGCGGGTGGTCCCTGTCGAATTCCCCGAAAATCAAGGAACCAACTTTTTCGAGCGGGTTTTTCCATCGGCTGACGGTGGCCTATGGGTGCTGGGCGACGGTAGGGTTCGCAAATGGAGAGAAGGAGCCTGGCGGGGTGAGATTGAAGCGGTGCCGAGCTCGCCGGGAGCGATCAATGCGTTGGTCGAAACGCAATTCGGTTTGCTCGCTGGCACGATGCGGGAAGGACTTTATCTTTTGAGATTCGGCGCGAAGCCTCTTCACTTCAGTCGCGCCGAGGGCCTGTCCCACGACTGGGTCAGGGCACTTCTGGTCGATCGCGAGGGCAACTGCTGGGTTGGCACGGGCGCGGGCTTCAACGGCTTTCGCCCTCGCAAGGTCCGGATGCTGACCCCTCCCGATAGCTGGCGGGGCTGTGTGGTTCGCTCCTTCATCGTGAGCGGGGATGACGTCGCCTGGGTGGGCACTGAGGGGGGTGGTTTGTACCATTATGACGGAGAAAGGTGGAACGTGTTCGATGAAGCCAACGGCATCCTCAGCCGCTTTGTCTGGTCCGTGCTGGAAACCAAACAGCATGAACTTTTCGTCGGGACCTGGGGTGGCGGATTGTTCCGCCGCAAAGGCGAAGGTTTCGAATCCTTTGGCGATTTGGGAAAAATAACTGCGCCCGTCACTGCGTTGTATCAAGGGCGAGGAGGTGAGCTGTGGATTGGCACGAAGGAAGGTCTGCACCGGTATGAATCAGGCAAGCTGGTTTGGTTCGCTGGCGAGGATAAGCTGGTTGTGCCGGACGTTCGCGCGATCACGGAGTCAGCCGATGGGACGCTTTGGTTTGGAATGTCGGGAGGCGGCCTTGGCTCATTGCATGAGGGAGCGTTGAAGCAATTCCGGCAAGCGGATGGTTTGAGCAGTGACCTGGTCAGTTGTTTGTATGCCGATCCGGATGGCTCGCTTTGGATTGGCACAGCGGACAATGGCCTTACGCGGCTGGCTCATGGGAAGTTTTCTATCGTCAGCACCGCGCAGGGCCTGTCCAGCAGAATCATCAGCCACATGGTCGATGACGCCGCCGGCCACTTGTTGATGGGCTCGCTCAACGGCATTTTCCGCGTCAACATTGACGAGCTTCGGCGTTGTGCCGACGGTGAGACGAGTTCGGTTCACTGTTTGCGCTATGGCCGGGCCGAGGGGTTGACGACGCAGTCGTGTCCGGGCGGATTTCAGCCGGGCGCCTGCAAGACAAGGGATGGCAGGCTGTGGTTCCCAACTGTCAATGGCCTGGCTGTTGTCGATCCTGTGACCACGAATTCCATAGTCCCGCCCGTAATTATCGAAGCTTTGTATTTGGATGGATTGGCCGCGAGCAATTGGTTGAGCGGCGTGCAGCGCGAACCGATTCAGTCCTCCTCCCTGCTCGTCCATGCGGCCCCTCTGATGGTTGTGAAAGGAGTGGAAGTCGACGCGCCGGATGACACCCGACCGCTACGCATTCCGCCGGGACACCGCCGCTTCGAATTTCACTACACGGGCTTGAGTTTCGTTGCTCCTGATAAAGTGCGTTTCCGCCGCATGCTGCAAGGAATGGAGCATGACTGGGTGGACGCCGGCGTCAAACGCGTGGCCGAATATAGCTTTCTGCCGCCCGGCAATTACACCTTCAAGGTCTGCGCCTGCAACAACGACGATGTTTGGAATGAAGCCGGCGCGTCTGTTGCTTTCACGGTGCTGCCCTTTTTCTGGCAGACGCTGTGGTTTCGGGGAGCCTCGACGCTTGCCGGCGCTGGCGCCCTGGCCGGAAGCGTCGTGTGGTCGGTCCGCCGGCGCTTGCAGCGCAAACTTGAACTCTCGGAACGCCAGCGCGCCCTCGAACGCGAACGCGCCCGCATTGCTCGAGACATTCATGATGATCTGGGCGCCAGCCTCACGCGCATCACTATGCTCAGCCAATCGGTCCGGAGCGATGTTCAAAATCAGCCCGAAGCTGCGGCCGAGGTTGATCAAATCCACAGCACCGCCCGTGAAATCACGCGGGCGATGGACGAAATCGTTTGGGCCGTCAATCCCAAATACGATACACTCGACAGCCTGGCAGCCTATCTCAGTCGTTATGCCCAACAGTACCTGAGCTCGGTCAACATTCGCTGCCGCCTCAAAGTGCCGCTGCAGCTCCCTGCTTTAGCCTTGAGCGCCGAGGTCCGGCACAACGTCTTCCTGGCCTTCAAAGAGACGCTCAATAATACAGTTAAACACGCTCGGGCCACCGAGGTCTTCATTTCCCTCGAACTGCGGCCGGCCGGGTTTGTGCTGCTAGTGGGGGATAATGGCAGGGGGTTCCACTGGGACCCCGCCGGGCCGCAAGCGGCTGGGTCCGGAGACGGCTTGCGTGCCGCTGCGGGCAATGGCTTGGCCAACATCCAGAAACGCCTGGAAGAGATCGGCGGGCGCTGCGACTGGGATACGGCGCCGGGAAAGGGCACGCGCGTAACGCTGGCGGTTGAGGTGAAGGAATGGACGCCAAACGCTTGAGGAACTTAACGATTTTGTTTGTTTGACATTCTCTTATTCCCTTTTGTGCCTCTTCGTGGTAACTTAATTCATGGCCGGTCGGAATATGATTTGTTCGCTTCCCAACGAATGCTGTTTGAAATGGGGTGATCGTGTGGCTTTATTGGAGTTCGGCGCAAACGTCCTGATTCGCTTTCCGTTAGCTTCCGTATGAACCAGAGGAGATGGTTTGAGCGCCCACTTTTGTATGTTGTCATTCTGATTTTGAGCTTGGCCGTGGCACGAAGCATTCACGCCGGCGGCACTGTCAGCGATTGTAACGAAACGAGTTTTGACGCGGCTTTGAGCGGCGGTGGAACGGTGACGTTCGCGTGTGACGGCACGATCACCATCACTGCCACAAAAACCATCTCTGCAAATACCATCCTGGATGGCTCTGGACACTCCGTCACCATCAGCGGCAACAACGCCGTCCGCCTTTTCATGGTCAACCCGGCGGTGAATTTTTCGATTTACAATCTTACACTCGCCAATGGCCGGGGAACCAATGGAGGCGCCATTTACAACAGCGGAACATCGGTAATATCTAACGGCGTGTTTTCCGCTAATTCCGTCAGCAACTCGGCCAGCGGATTGGGAGGCGCTATTTATAACAATCTTGGTGCTGTTACCGCCCTTAGCTCCAGCTTCACCAACAACACTTGCCGGGGCGGCGACGGGGCGGACAATCCCGCGCCGATGGGCGATGGTCTTCCTGGAAATGCCGCAGCCGGTGGCGGAATCTATAATAACGCTGGCAGTGTCAATGTGACGAATTGCACCTTCTCCGGCAACACGACGACCGGTGGACACGGCGGAAACGGCGGCAACGCTTTCCTGATTTTCAGCGCGGGTAACGGCGGGGCCGGCGGTTCGGCGATGGGCGGCGGGGTTTTCAACATGAATGGGACTCTATCGGTGGTCAACACCACATTCGTCAGCAATAGTTGTACAGGCGGCAACGGCGGCACCAACGGCACGGGCGGCGGCGGCGTCCACGGTAACGGCGGCGATGGCGCCGGCGGCGCGATCGATCTCGAAGGTATGACTGCGGTCGCAGTCAACGCGACCCTTTTCGGCAATGGCTGCGGGGGCGGCGCGGGCGGCGCTGGCAGCGCCAATGGCAATCGTTTGGGGGGCAATCTCAGAAACGGCAGCGGCACGTTGACTTTGATAAATACCATCGTGGCCGACTCTTCCGGGGGTACGAATGGTGTAGGCACCATCACCGACGGTGGTAACAACATCAGCTCGGACCTGAGCTGTAATTTTACAAGCCTCGGCAGTTTGAATAACACGGATCCGCGTTTGGGCCCATTGGCCGACAACGGCGGCCCCACCCTGACGATGGCCCTGTTGCAAAACAGCCCCGCCATTGATGTCGGCAATAACGCCGTGAGCCCGCCGACCGACCAGCGCGGCTTCGCTCGCTTCGGTGCCACTGATATTGGCGCCTTTGAAATGACTCCGCCCATCATTCTTTCGACTGCTCGACTGCCAAACGGGCACCAGCGTTTGCAATGCCAGGGCGTGATTGGCCCAGCCTATTCCGTTCGAGCTTCACCGGACCTCGCAAGTTGGGTCGAGTTGACCAACTTGACGGCTCTTACCAACCGGTTTTTCGACTTTGAGGACAACGACGCTCCGAATCTCTCCAGCCGGTTCTATCGATTACTGGCGCACTAGCCAGCATGCTTCATGATTCGTAGCCGTCCCGCCTTGCGGCATCAGTCGGCGGATTTTCCTCGCAAGGCGGAGGCAAGCAGATCAGCTCCGACCGCGATTAGTCGAGAATGAGCTGGCGTTGGCCGTTGCGCTCGGGCGAATTTCGTTTACGAACTGGGACAGCTTTGTTTTAGTCGCCCGTGTCTCAGCGACTAGGTGCCGTTGCAGCCGAGCGCTGCTTTTGGAGATTCGATGACCATGTTCTAACACTATGGTGGTTTCCAGATCCTATTGAAATGGTTCCACCCCTTTTACAAGTAACGGCGCTGTTGTCGCCCTAATCAACCATGAAACCTCGTATCGAACGAATCATATCAAACAGTCAGTGGATTGGTCTTCGAGCTCGGTGGCGTTGGTGTGTGTCCGTTCTGATGATCCTTTGCGCCGCGCAAGCGTCCGCGTTTGCTGAAGAAACCAATCGTGTCGCCCAGTCCTCCGGCCAACTGAACCCTGCCGATCTGAAGGAAAAATCCTTGAAAGAGCTGATGGAGGTCATTGTGACTTCAGTTTCCAAAAAGGCCGAAAAACTGTCGGAAGCCGCATCCTCCGTTACAGTTATCAGCCAGGACGATATCCGTCGATCCGGCGCAACGAGCCTGCCCGAAGCCTTGCGGCTGGCCCCGAACCTGGAAGTGGCCCGGGTCAATTCCCACGAGTGGGCCATCAGCGCGCGTGGGTTCAACGGCACGACGGCCAACAAGTTGCTCGTTTTGATCGATGGCCGGAGCGTTTACACGCCCCTGTTCTCCGGCGTTTTTTGGGACGTGCAGGACACGTTGCTGGAGGACGTGGACCGGATCGAGGTCATCAGCGGGCCCGGTGCAACGCTTTGGGGCGCCAACGCCGTCAACGGCGTGATCAACATCCTGACCAAAAGTGCTCGGGATACGCAGGGGTTCCTGCTTTATGGCGGCGGCGGCACTGAACAGCGGGCATTTGGCGGGCTGCGATATGGCGGCCTACTGGGAACGAACGCATACTACCGGGTCTATGCGAATTACTTTAAGCGCGACGCAACAGTGCTTCCCAACGGCGCTGATGGCCAGGACGACTGGCAAATGGGGCAGGGCGGGTTTCGGTTGGATTGGTATCCGGGGGAAGCCAACCAACTGACTTTCCAGGGCGATGGTTACGGCGGTGCGATCGACCAGCTTGTCAAAGAGGACATACGAGTTTCCGGCGGCAATCTGATCGGTCGCTGGTCGCACACGTTTTCGGAACAGAGCGATCTGAAAGCTCAATTCTATTATGATCGGACGCATCGCCGCATCCCCGCGACGTTTGCCGAGGACCTCGACACGTTTGATTTCGATCTACAGCACCACTTCCCGGTAGGCGAACGACAGGACGTCGTCTGGGGCCTCAACTACCGGCTCTCCGAGGATAAAGTGGACAACACGCCTAACTTTGCATTCCTCCCGGCGCGCCTCTCATTCCAACTCTTCAGCGGTTTTGTTCAGGATGAGATTACTCTGGTCCGTGATCGCTTGCGACTGACGCTCGGCTCGAAGTTCGAGCACAACGATTTTAGCGGATTTGAATATCAGCCCAGCGCGCGTCTTTCCTGGACTATGACTTCCCGCCAAACCCTCTGGGGCGCCATCTCGCGCGCGGTGCGGACACCGTCACGAATTGATCAGGATTTCTTCGCCCCCGCCAATCCACCTTTTATCGTGGCCGGCGGGCCGAAATTTGTTTCTGAAGAATTGCTCGCCTACGAACTGGGCTATCGCATTCGGCCGATTGACCCGCTCTCGTTTTCGCTGGCCGCCTTTTACAACGATTATGACAAGTTGCGGAGTCTCGAGCCAGGTCCGCCGATCACCGTTTCCAACGGTTTGGAAGGCGAGACTTACGGAGCGGAACTGTCTGGCAGCTATCAACTGGCTCCCTGGTGGCGGTGGCAGACCGGCTACGCTTATTTGCACGAACATCTTCGGTTGAAACAGGGAAGCATGGACATCAACCAGGCCCGCGGCGAAGGCAGCGACCCCCAACACCAGTTCTCAGTACGCTCTTCCATTGACTTGCCCGGCCACCTGGAACTGGACGCCGCGCTGCGCTATGTCGATGTGCTTCACAACATCGCCAATGGGGTGAGAGGCACCGTGCCAAGCTACGTTGAAGTGGATGTTCGCCTTGGCTGGATGCCGAACAAAAACCTGGAGTTGTCGATTGTCGGCCAGAACCTCGTGCACCGTCAGCATCCCGAATTTGGCTCTCCAACTTCGCGCCACGAGATTCAGCGCGGCGCTTTCGCTAAAGTTTCATGGCGTTTCTGAGAACTGCGTCCAGTCGAGCGGATGCTGTTTCTCCTGAACTCGCGACTTCAAAGGACAGACGGCATTCAATCGCCCATTCGGCCAATCTCATTTGCCGGATGCTCCGTGCCATGCTCATCGCCTGTCTGAGCGTCGCCGGGCTGTCCGCCCCAGGACAAGCCGCCAAAGAATATGATCTGAAGGCGGCTTTCTTGTGCAAATTTGCCTTGTTCGTCAAGTGGCCGACGAACGCGTTTCCCGATGCCAAAACGCCCATCACCATTGGTGTCCTCGGCAATGATCCATTCGGGAAAAGTCTCGAGGAGGTCGTCCGCAATGAAGCCGTTCAGGAGCGCAAACTAGTGGTCGAGGTTTACAACAGCGTGGAAAGTCTGATCAACCTGGCTGACGAAAAGAATAAAATCTGTCATATTCTTTTCATCAGCCAATCCGAAGCGGGAAAGCTAACCCGAATATTCACTGCTTTGAAGGGCCGCCCCATTTTGACAGTGGGAGAAAGTGAGCGGTTTTGCCAGAATGGCGGGATGGTTCAGTTCGTCATCGTGGAGAACAAGGTGCGATTCATCATAAACCAGGAAGCCGCCAGGGCGGCGGAACTCAAGCTCAGCGCGACTTTGCTCGATCTGGCCCAGAAAAGTAGAAACAGGTAAGAAGCCATCGATGTTATTTCGCGACCTGCCGATTCGGAGGAAATTGACTTTGGTCATCATGTTGACCAGCAGCATCGTCTTGTTCTTGACCTGTCTGGCGTTCGCTACCTACGAACTGATCACTTTCCGGCGGGCGATGACGCGGAATCTGGCCACGTTGGCGCAAGTCGTCGCCGCGAACTGCACCGGGGCCGTAGCCTTCCTCGACGAGATTGACGCAAGAGAAAAGCTGCTTTCATTGAAAGCAGAGCGGCACATTGTGGCTGCCGCGATCTACGATAAGGAAGGAAAGCTTTTTGCAAAATTCCCAGCGGGCGAGCCGGCGAGCACGTTTCCGGCGCGCCCTGAGGTGGACGGCCCTCGGTTCACCAGGGACAGCCTGGTTTACTTCGAACCGGTTGTTAAGGAAGGCCAGCGCTTGGGCACGCTCTACCTCAACTCAGATTTGGAAGCCCTGTTTGCGCTGATTCGGCTTTATGGAGGGATTGTCATTATGGTGATGGCCGGCTCATTCCTGGTTGCCTTCGCACTTTCGACGTCGTTACAGAAGGGCATCTCGCAACCGATCCTGGAATTGGCCGGAGCCGCTAAAACAGTCTCCCATCGCAAGGATTATTCCGTGCGGGCCAGAAAATATGGCCAGGACGAGTTGGGTCAGCTCACCGATTCGTTCAACGACATGCTCGCCTTGATCCACGAGCGCGACGTTTCGCTGCGCGAAAGCGCGGAGCGTCTGCGCTTGGCGCTCGAGGCGGCGCAAACCGGCACCTGGGATTGGAACTTTCAGAGCAAGAAACTGACTTGGGACGAACACATGTATGCCCAATTTGGACTTCGGTGCGACGAATTTGACGGGACTTACGAAGGATTCCTCAAGTACGTTCATCCGGACAATCGGGAGCGGGTGGCTCGGGAGTTGACTTTGGCCGTCGAGCGGAAGCAGGAATTTAACCTGGAATTTCGTATCTTGTGGCCGGACGGCACGGTTCATGAAATCGCCTCGCTCGGCAAAGCATTTTACGACGAAGCCGGCAAACCCGTCAGGATGGCCGGAGTGACCCTGGACGTGACGCAAAGGCGACGGGCAGAGGAAGAAATCCGCCGATTAAACGCCGAACTCGAACAGCGCGTCCAGGAGCGCACGGCTGAATTGGCGGCCACGAACAAGGAGTTGGAATCATTCACTTACTCAGTCGCCCACGATCTGCGCGCTCCACTCCGGCACGTAGATGCTTATTCGCACATCGTGCAGGACTTATTTGCTCCGCAATTGCCGGCTGAAGCCCAAAATTATTTGAGCCGCATCCGGCACGGCGTGCAAAATATGGGGTTGCTGGTCGATGATTTGTTAAACCTCGCCCAGGTAGGGAGGCAGGAACTAAACCGCACGGTGACCGCATTGAACTCAATAGTCGAGGCAGTGATTGTCGAATTAGAACCGGAAACGCGCAGTCGGCAGATCGAATGGCAGGTCGGCCAGCTTCCCTGCGTGGAATGCGACCCTGGTCTAATCAGACTTGTCTTTGCCAATCTCCTTTCCAATGCTGTCAAATACACTCGCCCACGAGAAAAAGCCATTATTGAAGTTGGTCAAAGGACCATCAATGGCCAGGCTGCGATTTTCGTCCGCGACAACGGCATCGGTTTCAGCATGAAATACGTCAACAAAATTTTCGGCGTATTCCAACGCTTCCACAGGTCCGAAGATTTTGAGGGCACTGGTATAGGGCTGGCAACGGTCGATCGGATCGTCCGCAAACATGGCGGGCGCGTCTGGCCGGAAGCGGAACTGGACAAAGGCGCCACATTTTATTTTACTTTGAATCAAGCAACCGATGGGACCGATACGAAGAATCCGTCACTGGACAATCAGTTATGAAACGAGGCGAAGTTGAAATCCTGCTGGTCGAGGACAACCCCGATGAGGTCGAGTTGACGAAAATTGCGTTTCAACGGAACAATCTGGCTGATAAAGTACACGTGGTTCGCGATGGCGAGGAAGCGCTCGATTTCTTTTTTTGTCGCGGGGTTTACAGTGACCGGCGATTCAACACCCCGCCCAAGTTGGTTTTGCTCGACTTGAAATTGCCCAAGGTGGACGGCTTGGAGGTGCTACGCGAGGTCAAAGCCGACCGCCGCACCAGGTCCGTTCCCATCGTTGTGATGACTTCCTCCACGCAACCAAGAGACATGGTGGAAGGCTACCAACTTGGCGTCAACAGCTACATTCAGAAACCGGTCAATTTCGACCAGTTCCAAAAACTGATCAAAGACCTTGCTGATTACTGGCTCGTCGTCAACCAATTCCCCCCGCCCGACGCCTTCGCCGAACAAAATATCAGATAGAAAACACGAGGCAGACACGGGGCGCACCGGCGTCTTGGCCGCTGTCTGTTCGATTTTACATAGAGACAAAGTTCGATTTATCATCGACTTGGACGCAGCCCAGGCGGCACAATTCAAGCTCAGCGCGACCTTGCTGGACCTGGCTCGGAAAAGTAGAAACAGGCAAGAAACCGTCCATGTTATTTCGGGACGTACCGATCAAGCGGAAATTGACTTCGGTCATCATGCTGACCAGCAGCATTGTGCTGTTGTTGACCTGCCTCGCGTTCGCTACCTACGAGTTGATCACTTTCCGCCGGGCGATGACGCGGAATCTCGCCACACTCGCGCAAGTGGTTGCCGCGAACTGCACAGGGGCTGTAGCGTTCCTCGATGAGAATGAAGCCAGAGAAAAGCTGCTTTCATTAAAAGCGGAGCGGCACATTGTGGCTGCCGCGATTTACGACAGGGATGGTAAACTTTTCTCCCAATTTCGTATCAACGAACCGGGGCAGACCTTTCCAGCGCGTCCGGGGACGGACGGTCCTCGGTTTACCAGGGACAGCCTGATATTCTTTGAACCCATCATTAAAGGAGGCCAGCGTCTGGGCACACTTTACCTCGAGTCAGATTTGGAGGCGCTGTTCGCGCTGATTCGGCTTTATGGAGGCATTGTTCTGCTTGTGCTGGCCGGCTCGTTCCTCGTTGCCTTTGCGCTTTCGACGGCCCTGCAAAAGGGCATTTCTCAACCCATCCTGGAATTGGCGGGTGCCGCTCAGGCAGTTTCCAACCGCAAAGATTATTCCGTGCGAGCCAAAAAATGGGGCCAGGACGAGTTGGGCCAGCTCACCGATTCGTTCAACGGTATGCTCGCCTTGATTCACGAGCGTGATGTCTCATTGCGCGACAGCGAAGAGCGTCTGCGTCTGGCCCTGGAAGCATCCCGCACCGGCACCTGGAATTGGGACCTCAAGTCCAACAAGATGACGTGGCACCGGCCTTATGACGAGAAAGCTCAAGCGCCGTTTGGCCCCAAACCGGGCGTCTTCGGCGGCGCCTTCGAGGATTTCATGGAGTTGATTGATCCTCAGGATCGCCTCACCCTCACGGGAGCTATGAAGCAGGCGCTGGAACAAAAAACTGCTTTTAGCAGCGAGTTTCGCGTGATCTGGCCCGATGGCTCGGTCCATTATTTGGCGGGGCGAGGCAAGGGCTTTTACGATGAAGCCGGCAAGCCGCTTCGACTGACCGGAGTGCTTCAGGACATTTCCGAGAGGAAAATGGCAGAAGAGCATGCCCAGGAACTGCGGCGCGCGCTTGAAGTCTCCGAGCGCCAGCGCGCGGTCGAACGCGAACGGGCCCGCCTCGCGCGCGACATGCACGATGAGTTGGGCGCCAGCCTCACGCGCATCACCATGCTCAGCCAATCGGTCCAGAGCGATGTCCAGGGTCAGCCGGAAGCCGCGGCCGAGGTTGATCAAATCCACAGCACGGCCCGTGAAATCACGCGGGCGATGGACGAAATCGTCTGGGCGGTCAACCCCAAATACGACACGCTCGACGGCCTGGCAGCCTATCTGAGCCGCTTTGCCCAACAATACCTGAGTGGGGCCAACATTCGCTGCCGCCTCAAGATGCCGGTGCAGCTCCCACCCCTGGCGCTCAGCGCCGAGGTCCGGCACAACGTCTTCCTGGCTTTCAAGGAGGCGCTGAACAATGTTGTTAAACATGCCCGGGCTACTGAGGCATTCATTTCGCTCGAGCTCAGGCCCACCGGGTTTATGCTGCTATTAGCAGATAATGGGCGAGGATTTCAATGGAGCCCCGGCGGGCCGCGCCCGGCAGCCTCCGGAGATGGTCTGCGTGTCGCCTCGGGCAACGGCCTAATGAACATACAGAAGCGCATGGAGGAAATCGGCGGGCGCTGTGACTGGGATACCGCGCCTGGAGCGGGCACCCGCACAACGTTCACAGTCAAGACTGAATCATGAGATCGAGCAACTGCGCGGCACAGATCGTAGGCCCTGAACAGGGTGCGGGCTCACTTTCCCGTGTCGCACAAATAAGCGACACCCAATTTCGGAAGAATGAGGTACAAGTAACCTATGGCGATTGATGTTTCAATTGTGGAAGACGACCCGCACGTTCGCAAGACGCTGGCGTCCTGGATCAAGCGCGCCGCCGATTTCCGGCTCCTGGGCGACTGGGGCGACGCTGAAAGCGCGCTGGCGCCGCTGGAAGAGAGCAAACCAAACGTGGTCCTCATGGACATCAACCTTCCCGGCATGAGCGGAGTCGAAGCGGTCAGAAAGCTGAAGCCCTCGTTGCCGGGCACCCAATTCCTCATGCTGACAGTCTATGAAGACGAGGATCATATTTACAACGCGTTGGCGGCGGGCGCGACCGGCTACCTGCTCAAGCAAACGCCCCGCGAGGAACTGCTCGCCGCGCTGCAGGATGTGCACCGCGGCGGCTCGCCCATGACCAGCAACATCGCCCGCAAAATCGTCCAATCATTCCGTCAAATCCCCGCTCCCGCCGCGCCCGGCGAAGACCTGTCCTCGCGCGAAGAGGAAGTGTTGGAGATGCTGACACAAGGCTTCCTGTTCAAGGAAGTGGCCGATCGCCTCAACATCAGTGTGCATACGGTGAATACCTATGTGCGCCGCATCTACGAAAAACTCCACGTCCAGTCCCGAGCCCAAGCGGTCGCCAAATACTCCCACGCCGGCGACGGGGAGGGCCGGCCGCACAAGCCCGCCCGCGTCTGATAACGCTCGGCCATACCGTGAAATGTCCGGGTTAGCCGTTGGGCGATTCCCTGCTCCGGAAGTGGGCGGCGTCATGTCGCTTATTTAGGGGACATGCCGTTTCCCACAAGTCTGTTAGGCTTGGCCTTGAAGTTGCGGCCAGGAATGCGCGTAAGGCAGATTGAATTTATGCTAGGCTATTACATCAGGACGAAATTGCTGGAGGCGCTCGGCGTCAAACTGGTCGCGACGGCAACTGTCTCCGCCCAACAAACGCGCGAGCAGTTTCCCCACAAAACGAATTTTGAGCTTGGGACCCGCCCAAACGACTTCAGCGGAGCCGGGACGATCTGGGCGTCCGGCGACAGGAGGACCATGACAGCCGGCAAAAGCTATGGCCTGACGTAACATTGAGCTGGCCGGCTGAAGGCCACACCTACAAGCACCACGAAGGCCCCAGGACCTCCCCGGTCCTGGGGCCGTTTCATTTTCTGAACAGCCATTTGTCGCGGCGCGTCAGTCGCTGTTTTCGCAACTCGTGGGCAACGCTCGACTTAGCCCAAATTCGTCAGTTAGGAAAGCACGGCTATTGATTTGCAAGGAATTACGTTCT
>CAYUPI010000052.1:0-39062 GCA_964446585.1 uncultured Verrucomicrobiota bacterium
ACAATCCACTTGCCGTCAGGTGACCAGTCCGGTTCGGTGGGATTGAGCACGCCGATGGTCGAGATGCGCTGAAGTTCTCCGCCCGATGCAGAGATTTTGCACAGCGACCGCCGCTCTTTCAGCTTTGCCGCGAAACAAATCCATTTTCCATCCGGTGACCAGCAGGGCGAGGATTCGTCCTCGGGTGACTTGGTCAGCCGGTTCATGCCAGAGCCGTCCGCGTTACAAACGTACAGGTCGGTCCAACCATCCTTGCTGAGAATCATGGCGATCTTCCGGCCGTCCGGGGAGACCGCCGGACTCATGTTCGAGCCTCCATAGCGGGCGAAAATCCGTCGCTCCGCCGTCGGCAGGTCGTGATAGAAAATATCAGGATGATTGAGCTTGTAAGAGGTGTAGTAAAGCGCTTGCCGGCCAGGCACCCAACAGGGCGCTGCCACAATGCTCTTGTCGCTCGTGGCCGCCTCGGCGTTATGCCCGTCAAAATCCGCTCGATAGATCTCGCTGTGTGGGCCCGTGTCATTCTTAAAGGCGATCTTGGTTTGGGCGATGCCTTTGTGGCCGGGTACTGCATTGACGAAATCATCGGCGAAGGCGTGGGCCTGCCGCCGCAGCGATGCTCCCGAGTAAGCCTTGGATACCAGAGTGCTCTTGTTGTGTGGGTCCGTGGCCCGGCCCTGCAAATTGCCATTGTTGCTTCCGGAGAGGAGATACTGCGCCGCCGATGCGTTCGTGAACGCAAACCCTTGAACGTACAGGTCAAACTCCAGAACTTGTGCCGCCTCGCCGGTGAACCCGCTCATCGAGACCCAGATGGGAGGAGTGTTGCCGGGTTCGATGTGCCGTTCGATGCTGATCTCCTGCTCGGCAGCGTAGGCTCTGAGGAAAAAGGTATCGGCAAGCAGCGCACTGATCAGGAGGCTCGCTGCGAATGAACGATGCCACCAGACAATGGACGCCCCCTTCCCCCTCACCCTTTGGGAGAGGGAGTTTTTCCCGCCGCGCAGTAAACAGCCGAGAGAGCCAGGGTCGAAGGGATGACAGACCGCGAACCTCCCTCTCCCCGAGGGAGAGGGCGGGGGTGAGGGGGAAATAACCGGACCTGTATTTCGCCTGCCGCCACCTGAGCTCAGATCCGCTTGTGAACTAAATCGTTTCATGCCAATCCTCGTTTTGCTTTCAGGTTGAAATTGATGATATAGGTTCGCTGCTTCTCTTTGACGCCTTCAGGGAACGGCGCGATAAAAGTAACTCGATCGAGCGTGCGCTGGACGGATCGGTCCACGCGCGAATCACCGGAAGGCTCTGTGATGCGGGAGGAGACGACGTTGCCGTCGCTGGCGATCGTGACCGTAATTTTTGTGATCGCACTATCCTTGGAGGCATCTTCGGGAGCCTCCCAGGCATTGTCAAACACGGTTTTGACCCAGGCGGCATAATTGGCATAGGCCGGTCCGCCCCCTCCAGGACCGTAATCGGACGTTTCGATAGTGGTCGCTTTTGTCGCATTGTCGCGGAGATTTCGTGCGGCATTGACGACCTGCTTCGCCAGTTTCTGCCGGGCGTCGGCCAGTTGGCGCTCCTGGTCCTGCGTATCCGAGTTTGTCTTGGGCGCCGTGCGCGAGTTCGGCTTGCGCGTGATCAAATCCGTGCTGATTTGCAGCTTATGGGGCTTTGGATCCGCTTTGGCTTCGAGCGCGTCAGGGTCAGGTTTCTGGATTTTTGGCGTCAGTTTGGGCGGGTCCGGCTCAATTCGCTTTTCGGGCTGTGGTTGCTGCCGAGCCTGGACCGGCGGCGCAGCAACGGGCGCGACCACGGGCGGCGGCTTGGCATTCCGATTCCCACCGCCCGCGAAGGGCGCATCGATGAATTTTGAAGGAATGAAATCGATCACCGGCAGATCTTCCGACTTACTTTTCGACGTTAGAAAGGCCGGGCCGACCAGCAAAATCAGCAGCAGCAGCGAGTGCGCGCCGATTGAGGCGATCAGGCATTTCTTTTGCAGCCGGTTCATCAGCGTTTGGGCGGTTCGGTCCTTAATGAGTAACGCGTAATCCCGTTCTTTTGGCAACGTTCAATCAAGGCGTAAGTGTCTTTGTTCCGGCCCATCTCATCGGCGCGGATATAAACCACCAGGTTAGGGTTCGCCTTGGCGTCGTTGACCAACTGCGTTTCAACCTGGTCGAGCGACAGCCGACGCTTATCGAGGAAATAAAGTCCATTTTGGGTGATCTCGACAGTTCGCCGGTCGTGCGGATCGATGGGGCGGTCCGGCCTGCCGCCCTGAGGCAGCTTGATATTGATGCTCTGCTCGAGCAACGGCGTCGTGATAACGAAGATGATCAAGAGCACGAACGCGAGGTCCAGCAAAGGCGTGATGTTGATTTCGCTCAACGTCACCAGCGCGCTGCGTTGGGAAAAGCGACGCATGGTTAGTTAAGGGGCGAGGGTCGAGGGACGAGGGACGAGGGGAAGAGCTCGGCATGGCAGCAAGTCGGGTTCCCCCGTCACTCGAAACTCGACGCTCGACACTCTTCCGCTCATCTCTCCTCCAAATACTCCGTCTCCATCTTGGAAACGAGCTCCTGCGCGAAGTTGTCCAGCTCGACCGTCAGGACGCGCAGGTTGTGGACCAGCCAGTTGTAACCGAACATCGAGGGAATGGCCACGAGCAGGCCCGCTACTGTGGTAATCAGCGCCGCCGATACGCCTGGGGCCATAGCGGCCATCGTCGCGGTGCCTTGCTGGGCGATATGGCCAAACGTGCTCATCACGCCCCAGACCGTGCCCAGCAACCCCAGAAAAGGCGCGCCGCTGACCGCAATGGCTAGCAGAATCAAACCCGACTCCAATTTCAGCGATTCCTGTGCAACCGTATTTTCCAACGACCGTTTGACATGCTCCATGCCTTTGAGCGAAACAAATTGCTTACGGCCGTTTCCGTCGGAGTTCTTCAGCCGCTTGTCCAGCTCGAGACTGCCGGCTTGATAGACCATGAAGAGCGGGCAGCCATCCGCCTGCACCCTGCGGTCGAACACGTCGAGGACATTTCTCTGGGTGCGAAATTCGGAATCGAAGAATTGATTGAGCCGTTTGGCCCGGCGCATTTGGATGGCTTTGCCGATCATGACCGTCCAGGCGATGATCGAGAAGATGACCAGGCAGAGGATGACGGCTTTGCCCTCCGGCGTCGCTTGGCGCCAGATGTAAAACAGCTCCGCTTCTTTAGAATTGGCGACGGCTAAAATACCGAATGCGTTCATTCCGACACGATGTGACCACGACTCCGCGAACTTGGTCGTGAGGAATAGAAGCGCCCAAGCGGAACTTGTTTAAAAAACGGCCAACTAAGAACAAATAAAAGACCCGACACCGCTTTTTTTACCAGCGATCCGGGAAAATGCAAAAGCTTTTTTGAAAATCTTTTTATTCGTACCGCAAGGACTCGATGGGGTCCAGGTTTGCCGCCTTGTAAGCCGGATAGGTCCCAAAAACGATGCCGACGACCGAGCAAATCACCAGACCGATGACGATCCAGTCAACTGGCACTACGGCCGGCAGCTTCAGGAAGTAGGAGGTCGCATTCCCGCCCAAAATGCCCAGCACGACCCCGATGACCCCCCCCACCTCGCAGAGCACGATGGCTTCCATGATGAATTGGGCCATAATATTGCGCTTCCGGGCGCCGACGGCCCGCCGAATGCCGATTTCCCGCGTCCGCTCAGTCACCGAGACCAGCATGATGTTCATAATCCCGATCCCGGCCGCCAGCAACGAAATCGAACTGATCAGCGACACGCCCAGCCGCACCGCCATCGTAAATGCATTGAACTGGGCGATGAGAGAATCATTCGAAAATATCTCAAAATCGTCCTCTTTACCGGGCGGCACCTTCCGCAACGCACGCATGATGCCGCGGACCTGCTCGACGGTGTCGTCGTAAGAGGCCGTGTCGCGCGCCTGCACTAGAATATTCAAGCTGCGCGCCCATTGGGCCAGTCCGAACCGGTTCATGCCGGCGGTAATCGGGACGACGGCAAAATTGTCCTGGTTGCCCCCCAGCGAGCCGCCCTTGGGCTCAAGCACACCCACCACAGTGTAGTTGAAGCCGTTGATCTTCAAACGCTCGCCTACTGGCGAGCCGAAAGGGAAAATGTTGGTCGCCAGGCCGTTCCCGAGCACGCAGACGTCCCGCGTGCTTTCCACGTCCTCGTCCAGCAGGAGCCGCCCATCTTGCAGGCTCCAGTTGCGAGCTGGAAAACTGCCGGCAGTTTCGCCGAAAAGTTGCACCGTTGGTGGGCTTTTTTTGAACCGGGTCTCGATTTGCCCGCCCCAGAAAACGGTCTCAACGCCCATGCACTGAGGCAGGGTTGCTTTCGCCATGAGTTGCCGGGCCTGCGCGAGCGTAATGTTCTTCCGCCGCCAGTATTTCTCGAACCCTTCCGACCCGCCGAAAAAAATCCCCGGCCATTTGCGGACCACGAAAGTCTGGCTGCCGAGCCGGCTGATCTGGTTCTCAATGTTGTTTTTCATCACCCTCATGGCAGTCATTACTACAATGATCGAAAAGACCCCGATCAATACCCCCAGCAGCGTCAGCGCCGAGCGCAGTTTGTGCGCCGTCAGCGCGCTCATCGCCATGGTGAAGCTCTCGCGCAGTTCGGCGAGAAGGATTGTCTTGCGTTTATCGCTCATTCGGGCGTTTCGTATCTCGTGCTCCGTGTTCCGTGAAAAAATGGGCGCGTCGGTCAACGTGCATTCACGGAGCACGGAACACGGAGCACGTTACTCATTTCGCAAAGCATCCACCGGATTCATCCGCGCTGCGCGCCAGGCGGGGAAAAAGCCCGACAGCACTCCCGTCACCAAGGCAACAACCAAAGCGATGCTGACGACCAAAGGGGACAACGTTGCGGGCATGAACTTCCGCATGAGAAACGTCAGGGGCCAGGCGATCCCCAGTCCGATCAGACCGCCCAGGAAACAAATGCTGGCGGCTTCGATGAGGAATTGCAGGAGTATAGTCCGCCGTTTGGCGCCGATAGCCTTGCGCACGCCAATTTCGCGCGTCCGTTCGGCCACCGAAACGAACATGATATTCATAATCCCGATGCCGCCGACGAACAGCGACAGCCCGGTGATGAACAAGCCGACTGCGGCGATGGTGCCGGAGACGCTATGAAACATCTGCACGAATTGATCCTGTTGATTGATCGCGAAATCATCGGGTTCAGTCGGCCCGAGGCGCCGGATTTTGCGCATCGCGCCGCGCAATTCTTCCCGAGCATCCTCCAGTTGTTCGAGGTTCCTGACTTTCACCTGGATCGTGTAATCCGGGTAGCTCCAAAAGTAGGTCACGAACTGGGGGAGCGGAATGATCGCTTGATTGTCCACGCTTCCGCCATCCAGGAAGCTGCCCTGCTTTTCCAGGACGCCGACTACTTCGAAGCCACGCGTGCCAATGGTCACTCGATTGCCTAACGCGGGTCCGGCCTGGAAGAGATTAGTGGCCACCGCCGACCCGATGACGCACACTGGTCGCCCGCCCTGAGCTTCTACAGTCGAAAGAAAGCGGCCTTGAGCGATGGACATACCGCCAGCTTGCAGGTGCTTTTCGGTACCGCCCACGATATCGACCGCGGTTGACTGCCGGTTCTTGTAATGAACGGGCTGGTTCACGTCGGCCATGGGAGCAACAGCACTGGCGAGCGTCAATTGCCGTTCCAATTCCTTAGCCTGGTCGAGCGTGATGATTCGCCGCTTCTGCATTCGGATCCATTCCTCGTGGGTGTGAACCAACCAATCGATCCGGTTCACATAGAGCACATCCGCGCCGATGAACGAGACGCTATTGAGAAAAGAACGGTTCAGGCCTTCGATAGCCGTGCCCATCAAGGTCACTGTGAGAATACCAATCACGATGCCCAGCGTCGTGAGCACCGAGCGCAGCTTGTTCGCGCGAATCGCGCTCCAGGAAATGAGCAGCCCTTCCTTCAGCTCTGTCAGTGGGTTCATTTGCCAGCGAATCTCAGATCCCAAATCTCGAATCCCAAATCCCAAACAAACTCCAAATCCCAATTTCCAAAGTTCCTTCCGGCTCTCGTTAAGGGGTTTGAAGCTTGGGATTTGTTTGGAACTTGGTGTTTGGGATTTGGGATTTTCTTCATGACGCTCCTGCCGCGACCAACGCCTCGCGCTCCCTCCCAAGGCCTGCGTCCATGCTCTCATCACTGGCGATCAAACCATCTCGGATTCGAAGTATTCGCCGCGCGTGTTTAGCCACGTCCTCCTCATGAGTCACCACGATGATGGTGTTGCCTTGCTGAGACAATTCTGCAAACAGCGCCAGAATCTCCGCTCCCGTTTTGGAATCCAGGTTGCCTGTCGGTTCGTCAGCCAGGAGAATCGAGGGATGATTCACGAGTGCGCGCGCCACGGCCACGCGCTGGCGCTGGCCGCCGGAGAGTTCATTGGGCTTGTGATGGATGCGGTCGGCCAGTCCCACATTCTTGAGCGCCTCCAGGGCGATCTGCCGCCGTTCATCGGCCCCGACGCCGGCATAAATCAGCGGCAACTCCACGTTCCGCAACGCATCCGAGCGTGGCAGCAGGTTAAACGTCTGAAAGATAAATCCGATTTCCTTGTTCCGAACTTCCGCCAGTTGATTGTCGTCCATCTGGCTGACCTGCACCCCATTCAGCTCGTATTCGCCGGATGTCGGAGTATCGAGGCAGCCGATCAAGTTCATCAGTGTCGATTTGCCCGAGCCCGACGGCCCCATGATCGCGACGAATTCGCCCCGCCGGATTTCCAGCGAAACTTCGCGCAGGGCATGGATAGTCTCCGCCCCCATTTGGTAGCGGCGCGAAATCTTGTGCAGGCGGATGAGAATCACGGCGGGCTCAAAACTCCAACACCCAAACACCAAGCACCAGGGAAACACCAAATTCCCAGCTTCCGGCTCCGGGTTGGTTGACGCTCTGGAAATTGAGGCTTGGAGCTTCTCTGGAGCTTGGGGCTTGGAGCTTGGAGTTTTTTCTTCATGTCAGTCCGCCTGCTTCCGGTCACCTTCCTTGTCACCTGCAGCGAAAACAGTCCCTTTCTTGATCCGTTTGCCGTCCTCCAGCTCGCGGCTGATGGCTTTGTATCCAGCGGAAACTACTTCCTGCCCCTCCTGCAGGCCTTCGACGATCTCCATGTGTGTATCATCACTGATGCCAATCTTGACGGGCGCCATCTTTACATGATCGCCCTCGACAACAAAAACCACTTCGATCGGTTTTGCCGCTTCCTTTTTCTTATCCCCCTTGGCCGTGTTCGTTCCGTCAGCGCCATGCGCATTGGAGGTCATGACGACCGAATTGGTTTTCGCCGACACCGTCTTCGCTGACGGCGGATCAGCTTTGGCCACGGCATTGGAACCGTTCTTACTATTTTTGTCCTTGTCTTTCGGTACGCGCGTGGTGACGCTGGCGAAGGGGACGGTCAGCACATTGGTCCTCGCGCGCGTTTCGATCTCGGCCGTTACGGACATGCCTGGCCGGAAGATCTCCTTTTCTTTGATTCGGATTTTGACGCTGAACTTAGTGGCCTCTTGCTGGTTGCCGCCCGACATACCGACGGTGCCGACACCGACGCTCGTCGAGGAATTCGCGATTTCGGTCACAGCGCCGTTGAACTTGCGGTCTTTAAAGGCGTCCACTTCCAATCGGGCGTTCTGGCCGGATTGAATGAGCACGACGTCGATCTCGCCGATATCGACCCGCGCCTCCATCTCGTTCAGGTCCGCGATCGTCATGACTTCGGTCCCGGCCATGGTGGCGGTGCCGACGACGCGCTCGCCCAATTGCGAGTTGAGCTTGCTGACCGTTCCATCCAGAGGCGAGACAATCGTCGTTTTGGCCAGCTCCTCTTCCGCTCGGGAGAGCGAGGCTTGAGCCATGCTCACCTGGTGAGTGGCGCTCAACAATTGCGCCTGCGCGATATCGAGCGCGGTCTTGAACTCGACAAACACTGAGTCGGAAATCAGCTTTCGCCGATACAACTCCTCATTGCGCTTGAACTCCGCCAGCGCTTTTTCCAGCGAGGCTTCTGCGGTCGTTTTCCCGGCAATTGAAGATTGGTAGCTGGCCTCGGCCTGATTGCGGCTGGCGATGTAAAAGTCCGGTTTGATTTTGAGAATTAAATCGCCCTTTTTGACTATTTGGCCTTCTTTAACCGGCAGCTCGATAATCTCACCACTGACCTCGGGGCTGATCTTGACCTGCAGCACAGGCTGAATTTTGCCGGTCGCCACGACCAGTTCCGTCAGGTTCCGGCGCTCGACTTTCTCGGTCTGTACCGTGATGACTACCTCCCGTTTCTGCAGAATTGCAGCCGTGGTCAGCCCAACGAGTACGAGGCCAATGGCCCCGAAAATCAGGGTTTTCTTACGCTTTTTCGAATTTGCCATGTCTGGATACCTATTAAGACACTCTTGGGGCCATTTTGTTTCATTCGTGCCGGCGGAGAGCGGAGCTCCGGCTCTGCGATCTGTGTCCAGCCGAAACGACACGCAGAGCGGGAGCTCTGCGCTCGCGCCCGCTGCAAGCTCACGATGGCATAATGGCACGCATCGCGAACCCAAAGCCAACCAGCAGCCCTCGGTAAAAGGCCCAAATTCCGAAGACCCAGGCTGCCGATTTGCCGAAGGCCACGCTGCTGAGCCGTGCCACGCCAGTCGCTACCACTGCCAGATACCAAAATGTCATGACGTTTACAGCGCTCAGCGCGCCGTGCGCAGGGTTTTGCGGATCGAAATCGTGGATCAGCAGCGCCAGGCTGGGTGTGGCAAACGCGCTGCTGGTCACGAGGATGAGCAGCGTTTTCACGATGGCCTCGAGAACAGTAATCACATTCGCCAGGCCTGCAACTTCGATGGCTTTCATGATCGGAAACTGCGCCTTCAAGGCTTTAGTGCCGATGAGCCACCCCAGCAAACCCCACCAGACCGGGATGAGAATCCCCGCCAGGACGGGGGCAACGACTGCCATGATCTTCGTGCCCATTCCAGCATATTTCGCGGCCGTCTCGCGCGCCGTCTCGGCCTGCTCTTTCGAGAGGTGCTGTTTCTCTATCGCTTTCTGAACCGCTTTGTCCTGAATGTCGGTCAGTTGATGCTGAATCACGGGCTGTGAAAAAATAAACCAGGCACCGATCCAGCTAACCACCATGAGCAGCACTGCCGGGGCCATCCAGTTTGCCACCGAGGCTGTCGCGGCTTTGACAGAGTCGAAAACTTCGCCCGGCGCGGCGAAGACGTTAGTTAACCTGCCCATGAGTGACATTGTTGGCGCAGCGGAAGTGGGGGGTTGTGGCTCCAGTGCTGGCGAAGGCTGGTCCATAAGCAAGCTCAAGGTTTCATGGTTGCGGTGCTCGGAATGTCTTTCAGAATGGAGGAAGCGGAAGGGATTGTCCAGCCAATCTGGAGATGAGCAAGCTGGAGCCAAGCGGAAATCGTCTCTGCGTCGCTCGAAAATGGGAGGTGACTAATCTGCGGAAACCGTGGCAATTCTTCCGCCTCCACCCCTAATAGCCGACTCCAAGGTTCACGCCCAGACGAAGGTGGAAGTTTGATATTCACAAACGCGGCTTTTGTCTTACCATTTTTGGTATGCGCGAAACGATTACCTTCCGTCCCAAACGGTCAAAGGCCCAACTTCGGGCCGCCTTTGGCAACGTGAGCGAAAAACTGAACGAACTGGTTGAGCGGGAGCTGTCGCTGTCCCAGCCGCCCGATTGGCGATCAGTGCTGAAACGGCCCGCTCCGACGGCTGGCCGGAAGGCCTATGAGCTATGCCTCAGGCCCGAATAGCCTTTGTCGATACAAACTGGCTGTTCTCGCTCTACTACCAGACCCAAGACCGCCCGGCGATCGCAGCTTGGGCGCAGAGGGGGCCGAGCACGCTCGTGGTGAGTGTGGCTGTCCTCGCAGAGTGTCGATGCAACTTTGGGAGGGCAGGAGATCGCCTGCGGGCACTGGAGTCTGACCTGGAGGCGCGCTTATATGTGGATTGCGGCTATACTCTTGAGGAAATGGTGGGCATGGCTGGAGATTTGTTCCGCCGTTACGCGCCGCGCTCAAACGTCGGCACGCTTGATATTCTACACGTTGCGGCAGCACGACGATTCGGTTGTCAGTGGTTCCTGAGCTTCGATTCTGCAAGCGGGTGCCGCGCTGTTGCGCACGCCTGTGGATTGAAGGTCTTTCCGGATTTGACGGCGGAAGACCGTGCGTGGCTCAGGAAAATCGGCCCAGACAATTGACTCTTCATGGCCAAACCAGGAAGACAAGCTCACTGAAACGAATAGGCCTTAAGCGAGCCGGAACTCAGCACTACCAATAGTCCGCGTCCATTCGCGTCCGGCACAATCACGAAACCGCTCGTCGAGCCCAGGCCCTGAATCGCAGCGACCTTTTCGCCCTGCGCGCTGGCCAGGACCAAATCACCGGCTGCGTCCACGAAGGCCCACTCCGCAATGCCATCACCATTAACATCACCGGCTGCGAAAGTAACATTGACCCAGCCGCTGGTGTTGAGCGACACCGGCTCAGACCAGGCCACTCGGCCATTCAGATCGAAAGCAATGACCTGGTCCTGGCCAAGTGCAATAGCCTGAATGGAGTTCTGCTTATCTATCACCGCGGCGGCCAATTGTGTACAGTACTTTCCGCCGGGCCGCACAGCCCTCACCAGGTTCCCTTTTCCGTCGAAGATCCTCACCGAGCCGCTTGCTTCGGTGGCCAAGACCACTGCTGCCCGGTCTTTGGTGGCAGGGATGACGGCCTGGCCCCAGACATTGCCGCTCGGCGCCCGCCACAGTTGCTTGCCGTCGGCCGCAAGAGCCACCAACCCGCTAAACCCGTTCAGTCCCACCACCATCTCATCGGCGCCGTCCCCGTCCAGGTCGCCCCAATGGGCGCCGTCCGCTCCGAATGTTGCCGAGTAATGCCAAATCTCTTTGCCGGTGGCGTTCAGCACACTGATCCGGCGGCCAAATCGCGCGTAGCCCAGCAGCCGCGCCCCCTTCTGCTTGTCGTGACCACATTCGATTACCGCGAACTGCTCGGACAACGACACCTTGGCCTTCGATCGGCCATCCGCGCCGAAGATGTGCAGTTTCCGGCCCGCGTCGGCGACCAGGATGTCCGCTTGACCATCTCCGTCCCAGTCGCCTGCGCAAATCGCCTGGCCGCCGGGCACGCTGTTGGACCAGACCTCAATCGCTGTCAGCTTTTTCTCACGCTCGATCAATCCGCCGGCTCGTGGCTGCGGCTGGGCTTTGGCTTCACCTTGAAAATCCTCCGCCAACGCGAGCGCTTTCAGGTCCTCAAATTCGTGGTATCCAATCGCGACCTTCTGAATCACGCCCTTCCGGTCGATGAAAAACGTCGTAGGGATTGCCGGAGTATCGTTGTATGGTGCGGGCAGCTCTTTCACGGAGGCGATGGAGTAGTTGATCCCTTTCTTTTTCACGAACGGCCGCAATGTCCCTTCAGGTTCCTTGCTGAGGCCAACGATTTCGAGTTGGTTGCGGCTCGTGTCGCCATACAGTTTGACGAAGTGCGGGATTTCCTTCACGCAAGGTCCGCACCAGGTCGCCCAAAAATCCAGCACCACACGTTTCCCCTTCAGTTCGCTGAGCTTGATCGTCTTGCCCTCCAGCGTGGTGACCGAAAGCTCCGGCGCCAGGACGCCCTCCCAATCCGCGGCGGCGGAACTCTGGGCAGCGCTGGTCATTGCGGGGATACTCTTGATGAAATCCTTGGCCAGCTTGAAATAAATGACACCCAGGCCGGCGCTGGCGATTATCCCCACTACCGAAAGCACCATGCCCCACCAGGCCATCGCGTTGGGCCCGCGCTTTCCCGAAACGTGCATGATCCCCAGCACCAGACCAACCAGACCGAACAGGACTCCGATAACGAACAAGCTGAACAGAAACGCCATGATCCCGAGCACCAGGCTCGCGATGGCGAGCCCCAGGCGGGGCGGTGGCGGGGGTGGGGCTGAGGTTGGCGGAATCGCGGTCACGAGAGGCTGAAGGACAAATGAAGAATGGCGAATGACGAGGGAAATCCTAATGACGAAATCCGAAAATCGCGGTCCGACATCGCAGCGAAACTACCGCCCGGGCTCTGCGGACCTATTGGGGTTCGGGTTTCGGGCTTCGGATTTCTTTCCACCCTCCGCAGTATCGCTACCCAAGTTGCTGTTGCCAACCAAAACCCTCCCGCGCGCGGAGTCCCGGCGGCGGCGTTTGGTGCTTCGGAGGACGGGTCGGATTTCGGCATTCGGCTTTCGGATTTTCCTTTGGCTGTCCGGCCTGGATTCGAACCAGGACAAAGGCCTCCAAAGGGCCTTGTGCTACCGTTACACCACCGGACAAAACCACTACAAGCTAACTTTCAGTCAGACTCTGCGCAAAGCAAAAGTTCCTAAGATTCCTATTGTTCCCAGTTCTCTGGTTTCGTGCTAGAGTTGCGGCATGGGACTGGATGCTACGGCCCGGCGTCGGTGGTTAGGCGGCGGAGTTCTGGCAGGCGCCTTGGCGATGTTGGTCTGCGGGGAGACTGTCCTGCAAGACCGGCTCAAGCCGTTCGATTTCATCATCTATTGGCTCCTCTGCTTCGTGCTGACGGGCGTGGCAATGATCGTGGCTTTTCGCGACCTGCGCGCGCTCCAGCACCGGATTCGTCAGCAACAACGGGATCTGCTCCAGAACACTTTGAAGGAGATCGAAACTGAGGCGCGCCGGCGCGGCCACGCGCTCGAGCAGGACAAACCTCCGTAAGCGTACGGTCCAGGAAGGGCCGCGAGACGTTCCAACCGCTTAGTAGGCTTTTGTTGTAATGTTGTGCGGAATTTTTTTGCGATCGGAACGGTTTCTTCTTGAAATCGACTAAAGTATTTGCTTTAATGCGCTACGCTGAACGTGCGTATGAAAGCTGCTGGCGTCCTCTCCTCCCCGGAAAGTCTCTCCGAGAGCCAGCGGGCAGCCCTGTTGAGCTTGCTGGCAGACGACGACCCAGCCGTTTACCACACCGTCCGGGCTAAATTTCTCTCATTCGGGCCGCAAGCGGCCGACTGGCTGCGGCCGCACACGCTGAGCCGTGAACCGGCGCTGCGCCGCCGCGCGCAGGAAATTGTGCTGCATTTCGACCGGCAGGCTGCCGACGATCGGTTTCTGGGCTTTTGCCTCAAGAGCGGCGACGATTTCGATCTGGAACAGGGAGCCTGGCTGCTCGCGCGGACCCAATATCCCGACATCAACGTCGAGGCATACCAGGCCTTGTTGGACAGTTTCGCCGGTGACTTGCGCGAGCGTCTGAACTTCGGTGGTGACGCGAAGGAGCTCCTGGGCGCGATGAACCATTACCTCTTCCAGGAATTGGGCTTGAGGGGCAACGAAGAGAACTATTACGACCCGGAGAACAGTTATTTAAATCGTGTGCTCGACCGGCGCACGGGCAATCCGATCAATATATGCCTGGTCTATCTGCTGCTCGGCCGTCGTCTGCGTCTGCCGCTGGCGGGCATTGGTCTGCCGGGACACTTTGTGTGCCGCTACCAATCCAGCTCCATAGAGCTTTACATTGACGCTTTCCAGAGGGGGACATTCCTGACGAAGGCGGATTGCGTGCAATATTTGTTGCGGGGCAATTACAGCGTTCGGGAACACCATTTGGCGCCGGTCAGTCCCCGCCGGCTCTTGCTGCGCATTTGCAGCAATCTGCACCAGATTTACCAGCAACTCGATTCCTCATCGGAAGCCACGCGCGTGCAGCGCTACGTGGTGGCGCTGGCGAAGTGAAGCAGGACTCCGTCCGTCACGCGTCACGAATCACCTGTCCCCTGGCATCCGGTTCTCCCTCCCATCCGCCAGCGCCTTCCACTGACGCCGGGCCACCGCGGGGTCGATGCGCACGAGAAGGAAATAAGACCAGCGTTCTTTCAGACGCTGCCACAGCGTGCGCGAGTGGCGCCAGTGCTCGAAGGTGACCGATTCGCACTGCTGCAACGTATCGGCGAAAATCGTCCGCGCCTGTTCCGCCATCGTCCGGTTCTCGAATCGGATCATCAGCTCATAATTGATATTCAAACTGCGCTGGTCGAGATTGGCCGAGCCGACGTAAACCGCATCGTCGATGATGAATAGTTTCGCGTGAAGAATTTGAGGCTGGTATTCGGAAATTTCGACGCCCGCCTTGAGAAATCGGCGATAGAGGCTTTGTCCGGCCAATTGCGACACCAGCACGTCGGACTTGCCGGGCAGGAGCAACTGCACCCGGCCACCGCGCCGCGCCACGTGCATTAGCGCCCGCCGTAGCCGCCACGTCGGCAAGAAATAAGCCACCATGATTCGCACGTCCCGCGCCTGGGCCAGGTCACGGCGCAGCGCGCCTCGGATCGGACTGGGGCCCCGCCCAGGGCCGCTGAGCAACAGGCGTTCGGCGGGAGCTTGGATAGTCTTCTTGGCGCCGAACTTTCGCAGGCGCATGAAGCGCTTGTGCAGAAAGTCCGCGCGCGCAAACATTTCATCGAAGGCTGCGGCCAATTCGGCCACCAGTGGTCCGCTCAGTCTTAGTCCGATGTCCCACCAGCCGCTTGTCACGCCGTCACCGTCATATTCCTGAGCGATATTGAATCCTCCGACGAACGCCACGCGCTCATCGCACACGAGCAGCTTGCGGTGATCCCGAATGCCAAATCGGTTGAGGCTGAGCGGATTGAACTGGCGAACTTCGCCGCCAGCAGCGCGCAGCGGCGCCCAGAAGTTCTCCGGCAGATAAAGCGAGCCGAGCGCGTCCACCAGCACTCGCACAGCCGCGCCGCGCCGCTGCGCCTCGGTCAGCGACTCCAGGAACCGCAGTCCGAGCGGGCCGGGCAGCCACGTATAAATCTCGAGGCGGACCGAATCTCGGGCGGTTCCAATCGCTTCGAGCAGGGCTGGAAAAATTTCCCGCCCGGCACGGAGCCAATGGCAGCTTGCAGGATTGGCCGGCCCCAGCATGGATTACAGCTAACGAAAGCTTCGAAAATATGCAATGCGACTCAATAGCTACAGCGTGAAAGGGTTGTGTTCGCTGCGAAAGAAGGCAAAAGCGCTGGCGAAAGTTCAAATTTCTGAGAAGTTCAAGCGTCTATATGTATGTGCGACATGGACTAAGCATCGTGATAGCCATGATGTTGGGCGCTCTCGGGCATCCCGCGCGGGCAGCTCACACGCAGGCGCAGCTCGTTTTGGCTTCTGAGACGGCAGGGCCAGGGGACGTTGTCCTGGCGGGAATTCATTTGCACATGGAGAAGGACTGGCACACTTACTGGAGAAACTCCGGCCAATCCGGATTGCCGACAACTGTCGATTGGCAATTGCCCAAAGGCGTCACCGCCGGCGAGCTTCAATGGCCCATTCCCAGGAAATTGCCGGAGCCGGAGCAAACCACTTATATTTATGAGGATGATGCTGTTCTGCTCGTGAAGCTTAGCCTCGCGCCGAACTTGCAGCCGGGGCCGCTCGTCCTCAAAGCCAAACTCGATTGGCTTGAATGCCAAACCAAATGCATCAAGGAAGGCGCCGAAGTCGAGGCAACCCTGAATATCGGCACCGGGACCAAACCGTCGAAAGACGCCGGCAAATTCGCGGGCTGGCAGTCAAAGCTCCCGCGACCTGGCGCGGCTGTGACCGCTCGGGCCTGGTGGGAAAAATCCGGCGCCGGCGACATGCGTCCGCTCGTTCTGGAATGGAGCGCCGGCCAGGCGTCGCCGAAAGAGGCGGATTTCTTTCCTGATGGCAGCGAGCAGTTCGAGGTGCAACCGATGACCGAACGCCTTCCCGCCGATGCAAAGAACGTCCGACTGCGCGTCAGCGTCAAGAAGCTGTCAGGCGACTGGCCAAAAGAGATTTCAGGCCTCTTGATCGAGCAATCGGGCGTGGAGCAGCAAGCTTATGATGTAAAAGTGGCCGTGGCAGGTTCCGGGCCGTCGGTGGCTGCCGTCGCGCGGTCCGGCGGCGCAGCGCTCTCGAGCATGGCGCCGCCAATTTGGAAGATGTTTCTGTACGCGTTCATCGGCGGCTTGCTCCTGAACGTCATGCCGTGTGTGCTGCCGATCATAGCCTTGAAGATCCTTGGCTTCGTCAGCGAAGCCAGGAATGAACCGGGCCGCGTGCGCCGGCTCGGCCTGATTTACACCGCCGGCGTGCTCTGCTCCTTTCTGGTCCTCGCACTGATCGTCCTGGCCCTCCAGGCAGCCGGGAAAGGGGCGGGTTGGGGATTTCAGTTCGGCAATCCGTATTTCCTCGTGACGATGACAACGCTCGTCACATTGATCGCGCTGAACCTTTTTGGCGTCTTCGAAATTACTCTCGGGTCCGGGGTGCTGACCACGGCCACTGGATTGGCGTCGAAACAGGGTGCAGCCGGGGCGTTCTTCAATGGCCTGCTGGCCACGGTCCTGGCGACTTCCTGCTCCGCTCCATTTCTGGGCGCGGCGATCGGTTTTGCCTTTGCGCTCAATAAAGCTGCCCTGACCGCTTTAATTCTCCTGACAGTGGGTGTCGGTCTGGCGGCGCCTTATCTCGTCCTGAGTTATCAACCGGCCTGGCTGAGGCTTCTGCCGCGGCCGGGTCCGTGGATGGAGCGATTCAAAGTGGCCATGGGTTTCCCCATGGCGGCGGCCGCTGTCTGGTTATGCAGCATCGCCGCCGTGCATTACGGCGACCGGACCTGGTGGCTGGTGATGTTTCTGGTTTTCCTCGCAGTTTCCGCCTGGATTTTCGGCGAATTCGTTCAGCGCGGTCGCAAAGGGCGCGGCATTGCCGCTCTGCTCGCTGTCGTGCTCCTCGTGCTCGGCTACGCCTACACGCTCGAAAGCAAATTGGATTGGCGCGCGCCCATTGCCGCCGGCGCCACTCCGGCCACCGCTTCTAAAGTCGCACCCAAAGGATTGGCGTGGCAGCCGTGGAGTACCGAAGCAGTCACGGAGGCGCGGGCCGCGGGCCGGCCAGTCGTGATTGATTTTACCGCCAAATGGTGTCCAACGTGCAACACGATTGTGAAACCGTCATTCGAAAAATCGGGGGTGCAAAAAAAACTTAAAGAAGTCAACGCCGCGCTGCTGCTCGCCGATTATACTCACCAGCCCGACGACATCACCGCCGAGCTGAAGCGATTTCAACGGGCCGCAGTGCCTTTGGTTGTGATTTATCCTCGGGACACGAACAAACCGCCCATGGTGTTCGACCTCGTGAGCCCCGGCACGATTTTGGAGGCCCTGAGCCGCGCGGCAGAGGCAGGTGGGTCGGCTACCAATGCCTTGGCGTCGTCAGTGACCGACAAGTGATGGCTGAGTGGAGTTGTGCAATTTGCCCGTTTATGCTTGTTTATGACCTCAAACATTCGACCCAAATCCGAACTTAAGCTTATGAAACGAATCATTACACTGTTTAGCGCCCTGGCCTTTATCAGCACCGCGTTCGCCGCGGCAGAAATCGGCAAGTCAGCTCCCGACTTTACCGCCAAAGATATCGACGGGAAAATCCACAAACTCAGCGACTACAAAGGCAAGATCCTCGTTCTGGAGGAATACAACCTGGATTGCCCATTCTGCTACAATCATTTCAAGACCGGCGCGATGCAGGAGTTGCAAGGCGAACTGACCAGCAAAGGTGTCATTTGGCTGCTGGTGAACTCCGTCAGCGCACATAACCCCGGCTACCGGAATCCGGCAGCCGCAAAGAAGGAGTGGGCCGCGCAAAAAATGAAGGCGACTGCCTGGATCGACGATAGCTCGGGTGAACTCGGGAAGAAGTATGGCATGCGCACGACGCCGCATATGTTCGTGATTGATAAAAATGGCATCCTGGCCTACCAGGGCGCCATCGATGACCGGCCCTCGCCTCAGGGCGATCCCCGCACCGCGCGGAATTATGTGCGCGAAGCGGTCCAAAAGCTCATGGCCGGACAGAAAGTCGATGTGACGCAGACCAGGCCGTACGGTTGCGGTGTGAAGTACGGAACTTGAAACGCTGAGTTGCTCTTAGAGCGTGTCTGAAAATCCCCATTTTTCTCGTAGCAGCAGAGGTAACGAGGCTCAAATTGTTTCGGCAGTTGCGCCTTTTCACGGAGATCAGAGCCTCATTACCTCGGCTGCTACCATTTTTGAAACGCGCTCTTAGCCATTCGATTCGTCATCGCCCACAACTTGGCGCTTGGCTCGAAAGGTTCCACCGGCCACAATTTTGGCCATGGCAAACCTGCCGAACCTGCTGAGTTGCCTGCGCATTATATTGGTTCCCGTTCTGCTGGCACTCGCCTGGAGGGGCCGCGCCGAGACATTTCTGATATGTTTCATTCTTTCCCTGCTCACGGACCTGACCGATGGCTTGCTGGCTCGCCGACTCAACCTGGCCACCGAACTCGGCGCCAAGCTCGATAGCTGGGGCGATCTCCTCACCTACCTGGCCCTGCCGCTTTGCGGCTGGTGGCTGCGGCCCGAAGTCATAAAGGAGGAAGCGCTTTGGCTGGGATTGGGAATTGCCAGCTATGTGGCGGCGGTGCTGGTGGGCGTCTTGAAATTCCGGCAATTGACGAGCTACCACACCTGGGGCGCGAAAATCTCCGCCGTGCTCGTCGGAACAGCGGTTTTCGTGTTTTTCGCAAACGGGCCGGGTTGGCTCTTTCGTATTGCGATGCCATTCGTCGTTATTACGAATCTCGAGGAAATCGCGATGACTCTGGCGCTTGCCCAGCCCGCTACAAACGTTCCTTCGCTGTGGCACGCGCTCAAACTCCGTCGGGCATCAGGAGCCCAGCCCATTCCCGCAATGACGCCGCATAATGCTCAGAACAGACTGGAAACGCCTCCTAAGAAAGAAGCTGGAATCAGTCCCCAGGTTTGATCTCCGCTTCCGCCGCTCAGCTTTCAGGAGCGATGATGTCTCCTTTCACCGGTGAGTAATTCGCGCGCAGTTCAGTTTTGCCATCTTTGGTCAGGAGCACTTTGTTGAAAACGCACTTAATCCCCAAGCCATCCTGCAAGATGGGCGAGTGCTGCACGTGATAATGGATGTGCGGCTCGGAAGAGTTGCCTGAGTTCCCGCATTGTCCTAGTACTTGACCGCGTTTCACCTGGTCGCCCGCTTTCACCTGGATTGTGCCCTGCTTGAAATGGGCCAGGACCGAGACCTCATCATCCCGATGCTGGATGAGCACGCAGTTACCGACGCCCGAATAGGGATTCATCGAGCCGGGCATATTTTCGCGGACGCCTTCAATCTTTTCGATGACCGTGCCGTCGGCGGGCGCCAGCACATCGCGTCCAAAAGCGTAGTAATCCTCGTTCTTCTTTCCTTCGCCGCGATGGGTTTTTCCGTCCGCACCCACGCCGAGCAGGTCGTATGCGAATTTCTGGTTCGGCACCTCGTGGTGATGGTTTTGCTCGCGCGTGTCGCCGCCCCAGAACACGAGCCATTGACCGCGAAACGGCAGCGACAACACCGTCTGATGTTTTTCCGGGGCGGGCTTCGCGGACACGTGAGGCTTGAAATAAAGCCCGGCGATCTGGTCGCGGTCGTTGAGAGAAAGCTGCAGATCCAGCAATCCTCGCTCGCAATGGGCGGTGAAAACTACCGTGGGTGGGGGTGTTCGCGGCGGATCCAGCTTCCGTAGCTCGCCGAACTGTTGCGTCAGCCCTTTGAAGAAGGCCGTGGATTTGTCGAGCGGCAATGCGGCACTCATTTCCTCGCTGAACATCCCCTGGACGCCGGAGTAATCGCGCGCGTTAATCAGCTCCATCAGTCGATTCGCTACTCTCGTGTAACGGTCCGGCGCCTGGCCCAACGCGCATTCGGATCGCAGAAACACCAACGCGATCAGAACGGCCGAAATGATCTTTTCCTTGATGATTCGTTTTAACATCAGAATGCGCCTAGTAATTGTAAGAGCCGACGTCAGGAGGCGTTGACTGAAAAATCCAAAATCCAAAATTGATCAGTCGGCTCCTACATTGAACTCTAGCTTTAGAGCGTGAATGCGGGCAGCTTCACAATCGCGCCTCCTTTGAGAGCGGATTGGTGTGCGCACAGCCCGACGCACGTCCAGTTTGCTGATTGCTTCGCATTCGGGAAGGGGTCGCGCTTGTGGGTGAGCGCGGTGACGAATTCGTGCACCAGGTGCGGATGCGACCCGCCATGGCCCGCTCCTTGGGCGAAGCTGAGATGCGTCTTCTTCGCCAAATCATAAACGCCCTTGGTGGTGAAGCGGCGAATCGGCCCGGGCAAAAGCCGGGCATAATCCGGCGTCTTGACCCTGCTGGGGATCTTCTCTTCGGGCAGCTTGGCGGTATGCAACACGTGCTGCTCGTGTTCGATAAGCGTCCATTCGAAAGATTTTTTTGAGCCGTAAACGTCGATGCTCTCGCGGTACTGTCGCGCGGTGTCGAAGAGCGACCGGTAAATGCGGGCGCTGAGATCGGAATCCTTGAATTTGATGTGCGCCGTCTCGACCGCGAATGGTGAGCGGTATTTCCGGATCAGCTCTTTGCGAATGGTCCCCGAGCCGAAACAGGAGACGTATTCCGCCGTGGCCCGCGTCAGCGCCAGCATCGGGCCGACGCAATGCGTGGCGTACCACATTGGTGGCAAGCCGGGCCAATAATTGGGCCAACCGTCCATGTCTTGCTGGTGGCTGGCCTGAAGGAATTGAATCCGGCCCAGCTCGTCCTTTTCGCAAAGCTCCTTGATATGCAGAAACTCACGGGCATAGACGACGGTCTCCATCATCATGTATTTCTTCCCGGTCTGCTTCACCAGCTCCACAATCCTTTTGCAATCCGCGATGCTGGTGGCCATCGGCACCGTGCAGGCGACGTGTTTGCCCGCCTTAAGCGCGGCGATGGATTGCCACGCATGATCGGGTATCGGCGTGTTGATGTGCACCGCATCCAGGGTAGGCTCTTTGAGCAGCTCGTTGAAATCGGTAAACCGCCTCTCCACACCAAATGCGTCGCCGACGGCGTTCAACTTCGATTTCGTGCGCTGGCAGATCGCGTACAGGTTCGCGCCCGGGTGACGCTGGTAAATCGGAATGAACTCGGCCCCGAATCCGAGACCGACGATAGCGACATTGATTTTTTTCACGCTCATGGCTGATGAATTTCGCCAAAATTGCTCGCGCACGATACGGTTGGGGCTGTGCCGACCGTGCGCCGAATACACCGGTCAGTCCTCGAAGTGTCAACGAAAAATACCTCAGCACTACACCCCGCTGGGATCGGTATAGACCAGTCTAAGCAGTTTTGGCGTTGGCGGGCACGGATTTTTATACAAATTCGGCGGGGACGGTGTCTACTCAGAGATGATACCGGGCAGGGTGTGCTGAGATGTCAATGGCATCGCGGCAAAACGCAAAGAATGAAGACGAGAATCAAACCATTGGGGGCGGTCATTCTTGGCGGTGGACTATTTATCAGTGGCTGCGCCAAAAAGCAAACGGCGTCTTTTCAGTTGCTCAAAGATCCGGAGCTTGCGGCCCAGTTGAAATCATTCGTTGCGGACAAGGAGGCGCAGGCGAAGGCGGAGAAAATGCCATCCGAGTTCGAGGCGTTCTTTGCGGTGGCATCCAGAGGCGACTGGCTGGCGGTGAGCAACGCATTCATAGAATTGCGAAAGCAGGCGGGACGTGGCACAGCGTGGCAAGCGGTATTGGAGACTTTTGGCGCGTTGGAGGCTTTTGGTGAGGGCGATGAAAAATATTCCATGGTATTTGGAACCAACATCATCGCCTCCATACCGGCGGGAAGCATCTACTTTGGCGGCACCGATCCGGGACTCTTCATCATAGCAGCACTGCAAAAGTCACATGTGCAGGCGCAACCCTTTTTCACCCTCACCCAGGGTCGCCTGCCGGACGCCGGGTATCTGGAATACCTGCGCAGCATGTACGGCGCAAAGATTTACACACCAACGGATGAAGATTTAATAAAATGCCTCGAAGACTACAGGCAGGATGCCGCTCAGCGGCGGAGCGAAAATCAGCTCAAGCCTGGTGAAGAGGTCACCGTCGGCGCCGATGGCAAGGTCCAGGTCAGCGGCCAGATGGCCAGGATCGCGGTCAAAAGTCTGATGGCCAAAATCATCTTCGACAAAAATCCTGACCGCGAATTTTACTTCGAAGAAAGTTTCCCGTTCGACTGGATGCAGCCGTATCTCGAACCGCACGGCCTGATCTTCAAAATCAACCGCCAGCCGCTGCCGGGATTATCGGACAAAATCGTCGAGCAGGACCACGATTATTGGCGGAGCTTTGTCCGGCCGATGATCGGCGACTGGCTGACCGACGACACGCCGGTTGAGCAGGTAGCCGCGTTTGGCAAGAAGACGTTTGGAAAACAGGCTTTCAACGGTTTCACAGGCGATCGGCGTTTCGTTCAAAACGCCCACTCCCACAAGATGTTTTGCAAGCTGAGGAGTTCGCACGCCGGGCTTTACGCCTGGCGCATGCAACACGCGAACAGCGCCACAGAAAAGGACCGCATGGCGCGTGAGGCCGACTTCGCCTTTCGGCAGGCCTTGGCCCTGTGTCCGGACTCGACAGAGACGGTTTTCCGGTATGTGGCTTTCCTGATGGATCAGGAACGGGGCACCGACGCTCTTTTGGTGGCGGAAACCGCGGCGCAAATGGCGTCAATGCAAGGCCAGGAGGCAATACGTAACCTGGTTGAGCACCTGCAATCCCAGAAGGCGAAGCAAGCATCATCCGGCGGGAAGTAACGGCTGATGATGATGATGAATACATACGGGCGGACGGTTCCGCCGGACAATTCTGGAAGCCTGCCGGAGGCGGGATGGTCTCCCTTCCGTCGTTGCGCAAAACAGGCGGGAGAGCCTCGGATTGAAATCGCAGGATGTGGCCTCTGCACTCGGAGTTGAGCTGTGCACAATTGCTGCTGCGGCTGAGGACAGCCGCGTTCCGCCGCGTCTTCGTCAACGAGCTCCAGGGGCGGGCCGCGCGGGGCCCGCCGAGGCCTCGGCAGTCGCTGGCAATGGAACCTGGCCGGGCCGGCTGAGATAGTAAAGCAGATCGCGCACTTCCTGATCGGTCAGCGGCTGCAACAAGCCTTCAGGCATCATGGA
Source organism: uncultured Verrucomicrobiota bacterium (assembly GCA_964446585.1). Lineage (GTDB taxonomy): Bacteria > Verrucomicrobiota > Verrucomicrobiia > Limisphaerales > UBA8199 > CAYUPI01. The sequence goes on from CAYUPI010000052.1 coordinate 23,176, forward strand.
GAGTTCGGTTTGCTGCAAGGATTTAATCTCCGCGCGCGGAAGCGTGAGCGTTTCGTTGGCTGTCGCCAGGGTCACAGAACGGTCATCCTGCTGTCTGATGATGCCGGACAGGCTGCGGCCATCCGTAGTCTCGACATTGACGGCGCGGTATTCATTGGGAATGACGGCGTTGGGATCAAGAATGTTTTGCAGAACGTAGTCGAGATCGGAGCGATTCGAGCCGGTCAAGTCGGGCCCCACTTTGCCTCCGGCGTCGAACAACGTGTGACATTGGGCGCAGATGCGATTAAAAACGGCGCGCCCCGGAGAAGCCTCGCCGGGCAACGAACCTCCGGCGCGGTAAATGTTCCGATACTTCTGGATCTCAGCCTGCTTATCCTCCGCGACCTCGCGGGACATTCCCCAAACCTTCCTCAATTTCCCGGCAAGAGCTGTGTCCTCGAGGTTCCGCAGTTGGCGCACCAACTCGGCGGTGATGTCTTTGGCCGGCACAGTGCCTTGCTCGACGGCGGCGAGCAACTCGGTGGCGTAGGCGACTCGCGACGCCAGCGTGTTCAGCGCGTGCCGGCGTGAGGCGCCCGTCAATCGTGGATAAATCTTGAGAATAGCCGCCGGTGTTTGGGGATCATCGTAAGCGGCGAGACCGCGCAGAGCAGAATCCTGCAGACCTTCATCCGCCAACAACTGTTGCAGCAAGGGAGCGAGATCAGGATCCTTCGCCCCAAACAGCGAGTCGAGCGCGGTCTGGCGGGCGCTGGCGTCCGCGGAGCTGGCCATGAGTGTTTGGCGCAGGGAAGCGAGCGCGGTGGAACTGCCGAACTTGAGCGCGAGCGATTGGGCCAGGGAGCGAACGGCAGCATTGGAACTCCGGTTCAGCTCGGTTTCAACCTCATCCCACCCCGGCGGCCTGGGCACCTGGCGCTGGCCTTGGAAAGCGAACATAAGGCCGTTGAGAATCTCCAAGCGGCGAACATTGTCCCGCCTCCGCCCCAACGTGGGGATAATCTCTGCCAACGCTTCGGAAGCGCCTGTAACTGCGGCGCGGCGGACCGTGAACTCCAAAATGCGCGGGAGTTTCGAGTTTTGGGCCAGCGCAAGTGCTCGCCGCAGATCGTTGGTGGCGAGCGGCTCGGCGGCATACCAATTCATGAGCGGCAGGTTATGATCCGTCGCATCCGAGGCATGCTGGCCCAGGGCGGCGACGATCTCCCAGCGTTGCTCGGCCGGGATGCGCTGCATCGCCGATGCGAGATAAAGCCGGACCACAGGTGAAGGGTCCGTCAGCGCGAGATTCAGGAATCGCTTGAGTGCCTTATCGGAGACGTTTTTGTTTTCGGCCAGAAGCTGGATAGACCAGGCCCGCAGGTATTCGTTTGGGTTTTCGAGTTGCGCCAGAGCGATTGGCTCCGTTAGACCGCCCGTCGCGTGCAAAGCCCATAGAGCGCGGAGTTGGTGGGCGGGGCTGGAGTCGTGAGTGAGAATTTTCGCCAACGCCTTGTGCACGGCGGGATTGGGTCCGCGCTCCTGCAAGGCCCGGCGCGCATGGCGCACATACCACTCGTTCTCGTTCTGCACCAGTTTGACGAGCGCTTCGTTGCTCAACTTCTCCAAATCGACCGGCGTGGTCTTGGTGTCGCCATAAACGACCCTAAAAATCCGGCCATTGGAGCGATCGTGCGCTTCGGGGCGGTTTTCGTGACATTGGTTCTTGTCGTACCAGTCAATGAGGTAAACCGAGCCATCCTGATCGGACTGCAGGTTAATTATCTGCGACCAGGAGTCGTTAAAATTGATGAAATCGGGTCCGTGATGGCCGACGAAGCCCGAGCCGGCGCGTTCGGGCAAGTCCATGTTGATGCGCGCGCCGTGGATGTTGTTCATGAAGATCTGGCCGCGATATTTTTCCGGAAAGCTGTCGCCCTGATAAATCATCAGGCCGGCATGGGCGTGGCCGCCGCCCGCGGCATCGGAACGGCCATTGCCGGCGTGGGGCCCCTTGCTGCCCGCATAGTGCACGTGGTCGCCGATGGTTTTGATATCGTCGAAGACAAAAGGATTGAAGTGCTGCCCGCCCTGGCGCTCGAATCGCCCACCCTGGATCATGTGCCACAGATGCGGAATGACGCAGGCTTCAATGATGCATTGGCCGTGCTCGTCGAAATCAACGCCCCACGGATTGCTGGTGCCTTCTGAGAAGAGCTCGAAGACGCGCCAGGTGGGATGATAACGCCAAACCCCGGCCGTAATCGGCGTCCGTTCGCTGTCCGGCGCTCCCGGTTTGCCGACTTTGGAGCGCGTGAACACGCCGTGGCAGCCGTAGAGCCAGCCGTCCGGCCCCCAGCAAAAAGTATTCAAGGTTTCGTGTGTGTCCTGATAACCCCAGCCGTCGAGCAGAATCTGCGGTGGGCCGGCGGGCTTGGGTTCGTCGCCGTCCGCGACCGGCACGAACATTAAATAAGGAGCCGCACCAATCCAAACGCCGCCGAAGCCAACCTCCAGGCCGCTGACCAGGTTCAACCCTTCCAAGAAAACGGTACGCCGGTCGAACTTGCCGTCCCGATTTGTGTCCTCGAAGACGAGGATGCGGTCCTTTCCCTGGCCTTCTTTGGCGCGCACCGGGTAGGTGTAGGCTTCAGCCACCCAGAGCCGCCCCCGGTGATCGAGCGCAAAAGCAATGGGTTGTTTGACGTCCGGTTCGCCCGCGAACAAAGTTGCTTTGAATCCGGGCGGAAGGAGCATCTCCCGGGCTGCGGCCTCAGGAGAAAGGCCAGAAAACTTGATGACATCCACCGGGGGCACCGTTTCGGTTGAAGCAGAGAGGGCTTTGCCAAGCCAGCAGGCGATGGAAGCAACCAGAGCAGTTTTGCAAAAAGGCTTGTCTTTCAATTTTAATTTGACAAAGGCGGCTCGGAACCTTACTCTTAATATGCCGCGGAGCTGAGAAACTCAAGGTGAATGGAGGTTATGGCAGTACCAATTCTCACGAATAGGGCCAAGGAAACCACTTTTTCACGATGCGTCGCCAATTCATCAGGTGGCACGGGGCGTGCTGACGAAACAACTGTGAGCACCGTGGGACTTGGGTCCTTCTGGGGGTCGTCCTCAGCCTGGAGCAGTTCGCGGCACAAGAAGTAAAACAATGGCCACGACGCCAGTTAGCTGAGAGTTGTAATGCGGTACGCAAGAGATTGGTCGCACTTGGCAGTTTCCCTCTGTTGCGCAGCTTCGGCGCAGCTCTACGCGCAAACCAGCGGAAAAACCAATGAAGTCGTCGTGTCCTACACGACCTCGGCGCTCACACTCGAACGAAGTGAGCGCAGCGACGCATTCCTGGACCGGTTCTTCGACGAAGTCATCAATAGCGACAGCACAGTCTTCGACCGATATGCCGGCCCCTCATCGCAACTGGGTGCGGTGCGAAAACAAAATCTCTTCGGATACGCCAGCCTCGATCGGTTCAATGCCGATGGAGCGGGAATGTTTGCCACCATTGCTCTTGACAGCTTGCGCACGGCGATCGCGGATGCTCTGCCGCTCGAGCAGTGGCAGGACCAATGGCAGGGACGGCTCGCCGGCTTGGTTGCGGGCACGATTGGAAACCCGCAGGAGGAGCATATCGCGATAACCTCGAGTTCGTTTTCCGCCGTCAGATTGGACTGGGAAAGGGAGAATGATCGAGGTGGCATCCAATGGGGCGTTCGTCCGTGGCGAACGAATCCGCACCTCTATTTCCTGGCGCACGCTGGACGGTTGGATGGGTGGCCGCTGATCACGTTCGAAGGCCGGGCCGGATACGGCGTTCTCAGTTCTGCCCTGGTCGAGGCCCGCCTGACGCTCCAGTTGCCGGCCTCATTTCAAATTGCAGGCGGCGTTTCGATTGATCCGCTGCGCGTTGGAGCACACGAAACCGAGGCCACTCACATCTCCTTCACCGTCCAGCGTGTGGTCACCTCCCGCCGCCCCAGTTCCCCGACTGTGGTCTATGCCGGATTCCGGTCGGACGTAAACAGGATGTCTTCCGTATCGCGTCCGGAGACAATGCTCGTCGCGGGACTTTCCAAACGATTCTGATACCGAATCCAGAGTCTTTGAACCTTGGACTCAGAACGGGGGGCTTGGCACAATGCGGGGATGGCCAACGCCCCATTGGACCTCAAAGCACGAGCGCATCAAGCGATGCTGGACGCGGGGTTTCATCCGGACTTTCCGCCGGAGGTTCGGAGGGAGGCACAATCTCTCGCATCAGCTCCGCCGACGAGCACTGACCCGGCGTTTCGCGACCTGCGACCCCTGCTCTGGTCGTCAATTGACAACGACACTTCGCGCGACCTCGACCAGGTCGAATACGCAGAGAAACTTGCTGACGGCACCGTTCGCTTGTTGGTAGGGATTGCCGACGTGGACGGATTGGTCCCCAAGTCATCGGCAACCGATCTCCATGCCGCGGAGGAATCCACTTCGGTTTACACCGGAGTGACCATGTTCCCAATGCTGCCCGGCGAACTTTCCACGGACCGTACCTCGCTGCTCGATGCGCAGGATCGTCTGTCGCTGGTCATCGAGTTGCATGTCATGGACTCGGGTGACGTGGATTGCCATGATATTTATCGGGCGTTGATTCGTAACCGGGCGAAATTGGCCTACCACTCATCCGGCGCCTGGATGGAGGGACGGGGTCCCATTCCGCCCGCGATCGCCGCCGTGCCGGGAATGGAGCCGCAGCTTCGGCTTCAGCAGGAAACCGCCGAGAAGCTGCGGGGCCTGCGCAGGCAACACGGAGCGTTGACGTTCGGTTCCGCCGAAGCAACGCCCACAGTAGAACATGGCGTGGTCAAAGACCTGACTTTGCGTCAGCACAACGTGGCGGAGGATCTCATCGAAAGTTTCATGGTCGCCGCGAACGTGGCCATCGCGCAGTTCCTCAAAGAGAAGGGTTCGCTGTCCATTCGGCGGGTGGTCCGGACTCCAAAACGATGGGACCGCATTCAAGCGATCGCGTCCCAGTACGGAGCCAGGCTGCCCGACGCGCCCGCACCGCAGGCCCTCTCGGATTTCCTGGAGCACCGCAAGGCCGCTGATCCCGAACATTATCCCGACCTTTCACTCTCGATCGTAAAACTCCTCGGGCCGGGTGAGTACATCGTCGAAGTGCCCGGAACGGAACACGAGGGGCATTTTGGATTGGCGGTGCACGATTACACGCATTCGACGGCGCCGAACCGCCGCTATGCCGATCTTGTCACGCAACGATTGCTCAAAGCGAAGCTCGGCGATGGTTTCGAGCCCTACGCGGAAGCTGAGCTGTCCCAGATCGCGACCCATTGCACGGAACGCGAGGATGCCGCGCGAAAAGTCGACCGGCTCATGCGTAAAGTGGCAGCAGCTTCGGTTCTTCAGGGGCGCATCGGCGAACAGTTCGACGCCATCGTCACGGGCGCCTCCAGCAAAGGCACGTGGGTACGCCTGCTGCAATTCCCCGCGGAAGGCCGAGTCGTCCGCGGGGCGCAGGGCATTGATGTCGGCGATAAAGTGCGGGTGCGCCTGGCTTCAGTGGACGTGGCGAAAGGTTTCATTGATTTCGAGCGAAAATAGGAATCTCCGGACCTTTCACTGGCCTTGTGCACCAGGCCCGCGCGAACGTCTCATGCTCAGCTATTCTTAATCTGACCGTCTCCTTTGTAGGAGACGAGGTGAGGGCGTCTTGCCCAAATGCCGGAGCGCTGCTGTCCCCAGCTGCAGCAACGGTCGAACGGCTCGTTTCTCTCGAATTTCAACACAACTGTCGGACCGAGGGTCGCCCTTTTCCTGCGGTTTTGCGTTTGGGCAACACGCCCGTGACGAGTCTCTGATCTCAGATTTTCCGGACTGAAATCAGAGACTCGTCGCCTCGTCTCCTACAACCAAAACGCAGACTGCCGACTCAGGTTTTCTTTCGGATGCAGTAGAGCCGAACCGCAGTGCGGATCAGCAGCCGGTCTCCGGCGAGAGCGGGCGTGGCCAGGCACATGTCGTCCTCCGCCAGCTTGTTGGTGTGCAGCAGCTCAAACTTTTCGCCGGCGCGGAGGACGAACGTGATGCCGTCTTCGTTCAGACAGAACACACGGTCATTGCAGGCCCAGGGCGAGGAGGTGAAATGGAGCCCTTCCGGCAGCCGCTCCTTTTCGAAAAGTGGGGTGCCGGCCTGCGCACTATAGGCGCTCAACACGCCGCGGTCATAAAGCACGTAAAGCAGGCCCTTGTAAGCGAGGGTCGACGGATTGTAGGGGCCGGCGCTCGGCTGGCACCACGCGATGAAGGCGTTGTTCGTCTGGCCCGGCTCGAGGGAAATATCGCCGCTGCCGCCTGGTCGAATCCCGTAGATCGGCCGTGATTTGTCGCCCACATAGCCTGAGCTGATAAACAACAAGCCGTCGGCTGCATAGGGGGTGCCGATGGTGATGCTGGACATGCCTTTGAACCACCAGAGCAACTTGCCTTCCAGATCGTATGCTCGGACTTTGCCGGAGCCGGCTGTGACGATTTCGGTGCGCTTTTCATTTTCCCAGACGAAAGGCGTGGACCAGTTGCTCTTCTCGTCGCGTTCCGTCTTCCAGAGTTCCTTGCCGGTGGCGGAGTCCAGCGCCACGAGATACGATTGCTCATCATTGTCGTTCACGAGATAGAGCCGGTTGCGATGCAACACCGGGGACGCGGCGGTGCCCCAACCGAACCGGGTCTTATGCGGGTCGAGCGGCTTGGACCAAACCGGCCGGCCTTCAAGGTCCAAACAGAAGACGCCTATGTTGCCGAAAAAGGCATAGACGCGCTTGCCATCGGTCACCGGCGTTTCCGACGCGTAACTGTTCTTAAGGTGAATCGGCCCGGCGGGCTGGCCCTGATGAACCGCTCGTTCCCAGCGCACTTTGCCCGAAGCTAAATCCAGGCACAGTACCTTCCAGACGTGTTCCGGGCGCGGCGTGTTCCGTCGTTCGCCTCCAAAATAAAGCCCTTTCTTCGGCGGCTCGGTCTCACCCGAACTGACCGCCGTAGTGAGGAACACCTGGCTGCCCAAAACGATCGGCGAAGACCAGCCGTGGCCGGGGATCTCCGCTTTCCACTCCACATTTTCCGTGGCCGACCAATGGTCGGCCAGGTATGCATTGGCCGCCACGCCGCGAGCGTCCGGCCCGCGAAACTGAGGCCAGTTGGCTCCGTCCGAGCGCGCTCCCAACGATTTCAGCTCGGTTACTATGATCGCTGTCAGTATCAGAAGGGAAATTCTCATCGGGGAAGACTCTGTAGAAACCGCCTGACAAAGCAAATCAAAAGACTTCAGTGTTGCGTCCATGCTGTTGGCCAAGAATGATCCCGCCCGTGTCCGGAACAACGCGGCAACTGCCACTAAGCTTGCTCCTACCACCCCCGCTGAAATGGGCAGGTGGAAAGCGCTGGCTGATCGCACACCTGGTGCCGTATTGGCGGGCGCATGCGAAATGTCGGCTGGTCGAACCCTTCTGCGGCGGGCTGGCGGTCGCGCTGGGCCTGGGGCCGGACCGAGCGCTGCTCAATGATGGAAACCCGCATTTAATCGGATTTTATTCCTGGGTGAAACGAGGCTTGGTGATCGGAAGTCAGAGCTCAGAAGTCAGAAGTCAGAGGTCAGAGGCCAGAGGTCAGAGCGCAGTGCTGGGTGCTCAGGCCCGCGAGTCCAAAAGCCATGAGCAGAAAGTAGTGCTTTGCATGGAAAATGATGAGGCGCTGTTCTATTCTCATCGTCAACGATTCAACGAACTGGTGCGCAATGGCGGTGCTCAAAGTCCTGAGGCGGCTGCGTTGTTCTACTATTTGAACCGCACCGCGTTTAATGGCCTCTGCCGCTTCAATCTCCGCGGTGAGTTCAACGTGCCGTTCGGTCAGTACAAATCCATCCACTACCTCCATGATTTTACGCCATACCGGCGGCGATTCGAGAATTGGGAGGTCATGTGCGGTGATTTCGCGGCGGTTTCCCTGGCGGCTGAGGACTTTGTGTATGCGGACCCACCGTACGACGTCCCGTTCACGCAATACTCCAAGGAACCTTTTGGTTGGGACGAGCAGGTGCGAGCGGCCGAATGGCTGGCCAGGCATCGTGGTCCCGTGATTCTTTCCAATCAGGCAACGGAACGGATCGTGGCGCTTTACCGAAAGCTCGGATTCGAACTGCGATTCCTCAATGCTCCGCGTCGGATCAGTTGCACGGGGGATCGGACGCCCGCCAGAGAAGTGCTGGCGCTGCGGAATCTTCCTCAGTGATGCTTCGAGCCGCTTTAGCCATAAAGTTGCCCAGCCGATCGCGTCGAACCGAAACAAGTGGCCGCTTGACCTTGCCGTGACCTTCATTACTTTCCCCCGACATTTCGATGAAGTCCATTGAACGAGTTTCGGTTTGCGGCCTCGGCAAGCTCGGCGCGTGCATTGCCGCCACGCTGGCGGCGCGCGGTTTTGAAGTGCTCGGCGTGGATCTCGATCCCGAGAAGGTCCGCAAAACAAACGCCGGCTTGCCGCCCGTGGAAGAACCGTTGCTGGCCGAAATGATGGCTGCCGGACGAGGGCGACTCCGCGCAACGTTGGATCATCGCGAAGCCGCAGCCACGGATGCCTCCTTTTTCATTCCGCCCTCTCCCAGCCTGCCCGATGGCAGCTTTTCCAATGAATATCTGCTACGCGCGATGCAGCCCATCGCGGCGGCCGTCCGCGAGCAGGACAAAAAAGGCCACCTGTTTGTGTGCAACTCGACCACGACGCCGGGGGCCGTGGACACAGTCCTGATCCCGATGCTCGAGCGGGAGTTGGGCGGGGCCTGCGGGCGTGATTTCGGGATCTGTTACAATCCCGAATTCATCGCCCTGGGCAATGTCATTAATGGGCTGCTCGAACCGGACCTGGTCCTGATCGGGGAATCCGATCCGGCGAGCGGTTCGGCGCTGGAAGCGCTTTATAGAAAGTATAATCGCAATGCACCGCGCATTGCCCGCATGTCGATCGCCAGCGCGGAGCTGGCAAAAATCTCTGTGAACAGCTTCATCACCATGAAGATCAGCTTCACCAACCAGCTCCGGCTGCTCGCCGAAAGAACGCCGAAGGCGGACATCCATGCAATTCTGGAAGCGATCGGGAGCGACAGCCGGATCGGACAAAAGTACCTGCGCGCCGGGTTGAGCTATGGCGGACCTTGTTTCCCGCGCGACAATCGCTTGCTGGTTTATGCCGCCCGGCAGGCCGGCCTTGAAGCTCCGCTGGCTGAGGCCGCCGACCGCGTTAATGAACGAACCAACCAAAATCTGTTCGAGAGCGTCCAGCACATGGCCGACAAACGAGACACCCTGGCCGTCCTCGGCCTGGCCTACAAACCGGACACCTACATTACTGAAGAATCCGCGGGGCTCTATCTCGCTCAACAACTCAAGCGGCATGGTTACCGCGTGCTCGTCCATGACTATGCCGCCAAGCCCTCCAATGCGCCTAGCCTGCATGAATTCGAGTACCTGTCGGATCCGGTCTCCCTGCAGGAGCGGACGGACGTAAAGCTGGTACTGATTTGTTGTCCCTGGCCACAGTACCGCTCGCTGAAATTCGCCCCGGGCACGAAGCTGTTCACGCCCTGGAAACTGGAACCAGGCTGAAGAGAGGGCCGGGGCTTAAGTCGCGGCCTGCCGCGCCGGCCAGAACGAGGTTGGCCTGGCGGCGTGCCGGGTCACGCGCTGGTTCGGGGTCGCCAGCGTATAGAGCGAGTAGTCGAACGGCCGCTGGAACAGCGAGCCTCGAGCTGCCAGCCGGAGCCGGTATCGAAAGATAAAGAAGAGCTTGAACCACCTAAGCCACGAAGGCGCCATTCGCCAGGCGCGTTGCCTCTCCGCGAGCGCTCCGGCTGTAAGGCAAAGGTTTTCGCTGGTTTCGGTGAACACCGAGGTGAACTCGGGCAGCACGGCCATGCTGACCCGGCGCTTCAGCATTTCCCTGACCCAGAAGACATCGCCCAGCGCCTGCCACTGCGTGTCGAATTGAATTCCCAATTCGCGGACCACGCGGGCCCGGAGAAACAGCGCACAGGTCAACGCGGGGAAGCGCACCCAGATTCCATTCGGGTCCGGCACGAGCGAATACCGGTGGCAAAGGTAATAACCTTGGACGTCCGTCACGACCGTGTCCGCGAACAGCACATCGGTCAGGGGGTGCGCAGCGAAATAATCGCGGACCGCCTTCAAAGCGCCCGGCAGATATTGTTCGTCGCAGTTCAGGTACGCCAGGATGTCACCGGTGGCCCGGCGGAAGCCTCGATTGATGGCGTCGTACATACCCTGGTCTTTTTCAATGAAGGCCTTTACGCGCGAGTCCGTTGGCAGCCACTCCTGGGTGCCATCGTCCGAGCACGAATCCTGGACGATATGTTCCAGTTCAACCCCTTCCTGGTCGGCGCTGGATGAAATACACAGCCGCAGCCACTGCGAACTGCGGTAACTGGGAGTAATGATCGAAAATCGCATCGTCCGGTCCCGCGTCGGCACTTGCCGATCGACAACCCTACCCGGTTCGTTTGAAAGAGTCGCTCGCTGCATTCGACAGAAAGCTACTTGCTGCCGCCAGCGATTGCAACGCGACCAAAGCCAAGACGGAGCCGCGAGCGGCTAAAATGAGTTACATCGCATTCAATCCGCAACGAGCGGGGAAGGTCTATCAAGAGGTTTCACAGGTTGCGTCCGAAAAAGGCCCGACAACCTGCGTCTTGACTTTCCGAAGGCGGTTGCGCAATCATGGGATTAATTCAGAATGGGTACTGTCGTCTCTGCTAGACCCCAAAGATGGGTGCGGGTCGCCTTTTGCGTCAGCCACTTGGTGTGGGCGTCGTGCACCAACGCGGGCGTGAATGTGCTGACCTATCACAATGACAACGCCCGCACTGGTCTGAACTCCACTGAAGCGGTTTTGACACCGGCCAACGTCGCTTCGACCAACTTCGGAAAACTCTTCAGCTATGCGGTGGATGGGCTTGTTTATGCGCAGCCGTTGGTGGTGACGAGCGTGACGATTCCCGGCAAGGGCGTGCACGACGTTGTCTATGTGGCCACGGAGCATGATAGCGTGTATGCCTTTGACGCGAACAGCGACGCGCTCGGGGACGGCTCGCCATTGTGGCACGTGAGTTTCATTAACCCGGCAGCAGGCATCACGACATTGAGCAGCGATGACTCGGGTTGTCCGGATATCTCGCCGGAAATCGGGATCACCAGCACGCCGGTAATTGACATCGCCAGCCAAACAATTTACGTGGAGGCCAAGACCAAAGAGGCCACGACCAGTGGCACGGCCTACTATCATCGGCTCCATGCGCTGGATCTGGGAAGTGGCGCGGAGAAGTTCGGGGGGCCGGTGATCGTCCAACCGAGCGTGGCTGGGACGGGCGATGGCACCGACGGTACCGGTCACGTGCCCTTTAATCCGTTGCGCCAGTTGAACCGGCCCGCGTTGTTGTTGAGCAGGGGCGTTGTCTATATCGCTGCAGCCTCGCTTTGCGACATCGGCCCGTACCACGGCTGGCTCATCGGCTATGGCGCACAGACGCTGGCGCTCAGCAATGTTTTCAATGTGACCCCGAACGGCCAAGCGGGTGGTATCTGGCAATCGGGCGGCGGCCCGGCCTGCGACGCGAACGGCAACGTTTATGTGGTGACCGGAAACGGCACGTTTGACACCAATCCTGCGGTAGCCTGTTTTGGCGACAGCTTTCTCAAACTATCCACCACGAACGGATTGCAGTTGGTCGATTATTTTACGCCTTACAACCAGTCATCGCTGGACATCGCGGACCTCGACCTGGGTTCGGGCGGGCCGCTCGTGTTGCCGGATGAGGTGGGCGGCGGCACAACCAACCAGCACTTGATCGTCGGCGCAGGCAAGGAAGGGACAATTTATGTGATCAACCGGGAATCCATGGGCCATTTCAATCCGGTGCACGACAGTCTGATCGTGCAATCCATTCCGTACGCCATCGGCCTCGCTTTTGACACGCCCGCTTACTTCAATAAAACAATCTACTACATCGGCGCAGGCGATGTGTTGAAGGCATTCACCATCACAAACGCCTACATCGCAACCAGCCCGGCATCGCTCGGTCCGACCGCGTTCGCTTTTCCCGGCGCGACGCCGAGCGTCTCCGCCAACGGTACGAACGACGCCATCGTGTGGGCTTTGCGGGTGGACGTCGGCACGGCAGTGTTGCACGCCTACAGCGCCACCAATGTGGCGCTGGAGCTTTATAACAGCGGTCCAGCCGGAGCGCGCGACAGCCCCGGCCCGGCAGTGAAATTCGCCGTGCCGACCGTCGCGAACGGAAAAGTTTACGTCGGTGCAGCGAATGCGCTGGCGGTTTATGGCCTCGGCACGTTTGTCGCCACGCCGGTCATCAATCCCGCCGGCGGGACGTTCACGAATGCGGTTCTGGTGACCATATCGGATGCCACCACTGGATCGGGCATCTACTACACGCGCGATGGCAGCCTTCCGACCACCAACTCGACCTTTTACTCGGGGCTTCTTGTGCTCACCAACTCCGCCGGCATCCGAGCCCGGGCATTCAAGGCCGGATGCGTGGATAGCGCCGTCGCAATCGCCACCATTTTGAACATCACGTCGATCGGCAGTGGGACGGGATTGGCCGGTGCGTATTATTCCAATCAGTTAGGGACGTTCACCAATCCGCCGAGTCTTCTGCGTACGGACGCCACAGTAAACTTCGATTGGGGCAGCGGTTCACCCGATCCCAGCGTCAGTGCGGACCACTTCACCGTCATCTGGACCGGCGCGGTGCAAGCGCAGTTCGACGAGACTTACAATTTTTACACGACTACGGACGACGGCGTGCGGTTGTGGCTGAACGGACAACTGATCGTTGACAAATGGCTGGCTCAGGGGACGACAGAATGGGGCGGAGCAGTCGCGCTGCACGCCGGAACAAAATATCCCGTCACGATGGAATATTTCGAAATCGGTGGCGGCGCGGTGGCGAAACTCTCATGGAGCAGCCCGTCCACCGCCAAGGCAATAATTCCGCAAAGCCAGCTATATCCAAGCCTCCCACCGCGATTTTTGCCGGAGAGGACCATCTATTCCAATAGCGGTATTACTCTGCAACTGTCCGGCCTGGTCGGCAAGGGTTACGTATTACAGGGGTCCTCCAACCTCACAACATGGCTTCCGCTCCAAACCAACTCGCCTTCTCCCAATCCCGGCGTGGCACTGCCCACAGACCTGTTCAATTTCACCGATCCCGCCGCCACGAATTTCCCCCGCCGATTCTACCGGGCGCTTCAACAGCCGTAGCGCCGTTCGCAGCGGCAGCTTCAGCTTCCGGCAATGGCTTCCCAGGCGCTCGAGAGAACCCGGGTCCGGCAGGCCGGATCACCCGGATGCACGTCATTCAAGGCATTCGCTCATTCAAAGATCGAGAGAGCGCAAGGGGACCCCTTGCAGATTTGCTTGATGAACATAACCAAGCGACCAGTGGCTATTGTTTAGGCCAGGTGTCCGAAGTGCGTGCGTCCGAAATCGCTTCCAGTTCTGGCAGTGATTCGCCACAATAGGCCCATATTTTGTGAGTCGCCTCGTTATAGAAGCGGGCAAAACCGAACGCCATTATTGGGCGGACATCTGGAAATATCGTGAGTTATTCTTCTTCTTGTCCTGGCGGGACATCCTGGTGCGGTACAAGCAAACCGTCATCGGCGTCCTCTGGGCGGTCCTGCGCCCGGTTTTGACGACGGTGGTTTTTGTCTTTGTGTTTAGCCGGCTGGCAAAGATGCCCTCAGAAGGAGTGCCGTATCCGCTACTGGTGTTTGCGGCGATGCTGCCGTGGCAGTTTTTTGCCAGCGCGGTGACCGAGGCCAGCAACAGCCTGGTCGGCAATGCCAACATGATTTCCAAAATTTATTTCCCACGGCTGGTGATGCCGGCCAGCGCCGTCATTGTGACCCTGGTTGATTTCCTGATCTCGCTGGTTATCCTGGCCGTAATGATGGCAGTTTACCAGACCGCGCCCACCTGGCGGTTGCTTGCGATGCTTCCGCTCACCGCTATCGCGTTCGTGGCGGCTTTCGGCACGGGCCTCTGGCTGGCAGCTTTGAACGTGGAATACCGTGATTTCCGCTACGTGGTGCCTTTCATTGTCCAGTTTGGCCTTTACGCCTCGCCAGTCGGCTTCAGCAGCTTGGTGGTCCCCGAAAAATGGCGGCTCCTCTACTCGATGAATCCCATGGTCGGCGTCATCGACGGCTTTCGGTGGTCGGTCACGGGTGTCTCTTCGTTTTTCTACTGGCCCGGATTTCTGGTGTCGCTGGGACTGGTCTTCCTGATTTCTGCGGGCGGCATTTGGTATTTCCGCAAGACGGAGCGGGCTTTCGCCGACGTCATTTGACGGGCTATGTCGGACATCGCAATCAAAGTCGAGGGCTTGGGCAAGAAATATCTGCTCCGTCATCAGCAGCAGGGGCGGAGCCGTTATAAATCCTTGCGGGACGTGCTGACCAACCAGGCCAGATCCCTGCTCCGGCTGGGACGACAGCATGGTCAGGCCAATGGCTCGCGCGAGGAATTCTGGGCGCTCAAGGATGTTTCCTTCGAGATCCAACAAGGCGAGGCGGTCGGCATTATTGGCAGTGCTCAGCCAAACCGGGACCGGGTCGATGCCCACCAGCTTGGCTCCACTCAGCACCACCGTCGTCCGGCTTGAAATCCTGGACGGCGGCGGCGACGCGAATACCTTCGCCAGATTCGAGACCTATGTAGAAGCCTTGTCGCAGTGACTTGGTGGGAAGGGTAGTCCGGTTTTTCTCAGACCCTGAGCATTTTCTTTTTTCTGGACGCGGGTGGCGCTTTTTGGATCGTAGCCATATATATTGCTAAGATTTATAACCAATAAATCTACGAATTTTCTGACACGCGCCGCGCATTTTCTGCGCCGCGCGCTTTATGACCGTCTGCCCAGTGCGCGGGTAAAGGAGATCACCTCCTTAGCACAACTGACCTCCCTGCTGCCACGCATCCGCGTGCCGGTGGATACGAACGGCATCCGTGGGTGGTTATCAGCTGATGAACAACGCGCACTCTACGCGCTCGGGGCCATGGCCCAATCCCCAATGCTGGAGATCGGCGCCTGGCTGGGGCGTTCGACGATTTGTCTCGCACAAGGCATTCTTGCCTGCGGTTTACGCAAGGAATTCCTTACCTGTGAGCTAAATCCGACTCTGGCCAATTTCCGCGAGTTGCCAGACGGACAGGTAGCCTTCTACTATCCGCCGGAATCCGCGACAACCATGGGCATCTGTCCCCGCGAGTTGTTTGAAAACGACATCAAGCCAGTGGTCGAGCATCCTGATGGGGTCGTCGGTCAATTGCGGGCGAACCTGCGCCGATTCAACGTTGATGGACTCGTCGAAATCAGGACCGGCGATTTCAGATCTACGCTGCCGACTCGCAGGTTTCACTTCGTTTTCGCTGACACGATGCACGAGCCGAGCGAAATTCGTCGCAACGCGCCCGCCCTGCGGCGCTTTCTGGCCGATGGCGCCATTCTCGCATGCCATGACACGACGCCGGAAAACCGAGACGAGATCATCAAGCATTTCCAATTCACACAGTCGATCCAGATCGACAGCCTGTTTATAGGAGTTGTCAAGGTCCATGCGGGGTAGGTTGGGCACAACTTCGCTGGGCATTCTGGTTTTGGCCACCGATACCAGGCGCAGGCGTACCCGCATGATCAAAATGATTTCGAGATCTCTCGCGAGACACCGGATGCAGATTCGCTCCCTCGCTCCCTTGCGGTGGCGTCAAGAGTTGTGTGTAAAAGCTGAGAGCGGGTGACGGGACCAGTG
>CAYUPI010000053.1:0-38821 GCA_964446585.1 uncultured Verrucomicrobiota bacterium
GACGAGTGTGACGATTCCCAACAGCGTCACCAGCATTGGCGATTATGCGTTCTATTATTGCACGAACCTGCACCAAGCGTATTTCCAAGGGAACGCGCCGACTGTGAACGGCGGTGCGGGCAGCGCGGACAGCACGGTCTTTTCCGGTGAATCGGGCACGGTGTATTACCTGCCAGGCACTACGGGCTGGGGCGCCACCTTCGGCGGCTGGCCCACAGCGCAATGGTATCAGCCCCCGCCACAACTAACGATCTTGCTTTCGGGCGTCCCGCCCAGCGGGATTGTTTTGTCATGGCCGACCAATGCCGTTGGGTTCACTTTGCAATCCACCACCAACCTGGTTTCGCCTGTGGTCTGGGTCACCAATTCCCCCGCGCCCGTCGTCCTGAACGGCCAGAACACCGTCACCAATCCCATCACCGGCCCGCAGCAATTCTTCCGACTCGTCCAGTGAGCAAAAGGAACAACCGATGAGACGAGCCATAAGAATCTCCGCCGTTTCTGGCCCCAAACCCCCGTTAGGGGGTGACCTGTTTATAGCAACCGTGCCGGCCCGCTGAACCATTCTTTTTGTTTTTCGGCGGCGCGGCATTTGCAGAGTGAATACCCAGTCCGGATACCAGCCTGCCACACATTCCCACGCACCCGGAACGTCCATGCGCCGCGCCGCCGAAAAACAAAAAG
Source organism: uncultured Verrucomicrobiota bacterium (assembly GCA_964446585.1). Classification (GTDB taxonomy): domain Bacteria; phylum Verrucomicrobiota; class Verrucomicrobiia; order Limisphaerales; family UBA8199; genus CAYUPI01. The sequence goes on from CAYUPI010000053.1 coordinate 685, forward strand.
AAAGAGTACAATTGGCCTTTTGGCCTATACACAAGCCACCCCCTCCGGGGGTTACCCTTTCCTCGTCCCTCCGGTGAGACTTTCTCTCCCCGGATTTCGTTTGGATGTATGAGCCTGTGAGCTCGATAAACCAAACCACAAAATTATGAATGCAAACCGCGAAGAAATCGTTGCTGAGGGAAACAGGACCCCCGGGAAATCAACACACACCGCCCGAAAGTTGGCTCAACGGGCCATTCATTTTGGCCGGAGAATGTCGTCGGGCCCATTGGCCATAGGCCTGATCGCCGTGCTCAACTTGTTCTGCGCCGGCTGGCTGGGCGCGCAATCCGTCTATACCCCTTACACCTTCACGACCCTGGCCGGGCTGGCCGGAAGCGCCGGCAGTGCCGACGGCACGGGCAGCGCGGCGCTGTTCAATTGGCCCTGGGGCGTGGCGACAGACTCTTCGGGCAATGTTTATGTGGCCGATGAAAACAACCAGACGATTCGCAAGATCACCTCGGCGGGCGTGGTGACAACGCTGGCCGGGCTGGCCGGAAACCCAGGCAGTGCCGACGGCACGGGCAGCGCGGCACGGTTCAATGGCCCCCGAGGCCTGGCGACAGACTCTTCGGGCAATGTTTATGTGGGCGATTACGGCAACCAAACGATTCGCAAGATCACCCCTGCGGGCGCGGTGACCACGCTGGCCGGGCTGGCCGGAAACCCAGGCAGTGCCGACGGCACGGGCAGCGCGGCGCGGTTCTTTCAACCCCGGGGCGTGGCGACCGACTCTTCGGGTAATGTTTATGTGGCCGATAGCGGCAACCAAACGATTCGCCAGATCACTCCTGCGGGCGTGGTCACCACGCTGGCAGGGCTGGCCGGAAACCCAGGCAGTGCCGACGGCCCGGCGCGGTTCAATGGCCCCTCTGGCGTGGCGACCGACTCTTCGGGCAATGTTTATGTGGCCGATAGCGGCAACCAAACGATTCGCCAGATCACTCCTGCGGGCGTGGTCACCACGCTGGCAGGGCTGGCCGGAAACCCAGGCAGTGCCGACGGCCCGGCGCGGTTCAATGGCCCCTCTGGCGTGGCGACCGACTCTTCGGGCAATGTTTATGTGGGCGATCACTACAACAACACGATTCGCAAGATCACCCCTGCGGGCGTGGTGACAACGCTGGCAGGGCTGGCCGGAAACACAGGCAGTGCCGACGGCACGGGCAGCGCGGCGCGGTTCAATGGCCCCACTGGCGTGGCGACCGACTCTTCGGGCAATGTTTATGTGGCCGATAGCAGCAACTACACGATTCGCCAGATCACTCCTGCGGGCGTGGTCACAACGCTGGCAGGGCTGGCCGGAATCACAGGGAGTGCCGACGGCACGGGCAGCGCGGCGCGGTTCTTTTACCCCTTTGGCGTGGCGACCGACTCTTCGGGCAATGTTTATGTGGCCGATACCGACAACAACACGATCCGCAAGAGATTCCTGCCGCCGCAACTGACGATCTTGCTTTCCGGCGTCCCGCCCAGCGGGATTGTTTTGTCGTGGCCGGCCAATGCCGCCGGATTCACTTTGCAATCCACCACCAACCTGGTTTCACCCGCGGCCTGGGTCACCAATTCCCCCGCGCCCGTCGTCGTGAACGGCCAGAACACCGTCACCAATCCCATCACCGGCCCGCAGCAGTTTTTCAGGTTAATCCAGTGAGCAAAAGGATCAGCCGATGAGACAAGCCATGAGATAGACGGAAAGAAATGATATGAACAACCTGAGCAATTCCCGAACCTTCGCGCCCCGGCTCTTGGCTGCCGCTAAACCCAAACTTCAAAAGAAGATCAAACCATGAAAATGAAAAACCTGGTCCTCGTGTCCTCTCTGATCGCCGCGCTCAACTTGATCCCGACTGGCCGCGTGACGGCGCAGACCTTCACGACCCTGCATAGTTTTACGGCAAGCCATACCAACGCTTCAGGTTTCTATACCAATAGCGACGGAGCCAACCCGTATGCCGGTTTGACTGCGGCGGGCAACTCCAACGTCCGATATGGGACGGCGGCTAATGGCGGCGGTTCGGGCGGCGGCACGGTGTTCGCGGTCCACACCGATGGCACGGCGTTTACAGCCCTGCATAATTTCGCCTGGAGTGATGGAGCTAATCCGCAGGCCGAATTGCTTGTATCGGGCCACACTCTGTACGGGACAGCAAGTGGAGGCGGCGATGGGGGCGGGGGCACGGTGTTCGCTATCAACACCGACGGCACGGGGTTTACGACCCTGCATAGTTTCACCCGGGCCTCTGACCTCAATTTTGCCTGTATAGATGACACCGACTGTCAGTTTTACGGCGGCGTCTGCGCGACCGACCCCGCCAACGGCTTACAATATTGCTGGCGTCCCAACGACGGAGCTTATCCGGTTGCCGGATTGATTTTAGCGGGCAACACCCTGTATGGGACGGCGAGTCAAGGCGGCAATGGCGGTCTGCACGCCGCTGGCACAGTGTTTGCCGTCAACACCGATGGCACGGGTTTTACGAACCTGCATAATTTCGGTTCCTACGATGGAGCTGATCCGGTTGCCGGATTGATTTTATCGGGTGACACCCTGTACGGGACGACGGCTGGCGGCGGCAGTTCGGGCAATGGCACGGTGTTCGCCGTCAACACCGATGGCACGGGTTTTACGATCCTGCATAGTTTCACCCCGGAGTACATCCTCTGTTTGAATGGCTCCTGTCCTTCCGGATACCACTGCGTCTCCGGCATTTGCGTTCCTATTCCCGTTTATGGGTGTCCGGGGGGCTGTGGGCCTTGCGCATATTGTGTCTGCTTCAGCGACAGGGACGGTAACAATATCATCTGCTATTGCGTGGGTGATGGCAGCGTCGGCCCCGGCTGCGGCCCCGCCAGAGCGCGCCTGATCCCCACGGGCGGAGTGACGGCGCAGACCTTTATCTCTATCAACCTCGACGGAGCTAATCCGATGGGCGATTTGGTTTTATCGAACAACATTCTGTATGGGACGGCGGCTGCTGGCGGCAGTTGGGGCGCTGGCACCGTGTTCGCTATCAACACCGATGGCACGGGTTTTAGCGTCTTGCACAGCTTCACCGGCGGCAGCGACGGAAATAGTCCGGATGGCGGATTGATTTTATCGGGCAACACCCTGTATTCTGCGGCGTATGCCGGCGGCAGTTTAGGCCTTGGGACGGTCTTCGCCGTCAACACGGACGGCACGGGGTTTACCAACCTTTATAGTTTCACTGGCGGCAGCGACGGAGCTAATCCGATTGGCGGATTGATTTTGTCGAGCAACACGCTTTATGGGGCTACAAGGAACGGCGGAAGTTCGGGCAATGGCACGGCATTCAGTCTTCCCTTGCCACCGCTGCCGCCGGTCGCGCATTGCAAGCACGTCACGGTGGCCGCGGGTGCCAATTGCAGCGCCGATGCCGCCGTTGACGACGGCTCATTCTCGCCCAACGCCGGCGACACGATCACGTTGGTTCAATCTCCGGCCGCCCCGTATCCGCTCGGCGACACGAGCGTGACGTTGATCGTGACGAACAGTTCCGGCTTATCGAACAGTTGCATGGCAACCGTTACCATAGTGGACACGACACCGCCGGTGGTTGCCTGCCCCGGCAACATTGTCACCGACGCTGCTTCACCTGCCGGGGCGGTGGTAAGTTTTTCGCCGGCAGCTTCCGACGACTGCTCGCTGGCCGGTCTCACGAGCAGCCCGACCAGCGGCAGCACGTTTGGCATCGGTGATACCATAGTGAACTGCACCGCGACTGATGCGGCCGGCAATCAGGCCATTTGCACCTTCACGGTGCATGTGAACGGCGCGGCGGAACAGGTCAACAACCTCATCGCGCAAGTGCAGCGCCTGGGTTTGCCGTCGGGAACCGCGAACAGCCTGAGCGTGAAGCTCCAAGGCGCTGCGAGCGCGCTGGACAGAGGAAACAGTGAGGCGGCTTGTGGCAACCTCGGCGCTTTCCTCAACGAAGTGAACGCGCAAACGGGCAGGAAGCTCACGTCTGCGCAGGCCGACGTGCTGACTGCCGAAGCAACACGCATCCGAGCGGTGCTCGGCTGCCCGTGACACAGAAAGTCTAAACTGTAACCAGGCACACAGATTTTAACGGTAGAAATCTCTGTTCTCCCTGTTTGCTCCTGTTCAAAGTCCCAAAAAGGCGTAGTCGCCGATGCTTGCCGCGCCGCCGTTCGGAAGTTGCTGCGGACAGGCTACCGGACACCAAAACGGACACCAAAAGAGTTAAAGTCGGTATACTTGAGCACGCGGCGAGTATGCTTGATTCACCATTGAAATCAGGCATATTTCCCCTGCAATCGCGGAAAAAAATGGCCAATCCCGGCCATTGGCTCCATTCCAACCCCCGCCTCCAAATGCTTCGCGCGTGGCGGAGAATTCCGATAGCCCTGTTGGTCCACGTCTGGCTGACGGTGCTTTCAAGATGCGCCTGCATTGGCCTTGGAACGAGGGTGCCACTTGGGGTTCCGCTTTTCGAGAAATGCAGACACACCTTCTCGTGCTTCACTCGTGTTGCGGGCGGACAAATGGTGCAGCAACGTTTCGTCCAGCTCATGCTTGAACGAGGATGGCCAAAGCTCATCAAGAACTTTCTTTGTTTGGGCAATTGACTGAGGGCCGCCTTGCAAAGCCGTTCGGGCCAGGGACATTGCTTCTTCCATGAGATGTTCGGTGGGAACGACGCGATTAACCAATCCTATTTGGCGCGCCCGTTCGGCTGAGATCAGTTCCCCCAGCAGAAGCAACTCGCGCGCGTCACGTTCGCGAACTTGCCGATGCAAAAGCGTCATCACTAGTGCCGCCACAAGCCCGCGCCTGACTTCGGGATATCCGATCCGCGCATCCTGCGTTGCCACGACGACGTCGCAAGCTGACATGAGCCCCGCGCCACCGGCGATCGCTGCGCCTTGCACCGCCGCAATGGTGACTTGTGGCACCTGATAAGCCGAACGAAGTATGCGCGCTACCAGTCGGGCGGAGCGCTCGGCATTCTCCGGCGAGTCTTCTTCGAGATCCAGTCCCGCGCAGAAGACGGGTCCTTCGCCCCGCAGAATGATTACACGCTGTCTTTGATCTTGCGACACTGACTCGAACGCTTCCGAGCACGCTTCCATCAAAGAGGCGTTCAGCGCATTGCGTTTAGCCGGACGATTCAATGTCACAATTGTGATTCCCTCTTCCCGTTGCTCTGTCGTGATTAATGATGAGTTCATGGGCAATCTTTTCCACGGGGTTTGCAACGGGCCAAATCGCTTTTGGTTACTCTGAGCTTCATTTCGAGAATGGCCTGGCCCAGTGTCTTGCCCTGGGCATCAGTTCGCAAGGAGCGGCTCGCCCCTCCGGCCAGCACGCCAGGCAGGAGGAAATTAAGCGCGCCCAGGTTGGGCAGTTCGTATCGGATCACTTTGCCAACGCCCAGAGGCTTGAAAAACTTTTCCACGCGCACTGCCGACAAGTTGCTGCGTAGGAACTCAAATCCTTTAGATGTGCGAGCGATTACACCTACGTTCGCGCTCGATCCTTTGTCGCCACTCCGCGCGTATGCAATATCTCCGAGGCGAGTCGGTCGTTTGGGTGAGGATTGTTTCATTGGCCGTTCATCATTCAGAGGTCAGAACATCCACTCGAGGGCTTACTTCCTTTTTATCGATCAAACATGGCCAATAACCGAAGACATCATGCACACGCGGACGGCCCGCAGCGTAACCGGTAACTCCTTGGGGACCAGCGCAGATCAGCGGCGACATTTCTTTGGTGAACCTTTCCACCGCCTCACGCCGGGGATCAGCAACCGAAACACGCAACACAATTTCCAGAAGTTCTGCTTCGATCGATTTATCCAGCAGGCCAGGCATGCACGCGTCAGTACCCACGCATTCAATTGACGACCTCTGGAGATCATAGCCCGCTTCGCGCACTCGCTTCAGAATCGCGCCCCCTGAACGTTGCGCCTTGGCCACGGCATTGCGGCCAAAAATCGTCAGCACGCCCTGCGCCCGGAACCCATCCCGATACGAAGCGCTGACTTTGTAAGATGAAGTCGGTGAACGGCCTCGCGCGCCACTGACTCGCACCCGGTCTTTCGCTTCTTGCCGGACCTGGAGTGATAGAAAGGAAACCGTAACATCGGGACTGAGGTAGTTATCTGGATCACCGATTTCATAAAGCAGTTGTTCCTTGACCGTCCTTTCGTTTACTACGCCCCCGGTCCCTTTGGGCTTTGTGACTACGCACGTCCCATCTGAACCGACCTCCACAATGGGGAAACCTATGTTGGCTGGATCCGGAACTTCCAACCAGTCGGTCGAAATACCTCCGGTCACCTGAGCGCCGCATTCAATCAAATGCCCCGCAATGGTCGCGCCCGCGATTCGATCGTGATCATTCCAGTCCCAGCGGAACTCCGCCATGCAAGGCGCAACGGTCAGGCTCGGATCCGCGACACGGCCGGTGATCACAATGTCCGCGCCCCCTCTTAACGCCTCAGCAATGGATTTCGCGCCCAGATAAGCAGTGGCCGTCACCAACGAATCCAAAACTTTCGTCAGGGGTTCCCCTGTCTCAAGGTTCGCGAACAACTTTGACCTTCCGGCCTGCGCGCCCGCTGCTTGCAAAAGCGGCAAGACATCATCGCCGGTCACCACCCCGATTTTCTTTGAATTGATGCCGGACTGGCAGAGAACTTCCGCGCAGGCTTTCGCGCAACCGTGCGGATTCAGGCCGCCCGCGTTTGAAATAACGCGGACTCTCGATCCTTTCTGCCAAAGCGGAATCAGCGAACGAACCACATCAACGAAATCGCGGGCGTAGCCTGCAGTTGGATCCCGTTGTCTTTGCGATCCCAGAATGGACATCGACATTTCCGCGAGATAATCGAGAGTTAGATAATCAAGACCCGGTTGTTGAGAGACCAGTCGCGCCGGCGCATCGACACTGTCCCCCCAAAACCCCTGGGCGTTGCCGATTAAGATTGGTCTTGAATTCACGCGAAGTTTCAAACCTGCAGCACACCGGTTTTGAAATTTGTTTGCGTGGGCTTGCGCATGACAAAACGCAATGCTGTCAACAAAACTTGCCGGGTCGCATGAGGCGGGATGATGGCATCGACCCAACCGCGCGCCGCGCCATAACGGATGTCCATTTGTTCTTTGTAATTGTTCTTCACGGTCTCACGCAATTGTTTGAGTTCCTCCGGAGTCAGAGTGCTTTTCTTCGACTCCATGTTACGTTGAAGGATGGTGAACAACGTATCGGATGCCTGTTCGGCACCCATGACCGCATATCTGGCATTCGGCCAGGCAAAAATGAATCGCGGGTCGAAGGCTTTTCCGCACAACGCATAGTTTCCAGCGCCGAACGAACCACCCACAATGACGGTGATCTTCGGAACGACAGAGTTGCTCACGACATTCACCAGTTTCGCGCCCTCCCGAATAATGCCCGATTGCTCCGCATCGCGTCCGACCATGAAACCTTGAACGTCTTGAAAAAAAACAATCGGCAGCCCGGTTTGATTGCAATCCATGATGAAACGCGCCGCCTTGGCCGCGCTGTCCGAGTAAATGACGCCCCCAATCTGAATGCCTTGTTTTTTGGACTGAGACCGCTTGTGTTGGTTGCCGATGATTCCCACCGGCTGCCCCCCGATCTTCGCATAAACGGTGACTAAGGTCTGGCCGTACTCCGCCTTGTATTCCTGCATCGACTGGCGATCCACCACGCTGGCGAGTAAATCACGAAGATCGTACTCCGACCGGCCATCAGCGCTCACCAAATCATAAACCGATTCGGAATTTTTCTCCGCGTCCAATGCGCGAACCGGCTGCTCCGCTTCCGGCGGCAAGAGATCGATCAGCGAACGCAGTCGCGCCATGCACGACTCTTCATCCGGCTCCTGAAAGTCGATGGTGCCGCTGATTTCGGCATGCATTTCCGAACCACCCAGTTCTTCAGCTTCGATCACCTGCCCGATTGCCGCTTTGACCAGCGCCGGCCCGGCCAGATAGAGCCCGCTCCCTTTGGTCATCAAAATCTTGTCGCACAACACCGGGAGATACGCGCCGCCCGCGATGCAATTGCCCATGATCGCGGCAAACTGCGGGATGCCGTGCGCGCTTAGCACGGCGTTGTTGCGAAAGATGCGGCCAAAATCATCCTCATCGGGAAAAACTTCATCCTGCAACGGAAGGAACACACCGGCGGAATCGACCAGATAAATCACCGGCAGGGAGTTCTCCAAGGCTATCCTTTGGGCGCGCAAGAATTTCTTGGCGGTTGCCGGAAAAAAAGCGCCGGCTTTCACCGTCGCATCGTTGGCGATGATCATGCACGAACGCCCGGCAATATGCCCAATGCCCGTTACGAGGCCGGCCGCTGGAACGTCACCCCAATCCGGATACATGCCATAGCCAGCCCAGAGACTCAGTTCAAAAAAGGAGTTTGCATCGTCCAGCAGACGCGCCAGTCGTTCGCGCACGGTCAATCGCCCCAACTTCCGCTGGCGTGCCTGGCCTGCGCTTCCGCCGCCCTCGCGCAACGTCGCTTCCTGCGCGAGGATTTGGTCGCACATCACCCGCAATGTTTTTGGTTTGCTCTGCCCTTTGTCAGCCATGGAACAGCCGGAACACTCTAGCGGCTTGATCGGCCGCTAGCGAGACCTTCTTAATTCCTCTTCCCATGACGGGCTGCGTCAATGGGCTGCGTACGCTGAATAGCATTCCCTGTCATGCGCGGTCCCTTTTTCTACGAAAATGGCTGGGTCCGCACTATTCCACAACAGGGCACAACACACTTTGGAATCAATTTTTTCATCATGAACGAGACTTCTTGAATCCCCAATAATCACGACCTAGAATCCGGTCCAATTCAAGCCAGCGGGTTTCAACCGCGGCCATTGGCTCAAGTCCTTACCGGTTTGGCGGTAAGGGCTTGGGAGGATGAATTGCAACTCTTGGTTCGGGCTCGACGGTGACTCACCTGAGGAGACTTATGAAATCACGGCGCGAGTTTCTTAAGCAGATTTCCGCCGGCGTTATCGCCGCCCCGTGGATCGGCTCGGCGTTCGCCGGCGAACCCGCCCGTCGCAGACGCATGGCAATCGTCACCACGGAATGGCGTTTCCATTCCCATGCCTGGCACATGGGAGAACGCTTTCTGGTCGGCTATCCGACCAGCGGCGGTTGGCACCATCCTCCTATCGAGGTCGTGTCGGCCTACGTGGATCAGTTTCCTGAAAATGACCTGAGCCGCCAGCGCGCGAAGGAATTCGGCTTCACCATCTACCCGACTGTGGCTGAGGCGCTGCGTTGTGGTGGGAAAGAGTTGGCCGTGGACGCCGTGCTCATCATCGGCGAGCACGGCAATTATCCCAAAACTGAATGGGGACAAACGAAATATCCGCGCTACGAGTTTTTCAAACAGGTTACCGAGGTTTTTCGCCAGGAGGGGCGCACGACTCCCGTGTTCAACGACAAACATCTATCATGGAAATGGGCGTGGGCGGCCGAGATGGTTGAGTTGTCGCGCGCGATGAGGTTCCCCTTCCTGGCCGGCTCCTCGCTGCCCGTCACCTGGCGCATGCCGTCCATCGAGATGCCCTACGGCGCGAGTTTGCAGGAGGTCATGTGTGTGGCCATCGGCGCTGTGGACAGCTACGACTTCCACGCGCTGGAAGTGATTCAGTGTATGGCCGAACGACGACGGGGCGGAGAAACCGGAGTCGTCGCTGTTCAAGCCTTGCGCGGCGACGCTGTCTGGCGGGCCATGGACGCCGGCTCCTGGTCCGGCGGCGGGTGGGACCCGAAGCTGTTCGAGGCGTGTCTTTCGAGAAGTCAAACCCTCACGCAGCCGCCGACCTACAGCCATCGTTATCCCACTAAAAACCAGATTCGAGAGTTCGTGAAAGAACCAATCGCTTATCGGTTCGAATACGCCGACGGTTTAAAAGCCACCATGCTGCTGATGAACGGATTGGTCAACGACTTTACCTTCGCGGCGCGAGTCAAGGGTGAAACCGAGCCGCTTTCCACCCTTTTCTATTTGCCGCCGGTCCCGAACGTGACTTACTCCGCCGGCCTCATGTCTCAAGCCGAAAGAATGTTCCTCACCGGCAAAACGCCCTATCCGATTGAACGAACCCTGCTGACGACCGGGCTCGTCGCCGCCGGAGTGCAATCGCTCGCCGAAGGCCAAAGGCGAATCGAAACTCCACACCTCGCCGTTCACTACCGCCCGCCGCGAGAATCGACCTTCTTGCGAGCCTAGTCACAGGAAGTTTATGCGTCTCTTAAACTACCGCGGGAAATTGTTGTTGACCACAGCCGCGCTGGTTTTGCACGACGGTTGGCCTCATGAATCCGCACAAGCAGCCGATGAATCGCTGTTCATAGCGCGCCCACTGACCGCGGAGAATTCCTTCACAAGCGGCATCGAGGGGCCGGCCTGCGATGCCCAAGGGAATATCTACGTAGTAAATTTCGAGCGGCAACAGACCATCGGCAAGGTGACACCCGATGGGAAAGGCGAGGTGTTTGTGGAGTTGACAGGCAACAGTATCGGCAACGGAATCGTTATCCGTCGCGACGGAACGCTGTACGTCGCTGATTATGTGGGGCACAACATTTTGCGCATCGATCCCAAATCCCGCGCTGTCTCGGTGTTCGCGCATGACAACCGGATGAACCAGCCGAACGATTTGGCAATCGCCCCTTCGGGTCAGTTATACGCGAGTGATCCTTATTGGAAAGATGGAACGGGTCAGGTATGGCTCGCAAGCCCGACCGGCAAGCTCAGCCTGGTGGCGAAGAACATGGGCTCCAGCAACGGTATCGAGGTCAGCCCGGAAGGCAAAATCCTTTATGTCAATGAGAGCGTGCAGCGCAATGTCTGGGCATTTACCATTGAACAAGACGGTTCGCTCACCAACAAGCGCCTCCTGAAAAAATTCGACACCCACGGCTTGGACGGGATGCGCTGCGATATCGACGGCAACCTATACGTCACGCGCCACGGCAAAGGCACGGTCGTGAAAGTGTCGTCCGCAGGCGATGTCCTACGGGAAGTGGACGTTCTGGGTTCCAAGCCCAGCAATCTGTGCTTCGGCGGACCAGACGGACGGACGGTCTATGTCACGGAGGTCGAGCATCGACGGCTGGTTCAATTTCGAGTGGATCGGCCGGGATCGGCTTTTGCACGGTGGCATCCGGTTAACTGACCGCTCTTCCGAACTCCGAACTCCGAATCCCCGAAGGCAGACCGGCTGCGACGACGCAACAGCGCGGCGAGAGGAAGCTCGAAATCCGAGCCCTAATGCGCATGAGTCGAGGAGTGTAAGGAATTTTCGAGGACTTGCGGCTGTAACCAGATCATTCGGTCTTCGGATTTCCTTCGGATCTCGGACTTCGGGTTTCGGATTTCAAGTGGCCAGTTTTGAGTTTGATTGACCACCTGTTTCGTGTATTTTGTCATCGAGCCGTATGAAAGAGATTCCGCGCGCTGGTGATGGCCCAAGCAGACTCTGGACCCGCCGCCATTTCCTCGCGCGCAACGCAATGGGCATTGGCAGCGTTGCTCTCGCCTGGCTGTTGCGCGAGGAAAACTTGCTCGCCACTCCGCCCAACATGCCACGCGGGCCGCAATCCTTCGACCTGAAGCCCAAGGCCCCACAGTTTCCTCCGCGCGCCCGTGCCATGATTTCACTCTTCATGCACGGCGGACCGAGCCATATAGACTTGTTCGACCCAAAACCGGAACTGACCCGGCGCAGCGGCGAGGATTACCAGGGAGAAATCACCTTCAGCTTCATAGACCGCGCCACGAAGAAATTGTTCGGCAGTCCATGGAAATTTGAGAAACACGGCCAATGCGGAATGGATGTGTCCGAGCTCCTCCCGAACTTCGCGACTATCGTAGATGACGTCACGCTCATTCGCTCGATGCACACGGACATCAACGGCCATGAGCCGTCCATCTGGTTCATGAACACCGGCAAATCGCAACCGGGCCGTCCTGCGCTCGGCTCATGGCTCACCTACGGCCTCGGCTCGGAAAACCAGAGTCTGCCTGCGTACGTCGTCTTGACCGATCCCGGCGGTCATCCCGTGGACGGCGTTCGCAACTGGTCCAATGGCTGGCTGCCACCGTTGTTTCAGGGAACGATTGTGCGCTCTGCCGAGCCGCGCATCCTGAACCTGGAGCCTCCTCTGCATTTGAAAGGCCGGTTGCAGGAAGAAAACCTGGCCTTCCTCGCCCGTCTCAATCGCGAGCATCTTGCGCGTCATCCCGGCGAGTCCGACCTCGAAGCCCGCATCGCCAGCTACGAACTGGCGGCGCGGATGCAGACGGCCGCGAAAGAGGCACTCGACCTATCGGGTGAAAGTGAAGCCACGAAAAAGCTTTACGGCCTGGACGAAACTGTCACGCGCGAATATGGCACGCGCTGCCTCATCGCGCGCCGCCTCGTCGAGCGGGGTGTCCGCTTCGTTCAACTGTTTGTCAACGGCCAAATATGGGACAATCACGAGAGCATCAAGACCAACCTGGTGAATTGTTGCCGCAAGACGGACCAACCCTCCGCCGCGCTGGTCAAGGACCTCAAGGCGCGCGGCTTGCTCGATACGACGATTGTCCACTGGGGCGGTGAAATCGGGCGGCTGCCGGTAACGGAGAACCATGGCGCAGCCGAAAAGGCCGGGCGCGATCATAACGGCCAGGGGTTCAGCAGTTGGCTCGCAGGTGGCGGGATCAAAGGAGGCATGGTGTACGGCGAGACCGACGAGTTCGGGCATAAGGCGGTCGTCAATCCGGTCAGCCCGAATGATTATCATGCCACGCTTCTGCATCTCTTCGGCCTCGACCACACTAAACTGGTTTACTTTCACAACGGCCAGGAAGAGCACATCACTGACAACAAACCGTGCCGCGTGGTGAAGGAGATTTTGAAGGACGCATGAACTGGGCCGGGAAGCTTTGACAGTCCTGACACCAAATGATGGAACTCCAGCCTCACGAAGAGCCGCATTCGCATAGCAGCAGGCACGCCTTTTCGTTTCTTAATGGCCGCGCCCGGGAGGGTCTGACTGTCTTCAGCCGGCGCAGCATGTTGAAAGCAAGCCTGGCGGGTCTAGCTGGACTAACTTTACCGGGTTTGCTTCGGGTCCGTGGCGAAGCAGTGGGGAACGGCAAGCCAATTCGGGGCAACAAGAGTGTCATTCTCTTGTGGATGGCCGGCGGGCCGAGTCACATCGACACCTGGGACGTGAAGCCCGACATGCCGACCGAAGTGCGCGGCCCGTTTGGCACGATTCCGACCAAACTGCCCGGCGTGCGCATTTGCGAGTATCTGCCAAAATGCGCGGCGATACTCAACAAGTGCACTCTCATCCGCTCGGTGGATTGTCGCGAGAGCAATCATCAGCCAAATACGGTGATGCAAACCGCGAACCTCGAAGCCGAGCCGCGCCTTAACCCGAAAGGCGACAAATATCCCGCCATTGCCTCGATCGTCGCGAAACTTCGTGGAGCGAATCATCCGGGCATGCCGCCATACGTAGCGTTGAACGTAAAAGATAAGACGCATTTCGCCTGGGGCGGATACCTGGGGAAAGCTTACGATCCGTTTGTTGGTGACAATGTCAGCAAAATATTCCAACTCACGCGTGGTCTTACAATGGATCGGCTGCGAACGCGCAAAACGCTTTCGCAACAGATGGACCGGCTGCGAAGCGATCTGGATTTGAATGGGTCGATGGAAGCGATGGACCAATTCAGTCGGCGGGCGTTTGACATCGTAGCGGGGGGCCGCGCTCAGGAAGCTTTTGATCTGTCGAACGAATCCCCAAAGGCCGTTGAACGTTACGGGACGCACGAGTGGGGCCGGCAAGCGTTGCTGGCGCGGCGGTTGGTCGAGGCCGGGGTGAGTTTTGTGACGATTGATTTGAGTAATCATTCCTCCTCGGGCACCTGGGACACCCACGGTGATAACATTCCGCCCTACGGTGGTATTTGGAACGGCCTGCGCCCGCTGTTACCGGTGTTCGATCATCTGTTCACCACGCTGGTCAGTGATTTGGCCGAGCGCGGTTTGCTGGATGACACCCTGGTGCTCGCGATGGGCGAATTTGGCCGCACACCGAAGATCGGCACACAAGACAGCACCGACGGCCGCGACCATTGGCCCGTCGTGATGTCGATAGTAATGGCCGGTGGTGGCTTCCGTCACGGGCAGGTCATCGGCGCGACCGAACGCGACGGCGGCGCCATCAAGGAACGGCCAGTCACTCCCGGCGATATTGCCGCGACCATATATCACCACATGGGCGTGCCGCTGGACGCCACGTATCTCGATCATCAAGGCCGCCCGCGTTACATCGTGGAAAACGGCGAGCCGATTCGGGAATTGATTTGAAGAGTAGCGCAGAGTGCAACTCTCCGCTACGACGCGGGAGCTGCCAGGACTTACCTCCAAGTCTCCCCCAAGAAACGTATGAAATTTTGGTGCATGATTTGTTCGACATCGGTTTGAGAATAACCCCGCGCCGCAAGCATCCCCGGTAATCGCGCCAAATCGGCAATGGTGTCGAGGTCGGCCGGCGTTTGCTCGCGGCCAAATGCGCCGTCCAAATCGGAGCCGATGCCGATGTGGCGGGCGTTGCCGGCTAACTGGCAAATATGATCAATGTGATCCATGATGCTTTCCAGTTTCAAGCCCGCTTCTTCAGGGGTGGTCTTTCCTTTAATCCAGCCCGGTACCATCATCCATGCATCGAGCACAGCCCCGATCACGGCTCCTCGTTCGATGAGAGCTTTGATCTGTTCATCCGTGAACTGGCGGTGATGCGGGACGAGGGCGCGGCAGTTCGAATGGCTGGCCCAGAGACGCCCATGAAAATGATGGAGAGCATCCCAAAAGCTCTCATCGCATAAATGGGTGACATCCAGAATGATTCCCAGTCGCTCCATTTCGGCCAGCAACTCGCGCCCCTTGCCGCCAAGTCCGCCAGTGGCATCGGTGCCCTGCGCGTAGGTGCCCGGCCCGTAATGCGCTGGGCCAAGGGCGCGGAGGCCTTGGGCGTACGAGCGCTCGAGGTGGCCCATGGTGAGAATGGAATCAGCGCCTTCAAGACTTAACACGTAACCAATCGGAGCGCTTTGCGCGGGATTGTTCTTCCAGAGCGCCTGGTGCTTCTCCAAAGTCGCGCTGTCCTTGATTTGCACCATTTGGCCACGTTCCTCCATCGCGCGATACCACGTCAGTTGGCCTTGGGTTTGCGCCCACGCCTGTTCGGGACTATGCCATCCCGGCAGCGAATTGTCCGGCTTGACGTAACGCGCGATTTGTGTGGCCACACAAAGACCGATGTCCCCGCGCCGCATCTCTGGAAACGAGACAGTTCCCTTGCCTCGGTCCTTTTTGTCGGTCATTCCTTGCTCGCGCTCGCGAATCTCGGAAATGGCCCGCGTGAGGTCGCGGTTCCATTCCAGCGCGTTCATCGACAAATCGAGATGCGCGTCGAAGATCAGCATTGGTTCATTTCAGAATTGCATTCAAGACCAAAACCAGCAGCAAGGCGACGACTGATTCAATCGTGGTTACGACACTCCACGTCTTTAGCGTCTGCGGCACGGTCATGGTGAAGTATTCTTTTACAAACCAAAAGCCGCCGTCATTGAGGTGAGAAAAGATGAGCGAGCCGGCGCCCATCGCGACGACCAACAACTCGAGGTTTGCGCCCGGGACCTCAGCCGCAACAGGAGCCATGATACCCGCCGCAGTCGAGATGGCCACCGTGGCTGACCCGGTGGCAATCCGCAGCAGAGCAGCCAGAACCCAGCCGAGTAAAATCGGGGATAACTGAGCACCGACAACTGTTGACGTGATTGCTTTGCCAACCCCACAAAATTCGAGAGTTTTGCTGAAACCTCCGCCCGCGCCCACGACCAGAAGCACGACAGCCACTGGCCCCAGGCAGTTGTTCGTGTATCTTAAAATGTCGTTTTTTCCGAACCCGAGCGACGTGCCAAATGAGTAAAACGAAAACAAAACCGCCAGCAGCATTGCAACGGTCGGTTGGCCAAAAAAATCAATCCAGGCACGGATCACGCTTTGCTCGTCCAGGACCAAGTCAGCAGCGCTTGCGGCCATCATTAACATCACGGGCAACAGTATGGTGAACACAGATATCGCGAAACCGGGCAGATGCTGGCGTGCGGTGTGCTGAGAAATGCTTCCGAGGCTCGCAGCTTCCTGCCCTTTATCTTCCCGCCGAATTTGACCTTCTCCCAAATGCGCGGCGATTTCACCCGGCTTAACCTGGATCCGCGGCGCAATGAATTTGCCAAATACAGGCCCGGCAACGATCGCCGTGGGAAAGCCGACTAATAAGGAGTAGAGGATTGTCCTGCCCACATCGGCCTTGAGAAAGCCTATGGCCGCCACCGCGCCGGGATGCGGTGGCACCAGCCCGTGCGCTACCGAAAGTCCAGCCAGCAGCGGTACGCCGAGCAACAACATTGGCTTGCCGCTTTCCTTGACCAGAGTGAAGAGAATCGGTGCCAGGAGAACCAGGCCGACGGTAAACCAGACGGGTATGCCGACCAGAAAAGCAACCAGGAACATGGCCCAGTGCAGACTCTCCGGGCCCGTCTTGCCGATCAGCCGGCGTGCGATGACTTCCGCACCACCGGATTCTGCCAGCAGTTTCCCAAGGATCGTCCCGAGCCCCACGACGATCGCCACTGAAGCCAGAATGTTGCCTACACCCTCAGCGAACGCTGTGCCGATGCCTTGCAAGTGCGGCAACCTATCCTCAGGCGCCAAATCCAGACTTGAAGAGACACCAACAAAAAGCGCAGCGAGGATTATTGCAACGAATGCGCTGACTTTGAACCTGGCTATGAGGACGACCAGCCCGACCACCGCTAACAAAGCGGAAACCAGGAGCAAAGTGTCATGCTTCACTTATGTCGTCAGCTTGCGGGCGCGCGCGCGGATGGTCCATTGAACCTGAGCTTGGCCGTTGCGCACCACGACCGCCTCGGAGTGCAACGCGACGGTTGGACAGATGTGCCAGGGAATGCCATACAGAGGCGCACCGACTGGAAATTCATCGGCGCGCGAAGTTTCGACGACAAGGTGCTCTTCACTATGCATGACTGCTTTCGCATTGGGCAAGTCAAGGAATTGCACTCGCGGATGTGGATTTTCTGAGGCGACTGCTTTGTGCCCCAGGTCGAGGCAGAGGCGGTTGGCGCCGGGTTTGCTGACAACTCGAGTGAGCAACAGGGCGGCGGGAAGAAAGCTCATATCAGGCAGCCTGTTCGCATAGCCGGCGTCCCACAAGATGCAGGTCCCTGGGCTGCACTGCACGTCGTTGCGCCGTGAATGAATCGGAAATGTGGGCGTGCCGCCGGCGATTACGTTGACAATCGAGGGCTTAGAAGCCGGCCCAGGTGCAAGATGATCTCCCAGGTGCTTGCGTAAGGCATCAACCGGTGCGAATGCCGCCTCACAACTTTTGACCCGCGCGGAAAGCTCGCGCTCGTGGATGTGTCCATCATAGGCATGAAGACCTGCTGCTTTGAGAGCCGGAAGATTCTCGATGAGTTGGTAGAGCTCGACCGCTTTCTCTCCAGGAGCAATTCCGGTACGGTGCATGCCGCAATCGATGTCGAGCAGCACTCCGATTTCGATCCCGGCGTCGCTGGCAGTAGCCGAGAGATGTCGAAGCACCTCGGCGTCGTCAGCAATCGCTGAGAAATTGGTGTTCGGAAAAGTCTTGGCCAGTTGAATGAGACGTTCAGCGTTCGGCCCAACCGGCTGATACGCCAGCAGCACATCTTTAGCGCCGCAGCCGGCCGTCATTTCCGCCTCCGCGACCGTGGCGCATTTGAACCTGGCGATGCCTTGCTCCATCTGCATGCGAACCACCTCGGCCAACTTATGCGTTTTGACGTGCGGCCGGAGACGCTCTGTGCCTCCCGCGATCTGAATCATGCGCCGGATATTCTCCTCGATGCGGTTGGGATAGACCAGCAGCGCCGGCGAGGCGACATCGCGCACGTTGACTACCTTGTGCCAGGAATCAATTTGGTTTTCCATCCGAGGTTAGTTTGTTAGTCGCAGTGCTCAGACAGTGCACCTTTCTCTCAAGAAACGCGAGAGCGGCGATCATTTTTCCGGCTCGCTTTTTTTGCGATCCAGATGTTGAGTATTACGAAATGCGCCGTTACCAGATCTGGATAGTGGTCGGCTGGTGGCTGTTGACTTCCCTACCAGTCGCCGCCGCTGCTCCGCCGACGTTCGAGAAAGACATTCGTCCGATCCTCAAGGCGCACTGCTTTGATTGTCACGGCGAAGGCGAGAAGCTGAAGGGCGGTCTGGACCTGCGCCTCCAGCGCCTGATGCTCAAAGGCGGTGACGACGGGCCGGTGATTGTCCCCGGCAAACCCGAAAAAAGTTTGCTGCTAAAGCTCGTTCAGAGCGGCGAGATGCCGAAGCGCGAGAAAAAGCTCACCCCTGAACAGGTCTCGACCATCAAGACCTGGATTGCCAGCGGCGCGAAGACCGCGCGACCCGAGCCCGCCGAGTTGGGGCGGGGTGCCGTCATCACCGAGGAGGAACGCGCTTTCTGGTCGTTCCAGCCGATTCGCCATCCAAAGGTCCCAGCAAAGAAACGCAAAGACCGCGCCCGCACGCCGATTGATGCCTTCCTGGTCGAGTCCATGGCGAAAAAGCACTTCGGCTTCTCGCCTGACGCTGAAAAGGTGACGTTGTTGCGGCGCGCGTGCTTCGATCTCATCGGGCTGCCGCCCACTCCGGCTGAGGTCGAAGCCTTCCTGGCGGACATCGGTCCTGACGCCTACGAAAAGCTGCTCGACCGTTTGCTCGATTCCCCTCACTACGGCGAGCGCTGGGGCCGGCACTGGCTCGACGTTGCGGGCTATGCCGATTCGGACGGCTACAGCGACGCCGATCCGCCGCGCGCTTACGCCTACAAATATCGCGATTATGTCATCCGTTCCCTCAATGCTGACAAACCGTTCGACCAATTCATCACCGAGCAACTCGCCGGCGATGAACTCGCTCGCACGACTCAAGGCACTCCGCAAGATGCGCTGGACCCGCAAAAACGCGAGTTGCTGATTGCTACGGGCTTTCTGCGCATGGGCGCCGATGGCACCGCCACGTCGGGCCTGGCCGATCCGGACGCAGTGCGCAACCAGGTCGTGGCCGATACCATCAAGATCGTCTCGACGTCGCTGCTCGGATTGTCCGTCGGCTGCGCGCAATGCCACGATCATCGCTACGATCCGATTCCCCAAAGCGACTACTACCGGCTCCGCGCCGTGCTCGAGCCGGCCTATGACTGGAAGAACTGGCGCACACCCGACCAGCGACTTATCTCCCTGTACACGGAAGCCGATCGGAAAAAGGCGGCCGAGGTCGAAGGCGAAGCGAAGAAACTTGCCGATGAAAAGCAAGCGAAGCAAAAGCAGTACATCGATGAAGCCCTGACGAAGCATCTCGAGAAATTTGACTCCCCTTTGCGCGAACAATTGCGCGCCGCCTACGACACACCCGCCGACAAACGCACCGCCGATCAAAAGAAACTCCTCGACGACAATCCGAGCGTCAACATCAACCCCGGCGTCCTTTATCAATACAATAAAAAGGCTGCTGACGACTTGAAAGCCATGGATGCAAAGATCACCGAGATTCGTGAGCGCAGACCGCCGGAGGATTTTATTAGTGTCCTGACCGAGCCGTCCGACAAGTTACCCGTCACTTATCGCTTCAATCGCGGCGACCCGAAGCAACCGAAAGAAGCCGTCCACCCGGGCGTGCTTACCGTGGTTTCGCCTCCGGGCAAGTCAGTCGAGTTTCCGGAGAAAGATCCTGGGCTTCCGAGCAGCGGGCGTCGGCTGTACTTCGCGCGGTGGCTCACCAGCGGCACGAACCCGCTTGTCGCGCGGGTGCTGGTGAACCGCGTCTGGCTGGAGCATTTTGGCCGTGGCCTGGTTGGCACGCCTTCGGACTTCGGCGTCATGGGCGAGCGTCCGTCGCACCCCGAATTGCTCGACTGGCTTGCGAGCGATTTTGTCGAGCACGGCTGGCAATTGAAGCGGCTGCACAAACTCATCATGACCTCTACCGCCTACCGCCAATCCTCCCGCCACCGGTCCAGCGGCGACAAGCGCGATCCCGAAGACCGCCTCTACTGGCGCAAGCCCGTCCAACGCCTCGATGCCGAGGTGATTCGGGACGCGACCCTTTCGGTGAGCGGGGCGTTCAACGATAAAATGTTCGGTCCCCCTGTGCCGGTGCGCCCGGATGTCCATGGCCAGATTGTGGTCGGCCTCGACAAAACCGAAGGTGACAACAAAATGCCGGTCGAGGTGCCGCTCAATGGCGAGGAGTTTCGACGCTCGGTTTACGTTCAGGTGCGGCGCAGCCGACCGCTGGCGATGCTCCACGCCTTTGACGCGCCGGTAATGGAAGTCAATTGTGAACGCCGACAATCCTCCACCGTCGCCACGCAATCGCTGATGCTGATGAACAGCCACTTCATTCTCGACCAGGCCTGGCGCTTCGCCCAGCGGTTGCAGAAGGAATCTGCCGACGATCCGACCGCTCAGGTCACTCGCGCCTGGCAACTCGCCTTCGGCCGGCTTCCTACCGCAGCCGAAAACGCCGACGCCCTGGCATTTCTATCCCGGCAAGTTGACTTCCTGAAAACTGCTGCCGAAAAGGAGCCGGGCGAGACAAAAACCGAAAAGAAAGCGGAAACAAAGGAAGAGAAGAAAACCGAAAAGAAAGAAGAAAAAAACAAGCCTGCCGCGAAGCCAACGCCCGAACTCCAGGCGCTCACCGATCTTTGCCAGGCCCTGCTCTGTGCAAACGAGTTTCTCTACGTGGACTAGAAAGGCTTATTCTTACCATTTCTCAAAATCAAGTGGACGCGCGCGACGTCGGACATGTAATCGTCACCACCATACTCGTGAGCGGCTTTCGAGATATGTTCGCGAGCTTGCTTTGCATCCCCGATGGCTTCGGCATAGAGACCGAGGTATAAATGAGCGTAGAAGAGCCGGCGCCGAAGCTCGGGCCCGGCGGGCTCATTGGCATGGGCGGCTTTCAGCACATCGTCTGATTTGGATTTGCCCGCAAACAGCGCATGAATTTGCATCATCGGCACACGAGCATCTTCCTGAATCGGCATTAAGGACGCCCGGGCCTGTTTTGGACCTGCAGAGCGCGACACGCAGAGGAAATGCCAGGCGGCGTTTTCCACATCGTTGGGATTCACGGTTTGGTGCAGTTCAAATTGCTTGCGGCCATCTTCAAACCTCCCGGCGTAATAATAACAGATGCCCCGCTGCCAATGGTAAGGCGCCTGGGCAGGATTCAACTTGATAAACTGGTCAAAATCGGAGATCGATTCGTCGATGCGCGCCAGTTTGAAATGAATGATGCCACGATTTTGCCAGGCCTCGGCCATGAGCGGATCCAGCTTTAGCACCTGATCATAATCAGCCAAAGCCTTGGCTGGTTCGCCGCGTTGCTGGTAAAGTCGAGCGCGCACAAAATAGCCGCGAGGATTTGTCGGCTCTGTTTGGATTGCCTTCGTGGCAAATCTTATTGCCTCATCGCGCTGGCCATCGGAAAAAGCTTTCTGGGCTCGAACAATGAGATCCCCATTTGTCTCCACAGCGGCAGGGAGTGTGCTAGCCACGAACATCATCGCGACAATTGAAGAAATTTTTCGGAATCGAAAAATTTTACTTAAGCCCGGGCCAACGCATTGTCGAAGCATAACTGAATTTAGAAATCGTTTTTCACGAAGGCAATCTGACACGTCTGCAATACCAACAGAAATTAGCTGTCTTGACGACCGAGGGGGCCGCCTCTGGGAATTCGGATTCGATCTCCGAATTTCTTTCGACGTTCGTCATTCGGTTTTGTTCCTGCTTATTCGTCGGAAATCCGTCCACGCCTCAGTTTTTCAGCTTTCCACGAAGCTCCATCTCTTCTATTTCCTATCTCGGACTTCTAACAAGATCATGAGCGCAGAAAAACGTTTAGTCGAACTCAAATTGGAGCTCCCCCCAACACCTAAATCGGTCGCGGTTTACCGGACGGTAGTGGTTTCCGGAAACATCGCTTACGTCTCAGGCCACGGCCCGTTGAAGTCAGATGGAACCATGATCACCGGCAAGGTCGGCGCCGATTTGGATTTGGCAGCAGCTAAGGCCGCCGCGCGTCAGACCGGCCTGGCCATCCTGGCCACCCTCCGTGCGCACCTCGACAGCCTCGACCGTGTCAGTCGCCTGCTGAAAATGCTCGGAATGGTCAATGCCACGCCCGATTTCCGCGATCACCCCGCAGTCATCAACGGTTGCAGCCAACTATTCGCCGACATCTTTGGGCCGGAAAATGGCATTGGCGCACGCAGCGCCGTCGGCATGGGCTCGCTCCCCAGCAACATCCCAGTCGAAATCGAAGCCATCTTCGAAATCAGGGCTTAGTGTGGCTCGCGTGTCTCCTTGCGGATTTGTTCCCAAGTCCGACGAAATTTCAGCCGACTCGACTTAATGGCGCGTATAACCTCCTCTTTTGAACGGAACCGAGCCAACGTGTTCGGCTTGGCAGGCAGCGCCTGGCGCCGATTGGTTATTTGGAGCTTTGATGTTGGAGCTTCTCTGGATCTTGGGGCTTGGATCTTGGATCTTCTCCTTTTACCAATTCTTTCCCATGCTCATGCGCATGTTGTTTGCGCAGGTCAATCAACGCACTCTGCGGCTGAAACGGTTTCCCGCCCATCTCGACATAAACCTTCTCCACCTGGGCCGTAAAAAAATCTCCGACATATCGGGCAATTGGCTTATGCTTTAGCAGCGCTGCCTTGCTCTCCCCGACTGCCGCCATTACCTCCTCCGGCTTCCTCCCCGCATACTTCTTTACCTCCTTCCGCAACTCCACAAAGAAACTCTGTTGGTCGTCCAGCACCTGCGCGGCTCCCATCGGGCCGTGACCGGGACAAATGGTTTGCGCCCCCAGTTTTTTGGCGGCGGCCAGCGTCTTGATCCATTGCTTCGAGTCACCGTCGCCCATGTAATTGTATGGGCCGTTCACGCAAGCATCGCCTGTGAACAGGATTTTTTCCTTCGGCAACCACGCAAAACCGTCGCCATGGGTGTGCGCTACGCCAAAGTGCAGCAACTCCACCCGATGCTTGCCGTCGTCGAAGATCATGTCCTTGTTGTAGAGAAGTGTGGGCGGTTTCAATTTGCTCGCAGCGACATCCAGGCGGTTTTTGGCCGTGTCTTCCCAGCGACCTGGCTTCCCGCCGTAGTAACCCGTTTCGTATTTCTTCATCTCATCAATGACGCCTGTGTGTGCCACCGGCACCGCCCCGTTCTCCACCCACACCTGGTTGCCGTACGCATGGTCGCCGTGATGATGCGTATCAAACGCGAATCGGATCGGCTTATCTGTGATGGCTTTGATTTTAGGAATGATCTCCAGTGCGCCGGACGGGAAATTTCCATCCACCACCAGCACATAGTCTTCGAAGATGATCCAGCCATTGTTGCAGTGTCCGTGGCCCTTCAGATCGCCCTCGTGAAAATATACACCCGGCGCGATTTGTTCCGCCTTGTTTACTTCCCCGATGCACAGAACAGGTGTTGAGCACGAGGCCGTCAGGAAAAGAACCAGAATGCTTGAATTGGAGAAGGTCATGGCGGGAGACTCCAGAGAATCTTCCTCGCGGTCAAATCGGAAACGAGCAGACTTTCTCGAATCGTGGCCTAGTTGCTGGAGCGAAAATCCACGCGGTAAGCGGACGAGTACCTGGTCATCGGTTTGGACAATGGGAATGGGGGATTTGTTTGGGATTTGGTGATTGGAATCTGTGATTTCGATGGATTGCACATTGTTTGCCGTTCGCATGTCGGCCTGTTACGCTCGCGGGCATTGATCACAAGCAAATTCTCATGACCGGCCATGCAAAAACCGCCCGTCGGGAGTTTCTTCGGCTCAGTGGCCAGTTCACGGGCGGCTTGATGCTAGCATCTGTCTTGCCCACGTCGGCGCTCGGCGCCGGCAGCAAGCGGTTGAAAGTCGCCGCTGTCATCACGGCTTTCACCTATCGCAGCCACGCCCACGTCATTTTGGAGAATTTTGTCGCTCCTTATCTCTTCAATGGCGAGTGGATTTCCCCTGGCATGGACGTGGTCAGTCTTTATGCCGACCAATTTCCTGACGGCGAACTTGGCCGCGCATTTGCGGCGAAATATCAGATCCCAATCTATAGGACCATCGCGGAAGCGCTCTGCCTGGGCGGCGACAAACTGGCAGTGGATGCCGTGCTCTCCATCGGCGAGCATGGACAATATCCGGTCAACGCGAAAGGGCAGCAGGAGTATCCTCGCAAACGGTTCTTCGACGAAATCGTTGCGGTATTTCGGCGAAGCGGAAAAGTCGCGCCGGTTTTCAACGACAAACATTTGTCGTATCGTTGGGACTGGGCCAAAGAGATGTATGACACTGCCCGCGAACTCAAAATTCCGTTCACGGCCGGCAGTTCCGTTCCGCTGGCGCAGCGCCGTCCGTCTCTGGAACTGCTCGCGCGAGCCAAGATCACCGAAGCCGTTTCCATTCATGGCGGCGGCGTTGAATCGTATGATTTCCATGGCCTCGAAGTGCTTCAGTCGATGATCGAGGCTCGTCGCGGCCACGAAACTGGGGTCGCGCGTGTGCAATTTCTCCAGAGGGATGCGCTGTGGAAAGCCGCTGACGATGGATTGTGGTCCCCGCAACTGGCGCAAGCTGCATTGGACGCCGAACCGAACGCAGGACGCCCTCCCGCGAAGGAGTTGATATGTCCACCCAAGAGAGGCGACAACAAAGCGGCGTTCGTTTCGCATGGGATACTTTTGAACTATCGCGACGGGTTACGAGCAATCGTGCTCGCTGCTGCAACCGGCGGCGGCACCAAATGGCATTTCGCCTGCAAGCTTAAGGGCGAGCAGCAACCACTCGCGACGAGCTTTTATGTCGGTCCATGGCAAAACCGAAACCTCTTCAAGGCGTTATCGCATGCCATTCAAACCCATTTTCGTGAGCGCCGTGCGCCGTATCCGGTTGAA
The DNA here is from genome assembly GCA_964446585.1 of uncultured Verrucomicrobiota bacterium. Lineage (GTDB taxonomy): Bacteria > Verrucomicrobiota > Verrucomicrobiia > Limisphaerales > UBA8199 > CAYUPI01. The sequence continues at coordinate 25,880 of CAYUPI010000053.1, forward strand.
CGGACATTGCTCGTCACCGGGATTCTGGAGGCGGAAATGGAATCGCGCTTTCAAGGGGGCAAACCCATGGACACACCGCAGTTGCACCTCAATTACGCGCCGCGCGATTACCGAAAGATGCGCGAAATGGGCGCGAGCTGGAAAATTATCACAGAGGACATACCAGAGCCGAAGGGCCTCGAGATGTGGAACAAGGCATGAGCAATCCCGAAGTTTTGCTACGCAAGCACACTCGACGCGAGTTCCGCGAGCGAATGCAGTCAGGGGAACTTAAGGCGTGCATAATCCCTGTAGCCGCCATCGAGCAACACCTCGAACACCTCGCAATGGAACAGGATTGGCGCAGCGCCTGTCACGTCGCCGTCGCGGTGGCGGAACGATTGCGCCCGCACGTGCTGGTGGCGGAGGGGCTGATGGCTGGCGTCAGCGAACACCACATGCGCCATCCGGGGACACTGACGCTGCGGCCCGGAACCTTTCTGGCCGTGCTGGCCGACTTGATTGACAGCGTTGTGCGCGCGGGCTTCAAGAACGTTCTGGTCCTCAACGGCCACGGCGGCAACACGGCACCCGTCAACGGCTGCTGGAAGCAGCTCCTGCTGTTGAGTCAGGTCAACCTCCAATTCCTTGCCTACTGGGAAGTGCTCACCGAAGCCGACGCAAAGGAATTGCTCAAGGGCGGTCATCAACTTCCGAATGATCTGCCCGGCCACGCTCAGGAATTCGAGACCGCGTTCGCGCTGGCCGCCTTTCCCGAGAACGTTCGCACTAAAATGTGGACGGACCAGCCGGACAAAAGACCGTCAATGGCCACCACCAGGCAAGGAGAAGAATTCCTCCAACGAATCGTGGAACGAGTTACCGTTTATGTGGAGGAGATGATCGACGGAAGGCGCATTGCGAAAATCCCGCCCCATTTTCCATGACCTTCGCGCCCGCATCGCGCGTTGGCGCCTGGAAGTGGTGGGTGTGCGGCCTGTTGCTCCTGGCCACCACGTCCAATTACATGGACCGTCAGACGCTGGCGAATGCGGCGGTCCGCATCACCAACGAATTCCAATTGTCCAAGGAGCAGTATGGCGAGCTCGAGCTCGCCTTCGGCTGGGCCTTCGCCGCCGGCTCCCTGCTATTCGGATTCATCGCCGACCGCGTCAGCGTTCGGTGGCTCTACCCGGCGGTGCTGTTTGCCTGGTCGCTGATGGGCTTTCTCTCCGCATGGACGACCGATTTCAAACAACTCCTTATATGCCGCACAATGCTTGGGCTGTTTGAGGCCGGCCACTGGCCGTGCGCGCTGAAAACCACCCATCTCCTCCTTTCGCCGCAAGACCGCACAATGGGCAACAGCGTGCTGCAGAGCGGCGCATCCATCGGCGCCGTAATTACGCCACTTGTAATGCGAGTCTTGTTGACGGATGCGCAGGGGAGCTGGCGCTTCCCTTTCCAGGTCATCGGCGCGGTCGGCATCGTGTGGGTTCTGGCATGGTTTGCCTCCGTTCGTCCGCGCGATCTCAGCGGTATGTTGAAACCAAACGACACCTCATCGGCGGGCACCACTGTCGAGTCGATTTGGAGCGTTGTCGTAAGCCGTCGTTTCGTGGTCACTCTTGTTATCCTCTTCAGCATTCAAACTGTCTGGCAGCTTTTGAGAGTGTGGCTGCCGATGTTTCTTCAAAAGGGCCGCGGTTACAGTGAAAGCTCCGCGTTATACTTCAATTCAGTTTACTTCGTCGCCACGGACATCGGGTGCATCGCGGCGGGCGCGGTGTCCATGTGGCTGGCGCGACGCGGCCTCACGCCTCACGTTGCAAAACGCCGCGTCTATCTTGCCTGCTCGCTGCTGACCGCCCTCACTGTCCTCGTGGCTGTGCTTCCCAAAGGCTGGCCGCTGCTGACCACGCTTCTCCTCGTCGGTGCGGGCGCGCTGGGCGTGTACCCGTGCTACTACTCTTTCGTCCAGGAAATCTCACCGCAACACATCGGCAAAATCACCGGCCTGCTCGCCACGCTGGTGTGGGCCATCTCCTCGCCCGTGCATAAGTACTTCGGCCGTCATGTGGATCAAACCCAGTCCTTCGATCTGGGCATCGCCGTGGTGGGGGCAACTCCGCTGGTGGGCTACTTTGTCTTGCGATTGTTTTGGAACAGCAATGCACCGTCCGAGAGGGGCGAATGAGAATCACACTAACCCGAGCTTTCTGCGTCCCTCATTGGTCAATCGATTGGAATTCCAAGCTGGCTCCCAGGTCTGCTCCACCACCACTTGCCGCACGCGTGGAACTTTCAATAAGCGCTCCCGCACTGGCACGGAAAGAGTTGGATGGACAGAGATCGAGCCATGCGTGAAATATCCCAATCGTGGTCGCCCGCGATGCGGCATCGCCATCACGACGGTCACGACATCGCCACGGACCCGCACGTCATACACGAGACCGAGCTCAACTACGTTGATGTCAGCCGTGTAAAACTGCGCGTCTTTACAATCCCGCAGAGCCTCCCAGAGGGCGCTCTTTGGGATTGGGCTGTCGCCGGCTTCGCCTGGGCGCGCCAGGCGGCCTGGACAATCTCTGGTGAGAATATCTATCGGCAGCGTGCCCGCAGTCGTGAGCAAGGGATTCGTAAGCCGCCGGCGCAGCTCTTCGATCGTGCGCGGCCCTTCGGCCTGTGTAAAAGGCAAGGCGACGTAGGCGTTCTTTTCATGGAGCACCGCTCCAGCCGGCACATGCCTGCCCGGCAGTGGATACCGGCTCCAAAGTTGTCCGTGCCACCGATACGACATCGTCGGTGCGCCAGAATGTTTCAAAGCAGGCAAGCCCTCTGCCTTGTGCTCCAGAAACAGCGCGATGAATGAGTCCTTGCTCTGTATATTGAAGAAGCCGACACCCCAGAGGTTGTCCTGGTGCTCAGCGTCCACCTCGCCGGTGCGCAACTTTCCATCCGCCCCCATCCACACGCTATCCTTAAAAGAGTGTCCGGAGAAAACCCATTCGTCATCGCGCAAGGCCTCCGCCTCAAAATCTTTGACGGCCTGCATGCGGCCCAACTTGTGGAACCAAGGCAATCCGGTATAGAACCGATATTCGACCTCAATGTTGAGCCGGCTCGGTGAAAAAATGGGATGCACTGGCGAATAGGGGAATCCCCACCGTCGAACGATAGTACAAAGCGCTCCGCGCACCACTTCGTAGTCCGGGCAAGTGTCCCACAACGTGATGCGCAGCTTCTGAAAACTACCCGAGGCGACATAGTCGTGCGCCCAATCAATCCCCGGCGGTTCGCCATGACCTTCGCCACCCGAGAACAATTCCAATCCGTGCTCGCGTTTGAGGGCCAGGCGCTCGAGTTGGCCCATTTGCCGCGAGAGCGATGCCTTGAAAAACGCATTCTCAATATCGAGGCCGAACCCTTCGCCTGTTGCCACCAGGTCCGTCGGATATGCCGTCAACTCCGCATCCGGGTTTCCATAAAACACCAGGAACGTCTGTTGTTGACGGGCTGGAGTGTCGGCCATGAACAGCACCTTGCACAAACGCTCTTTGCCTCGCCGAACCTCATCGAACACCTGACAAGGAACTTCCTTCAACGCGCCATCATTCACGCGCGCCACGCGAACTTCCCGCGAGAGTGATGTCACCTGCTCGCTTGGAAAACTCAACAACACCTCCACCGGCTCCGCTTGCCGCTCCTGCCCTATCACTTCGTTAAGGGTCAAAGTCTTGTAATACTTCCACCCTTTCGCCCAATTCCTCCAGGGAGACGGGAGCGCGTCCACCGTCTCATAACGCCCCGCCGCCACCAGCGGAGTTCCGCCACCCTCCTCCTCCGCCTGCGCCTGAATCGCCGTACTCCGTAACGAATGTGTGAGCGCTCGAGCCAGCCGGAAATCCTTCCGCTGCCAGGCCGCTTCGAGCAACTTCAGCTTCTCTTCAAAACGGTCGGTGCGCTCCCAATAACTCCTCTCGACCGCGGTTTGAATTACCCCAGCCGTTTTGTCTTTGGAGGTTTCTGTGGCAGCCTGCGCCCGGAACCGGACCAACTCCGGCACTGACCAGCCCGCGAATCCGGATATCCCAAGGCCCAGAAATCTCCGACGCTTGATCTGCCAGGAGCTATTTGGATTATCAGGTTTTCGTTTGGTCGGCATCCAGGTTCGGCCCGAACGAATAGCTGTCATGACGCGCAATCGCGAGACTTATTTCCCTGAGCTTTCGCTTGAATCGGAAATTAAGTAAGCGAGCAGGTCGAGGATTTGGGACGCGTTCAGCGTGTTGAGGACGCCCGTGGGCATGTTCGACACTTTCGACAGCTCTCGTCGGCGGATGTCTGATTTGCGGATCGTGACTGCTTCTGCCATCGCCGTTTGGGGTAGAACCACCACCACCTGGTCGTCCTCGCTCACGACACGACCATTGGTAATCTCGCCGGCCTTGGTTTCAATCTCGGTAGCTGCATAGCCTTCCGCGATGACTTTCGAGGGCAACACGATTGATTCCGCCAAATCATGCAAGGACAGCCGTTTCCCCACGCCAGTCAAGTCAGGGCCCACGCTGCCTCCTTCGCCGGCAAAGCGGTGACATTGCCCGCAACCTGCCTGCTTGTATGCGGCGCTTCCGTACTTAAAGGAACGACTCGTCTTAAGTTTGTCCAGCAAGGGGAGAAGGTCTTCCATTTTCCAATCGCGCACGAATGGATGCTCTGGCTTCATTCCGCGAATCCAATCGCGGAGAAGCGCGACTGCTTGTTCATCCGCGCTTGTGACCGCGACTGGAGGCATTTGACCTTGACCACGACGCGATAACCGCTGGTAAAGAATGGAGCGATCGGGATCACCCGGCGCAATCAACATGGCGTTGTCGATGCCGAAAGTGTCGTGTTGTGGCCGTACGCCAATGAGATTCATTTCCTCGCGTTTCGTGGACCAACTGAGCACTATCCTTGAATTGCCTCCACCTGTGCCTACGTGGCAAACGGAGCAGTTCACATGAAGGTAGGCGCGCGCACGCGCTTCGAGCTCCTGGTTGGAATCGTAAGGGTCGACAAGTCTTGCTCGCTGGGCCGGCGCTTTGGAGTTAGGGGAATTTGTAATTAGTCCGATATGCCGCAACGTCCGCAACTGGTTATCCTTCGCGCCGCCATAATTATGGATCCGGTCCAATTGAGCGTCGCTGAGGCCGAGGAGGAAATTCGCTGCCCGACTGTGGCAGGCGCTGCACTCCGTGCGGCTGGGATAACGCCAGGACTGCTTGCGCAGGCCGCCTGCAGCCCGCTCATCTTTGACGCTAATTTCTCCTTCCGCACCTTTTGCCGCCACAAGGGTGGCATCCGATTGAGCCTCATTCCATCGATAAGAGTAACCGGTCCATTGCCCGGTCTGCTTCGATAAAATCCGGGTTTCGATTCGCTGGCGCGATGTCGGATCACCCGCTTGACGTTCAAACGAGAGTGTCTGGACGAGCACGGCGCCGTTCGTGGCGTTCCAACTGGTTGAGGAGTTATGCTCAAAGGTCATGTCACCTGGCAGCGCGATAAACCTCTCCGCAGAAGCGCCATCGGCCCAGGCTGGCGCATTCACTGAATACGGAATCACACCGGGGTGAAGCTCATGATTTGTCGTCGAAAGAAAGAGCCCTGTCTCGCTCAGGAGCTTTGGGAAATCTGTTGTCGAACCTTGCTTCGGGGCTCGGACGAGCCGGTAAATACCGCCCAGGTAATCGGCGATCAAGAGTTGGTCGTGTTGATCCACTGCGAACGCAGTAATCTGCAGTTCCGTGTTGGCGATTTCCCGCTGCGAAGTCACCCGCGTGCCATCGTGACCCGTGCCCCAGATCTTGCCCGTTGAGAAGTCGCCGTAGATGTAAAGACCGTCCAGTTCGTCGAGCTCTTTGCCGTAGTAAACCACCCCGCCGGTCAATGAGCGCGCTTCGGAATGAGCGTGTTCAATAGTCGGCAAAACGACCGGAGTCGGCCCAAGCTTGCGATTGAGATAAAACGGATGGCTCCCTTCATAGACACTCCACCCGTAGTTTTCGGCCCGTCGGACCAGGTGCGCCGTCTCCCAGAGGTCCTGACCATTATTGCCAACCCAGATTCGGCCGCTCTTTTCGTCAATCGTCAATCGCCACGGATTGCGCAGCCCGTAAGCCCATTTCTCGGGGCGCGCATCCTTCAATTCGACGAAAGGATTATCCCGCGGCACCGCGTAACGCTGCGTACCCTCTGGGTGGTCAATGTCAATGCGAAGGATGCCCCCAGTCAGTTCGGAAAGGTCCTGCCCTCTAACCCAATCGTCCGAATCGCTGGTTCCATCCCCACTCGAGATGTAGAGCATGCCGTCATGGCCGAACACGATGCCCCCGCCGTCATGACCCATTGAGCGCCACTCGACAATCGGCAACCCAGAAGTCGGGTCGCATCGATACGGGGCTTGCCTTGCGACTGTGTAACGCGAAATGCGGTCCTGTCGGTTCGTCTCGGGAGTCGGTCCATTGCTGAACACATAGATATAGCCATTGGTGCGATAGCCGGGATGGAACGTGAAGCTGTAAACCAGGCGATTGGTAACCATCAGAAACGCTTCCGCTTGGTTGGTATTGGGGTAGTCCGGCATCTCCAGAATGCGCGATGGTTTGTTGGTCTCACCGCCTTGCTCGATAACGAACAACCTCGGCGTTTGGGGTTCGGCAATGATGAATATGGGCCGTTCCAATTTGATCTTCGTAAAGGTCCGTTCGACGGTGTAAGGCAGCGGCGGATCAGGCGAACCGATCAGGCGGGAGGTGGTCCATGGGATCCGGTGATCGAGACCGAATGGCTTATTGTCGGCAGTTTCGCGCTCCTTACAACTCGTTGTCGAGAGCGCTGCAAGGAGGCATAGCGCCAGGTTGACGAAGCAAGTGGGCGTGCTCAGACCACGGCACCGTCCGTGTATCATAGAGTGATTGCCAAAGGGAGTATTCGAAACAATCGTGATGCAGGAAGGCTGTCAATAATTCTCTACTGGTCAACAAAGATCAAAATGGATACGTAAAACCACTAATCAAGACTTGACAAAAAGTGGGTGCAAACGACACTCAATGCAGGGCACCCGACTATGGTATTTGAAAGTGTAGCGGGCAGCTCTGAAGAAGCGTCATGTTAACGATTTACGGCAATAAGTCGCATTTTTGCGACGGCATTTCGCGCCGGAATTTTCTCAAAATCGGCTCGCTTTGCCTTGGCGGACTGAGCTTGCCCGAACTACTGCGCGCCGAGGCGCAATCCGGCATCGGCAAATCGCACAAGGCCGTCATCATGATCTTTTTGCCCGGCGGGCCGTCGCACCAGGATATGTTCGATCTGAAGCTGGACGCGCCGTCGGAAATTCGCGGGGAGTTCAAGCCGATCAGCACCAAGGTTCCTGGCATCCAGATTTGCGAGCATATGCCGCGGATCGCCGGTGTCATGGATAAGATGACGATCATCCGATCAATCGTGGGCGCGCGGGACAATCACGACGCTTTCCAGTGCATGACCGGCCATCTGAGCTCGCCCCAACCGCCCGGAGGTTGGCCTTCTCTTGGCTCGGTGGTCTCCAAGCTTCACGGGTCGGTGGACAAATCGGTGCCGGCGTTTATCGGTTTGGCGCCAAAGATGGGTCACGTGCCGTGGTCCGACCCCGGCAAACCCGGTTTTCTTGGCATTGCCCACGCCCCTTTCAAGCCGGAAGGCAACGGCAAAGCCGACATGGTTCTTAACGGCGTCACGCTTGACCGGCTGGCGGACCGCAAGACATTGTTGAGCGGGTTTGACAATTTTCGGCGCGATGTGGATGCAAGCGGCTTGATGGAAGGACTCGACGCGTTCAACGAGCAGGCCTTTGGCGTGCTAACCTCGAGCAAGCTTTTGGAGGCCCTTGATCTGAAAAATGAAGACCGGCGCGTCGTGGAACGTTACGGCAAGGGCGATCCCAAAAACCGCGACGACGGCGGCCCGAAATTAATGGAGCAGTTTCTCATTGCGCGCCGGCTCGTCGAAGCGGGCGCCCGCTGCGTCACGCTGGCATTCAGCCGCTGGGACCATCATGGCGACAACTTTGGAGCGCTGCGCCAGGACCTGCCGTTGTTCGATCAAGGGCTCAGCGCGCTGGTCGAAGATTTGCATCAACGAGGCCTGGACAAGGATGTTTCCGTGGTAGTCTGGGGCGAATTCGGCCGCACGCCGACTATCAACAAGGATGCAGGGCGAGATCACTGGCCGAGAGTTTCGTGTGCTGTGCTGGCCGGTGGCGGCATGAAACACGGACAGGTCATCGGTGCGACGGATCGCCTGGGCGGCGAGGCCGTCGAGCGACCCGTGCAATTTGGCGAAGTGTTCGCCACGCTTTATCAAAACCTTGGAATCGACGTGAATAAGGTGACCCTCCCCGATCTTGCGGGCCGGCCGCAATACCTAATCGCGGACGGGGCCCAGCCGATGCCGGAACTGGTTTAATGCTGACCATCTTCGGCCAACCCCACCGGTTCTGCGACGGAATCTCCCGGCGCAATTTCCTGAAGATTGGCGCATTAGGTTTAGGCGGGCTGACGTTGCCACAGTTGCTCCAGGCGGAGATTCAAGCGGGCATTCGTAAATCTCACAAGGCGGTCATCATGATTTACCTGCCGGGCGGCCCGCCGCACCAGGACATGTTCGATCTGAAGCTGGATGCGCCGGCGGAAATCCGCGGCGAATTCAAACCTATCAAGACAAACGTTCCCGGCATCCAGATATGCGAACACCTGCCTCGCATGGCCGCAATGATGGACAGGCTGGTTCCGATCCGTTCGATCGTCGGGATGGTTGATGAGCATACGGATTTTCATTGCATGACTGGGCATATCTCGCGCAATCAACCGCCCGGAGGCTGGCCGTCGTTTGGATCTGTCATTTCGAAACTGCAGGGCGCAACCGATCCGGCAGTTCCTGCCTATATCGGTTTGGAACCGAAGATGCAACATCATCCATACAACGCCGCGTCATCCGGGTTCCTCGGCGTTGCTCACCGGTCGTTCCATCCGGAAGGGGATGCGAAAACCGACATGACACTCAATGGCATCACGCTGGATCGGTTGACGGACCGCAAGTCATTGCTGGCCAGCTTTGACCAGTTTCGCCGCGACGCCGATTCGAGCGGATTGATGACCGGGCTAGACTCGTTTGAAGCGCAGGCGTTCGGAATGTTGACCTCCAGTAAATTGGTCGAAGCGCTGGATTTGCAGCGCGAGGACAAACGCACCATCGAGCGTTACGGGCAGGGCGATCCGAAACCGCATGGCGACGCGGCGCCCCTGTACAATCAACAGTTCTTGATGGCGCGACGGCTGGTGGAGGCCGGAGCGCGCGTCGTGACTTGCGCGTTCGGGTTCTGGGATTATCACGGCAACAATTTCCAGAACGCCCGCACCTGCCTGCCGATGCTCGACCAGGGCGTCACTGCTCTGGTGGAGGACCTGCACCAGCGGGGACTGGACAAGGAGGTCTCGGTGATTGTCTGGGGCGAATTCGGACGCACGCCGGTGATCAATAAAGATGCCGGGCGCGATCATTGGCCGAATGTCTCCTGCGCCTTGCTGGCCTGCGGCGGCATGAAGACCGGACAAGCGATCGGCTCGACCGATCGCCTCGGCGGCGAAGCTAATGACCGGCCGGTGCATTTCCAGGAGGTCTTCGCGACACTTTACCACAACATGGGAATCGACGTGAACAAAGTCACCGTAACGGATCTCGCGGGCCGACCGCATTACCTTGTGGATGGGCATCAGCCGATGAAAGAACTGATCTGAACGTTTGCTGAATCGAAATTGTGCGCCCTCATTCACCGAAAGTCACTCTCGCCCCGCTGGTAATCGCGTTGATCGGCACCTCCTCGGTTCTCGCTCTGGACAAGGAGACCGCTCGCCTGGATTCGTCCGGCGAATTGACACGCCTCGAAGTGATCGTTCCGACTGCCGCCAACACGGGAACGAACCAGGCCCTCCACCTGCGCGGGGCCGATGCGCGCCAGCAATTACTGGTTACTGCTGTTTTCAGCACCGGCACGCTCCGAGACTACACGCGCGAAGTTGCTTTTGAGACCTCTCCCTCGGGAATAATCCAAGTAAGCAAAACCGGCAGGGTCACCCCATTGGCTGAAGGCTCAACTGCGATCACCGCGAAGAGTTCAGGCGGCCTGACAGCAACGCTCGAAGTTAGCGTCGAACAATTCAAGAATGTTCCCTCAGTCAATTTTCCCAACCAGATCGTGCCGATTTTCACCAAAGCCGGCTGCAACTCCGGAGGCTGCCATGGCAAATCGAGCGGTCAAAATGGTTTCAAACTCTCGCTGCTCGGTTTCGAGCCGACCGAGGATTATGAACATCTGACGATGGAAGCGCGGGGACGCCGAATATTCCCGGCAGCACCTGACCGCAGCCTCTTGTTGCAAAAGCCCGCCGCGACGCTGCCGCACGGTGGCGGCAAACGCATGGACATTGATTCTGATGATTACAAGTTATTGGTCCGTTGGATTGCACAAGGCATGCCCTACGGAAAACCAACTGATCCTACGGTCTCCAAAATCGAAGTGTTTCCCAAAGAACGCACTCTCTCTCTGGAGGGCGAACAGCAACTGGCCGTTGTTGCCCACTACACTGATGGCACCATCGAGGACGTGACCCGCAGCGCACTCTATGAACCGAACGACAAAAACCTGGCTAAGTGTGATGAGACGGGACTTGTAAGAGCTTTCACGCAACCTGGCGACGTGGCGGTCATGGTTCGTTATCAGGCCAAGGTCGCCGTATTTCGAGCCACCATTCCGCTTGCTGCTCCTATCGCAAATTTGCCTGTGGTAAAAAACTTCATCGACGACCTGGTTTTCAAAAAGCTGAAGACAGTAGGTATGCCGCCCTCGGATCCTTGCGATGAATCAACCTTTATCCGCCGATCCTGCATCGACATTGCCGGCCGGCTGCCAACGGTGGAGGAGACCAAAAAGTTCCTCGCGGACAAAGAGCCGGCAAAACGCGAAAGGTGGATCGACGCATTGCTCGACAGCACCGATTACGCGGATTACTTCGCCAACAAGTGGAGCGCTCTTCTGCGAAACAAGCGCAGCGCTCCGATGCACACGCGTGGGACGTACGCGTTTTACGACTGGATCCGCGAAAGTTTGCTGCGCAACAAACCCTACGACCAGTTCGCTCGGGAGATTGTAGCCGCTTCCGGCGACCTCAGTCAGAATCCGCCGGTGGCCTGGTATCGGCAGGTCACCAATCCCAATGCGCAACTCGAAGACACCGCGCAGCTTTTCCTGGGCCTCAGGCTTCAGTGTGCCCAATGCCATCACCATCCTTTTGAAAAGTGGAGCCAGCAGGATTATTACGGGTTTGCCGCGTTCTTTTCACAAGTGGGCCGGAAAGCCGGAGCGCAACCAGGCGAAGAAATCGTTTATACAAGACGCGGCATGCCCACGGCGACCAACAAGAAGACCAAGCAACAGGTTCCGCCCGCCGGCCTGGGTGACGCGGCGATGAAACTTTCGCCGGATGACGATCCACGACTGGCGCTGGCCGATTGGATGTCGAACAAAGACAATCCGTTTTTTGCCAAGGCATTGGTCAATCGTTACTGGAAGCATTTCTTCAATCGCGGCCTGGTGGATCCGGAAGACGATATGCGCGAAACCAACCCGCCGACAAATCCCGAGTTGCTGGATGCGCTGGCGAAAAGCTTCATTGACAGCCATTTCGACTTGAAAAACCTGATTCGCACCATCTGCCGTTCCCAGGTTTATCAGCTTAGTTCGCTGCCCAACAAGTTCAACTCCGTCGATAAACAATACTTTTCGCGTTATTATCCCAAACGTTTGACGGCCGAAGTCTTGTTGGACGCCGTCGATGAAGTAACCCGCTCTGATAGCAAGTTTGAAGGTTTGCCGTCCGGCACGCGCGCGGTGCAATTGCCCGACAACAGCTTCAACGCCGCTTCCTATTTTCTAGCGGTGTTTGGGCGACCGGATTCTTCCAGCTCATGCGAATGCGAGCGCTCGCAGGACGCCAGCCTGGCCCAAAGTCTTCACCTACTGAATTCCAAAGATGTGCAGGATAAATTGACTAGCACAAACGGCTGCGCCGCGCTCCTGGCACAGGACACAAAACGCGAAGACGCGACCAAAGTCCGCGAGCTTTACAGCACGGCCTATTCCCGCGAACCCGATGCAAAAGAACTCGAATTGGCTTTGAATTATCTCGGCAAGAAGCCACAGGCCCTGGAAGCCAAAGCCGATCCAAGCCCTGACAAACAGCAAGGCTACGAGGACATCATCTGGGCGCTGATAAATACCAAAGAGTTCCTCTTCAATCATTAGTTTCAGCTAACGAATCTCCTCCCCTTCGGGCGCTTGGCCGGGCAGCAGAAAAGTTTTGACGAGATCACCTTCACCGCAAACGGTAAACCCCACGAACTTCTTGAACCACCTCTTGTTGGGAACTTCTGGCTCGGCGTCCAGCCACCGGGCCAGTTCTGTCACCTGATCATACGAAATTCCCCGTTGGCGTATCCGGGCAAGCAAATGACGAAGAAGATGTTCGGGAAGCTTGGAGCGGAGAACCTTAGGCATGCGATCCGCTGCCGTAAAACCCACGCACGATCTGCTCTTGCAGGCGATCAGCCTTCGCCGGGTCTTTCTCCTCAACCATGTGCTTCGCAAGTTGCCCCAATTCATCCGGGCTCAGCCGCCGGTCCTCCTCCGCCTTCCTGGCGAATTCGAGCACCTTGGCTTGTTCCTCCATCGGCAACCTCTTGATTTCCTCTATGATCTCAACTGCTGTCACCCGGTCAGAATACTCGCGATAAAGATAAGAAGCAAGCAGACACGCGGCAGCTCGATTGGTGGCGTAAGAGTTCTTGTGTAAAAGCGTAGAGAGCGGGTGTATCGGGGTTGAA
>CAYUPI010000054.1:0-38143 GCA_964446585.1 uncultured Verrucomicrobiota bacterium
GCTCTCTGATCCGCTCAAAGCGTTACACGTTCAAAAACTTTTGCAGAGATTTCCTAACGGGGTTTAGTCAGCACTCCGGCGTTGAACTGGATGTTGGATCTTGGAGCTTCTCTGGATGTTGGATGTTGGGGCTCGGAGCTTCCCCCGTCACGGGTTTGCGCCTTGCCGGGAGAAAAGCTCCTGCCGACGTTCAGGAGAACTCCAGTTTGACGCAAGATAAGGAAGTCCGCACCATGAGTCCATGCGCTCTTATTCGAGCAGTCCCATCCCCGTCGTGGAAAGCCAATGGCCGAGATTCGCACGGCCGATTCTAGCACTCTCGGCCGCCCTCCTGCTGGGGTTTGCTTCACTCGATTTGGGCTGGGCCGCTTCCACATCGGCCCAGCGCCCAAACATTCTGTTCATTTTCTCCGACGATCACGCCTACCAGGCGATCAGCGCCTACGGCGACCCGCGCCATCTCATCCAAACGCCCCATATTGACCGGCTCGCGAAAGAGGGGATGCTCTTCCACCGCTGCCTGGTACCCAACTCGATTTGCGGCCCGAGCCGGGCCACTGTTCTCACCGGCACCTACAATCATATCAACGGCTTCTATAACAACTCCAATAGCCGGTTCGACGGTTCGCAGACGACTTTCCCGAAGCTGCTCCGCCAGGCCGGCTACCAGACCGCCATCATCGGCAAGTGGCACCTGGTCAGTGACCCGACGGGTTTCGACTTCTGGCAGGTGCTGCCCGGTCAGGGCGTCTATTACAACCCTACAATGATTAAGAACGGCCAGTACAGCAAACTTCAAGGCTACGTCACCGACTTGATCACGGATGCCGCCCTGGACTGGCTCAAGGACCGGGACAAGTCCCGCCCCTTCCTGCTCATGTGCCAGCACAAGGCTCCGCACCGCGAATGGGAACCGCCCGTGCGACACCTGAATTTCGACGGCGACCGGCATTACCCCGAGCCCTCGACATTGTTCGACGATTACTCCGGCCGCGGTCTGGCCGAGCATGACCAGGACATGACCATCGCCCGGACGATGACCGCCAGTGATCTTAAGTTCAAAGTGCCGGCGCAGTTGGACGCCGAGCAGCGCGCACCCTGGGAAGCCTACTATAATCCCCGCAACGAGGCTTTTCAGAAAGCCAACCTCGAGGGCCGCGCGCTGGTAAGCTGGAAATATCAGCGTTACATGCACGACTATCTCGCCTGTATCCGGGGGGTGGACGAGAACGTCGGCCGCCTGCTGGATTATCTGGACCATGAGGGCCTCGCGACCAATACCATTGTGGTCTATTCATCCGACCAGGGTTTCTACCTGGGCGAGCACGGCTGGTTCGACAAACGTTGGATCTTTGAGGAGTCGCTACGCACGCCGTTGCTGGTGCGTTGGCCCGGAGTGGTCCCCGCCGGGCGGGTGAACCGGGACATCGCCTCCAACTTGGATTTCGCCGAGACCTTTCTCGAAGTGGCCGGGGTGCCCATCCCGGCCAGGATGCAGGGGCGCAGCCTCCTTCCGGTGCTAAAGGGCCAAACCCCCGCGGACTGGCGCAAGGCCTTTTACTACCATTACTACGAGTACCCGCGCCCGCATCACGTGCGCCCGCACTATGGCGTGGTCACCGACCGCTACAAACTGGTCCATTTCTACAAAGATGCCGATTACTGGGAGCTCTTTGACCTCCAGAAAGACCCGGAAGAGTTGCGCAGCGTCTATGGCCAGCCCGATTACGCTGCACCGCAGGCAGAGCTGGGGACAGAACTGGCCTGGTTGCGCAAGGAGCTAAAGGAATTGCTCGAGGACCCGCCCAAAGCCTCCGGCGAGGAGACGGGCGCCGGCGAGAAGGCAAAGCAGCCGGCCGAGACCAAGTAGTAGCTCACTACACTGAAAAATGGGGCGATCCGCACGCCACGCCCCGCTCATACTTCAGGGCTTAACTTCTAATGGCCACATACCGCGCCCAGTCCTAACGCCGGAGGAATTCAGGCGGGAGGAAAGATGCAGGGAATGGCCTGTGTGCGATTGCGCCGGTAGATGCGGAAGTCGGCCCTGTCCACCGTGAGCACTTGATGGCCGGGGAAAAGTTCGGACAAGCGGACGATCCCGGCATCCGCTATGTCCATCCGCGGCGCGTACGCTTCCGCCAGGGCGTGGAGGGCCTTGGCTTCCTGGTCAAAGTCAAGGACCGGGCGCAGATCGCCGTCTCTGACCATGCGCAGTATGATCTCGTGGTTCTCCAGGAGCCAGCCGGCTTCCTGCAAGTTTGCGGCGCTGGTAAGCACAGGCAGTGTGGCCCTCTCCCAAAGGCTAATAGCCCACTGTTGGCGCCGTGGGGTCTTGGACCAACGCGAGACGATGAAGCCGGAGTCAGCAATGAAGTCCATTGCGCGCCTTCAATTTGGAGCGAATGAACGCTTTGGGATCCCGCTCTGCCTCTGCTGGAACAGCGATATCGTCCGGGTAATCGAGGCAGGCTGCGCGCTGGCCAGCCTGCGCCGCTTTCTCGCGGGCCGCCTCTCGAAGGAAGGCGGCCAGGGAAATTCCGCGCCTGCGCGCGGAGCGTTTAAACAACTGCCTATCCTGCCGCGTCAGTCTCAACTGAAAAGTCTCTTCCATACAGAGCTGTCATTACACCGAATCTGCCGTTTAGTCAACTCCTCCCGATCAGCGAGCCGACTGAAGAGGAGCTGAAAAAAGTTCTGGCCAGCGCCGGTTCGCTCAAGCCCAAACAGACCCGCGAGGAGGAGGACATGGTCGCCCGGATCTTTTCGATCGCTGGATCAACCTGTTGACGTGAGTCCCTCGTTTAAGACCAGCAACGTCTTTAATCACTGCGTTCAGCTCCCCCACTGTCGGCAGTCGGACTGGGGTGAAGCAAGATGCTTTCGCCAGTGAATTCGGCTAATCCTAAGTTTCGCTTTCAAGGCAGTGTCACTACGCGGAAAAAGCGTCCTTCGACTCCCGCCGAACTGTAGTCCGCGAAAGGCATCACGTTGTTCGTTGCCAGGATAGTGCCCAGGTCCTGCCATTGTATCAGATTTGTTGAGGCCTCGACGCGATATCGCCAGTCGCTCAGGCCTTTGATGTTAAACTGAACCGAGCCATCTGCTGGGCGATTGATGTCGCTCAAGACGGCAGGCTGCACTGAACCCAGGGGCACAAATTCAAAGCTCTTAATGATGAATTCGAGTTCAGAGTTTCCGACCGGCGGATTTCCGTTAACTAACCAGAAATTAATCCGGACATTCTCATCACCGGTCTGCGGCACGCTGAGGGTATAGCTCCAGTTGGTAATCTGGTTGCCTGGGACGGGAGCAGGATCGAAGCTCCCAATTTGACTTTGAAAACTGACCCTGTTTGTTTCCCAGACGAACACGTGCGTCGTATTCGTTTGGCCCGCCGGCACCGCGTAGCGAACCAGATGCCCGGCGGTGTCGAACGGTTGCACCACGAACTGCGCGTTGTTGATATCGGCTCCGTTTCCCCAACGCGAGCATTCGATGTCAATTTCCCGATCCGCGTAAGCCGGATCATCGCTCCAGGTGAACAAGCCCAGCACCGCATTCAAGTTCACGTCGTTGGCACTCGAAACCAGCTCGAAACGATAGTTGCCATATCCAAACGTGCGAGCCGTCACGATTTCCGCGCATTGCCATTGATTCGAGCGGTTCGTGATGAGCATGTGCAGCCGGCCGAGTGAATCCACCCAGACGTTGTTGGTGCTATCAGAGAAATAATTAGGTCCCGGTCCAACCGGCCCTGAGCTGCTCTTCACCCACCAATCGTATCCCGAATACTGAATCCAACGCAGATTCGGATCTTGCCGGTAAACGGTGGCGCTGGCAATTGCCTGCGTTGTGACGTTTTCAGGCAGCGCCGCCAGACCCTGGACGCATGGCTGGTTGTAGTTGGAGCTAACCAGCAGCGCCGTGATCCGTGTCGCATTCTGGTCCGAACCTCCCGTTGTGATGTCCGCCGTCCAGGAGCTATCTGGCTGGATGACTGTCAACTGCGGGTCACAATACGGCTTCGAGTACCACCCCGCGCCTGGCACATAGATAAAAACCGCCACGCGATTTGTAACCGGGCTTGCGTCAAGAACTCGGCCGCCGAGATTCGCGAACGAGCCGAACGGCGGAACGTTTGTAATCTCAATCGCAGGCGCTGCCTCCGCCTCCCAGAGGCCGAGACCGTATAACCCCACAGAAAAAACCACCAACCCTCGCGCGCGGGATTTGCTGAACAGCATAACCCATTTTATCAATCTCAAGAATCTTCGCAACGTCCGCGGAATTCTGCATTCTAAGGATAGAGCCGCATTTGGACGACGAACAATTAATCATCGAACGGGCGAAGAAAGACTCCGAAGCATTCGGCGTCCTCTTCGAGCGGCATTATCCTGCCATTTTTGCCTACATCCTACGACGTGTCGCAGATTGGGAGGCGGCCAACGACCTGACTTCTGAAGTGTTCCTGAAAGCGTTCAAGAGCTTGTGGAAATATCGCTGGCAGGGCGTTCCGTTTTCAGCCTGGCTCTATCGCATCGCCACAAACGAAGTCAGAATGCATTTTAGACGGGGCGCCAAGCCGACTCTTTCACTCGACCAGCTGAGCGAGGAGTGCGGATTTGAACCGCTCGATCCTGCCTCGCTGGAGGCTGAAAAACTGGAAGCCGAACGCAAGCTCAAGGAGTACGAAGACTTCCTTAAGGTCCGTGAAAAAATTCTCCTGCTCGACCTCAAGTATCAGGATGTCATCGCCTTGCGTTATTTCGAGCGGAAGAGCATTAGGGAAATCGCAGAGATCCTGCACAAGCGGGAGGGCACAGTGAAATCTCTTCTGTCACGGGGGATCGCGAAACTGAAAGACCTCCTTTGACACTGCAACGTTTCAGCCAGGACTGCATTACAAGTCTTGGAAACAACGCGCCGCTATGGACGAAGAAAAACTGGTAAAGAAACTGGAATCGCTCAAGAGCCCGGAATTGCAGAGTCCGTTGCGCCAGCAACGGCTGAAGCTGGTGCTCGTGAACGCGAGGCGCTCTTCATGGATTGGATTCGTGTGCATTCTGTTCCCTGGGCTCTTCATTCTTGGAGTGCTGCTCAAATACGGTTTCCACCTGGATCTACCGTTCTTCACCGCCTTGGAAGAGAAAATGGCGCAAATTGACCGATCCGCCTTGCATTTTCTTTCGCCGGTTGTGATGGCGGGCGCCCCTCTGGCTGCACTGGTCCTGAATCTCCTTGCAGTTATGCATTTCCACATCGACAAGGCTCGCTCGGAACTCCAGGTCTCAGTCAAACTCCGAATCGTCAACCTGGTCATCATTGCGATCTGCCTGTTCATCCTCGCAATGCTCTTCGTTCATGCCGTGGCTGAGAGCGGCCATCCTCGATAGCTCCAGGCACAATATGACCCGGGAGCATCGCATAGTGGTAGCCGGAGCGCGGCTGTGTCGTCCTCGGCTAGCCGCAGCAAACCCGGAAATTGCGGCGATTAGGGGCCACCGATGCTCTGCGGTTGGTCTTCGACACAGTCGCGCTCCATTTTTGGAACGCGCTCTAGTCTCATGAATCAGAAATAACTTGCATAACAAAATTCGGAATTCATGCCTGCTGCAGCCCAAAAACATTGCCAACCCGACAACCAAATTATTTAAGGAATCAATGACTCAGGAGACTAGGGAAAAACTCATGAAAAAGAACGTGCAGAAGCAAATAGCCTTGTCTGTGTTGATCTCCGCGATATTCGTGGTGTTTGCGGCTCGGGCATGGGCCCAGGAGGAAAGGGCCGACGCATTTCTACGTGACCAGGCCACGCGCCAGCACATTCCTGGACTCTCTGTGGCCGTCGTGCGCACCGGAGCTGTCATCTTCGTCCGCGGCTATGGTTTCGCCAACATTGAGAACTCCGTGCCTTCGACTGCAGATACCGTCTATCTACTGGGCTCCGTAACAAAGACCTTCACGGCGACCGCCATTATGCTGCTGGTTGAGGAGGACAAAATCGAGCTGGACGAGCCCTTCGTGAATTATATCAAGGACCTGTCGTTGCCGAAGCAACTGGAGCACATCACCGTGCGACAGCTTCTCAGCCACACCTCAGGGATCACCGACTTCACGGATATCCCGGGCAGCATCCAGTTCGCGCGAATGGACCGGCTGCCCAGAGACGTGCTTCACGACGCGTTGGCTTTGCCCTTGCTTTACAAGCCGGGAGAACAATTCCGTTACAGCAACTCCAACTACATTCTGCTTGGTATGATAATCGAGCGCATCGCGGGGAAACGCTTTGGCGCATTCCTCGAGCAACACATTTTCCAGCCTCTCCAAATGAGCTCGACCAGGATGCAAAATCTCCGCGCGGTCGTTCCGAAACGGGCTTCAGGATATAATTGGATCGACGGGAAATGGCTCAATGCAGATTACGTCAGTCCGGCAAATCTCTACGCCGCCGGCGGAGCTATTTCCACCGTCCTCGATCTCGTGAAATGGGACGAGGCACTGTTCTCCGGCAAGGTGGTCAAGCCCGCGACTTTGGCCAAAATGCTTTCAGCCACAGCTCTGGCGAATGGCGAGCGTACTCATTACGGCCTTGGTCTGGAGTTGCTGAACGACCGCAGCCGTGCCGTCGCGGGCCACGCCGGCGAAGCCTTCGGATTCAATGCCACCCTCTATCACTATCTGGACGACCACTTGACCGTGATTGTTCTTGCCAATCAGGGCGATGCCGCGACTGAGTTTCTTGCAAAGAGCCTCGCGGCGATCTACCTGGGCCTGCCGGAGATCTCTTACCGTAACCGGAACCCAATTCCTGATCCTGAACCCAGGTTCGCCGCAATGCTGAAGCGGGTAATTCAAGCCGCGGCCAAAGGCATGGTGGAGGAGTCTTTGTTCACAGGCTCGGCCCGGGGAGAGTTGGCGCCGCTCATTAGCAGGGCTGGTCCCGAGCTGCTGGCATCGAAGGGCACGTTGAACAGCATCGAACTTCTCGACCGAAGCGAGGATGGCCAAACTCTGGTAATGGTTTTTCGCGCCAGGTTTTCGAATGAGAATTTGATTTGGATTATGCGCGTAGGGAAGGACGGGAAGATTGCCGGTTTGGAGCCCCAGCCCGAGTGAGTCGCGCTCGAATTGACCAAACCACCGTTCCACCCGGTAGTTGGATTCGGTTCCAGGGCTGATTAACTCTGAGAATTTACATCTCGAATCGGCAGGGTGTTTGTGGTTTTCTAGCACACTAATGAACACCCGGGCCCAGAGCACGTTTCCTCACTGGCGGCGGGCCGCCAGCCTGACATTGGCCGTCGTAACTCTTGGACTGCTCGGGCTCGCGGCGGAAAAGGCACCGATTGCCACCCAAAAGGCCGCCGGGAAAAAGGCGGCTGCTGAGAATGAACCGATCCTGGCCTCTCCGCTTGGCAAGTGCTGGCAACTCACGGATCATGCGCTGCATTGGGACTTTCCGGTCATGGCGATGGACGCGACTGGCGCGGCGTGGGTCGCCTTCATCGAACACGACGGCAAGGCGGACGTGCTCAAGCTGGCGTGCAAGAGGGCGCACGGGCTGAAGATCGTGGAGAAGCTTTCGGAACCCGGCGTGGTTCATCAACCGGCCATTGCGTGCGGCGCCGATGGGGCCGTGTGGACTTTCTGGGGAGAGCTGGATGCGCGCAACATCGTCACGCTGCGCGCACGCCGCTTCGCCGGTGGCAAACTCGACGCGCCACTCACCCTCGCCGCCTCGGAAGGCAGTGATACGTTTTCGGACGCGGGCACAGACCACTCAGGGCGGGTCTGGGTCGCGTGGCAGTCGCTCCGGCGCGGGCAAGGCGACATCTTCGCGCGCTGGCTCGACCCTAAGGCGGGAACATGGTCGAAGGAGATCGCCGTCAGCAAAGCCGAGGGCGGCAATTGGGAGCCGCGGCTGGCATTCGATGGCCGGGATGGCGCCTGGGTGGTGTTCGATTCTTCGCGCGGCGGAGAGTTTAATCTGTATCTCGCGCACGTCGGCCTGGATGGCCGCGTCAATGAACTTCCGCTAACGAGTTCGCCCGAATACGAGGCACGGGCGAGCCTCGCCGCCACCAAAGACGGCCAGGGATTCTGGATTGCCGCCGAACGCGGGCGCCGCCAATGGGGCCGAGAATCGCGCGGTCACGACGGCCAGAACGGCTTGAACGGACAGAAACGCATTCTTCTCGGCCGCTTTGACATTGCCACCGGCAAATTCACGGAAGTGCCCGTGCCCGGCGACGGCAAGCCCGCGCCGCGTAGCGCGCTGGAAGTAAATCTTCCGTTGCTGGCCACCGATGAGGCTGACAATCCGTGGATTGCGTACCGATTCTTCTCGCATGATCGCTGGCGTATTGCCGTGACGAGGTACGACGCGGCCGCGAATTCGTGGGCGCAGCCGATGGAGGTGCCGGACAGTTCGTTCGGCCAGGATCGCCATTGCACGCTCACCCGCAGCGGCCAACAGATGTTGCTCTGCTGGGCCAGCGACAAGCGTGTGACCAAAGCTGCTCGTGTCGCCGGCGTTTACCTCGCGCAGTTAAAGCCTAAGTTTGCAGCTTATCAAGAACCGGCGCTGAAGGTTACTATGCTGCCCGAGCCGGAGCCGTACCTGCAGTCGCCGACGCCCGACCGCCCGCGTGACCAACATCATACCTGGGATGTGGGCGGGAAAAAATACACGCTCGTCTTCGGTGACCTGCACCGGCACACGGACTTCTCCAACTGCCGCTGCGGCCAGGACGGCTGCGTGCTCGAACATTTCCGCTACGCCTATGACATGGCCGAGCTGGATTTCATGGGCACGTCGGACCACACGGATATCGTCAAAAAGTACGATCCCTACGAATGGTGGCAGACCCAGCGGATGGTGGACGTCTTTTACGCGCCGGGAAAGTTCACCTCGCTCTACGCTTACGAGCGCGAGCAGAAATTTCCGTGGGGCCACAGAAATGTCGTCTTCGCGCAGCGCGGCGCGCCGATTGTGTACATCAAACGCTCGCTCTACGAAGCCTCCCCGTGGAACACGCTTTATCACGTGCAGACCGGTGCGGACGAAATTACGCCGATGGAATTGTGGGACCTGCTCGGCAAATACGGCCGCCCGGTGGCGTTGATCAGCCACACGGGCGCGACAGGCATGGGCACCGACTGGGACAGATACGAGAGGATTGACGGCGCGGTCGAAAACACCGTGGAGATTTTCCAGGGAGCTCGCGTCAGTTATGAGGGTCTGGGCGCGCCGCAGCCAACCGTTGGCCTGCGTGTAGGCCAGAAATACACTGCGGACACGGCGTCCAAAGCGGTGATCCCGGCGCCACCGGCGGCGATTGAAAATTTTGGAACGGAACGAAGCAACGGCGTCTATCAACATGCGCTCACTCGCGGCCACAAGCTCGGCGTATTCGCCAGCTCCGACCACGTTTCGCAGCACACGTCCTTCGGCGGGGTCTATGTCGAGCAATTCACACGCGAGGGAATCATCGAGGGCTTCAGGGCGCGGCGCAGCATCGCGGCCACGACCAAAATCTTCGTGGAGTTCAGTTGCAACCGCCAGCCGATGGGCTCGGTGTTTCAGGCGAGCGGGAAGCCGGAGCTGAAATTTTCTGTCAACGGCACAGCGTCGCTCAAGCGCGTCACGTTGGTGCGCAATGAAAGGAATTACCAGGTCTGGGAGCCGAGACAAAGCGAGTTCGCGAACGTGTTCACTGACACCTCTCCAATGCCCGGCGAGAATCGCTATTACCTGCGCATCGAGCAGAGCGACGGCAACATGGCCTGGTCCTCACCCGTGTGGGTGACGGTCAACGCCGCCGCCGAACCTTGACTGGATTGCGATGAGGTTGCGAGTGCATGGAACGCGGCCTGGTATTGTGGCATTCGCCTTCGCTGAGGCATTTGGGGCTGGCACGCCGACTGTGGTTGCGCGTCCCCGCTTGATTTGATAACTTGTTCGCATGCTGGTCGAAGCACAACATCGCTTCAACGTCGCCGATTACTATCGCATGGCGGAAACTGGCGTGCTTAAACCAGGTTCCCGGGTCGAACTCCTTGACGGGAAGATCATAGATATGTCGCCCATCGGACCATTCCACGGAGGCTCAGTCAAACGGCTGAATCGTCTGTTTAACAAATTGGCCCGCGGACGCTGGCTGGTTTCGGCCCAGGATCCAGTGCGCCTGGACGATCACTCCGAGCCTCAGCCGGACCTCATGTTGCTTAAGCCCGTCGGCGATGACTACACCAGCCGGCACCCTGTGCCTGATGATGTCTTTCTGCTAATCGAGGTCGCCGACACGACGCTGGGTCTTGATCGCGAGCAAAAACTTCCACTGTATGGCCGCGCCGGAATTGTGGAGGTGTGGATCGTGAATTTGGTCGAAAGAACAATCGAAATTTATCGAGGACCGCACTTCTCTGGATACGGCTCCCAGCGCATTTTGCGCGCCGGCGAACAGGCATCACCGCTGGCATTTCCTGATGTAATGGTTGAGGTTGCGGAACTGCTGAAATTGGCAAAGTAACACGTGCACCGCCTGATGGGTGCGTCCTGGCTGGGGTTATAAGTGCCTGTGAGGCCTTCCGATGCTAGAATGATTCGATGGACGCGGCTTGCTCGCCGAAACCTCGGAATGTCTCCAGTTTGCAGGTGAACGGAATTCGATTTTGTGCCAAACCCGCATGGAGTTTCGCTGCACTCCTTCTTGTAGCCTCCGCAGCACAGGCTCAACACCTCGGCGTCACGTGCGGGTGGAGTTACGGCAACGACTTGACGGGACCTTACACAGGCACGGCCAACAAACCGCTTTTCAATCCCATTTCGGGTAGTCCAAACCTCACGTGGGACGATTGGGCGGAGGAACTGGCAGCCGGCGGCGTGGATTTCGTCTGTCCGAACCTGCGCGGGTCATGGCCGAACACAGGCCAGAATCCGACGAACATCGCGCCGTTGCTTTCAGCGCTCTCAAACCGTGGGCTGACCAACCGCATCAAGCTCGCGATCTTCGATGACAACGCGGCCTCCTGGACCGCTCAATGGAACCAGGCCAATGGCCGCGGCTTTGGTTACGCCCAGCCATTCGATATCAGCCAGCAGACCAATTGGCTCTTTCTGTGGGATTACAATTACAAACTATTTTACCAATCGGTGCCCGACGCGAATCGGTTCAAGATTAACGGCAGGCCGGTGATCATCATTTGGTCGGGCAACACTTATTTCGTCGGAAACATGCAGGGCAACGCTTCTCAGGCATTGTTGTATGTGCGTCAACAGTGCCAGAACACTTTTGGATTCAACCCGTTTATCATTCTGTCGGACGATTTTTTGTCCAACGACACCACTTGCAACAGCACGAATGTGGCGGATGGAGTCCACAATTGGTTCGCCCAAGGATCGAGCGGTTGGTCGCAGACGACCCTTAATGGTGTCAAGATCGGCGTTTGTTGTCCGCAGTTTCAAACTCCGGCATTCGGTCCGGGCTGGATCGATCCGCAGCACGGACAAACGCTCGCCAACGGCCTCATAAACACGCGCGGGAGCGGGGCATTGCTCACGCTGGTCGAGGGGTTTACCGATTGGGAGGAGAGCGCCGCGTTGTTCCGGGTCAACAATCTCGACACGGATGGAACGACTCTCAACTACAGCCAGACCTATTATGATTATCCGAACCAGCGACTCAACTTGCTCCGCCTATACGGCAATCACGCCAATCCGTGCGAACTGAAGCTCGAGGCAGAAGCTTGCGACAATTTTGGCGGAGCCAACGGAGGCAATGGCCAGGTCAACTTCTACCGCAACGGCAATATTGCCATCCAGACGACCGGCGACGCCGGTGGCGGCTACAATGTGGGGTGGATCAACTCGAGCGAATGGCTCGAATGGGAGCAGGTGCCCATCCAGGGGAGCAAAGTCCATCTGATCGCACGGGTGGCCAGTCCCAATAACGGTTCAATGATTCACTTTGTGATCGACGGCACGAATTATCCGTCGCTGCTGGTGCCGAACACGGGTGATTGGCAGGTCTATACCAACCTCGAGTCGGGCGCCTCCTACACATTCGCCAAAGACAGCACGCACGCAGTGAGGCTGGTCTGTGACACCGGCGGCTTCAACATCAACTACTGGCAATATCACGACGACCTGCCAATCGGAGACATGATCACTCTGCGCTCGGCAGCGAACGATCTTTTCGTCAGCGCGACGAATGCGACCTCACCGTTGATCGCCAATCAGCCTGTGGCTGGTCTCAGTGAGCAGTTTCAGTTGGTGGACCAGAGCAGCTCTTTTGGGTGGGGTTGCGTCGCCTTGAAGTCAGTGGCGCTCAACCTGTTTGTTAGGGCCAGTCCGACGGGCAGTTCGCCGCTGTTGGCAAACGCGAGCACCGCAGGAGTTTCGCAGTCGTTCCAGTGGTCGGACAATGGGGATGGCACTATTTCGCTGCGAGCGCTGGTGAACAACATGGATGTCACCGCCGAGAACGCCGGCGCCTTGCCGCTCATCAATAACCGCATCAATACCGGGCCATGGGAGACCTTCACCGTTGCGACTGTGCCGGCGAGGCTCAGCGCCAGCCTGAGTGGCTCGACCTTGACGCTCTCCTGGGCCACGAACTACCAGGGCTGGATCTTGCAGAGCAATCGAACTGGTGTGGGAACGATCGGCGCGTGGGGCAATGTGCCCGGCTCGCAAACCAACACCCAAGCGAGTTTCCCCGTCAATGACCCGGCCACACCGGCAGCATTTTTCCGATTACGCCATCCCTGACCTAAATATCTCAAATTTTGCATTTCGAACTCCTGGCTCCCTCTCGCCGCGCTCAGCGCTTGTCTCAGCGGGGCGGGGCGGGTTTCGAAATTCGGAATTCGGATTTTGGCTGATTCGTCATTTTCCCCCAGCGAATCCCTGCTGCCTTAACGCCTCGAACAGCACCAAAGCGACACAATTGGATAAATTCAGTGAGCGCGCCTCGGGATTTAACATGGGGATGCGCAACCAATGGTCCTGGTTTTCTTCCAGCAGCTTTTTCGGCAAGCCGGCAGTCTCGCGCCCGAAGACCAGATAATCCTCCGCACTGAACCGCGCCTCCGAGTAAAGCCGCGATCCGCCGGATTCGATCAACCAGAGCTTCGCACTGTTCGGCAAGCAGCTGGCAAAGGAACCCCAACTTTCCCAGCAGTGCCATTCTACATGCTGCCAGTAATCCATACCCGCGCGCTTGAGTCGGGCATCATCCATCCGGAAGCCGAGCGGTTCGATCAGGTGCAACCTCGAGCGCGTCGCCGCACACAGCCGCGCGACGTTGCCAGTGTTGGGCGGAATCTCCGGTTCAACCAGGACAATCTGCATGAGTGAAACGTGGAACGTGATGTGTGATGTGTGACCTTAATTGGGAGCCCAGATATTGGCATCAGGCGCGGGGTGACTTTTTTCGATAATATACTTTCCACAAGACGAGGCCATGAGCAGGCGCGGTCATCCCAGCGCCGCGCCGATCCTTGCGCGCCAGCATCTGGTTGATCTCGTCGGAGGAGAATTTACCCTGGCCGATCTGCACCAGCGTGCCGACAATGCCTCGGCACATTCGATATAAGAACCCGTCGCCTTCGATAATGAAGGTCAGCAAGCGTCCACTTCTTTTGATTTCGCACCGGGTAAGGGAGCGGACCGTCGATCCTTTTGCATAACCCTGGTTCGAGGAGAAGGAGCAAAAGTCGTGTTTTCCAAGAAAAGCTGGCGCAGCGGCGCGCATGGCGTGGAGGTCCAGTGGCCGCGGCACGTGCCAGGCAATGTGGCGAATCAACGGATTCATTGCCGAATCGTTCCAGACAGAATAGCGATATTGCTTGCCGGTGGCATCGAAACGAGCATGGAAATTTCTTCGCACGCGCGCGGCGGAGACAACCCGGATGTCCGCCGGCAGCCAGGCGTTCAGAGCCAGCAGCAATTTGGCCGGCGCCATCCTGCACTCCATGGGCCGCACTTCGAAGTGCGCGACCATGCCCAGGGCGTGCACGCCCGTATCAGTGCGGCTCGAACTGTGAAGCCGAGGACGGCCGGGGAAGAGTTTTGCCAGAGCAAGCTCGATCTTCTCCTGCACGCCGGTGCCGGTCTTCTGCAACTGCCAGCCTTCATAGCCTGTGCCGTCGTAGGCGATGGTTAGTTTGAACTTTAGCGGTTCCATTTCCTCGCATCGTTCATCGATCGTGATTCGCGATTTTTGAGCGGCCGAAGGACAGCAGATAGGTGTCCGCGGTAATTGAGCTCACGCATCACGCATCACGTTTCACGCACACTGTCCAGATAACTTTGCAATAAAATCGCCGCCGCCATCTTGTCCACTTTCTGCTTTCGCTTGTCTCGGCGCACGTTGCCTGCAAGCAGAATGCGGTTCGCTTGTGCCGACGTCAGCCGCTCATCCCAGGTCTTAATCCGCAACGGGATTGCATTCTCCAAAGCCGCAACGAACTCCTGGACTCGAGTCGCCGCCGGGCCGTATGTCCCATCCATGTTACGCGGCATCCCGACCAGGATCAGTTCCACTGCCTTTTCCTGGACCAGGCGTTTGAGCCGGGCGACGACATCGGCGAACGGCTCGGCTGGAATGAATTCAAGCGGCTGTGCGATCATCTTCAATTCGTCGCTCACCGCGATGCCGATGCGTTTGGTCCCAGGATCCAGTGACAAAATGCGCATAAGCGACCCTGCCCGACTTAATTGGAAAGTGTTTTCATCACTTCCGCCGCCGCCGCCACCGTTGCTTCGATGTCCTTTTGGCCGTGGGCCGTCGAGAGAAACCCGGCTTCGAACTGCGACGGTGCCAGATAAATCCCCTGCTCCAGCATCCCGTGGAAATATTTGGCGAATCGGGCGCGGTCGCTCTTCATCGCATCCGCGAGGTTATGCACCGGGCCACTGGTAAAATACGCGCAGAACATCGAGCCGCAGCGGTTGAACTGGACGGGGATACCCGCCGCGGTCGCCGCCTCTTTCATCCCGGCTTCGAGCTGGGCGCCGAGTTGTTCGAGCCGGGCGTAGGCGTCGGTGGCGGCCAACTCGTCCAACGCCGCAATGCCGGCGGCCATCGCGACCGGGTTACCGCTCAACGTGCCAGCTTGATAAACCGGCCCGTCGGGCGCCAGGCAATCCATAATGTCCGCGCGGCCGCCGAACGCGCCCACGGGCAGGCCGCCTCCGATAACTTTGCCGAAGCAACTCAAGTCGGGGGTAATGCCGAACCGTTCCTGCGCCCCGCCTCTGGCAAGGCGGAATCCGGTCATGACTTCGTCGAAGATCAACAGCGATCCTTTGGCTGTGGCGATTTCGCGCAGAAACTCGAGGTAGCCGGGTTGTGGAAGGTACAGGCCGGCGTTGCCGGGCACCGGCTCGAGAATGATCGCCGCGAGCTGATCTTTGTTGGCGGCAAAGGCCGCCTCTACGGTCTCATGATCATTGAAGGGCAAAACAATCGTATGCTGAGTGAAGGCCGTGGGCACGCCCGCGCTGTCCGGATTCCCAAACGTCAACGCTCCCGAACCCGCTTTGACCAGCAATGAGTCCGCATGTCCATGATAACACCCTTCGAACTTAATGATCTTCTCGCGATGGGTGTAACCGCGCGCCAGGCGGATGGCAGACATCGTGGCCTCGGTTCCGGAGTTGCACATGCGAACCTTTTGAACACTGGGCACCAGCGAGCAGATGAGCCGGGCCATCGTGACTTCCAACGGATTCGGGATGCCGAAACTCGTGCCCTGTTCTGCCGCGGCCTGGACCGCTTTGATGATCTTGGGGTGCGCGTGCCCGAGAATCGCCGGGCCCCACGTGCCGACATAATCGACATACTCGTTCCCGTCCACGTCCCACACGTGGGCCCCTTTGGCTTTGTTTACGAAGAAAGGTTGGCCGCCAACAGCGCGGAACGCCCGCACCGGAGAGTTCACGCCGCCCGGAATAAATTTTAACGACTCAGCAAAAAGTTGGTCGGACTTGGCACGCACGATCACGGGGGAAAGCTAGCCGCGACGTCTGCGAACGCACGACGAAATTTGACCTGCGACCAGACTCCGTCCGTTGACACAAGTTGGGGCTAAGGGTAGCCTGCAAGCATGTTACAAACGAAGGCCCCTCAAATTACCAGGTATGATTATGAGGGGATGCCGCAAGGGCCGCCCTACTACCAGGTCGTCGAAGGAGACCTTATTATGTCGCCATCGCCCGAAACCTACCACCAGAGCATTGCGGGTCGCATTTACCCAATAATTCTTCGTTTCCTGGAGGGAAAACCGATTGGCGAAGTCTTTATCGCGCCGCTGGATGTGTTTCTGACCGACGTCAATATTTATCAGCCCGATGTCGTGTTCATCTCCAACCGGCGCCGATCGATGATAACCGAGCACGGCATCGAGGGAGCGCCGGATTTAGTGATGGAGATTCTTTCGCCGGGAACTGCGCGCCTCGATAAGGGTTCAAAGCGAAAAATCTATGGGCGAACCGGAGTTAAGGAGCTCTGGCTGGTGGATCCCGTTGCGCGGCTCATCCATGTTTATGATCTCTCGAGGAATCCCGACTCACCCGCGGTCACACATAACGAGAAGGGCGTTTTTACCACCCCGCTGCTTCCCGGCCTTCGTTTTCGGGCCAGTTCGATTTTCAAATCGCCGTTGCGCTAACGGCCTCGGAAAAAAGTTTCCATCAGCGAACCGCGCTCGGCGCGAACTTCCATACCGGTTCTGACATTATGCCGCTCGAACCAGCCGTGCGGTGTCTCTAATACAAAGCGGATGTTGTTCGAGGCTGAAACCACGGGGATCGTATTGTAGGCCTGGAACTCGCGAATTTCCTGGATGATGCCTTCCGGATCGATGTAGGCGGCGGAAAGCGACAAGGGACAGTTTTTCATCCAGAAGGAAGCATATTGAGTGGTCACCAGCGGGAACAACATGCCGGCGTTCTCGGCCATGTTAGTCCGGAACATCATGCCGGCGCGTTGCTGCTGGGCCGTCAGTGCCAGTTCCACAATCATTTCTTCCGGGCCGACCCAAAGCTTCATCGTCTGCAGTTTCGGTTGTGCCTGAGTTGGCTCACCCGGGTCCAGTATCGGGCTGGTCTGGAGCTCAGCAGACTTATTGCAGCCGCCACAGAGCAAGACAACCAGCGAGAAAGCCAGGATCACGAATACGTTCACCCCGCAAGGTTCTGTCAGTTGGTTCGTGATTTCAAGGCTGCACCGCAAAACGACTTTGGCTTGAACCTTTTGTAAGCCGTCAGCAAGATTGTTTTGTATGAAATCGAGGGCTACCTCTTCTTATTCGCCGCAAATCCCATTGCAGATTCGGCGAGCGCGCTTTTGGTCGCGCCGGCGCTTCTTACGGGTTGCAGGTTTCGGCGTCGCCGCAACTCCCTTCGTTTGGCCGTTGACCAATGCCCGCGGGCAGGCCCAAGCGAGCTTGCCCAATGGACGGCTGAACCATGCCTGCATTGGCGTCAACGGCATGGGCTGGGGCGACCTGCAGAATTTTAAGGAACACAAGAAAGTACAGATCGTCGCGCTGTGCGACGTCGATTCCACCAATCTCGACAAGGCGGCCAAGGTCGTTCCGGACGCGCGGCTTTACTCCGATTGGCGCGAACTGCTCCAAAAAGAGGGCGAAAAAGTTGATTCGGTAAACGTGACGGTGCCCGATCACATGCACTTCATCATCGCTTACAGCGCAATTGAAAAAGGCAAACATGTCTATTGCCAGAAACCGATGTGTCACGACGTGGCTGAGGTTCGGGCTCTCACGGAAGCGTCGATCCAGAAGGGTGTTCGGACCCAGCTTGGCACTCAGATCGCCTCAACCATTCACGATCGTACTGCCGTCACGTGGCTCAAGGAGGGGCGGATTGGGAAAGTCACTCACGCCTATCTCTGTTCGAACCGGCCGGGCGCAATCAAGGATTACCGGCTTGAAGGGCCGCGCCCGGCCACTGGTCAGGCACCGCCGGATTCGTTGAAATGGGACCTGTGGCTCGGCACGGCGCCTGCGCGCGAATTCGCGCCCGTGATTTATCATCCCGTGAAATGGCGCGCGTGGCAGGATTTCGGCACCGGCTGGTCCGGTGACATCGGCTGTCACATCTTCGATTCGGTGTGGAAGGGGTTGGATATGAAACCGCCGTTGACGGTCGTGGCCGAAGTGCAGGAATCGTGGAAGAATTCGTCGGCCCGCCGGAAGGACAATTGGCCACAAGGCGACCACATCACCTGGACCTTTCCCGGCAACGAGCTGACCGATGCCAAAGCCTGGACGCTGGAGTGGTTCGATGGCGAGTACTATCCTCCCGAGGCCATTCGCAAACTCTACTCGCAGGATCTAAAGGAATATCCCGCAGAATCCTCGATGGTCATCGGGACCAACGGCGCGCTGCTCAACCAGCTCGGCTACCCGCCGCAACTATTGCCCGAGGAGAAATTCAAGGACGTCAAGCGGTCCGACCTGCCCCCGCGCAACCATTATCATCATTTTGTCGATGCCTGCCTCAGCAGTGAAAAAACCGAGTCGCACTTTGCGCAAACCGGCCCCATGACAGAGGCCATCCTGTTGGGCACAGTCGCCATTCGCGTTCCAGGCCAAACGCTCGAGTGGGATCATGCGCGGATGAAAGTGCGGAATCATCAAGAAGCGAACCGTTACCTCCACCGCACGTACCGCAAGGGTTGGCGGATGGCTGACTTCTGAACCGTTTCTCTTATCGTAGCCGCCGACGTCAGTCGTTGCTTACATCTCTTCAATTATAGTGCGCCGACTGACGTCGGCGGCTACGTTCCTCTAGATGACCAGACTTTTTCCCGCATCGGTCGTCGGTTCTCTGCCGCGTCCGAGCTTCGTGCTCGATCTCATCAACGACCGGCCTCCGTTGCCCCGCGAGGAATATGAGCGACGCATGCAGGCGGCGGTGAGTTATGCCGTGGCACTGCAGGAGCAAGCCGGCCTCAACGTGCTGACGGACGGTGAATGGCGGCGCAAATCCTATATCGGCGTGATCGCCGAACTAGCTCACGGATTCGAATTGGGCGCGCTGCCGGATGGCCGCCCATTCACGCTCGTGATTGAGAAGCTCGCCCAGAAAACGCCGGGCTTCATAGCCCGAGAAGTCACATTCCTCAAATCCATCACCAAACGGCTCATCAAATCGACGCTGCCTTCGCCGGCGCTGCTCGGCGAACGGATGTGGCAGGTGGATAAATCCTCCAAGGCGTATCCGAAACGCGACGATTTTGTTCGGGACTGCGTCCCGGTTCTCCGGCGCGAGTTGGAGCTTATCCGCGACGCAGGCGCGGACATTGCCCAGATCGACGACCCCCATCTCTGTCTGTTCGTGGACCCGGCGGTGCGCGCTCAATACTCGGAACCCGAGGCGGCGGCGGCTTTCGCCGTGGATATGGTCAATGAAGTCGTTTGTGGAATCACCGGCATCAAAACCGCCGTTCATCTCTGCCGTCGCGCGGGGGCGCGGGCGCGGGGAGAACAATCCCACGAGGGCGGCTACGGACCGATCATCCCGCATCTGAACCGCCTGAAAGTCCACCAGCTCACGATGGAATTCACCGCATCGCAGGCTGGCGACATGGCGGTATTCCGCGATTTGCGCGAGGACTTGGAAATTGGCCTCGGGTGCGTGGACGTGACTCCGGGGCGCATCGACTCGCCGGAAACCATCGTTAGCCGCGTCCGACAGGCGCTCAAGCACCTCGCTCCGGAGCGTATCACGCTAAACCCGGACTGCGGATTCGCTCCCGGCTCCGGAGCGGCTGTCAGTTTGGATGAGGCCTATCGCAAGCTTTGCAACGAAGCTGCCGCTGCCCAAATCCTGCGTGAGGGTCACGCCTAGCCGCAAACAAACCTCGCGAAGCGCATGGAGTGCGCCCGGCTCGCCGGCGCTTTCACGAAGGACACCAGGGCTCTAAAGAGGGAGCAAGCTCCGCGCACTCCAAACGCTGCGCGAGCGTCGTTGCTTTCTCCAATTGCGATCGCGCACTTGCAGGCTGCCGCCTGGGAAATCTGCGCGAAACAATGATATACGTGGATTTGACTATCCCGTGCACGACTCGTCATGGTCTGGCGGTAACTCGCAACCCGAATTTCTCCGGCGCGCTGGCAAATGACAGCACGCCCTGATCAGCCGCCACCCCGCGATACGGATCGTTGGTGATGAGAATATTGCCGTCGAGATCGAGATAGTCGCAGAGCTCCGCCAGGTGCGCCGCCCCGCTGATGAGGACGCTGGTCTCGATCATACAGCCAATCATCGTTTTGAGACCAGCTTTGCGCGCCGCCCTCAGAGCCTCGAAGGCGGCGCTGATGCCGCCTGTCTTCACGAGCTTCACGTTGACACCGTGAAACCATTCGACCGCCTGCTCGACGTCTTTCGCCAGGTGGTACGATTCGTCGCCGAAAATCGGCAGTGGCGAGCGTTGCTTGAGCCAAACCCAATCCTTTGCCGGCGCGGACGTCGCCAACGGTTGTTCGACATATTGGATGTGGCCGTCGGTTGCCAGCCACTCGAGCATCTCCAGCGCTTGTTCTTTCGTCCTGCATCCTTCATTGGCATCAACTCGCACCGGTTTTGACGGCGCGGCTTCCCGCAGTGCGGCCAGGTTCGCCCTGTCATCGGCGACGCCAACTTTCATTTTCAATACCGGATATCTGTCAGCTTCCAGCACTTTTTTCCGAATCACGTCGGGTTTATCGATTCCAATCGTGAAGGATGTGCTGTGCTGGCCTTCGCGGAAACCGAGGCCGAGCGTTTCATAAATTGGCTTTTTCGCCCGCTTGCCGACGCCGTCGAGCAAAGCCAGGTTCAAGGCGCACTTGGCAGAGCGGTCGCGAGGAGAAAGCGTTTCGAGATACTCCATACTGCCATCCACATCGCTGAAGGAAAGGCCGCGCGGATCCACTTGGCGGAAAAAGGCCTCCACGCTTTCCACGGATTCCTTGTAACGCGCAGTGGGCGCAGCCTCGCCCAGGCCGAGGGTGCCGTCGGCCCCGGTGAGTTCCGCGACCAACACCTTCGCCATCAGAGTGGCTTTGCTTCGAGCGATCGCCCAAGGGTGCGCCAATTGCAAGTCCACGCGCTTGAAGTTGAGTTTCACTCGCGAAACCAAATCCCAAATGCCCGCGCGATGCAACCCTCTTGTTGCGCTGCTGCGGGATCGACGAGTGCGTCTGCCGTGTAGAAGACGACGTGAGGCGGAACTCAATTTTGGATTTCGGATTTTAGACTTTGGATTTTCCAGTCAGCGCCTCCACATGTCGGCGGCTGCGTTGCTTGAATCCGCCTTGGCTCAAACCGCTTGGCCAGAAAGTCGCTTGTCTTTCTGGTTAACCCTGACAGTTTCCGGCTTGTGCTATGAAATCATGGTTAGTTTCCCTGCTCATGTTGACGGTGGCCGGCGGTCTTTCCGCTGCCGGAGAAGTCACGAAGCGCCCCAACTTTATCTTCATCCTCGCCGATGACCTGGGCTGGAGCGATCTCGGGTGCTACGGCCATGCACAACTCAAAACGCCGAACCTGGATCGACTGGCCAGGCAGGGAACGCTGTTTACCCAGTTCTACGTCAACGGCTCGGTTTGTTCCCCGAGCCGTTGCGCCTTCATGACCGGCCAGTATCCCGCGCGACACAAGATACATGGTCACTATGCCGACCATAAGGCCAACGCCGCGCGCGGGATGAACAATTGGCTGGACCCGAAAGTGCCGAACGTCGCGGCGCTGCTTCAGCGGGCCGGCTATGCGACCGCGCACTTTGGGAAATGGCACCTCGGCAACGGCGAAGGTGCCCCGCCGCCCACGGCCTACGGTTTCGATGAAGCCCGAACCGTCAATGCAAATGGGCCAACCTGGGATGAACCGGACCTTACGTTCCGCGCCAAATCCTCGAGCGCGATCGTGGACGAAACCATCCGCTTCATCACCGCGCACAAGGACAAGCCATTTTACGTCAATGCCTGGATGCTGATTCCCCATGCTCCACTAAATCCGCCAGAGGAGCAGATGAAGCCCTACGATTTCCTGACTCCTGTGGGTAAGAATTTTCCATTCAAGAGCGCTGCGCAGATCTTTTACAGCTCGGTGACCGATATGGACAAGCATATCGGGCGTCTGCTTCAGGCGCTCGATGACCTGGGCCTGGCGGACAACACGCTGGTGCTCTTTTCCAGCGATAATGGCCCCGAAGACATCCACGTCAGCAACGCCGGCCATAGCGGCGTCGGCAGCGCCGGTCCTTTTCGCGGCCGCAAACGAAGTCTCTACGAAGGCGGCATCCGCGTGCCTGGAATTATCCGATGGCCAGGCAAGGTGCCGTCCGGAAAAATTGACGAGACCTCAGTTGTGGCAGGCGTGGACTGGCTGCCGACCGTCTGCAAGCTCGCCGGCATCACGCTCCCTCCCGATCACAAACTGGATGGCGAGGCCGTGAGCGATATTTTCCTTGGCCATTCCCGCGCGCGCGTCACGCCGCTCATGTGGGAATGGCGCTTCCGGATCTTCGGCGAACCGTTTCATCAGAGTCCCATGCTGGCCGTCCGCGATGGAGATTGGAAGTTGCTGCTGAATCCCGACCGCAGCCGCGTCGAGCTCTATGACGTGCCAAAGGACCTCACGCAGTTAAATAACGTCGCCGAGCATCATCCTGATGTCGTGGCGCGGTTGAGCGAGAAAGTCCTGGCCTGGCAAAAGGAGCTTCCACCCGGCCCGACCGATCATGGTGTGGGCCAAATGAGTTATCCGTGGCCCCACCCGCAGAAGTGACGAAGGTCGAAAGACCCGGGCTTGATTTGCTTACATCTTGCCCATCTTCTTGGCCATCGCCGCTTCGTGTTTTTCGTAAACTTTGTTGTCCACCTCGAAAGTGTTGCGCATGTAATTGGAGTTTTCGTACTTCCAATCCTGGCCCGCGTCGGCGTAGGTCAGTTTCGTCGTTTGCCCCTGGAGATAGGTCTTATGGGTCGGGTCGGCGAGCGGCGGGTTCACGACCTTCGGCGGCCCGTCGTATCCACCCTCGATCAAATGACCAGAGCAGACGGCGTAAGTGCCGACGGTGGAGATGTGTTCGCCGCCCTGGATCTGGCGGGTGATGGGCACAAAGCGATACTCGCGCGATTTGGCGGCCGGTGGGAAGAAATGCAACGACAATTCCTTCAGCGCCTCACGTTGCTCGGGAGTCGCTTTTTCGTCGATATAAACGTAATCGAAATTCCACTTCCCGAACGATTCGAACATACTCTGGTGTTCCGGGCTTTGGACGAATTGCGCCATCGCCAGGCCCGCGAGTGGGACCTTGCCGAACTGGCCCTTGGTGATGAAGATGATTTGCGCTCCATCGCAAGTCATGCGCGTAGGCAGAGATTTGAACCAGCACGGACATGCGGCGCGGCACGAGCACGCTTCTTCAAGTTCGCCGGTGACTTTCCATGAGGTCTTCTTTTCGGCCGCGGCCGATTGACCGGGATTGCCGAATGCGCCAATCCCGCACACGATTGCCATTGTAACAATGGATTTGCT
This sequence comes from uncultured Verrucomicrobiota bacterium, assembly GCA_964446585.1. Lineage (GTDB taxonomy): Bacteria > Verrucomicrobiota > Verrucomicrobiia > Limisphaerales > UBA8199 > CAYUPI01. Next base: position 23,561 of record CAYUPI010000054.1, read on the forward strand.
CCAAATGATTCCACGCATAAGTTTTGCCTCTTGTTGAAAGGTTGCTTTTTGCCAATGACGAATGTAATCGCCCACGCTGGGCGGTCAATTCGGAAACGACTAACTCAGAGCGCTTCTCAAAATTGTAGGAGCCGAAGTGAGGGCGTGTTGCCCAACTGCCGGAGCGCGGCCGTCCCCGGCCGCAGCAACGTCCGAACTGGCTGTTTCTCTCGAATTTCGGCACGACCGTCGGGCCGAGAGTCGCGCTTTCCCTGCGTTTTCGCGTTTGGGCAACACGCCCGTAAGGAGGCTCTGATCAAATTTGGATTTTGGAATTTGGATTTTTCAGTCACCCGCCATCACCCAAGCTTCATTGAAGTGTGCGTGCTTGATCGATTTGTGAGCCGGCTGGCCGTCCGCATCTTTTCCTTCAGCCTTGTTCAGGTGATAACTATAGCTGGCGTGCAAGCTGCCGTCGCGCGCCTGAATGATGCTCGGGTAGTGGAAGGACCCGCCCGGATCCAATTCCAAATGCCGTTTCCAACGCCAGGTCCTGCCTTCGTCGTCGGAGATCTGCACGGCCAGGCTGTGCCGGCCGCGTTCGGTATCGTTGCCGATCAGCACCCAATGGCCGTTGCGCAGCGAAGTGATCTCGGCGCCCGAGCCGGGATTGGGCAATTCGCTGTCGGTGACAGGCGACCAGGTTTCCCCGCGATCGCGCGATTCGCTTTGGTGGAGCCGCTTGGGAGGCGGACCATTGTCGCGCATGAGAGTATAGAGCGAGCCGTCCCGTCGGCGGACGATGCTGGGCTGAATGTTCCCGCCCGCGATCAACGGTGTGCTCGTGTGCCACGTCTTTCCCCAATCATCCGTAATGGCCATCAGCGAGAACGAAAAGCCATCCGAATACAGCGGCACGATCAACCGTTTGCCTTCCAGGACAAAAGGGTGAGCGCGCGTCATCCAGCCCAGCCGCCGCTCCAGTTTATCGGAGGCGCGTGAGCGCATCGCCGTGAGCCAGCCCTCCATCCGTTCCCTGGCGGCGCCGGTCAAGCCGCCGGCCGCAACGCGCGCCTCGGCCTGAGCGATGAAATTGCTGACCGCGAGCTCGAATTCGGGCCCGGGCGTCACGTGCAACACTTCGCTGACCTGCCATTTTGGTGGACCCTCGCCCTGGTAATCTGAACTGATCCGATACTTCATCAGCGCCGTCTCCCAGCGATTGGCCAGAATCGTCGGCCAGAACAACCACAGGCGCCCTTGGGGATCGATCAGGAGGCAGCAATTAGTGTCCGGGTAACCCGGCGTGTCTGCCATCGTGAAACGCCGGCTCCACGTGGCCGAGCCTTTGCGTTTTCGCGCGCCTTCGATCTTGACGTCATCCGCCGTGCGTTCACCCGAACCATGAAACCAGCAGACGATTACGTCACCTTTAGGCGTCTCGACAATGCAGGAAGCGTGGTTGTGCCAGTGTTCGAGTGGGAAAATAATTTCGGAATCGAACATTGGCTTCCCAACTGTTCCGGCCAGCGCGGCTGACACTGATGCCACACCAGCCAGCAGAAAAGCACAGACAAGACACGGCGTAATTCGATTGTTCATTTCAGGAAGAGCGTGAGTCCGATGCTCAGAATATTCAGGGAATCCGAGTTGACAACTGAAGAAACCGGGTTAACTTTGTGCCACAAAGTGAACATCCTGGTACGCTATGAAAAATAAAAATCGACTCGCCATTCTCGGCCTTGTTCTGCTGTTTCCTGCGGCGCTACTGGTCTTCCTGGGGTTTGGGGGCTTTCCTGTGCCTCGGGTGCTGGATAGTCCGCTTGCCATTGCACCCGGACTTGCGCTCGCGATGGTCCTGAACCTGCTTGCCGTCTCGAGGATCAATGTCGAGCGCGACGAGCAAGGTGGTTTGGCGGCCTGGGCCGTTCGAGTCGAGGCTAAAGCCATGAATCTGGCCGTGCTTGGACTCTGCTCCGCGCTCGCGGCGGTAATCCTTGGATACTTGTTCTTGGAGAATTTCCAGCCGCGGTGACTCGCTGGCGGAGTAAGCACCGAACGGTTGTAGGAGACGACGTAAGGAGTCTCTAGTCGATTTTGGATTTTTTGATCAGACGCCGGTCCACGCTTGCCTAGGTGTCGGAGGCGCATAATCTCGCGCGATGGGAAAGCCGACAGACATTCAGATCCTCGAGAGTTCGCTCTATTTTCTTCCCATCCAAACTCGGGTCCCGCTCAAGTTCGGAGCGGAGACGGTGACGCACGTCACCTGCGCTCGAGCCTGCGTGCGCGTTGCCGATGGCCAGGGCCGCACGGCCAAGGGCTGGGGCGAATCTCCTTTGAGCGTCCAGTGGGTCTGGCCAGGTCAGACGCCTTACGAGGAACGCTACGAGGCAATCACACGGTTCTGTGTCGAGCTGGCCGGACTATGGTCCGGTGGTCGATTGACGGGACATCCCGTGGAAATTGGCCACGATTTTCAGGAAGCCATTTTGCGGCCTCACTTTGAGGCGTTCAACCGTCGGCATCGTCCGGGCAAGGAACCGATGCCCTGGCTTGCGGCCCTGGTCTGTTGTTCCCCGTTCGACCTTGCCCTCCACGATGCTTACGGTTGTCTGCACTGCCGCCCTACCTATTCCACTTACGGCCCCGAATTCATGAGCCGCGACCTGTCTAGTTTTCTCGAACCAGCCGATGGCTCAAACGTCTCTTTTGCCGGCAAATTCCCAGACGACTTTCTCATCGCGCGCCCGCCGCAGAAATTGCCGGCCTGGCATTTGGTCGGCGGACTGGACTTACTGAAGGAATCGGAGCTAACGGGCGCCGAGCCGAACGACGGCTACCCCGTGCTCTTGCGGGACTGGATTCGCCGCGACGGCCTCAAGTGCCTCAAAGTGAAACTACGCGGCAACGATGCGGATTGGGACTTGCGCCGTCTTATCCAGGTCGGCTCGATTGCCCTGGACGAAAAGGCCGATTGGTTGTCAGCGGATTTCAACTGCACTGTTTCCGACCCGGAATATGTCAACAGTATCCTCGATCGCTTGCGCGACGAGCAGCCCCGGCTGTTCCGCATGCTTCTCTATGTCGAGCAGCCGTTTCCTTACGATCTCGAGCAGCACGCCATTGATGTCCACACCGTCTCGGCCCGCAAGCCTCTGTTCCTCGATGAGAGCGCCCACGATTGGCGGATGATCCGGTTGGGGCGGGAATTGGGCTGGACGGGCGTTGCCCTCAAAACCTGCAAGACCCAAACCGGCGCCCTGCTGAGCTGTTGTTGGGCCAAGGCCCACGGAATGAGTTTAATGGTCCAGGATCTCACCAACCCGATGCTTGCCCAGATCCCCCATGTGCTCCTGGCGGCGCACGTTGGGACGATTATGGGCGTCGAAACCAACGCCATGCAGTTTTATCCCGAGGCCTCGCGCGCCGAGGCCCGGGTCCATCCCGGGTTGTATCGGCGGCGCGAGGGAAACGTGGATCTTTCGACGTTGCGGGGCCCGGGCTTTGGCTATCGCCTCGAGGAAATCAACCGGTCCTTGCCCCGGCCCCAGCGAGTGAGCAACTGCGCGAGCTGATCCGGCTCCGCTTCACAAGTGCTCGCAGACAATTCTTTTCCTGAGACCCGCAACGTTGGTAGCTTTTCGCAATGCGCACAACCGACCTGCCATCCCATCGTCCTTTAAGCTCCAGAAAATCGTTGTTCACAATTGGTCTCGCCTGGCCGCTCGCGAGTTGCGTGTTGCTCTGTGGCACAGGCTTGTGTTTGGGCCAGCCTGATCCCAATTGGCTCGACCATGATCGCGCCCGGCCGCTGCCTCCGGTCGTTACCCCGGCCACGCCGAGCACGCAGGAAACCGCAGGCAAAGCGCCGTCCGATGCCGTAGTGCTGTTCAATGGGAAAGACCTCTCGCAATGGGTGAGCATGGATGGCACGCCGACCAAATGGGTCACTCGCGGCGGCTACATGGAATGCGTCAAAGGCAGCGGCTACGTGCGGACGCTTCAAAATTTCGGCGATTGCCAATTGCACATCGAATGGGCCACACCGGTGCCGCCGGAGGGAGAAGGCCAGGGCCGCGGCAACAGCGGAGTTTTCTTCGGGTTGGATCGATACGAAGTGCAAGTGCTCGATTCATACGGCAACAAGACTTACGGCGACGGTTCGGCCGGCGCCATTTACGGCCAGTATCCGCCCCTGGCCAATGCGTGCCTGCCGCCCGGCCGATGGCAGACCTACGATATTATCTACACTGCGCCGCGGTTTGACGCCGAGGGAAAGGTGCTCAGCCCCGTCTATCTGACCGTCCTGCACAATGGTGTCCTCATCCATAACCATGTGCCGCTGACCGGTCCGACGAGTTGGCTCGAACGCGCGCCGTACCAGGCGCACCCGGAGAAACAGCCGCTTTCGCTGCAGGACCATGGCAACCCGGTGCGCTTCCGCAATATTTGGGTGCGTGAACTGGGCAAACCCGGCAAAAGGGAATTCACCCTGTCGGTGGCATTGCTGGACAGCTACGCGGGTAAATATGAAAGCATTGAAATCGGACGAGACAACAACTCACTGACCGCAAGAGTTGGCGGAGTAAGGTTTGTCCTTTTTGCGGAGTCGCCCACCCGGTTCTTCGCCAAAACCACCGATGTGCAAATTGAGTTTCCATCCGGAGCTTCGGGCAAACCCGATCGTCTGACCTGGTCGGTGGGCGAGGGGGCCAATGAAGCTAAGCGGAGCAAGTAGTAACGTGACAAACAAATTTCGAGACAAAGGCCTCCTCTCCCTTCCCCTCTCCTCCCAAGGAGGAGAGGGCATTGTAACGGCAGGCCCTGTAGCGAAACTTGCATGCCGCAGTACTGGAGGGATTTGACTGCCGCGACAGGAATTATTAAGGTGAGCCGACGTGGAACCTGGAGCCCCAGAGCGAAGAACGGTCGGGCGTGCCGGCGGTGAAACTCCGCTGGCGGCTCTGGTGCCGACGCTCCCGGCTCAGGGAGTTCCACGGGCCCAGCGTTCACCGCGAACCCCTGCAACCATGCCACCAAAAACTGCTGAAAAAACGGCTGAGAAGTCCGCGGGAGCGGACGCCAAAAGCGCCGAAGCCGCCAAAGCCTCAGCCGCGCGCCAGCGCGATCTTGAAGCGGCGCTTTCCTCCATCACGAAAGCCTATGGCGATGGCAGCATCATGCGACTGGGCGACGCCCGCGCGCTGAAACAGATTGAGGTAATACCGACGGGTGCGCTGGCGCTGGACCTGGCGCTGGGGGTCGGCGGCGTGCCGCGCGGCCGCGTGGTCGAGATTTTCGGGCCGGAGTCCTCCGGCAAGACCACCCTGATGCTCCATGTCATCGCGCATGCGCAAAAAGCTGGCGGGCTGGCCGCTTTCATTGACGCAGAGCACGCGCTCGATCCTGCCTATGCCAAGCGCCTGGGCGTGAACCTGGACGATCTGCTCGTCTCTCAACCCGACAGCGGCGAAGAGGCGCTTACCATTTGCGAAACACTGGCACGCTCGAACGCGCTGGATGTGATCGTCATCGATTCGGTGGCCGCCCTGGTACCGAAGGCCGAGCTCGAAGGCGAGATGGGAATGGCCACGATGGGCATGCAGGCCCGCCTCATGAGCCAGGCTTTGCGCAAGCTTACCGCCATTCTGGCCAAAGCCAAGACCACCTGTGTTTTCACCAATCAGATTCGCGAGAAGGTCGGCGTCATGTTCGGCAACCCGGAAACGACGCCCGGCGGCAAGGCGCTGAAATTCTACGCCAGCGTGCGCCTGGATATTCGCCGCAAAGACACGCTCAAGGATGCCGCCGGCAACGCTGTGGGCAATCACGTGAAAGTCAAAGTCGTCAAGAACAAGGTCGCCCCGCCATTCGCCGAAGCTGAGTTCGACATTCTATACAATCATGGGATCAACCAGGAAGGCAGCATCCTGGATGTGGGCATCGAAAACGGTGTAGTGGACAAGAAGGGCGCCTGGCTCCAGTTCGAGGGAGAACTGATTGGCCAGGGCAAAGAAGCTGCGCAAAAAGCTTTGGCGGAAAAGCCAGCACTGGGAGCAAAAATCGTCAGCGCGATTATGGCCAAGCGCAGCGCCGCGCCGGCCATTGGTCAATGAGGAATGACGAATCCAGCCCTTATTTATGAATGGGCTGCGGTCAGCACGAGAACTTGTTCCAAGGTGGAGATGCCTTCGCGCACGCGGTCCAGCGCCACCATCCGCAGCATGCGCATCCCCTGGCCAATGGCGGTCTTGCCCATTTCCCGCGTGTTGGCGCGCGCGATGATCAGCTTCCGGATTTCGTCGGTGATAGTCATCGCTTCGATGATTGCCAGACGACCGGAGTAACCGGATTCCTTGCAGCGATCGCAGCCGCGGCCGCGAAAAAGCGTGACGCCATCGAAAATGCTCGGGTCGATGTTGAGGTCCGAGTACATCTTCGCCGGATAGGTCACCGGCTCCTTGCAGTGCGAGCAGATACGGCGCATCAGCCGCTGGGCGCAAGCCAGGATGACCGAAGAAGAAATGAGGAAGGGCGCGATCCCCATATCGTCCAGGCGCGCGATGGCGCCAGGCGCGTCGTTGCAGTGCATCGTGCTCAGAACCTGGTGGCCCGTCAGGGCGGCTTCGACGGCGATTTCCGCAGTCTCCATGTCGCGGATCTCACCGATCATGATAATGTCCGGGTCCTGGCGCAGAATCGAGCGCAAGGCGTTGGCGAAGGTCAGCCCGATTTCCTTTTTGACCGGCACCTGGTTGATGCCAGGAATCTGGAATTCGACCGGGTCCTCGACGGTCACGATGTTATACATCGGATTGTTCAGCTCGTTGAGGGCGGAATAGAGCGTCGTGGTCTTGCCGGAGCCGGTCGGGCCCGTCACCAGGATCAGTCCGTGGGGCGCATCAACGGCACCTTTGAATTGCGCGAAGGTCTCGGGGTCCAGGCCAAGCTTGTCGATGCTGGCCGAGAGATTGGATTTATCGAGCACCCGTAGCACGATTTTTTCGCCATGCACCGTCGGCATAATCGACACGCGCAGATCGTAGTCTTTGCCGCCGACGCGGATGCGCATGCGGCCGTCCTGGGGCAATCGGCGTTCGGCGATGTCCAGGCTGCTCATGATCTTGAAGCGCGAGGCCAGGGCCAGTTGCATTTGCTTGGGCGGCGCCGTGGCATCGAGGAGCACGCCGTCAATGCGATAGCGCAGGCGCAGCACTTTATCGAACGGCTCGATGTGAATGTCGCTGGCGCGGTCTTTGACGGCCTGGACCAAAATCAGGTTGGCCAGTTTGATTACCGGCGCTTCCTCGCTCGAGGCCGCCAGTTGATCGAGGTTCACTTCCTCCAGGGTTTCCCGCGAAATCTCGACATTCTCATCGTCGGTCTCGGCCTCGCCCTTTTGGCGGGCGTCCTGGATGATGTCCTCCATGCTGCCACTCTTGGCGGCATCGATGTTGGTCAGTTTGTCGAGGATGGCTTTTTCGGCGGCGATCAGCGTCGAGACCTCCAGCTTGGTGATGCGTTTGACATCATCGATGGCCAGCACATTGAGCGGATCGGCCATGGCCAGGAACAGTTTGTTCTCGAGGCGGGAAACGGGCACGACCTTATGGTTGTGAGCGACCTCGCGGGGCAACAGGTCGGCGATGTCGTTGGGTATCGTGATCCGGGCCAGGTTGATCGGCGGGGTGTTGAGGACGCGCCCCATGGATACGGCCATGTCCTGCTCGCTCACATAGGCCTTTTCGAGTATCAGTTTGAGCAGGCGCGTGCCTTCCTTCTTTTGCTGGGCCAGCAGCTCCTCGACTTGCCGGACGCTGAGCAACCCGTCTTCGACCAGAGCGTCGGCGATTCGTTCGCCAAATGTTTTGACCGGGGGCATGGGATTTAGCGGAAGACTTTGCGCAACATTTTGACCAATTCGGTTGGCGAAACCAGGTACCAGAGCACGCGACTGGCTGTAGCCTCGGCCAGCTCCTTGGCCGCCTGCTGATTGAACGGATTAGCCGTAGCCACCAGGATCGATTTGCTCATGCGGTCAAACGGCAGGATGCACCAGCGCCGACAGGTCGCGGCGGGAAAGCCCCGCGCCAGGTCCATTTCAACGTCATAATTGTTCAGCGGCAAAAACGCGATCCGCGTCTTGTCCGTCAGAAGCTTGAGTGATTTGTCCACCGGCAGGATTCCCTTGTCGGCCAAGACCTGGATAAATGGCTCGATCACGCCGGCGGGCGGACTGAACAAGTCGGGCGTGGACCAGCATAAATCGAAGTCACCCGACGTGATCACTTTGGCCTCGACAAAAACTTTGTACATGGCACGGCGGCCATCCTCGATTTCGGTTGGGCGCGGCCGCTCGGTGGCTTTCGCGCCTGTGGGCGCGGGCGCGGCCGGTTTGACCGCAGCCGGGGCTTCGGTTGGAGGCGGTTCGACCGGGAAATTATTGGCCTTGGTCTCGATTTGCGAGAGGGCCTTCTGAACCTCGACGTCGTCGGGATAGCGCTGCAGGATGGTTTCGTATTCGAGAATCGCCGACGAAAGTTGGCCCATCTGCACATAAGCCTGGGCGATTCGTTTGGACGTGCCGATGACGTCCTTTTCCCGCCCGAGCTTCGTATAAGCTTCCTTTAGAATCTCAAGAGACTGATAATCATGTGGCTGCGATTGAGTGATGACTTCAAACATCTCAATCGTTTGGGCCAACTGGGCTTCTTCACCCGGATTTAGTGTGCTCGGCATTCGTCGTACAAGCCCGGCTAGTACTTCGGCTGAAAATGTCTTGCGGCGGCCGGACGCCACTGATGCAGCAATCTAGCGGCCAGTTTAGAGTCTGGACTGAGGCAAATCAACTCTCCTTTGTACTCCAATTACACGCGCCGGGAAGTAATTCATCGCCGGTCACTTTGAAAACCAGGAAAAGGCCGAATCTCAACGGAAGACACTCACTGTCTCATTTTGAGAGCAGCAGCGTTTGGCGCTCGGACGCACCGACCCAGCATCGCCACTTTCCTAGGGCTGGCTGGTAATGCGGGACCATTCACGATCCTGCAGGGCGGCGTAAATTGCGAACGCTTTTTCGTTCTGGATAAGAATCGCCCGGACGACGCTTGAATCGTCCGCCCGGCCCAGGCGAGACACGCTGTCGGGTATGATTCCCACCTTTTTATGCGCGTAGATCAGCCCGAAGACCGCCTGAGCGAAAGCCATGTAAGGCAACTCCTTGTACGCGCCTTCCGCAGTGTCCTCGACGGCATCAGCCAGAAACTCGAGCTGGTCCACGAGATGCGGAAACAAGGGCTCGTAAATTTGGGTGAATTCAAGCTTCCATTGAGGTAAATGCCGGAGCAACTTGTCCACAACCGCCGGTGTAATCGAGGCCGCTCCACGATTTACAAAATCCACTATCTCCGCCATGGCGCAGAATCTAGCGCAAAACCCTGCGGACGCAATCAAAATGAGCATCCCGCCATCGCGGGGCGAGTGTGGTGAGTTTGTGCCGGTGCGCCTCGCCAACCCGCTGACTTTCAGCCATTTCGCGGCGTAGCGACTGAGGCAACGGGCGTCCGGGCAGCCTGACTACCTGGGTTTCGGCTCGCCTTCATCGCTGCGACCGGCGAAGCCTGCCAGCATGATGGCCAAGGCGTCCACTTCCCCACGGGCTGAGCGCCCTGGGTCGGGAGGCTGGAATCGATTGAGCATGATGCAGAAGAGCAGATGCTCGCCCCCGGCGGTGGTCACATGTCCTGAAAGGGAATTGGTCCAGCGCAGGGTGCCTGTCTTGGCGCGCACTTTACCCTCACCCTCGGTCCCTTTCATCCGGTCGCGCAAAGTGCCGTCCACTCCCGCCACTGGCAGGGCTTGGAGGAAGATCTCGGCGTACGGGCGGCGCGAGACGAACTCCAGCAGCATCACGGTCGCGTTTGGCGTGGTCAAATTGTCGCGGGACAGGCCGGAGCCTTCTTCGAAAAACACCTCGTCTCGGGGGATGCCAGCCTGCGCCAGGAATTTGGCCAACTCGGCAAGCCCGAGCGCCTCGGAAGTTTGCTCGGATGGCTGCCGGGCGGCCCGTGCCTTTTCACCGACCTGTGCCAGCAGCAAATCGGCATAAAGATTTTGCGAAGGCTTCAGGGTTTCTGTTGCAATTTCGCCCAAAGTAGCTGATTCGACAGAGCCGAGTTCGACCACTTGGGCGGCGGCCATCAGATTTGCTTGTCGGTCGAGCCAATTCATTGTCCTCGCGGTTCCCACGATCTGGATGCCGCTGCGGACCAGGGCCTCCCTGAACATCGAGACAAACAGTCGAGCTGGATTGTGCACCGCCACATCCTCGATGTGGCTGGGATCGTCAACCGCCATTTGGCCCGAGACATCGATTGCGTTCTCCGTCGGGGGATGGTGAATGTGAATCGTCCGTTTTTGGCCTTTGCTTACCGTCATCGTGCGGTTGGACAGGCTCAGAACTGTGGTGGTGGGTGAGAGCGCGATTTTGCATGGCGCTCCCGCGCGCTCGCCTGGGCGCACTGAAAGCTGGAGCGTGTTGTCATTAATCGTCAGCGCGGAAATCTCCGCGCCATAGGCGTTCTCGAGATCCTCCCAGGCCCAGCCTGACCCGAAAGACGGACCGCGAAAGTAGCTCTCGTCGCCAACCAGATCGCCGCTGATGCGTTTAACGCTCGCGTTTGTCAAAGCGGAGACCAAGGGTTGCAGGGCACGGTAAATGTTGCCGCCGTGGAGCCGCGCGTTGATGGTCGGGTCGCCCCGGCCATAGACAATTAAATCCCCGGCCACCGTGCCGGTGCCGTCCGGCTTGCCCGGCGCATACAGCGAAGTCTTGATCCGGTAATCCGCACCGAAGCGCTCAAGCGCCAGGGCCACCGTGTAGAGTTTTGTGTTGGAAGCAGGGCTGAACAGCTTCCGGGCATTGTGTTCAAACACAACCCTCCCGGTATCGAACGAGACGACCTTCACTCCCCACATCGCCGCGGCAAATTTCGATTGCGATACGTGCTCGGCCAGTTTCTGCCGCAAGTCAGTCAGGGTCGCGGCGGTCTTTGTTTCTTGCGCCAGGCCGCTGGACAGCAGGCAACTTGCGAGCGCCACGGAGAGCGAACAGATCTTTCGAACATAACGCATAATCTACTATTCAGGAGAACAGGTAGTGAGACGCAATCTTAAGTGAGTAGCAGCCGTCGAGCAAGAATCGGCCGGAATCGTGTCGGTCGGAATCGACGCTCAGGAGATGTGCCAGTAAAGTCGAGCGTGGGGAGCTTCGACCTTTACTCCGCTGTTGATTGGGGCCATGAACACAAGGAGTGCTTGGCGCTTCCCCTTTCCTCCTCTGGAGGAGAGGGCGATGGTTCCTACGCGCTCAGTTGGTTTATAGGCTGTAAAGGAGTTAAGGGCTGCAATAGCCGCGCTCGCTGGACGCTTCATTGCGCGTTGGGTAAAAGGACAGAATGAAATGGCGCCGACTGAGGTGGCTATTGCTCCTGCTGTTCTTCGCGGGTGCGATTGGCTTTTGGTGGCGCGAGGGGCGGATGGAACGCAGCCAGGACGGACCGATACGCGAGGCCGCGCAGCGATACGGTGTCGAGCCGGCGCTGGTCAAGGCAATCGTCTGGCGTGAAAGCCGGTTTCACCCGGATGCCCGAGGCCACGTCGGAGAGATTGGGCTGATGCAGCTTCGGGAGGAAGCGGCGCAGGAATGGGCCGACGCCGAGCACCTCGAGGGGTTTGACCACGAACAATGCTTCGACCCACGCACGAACATACTGGCCGGGACCTGGTACTTGAAAAAATTACTGAAACGGTACCGTCAGACGGACGATGCCGTGCCGTATGCTCTGGCGGACTACAACGCCGGCCGCGGCAAGGTGCTCAAGTGGATGGACGGCGCCGCGGCAACCAACAGCGCGGCCTTTCTCGAGCAGATCGGTTTTCCCGGAACGCGGGAGTATGTGGAGTCGGTGATCCGCCGGCAGAAGCAGTATCGTTTGCCAGGTCGGTGACCGGCCGTTAATCCGGAACGGTACAGTTGAACCACTAATTGACACGAATAAACACCAATGGAACAGGGACCGGAGCGGTGCTCTTGGTAGAACTGGAACCGCACATTAGACAGTGACAGGTTCCCAAACAGGTTATGTAAGCGGGCAGCCCAGAAAATTCGTGTCGAGTCGCGTCTATTCGTGGTTTTCTGTTGCATGGTTACGGCTAATCCCTGGTGATCGACCGCAGGGTGTTCTCCAACTGCCTCCGCAGCTCCTCGCGCTCGGAGTCGGAGGCGCCCCGCGGGACACGAATCGCCTTTTCCAGGATCATTTCGCAACGCGAAAAAGGCAGCGGAATTTGAAATCGATCCCAGCTTTTGGGCCGCCACTTCCACTGAAGCTGAAAAGAGAACGGAATAATCGCCAACCCGGTGATTTGGGCCAGCGACATCACTCCATCCTGGACGACATAACAAGGGCCGCGCGGTCCGTCCGGCGTGATCGCCAGGTCATAACCGCGTTCAGCCCACGTCGTCAGCTCGAGCAAGGCTTGTGGCCCGCGCCGACTGGAGGAGCCGCGCACGGGTTGGACGTGGAACGCTTCCAGGATTGCGGTGAGGAATCCGCCATCCCTGCTGGCACTGACCATCGCAGCCATGCCGGCGCTGCGACTTCGTTTTCGGGCGTAGCCGAAGTAAGCCTGCATCGAGAGCGCCAGCCGATTATGCCAAACGCAGAAAATGACCGGGCCTGCCGGGGCGCCCTCGAAATAGCCGGAGCGATCCTGCCAATCGTAACGCAAAGTGGCGGCAAGTCCGCGGAGGAGCGCGAACACCAGCCACGCGCCGAGCCGCTGCGGCCAACGAGGCGGATGCGGCACGACGACCCCTCGCGATTTCCGGCTCGGGTCGGCGGCCGGCGATTTCTCGGAGCTGGGCCCAGGACTGACGGCAGCCATCAAGGTCCTTTTTTCAAGCAGGCGCGCACCATCTCCTCGAGGCTGGCTTGCGAACCGAGCATGGTCTGGGCTTTTCGGACCGTATCATGGGCTTCGACTTGCTTGAAACCGAGGGCCATCAGCGCCAGCACGGCGTCATTCGTTTTCTGATCCTCGGGCGAGAGCGCGCGCTGGGCGCTCGAGGCTTCCCAGGCGCCCGCGGCGCCTATCTTGTCCTTCAACTCCACCACGATGCGCTCGGCAGTCTTTTTGCCAACACCGGAAATTTGCGACAACACTTTGATGTCCTGATTGGCGACGGCGCCGCGGAAAGAGGTCACGCTGATGCCGCTCAAAACATTTAAGGCGATTTTCGGTCCGATGCCGCTGACCGTGTTAATCAGCAAGCGAAACAACTCGCGCTCCGCCGCGCTCATAAACCCGTAGAGCACATGCGCGTCTTCGCGCACTACCAGATGCGTCAGAAGTTTTAACGGCTGGCCCGGCTGCGGCAGTTTGTCATACGAAGACAGGGGAATGAGCACCTCGTAACCGAGGCCATTGACTTCGACTACAACCTGAGTGGGAAGGGCTTCGAGCAGTTTGCCCTGGAGAAAGGTGATCATGCCTAAGATCCAAACACAAAGATCCAAGCTCCAGAGAAGCACCATCTCCCAAGCTCCAAATTCCCATCCTGCGGCACGAAAGTTTGGTGTTTGGAGCTTCTCTGAAGCTTGGAACTTGGAGCTTGGTTCTTTGTCCGCTTCATATTCTTTTGGGCGCGCTAAAAGCGTATCGCCCATTTTCCTGCGCGTGCGCCAGGGCGAGGGCCAGGGCGTCGGCGGCATCCGGCGCCGGCACTTCCTTGAGTCCCAACAATCGTTGGACCATGCGAGCGACCGCCAGCTTCTGGGCGGCGCCGTAACCGACCATGGCTTGCTTTACCTTGCGTGGCGCCAATTCGTAAATTTCCAGACCGGCTTCCGCGATCGTGGCCAGCGCCGCCCCGCGCGCTTCGCCCATCACCAATGCGGTCTGAAGGTTCTGGGCGTAGAACAATCCCTCGACAACACAAATTGAGGGCCGATGTCGCCTCAGCACTCCGCGCAAGACCTGTGCAATCCGCGCCAGGCAACGCGACCGCGGCCAATCGGCGGGGCAGGAAATTGTGCCCTGGGCCAGGGCTTGAGGAAACGGTTTTGTGCAGCGGATGATGCCGTAACCCGTGCCGCGCAAGGAGGGATCAAGCCCGAGGAGGACTTCATGCAAGCGTGCGCTGGGCCTGAGCGTCGGTGTCAATGGCCGCGACGAGGAATGGCGCGCTCCCGCCAGTCGCGTCTGCATTTGCTTGAATTGCTGCGGCGTGACGCCCATTGCCGGAATGCTGGCAACAAAACGCCGCGAAGAAAACTACAAAGCGAAACGGAATGAAAATCCCAAATTCCAACACCCAAATTCCAGACAAATCCCAGATCTCAAACCCCAAATGTCAAATCCCAAAGCCCAAACAAATCCCAAATCCTAAATCGCAGATCTCAAATTCCAAATCGCAAATCCCAAATTTCAGATTTGAAAGCCGGAATCCAAAATCCAAAATCGCCCTGTTGCGGCTGGCGCGATTTAGAGCGCTTCAACAAAAACTGTAGCCACAAGAGACAAACCAACCGAGAGCGT
>CAYUPI010000055.1:0-37110 GCA_964446585.1 uncultured Verrucomicrobiota bacterium
AAACCGTCATCCCAGCCACGCCCAGGCTGGAGAGAGCTTCTTTGACGTCTTCCAGTTTGAAAGGTTTTATGATCGCCTCAATCTTTTTCATATTCCCGTTCGCCGCTGCGGATACTAACAACCAATCGCCGCGTGTAAACAGCAATCGGTGCAGAAATCCGAAGGCCGAAGGAAGCCCGAATTCCCAAACCCGAATTTCTGACGGCAAGCATTCCAAAAGGGTGGCCGCTGACCGAGAACCGGGCCTGCGACCTGCGGAATTCGGATTTTCAGTTCAGGTCTGCGATGCGCGGGACCGGCTCGAGAACTTCTCTCCCAACTCGTCCATCATAGGGACACAGGCTCCTGGCGGCGGAGCTCGTCCGGCAAGCCCGCCGCGGCAGGATCCTGCCGGGCTAATATCTGAGTCAAGTGTTACTTATACCTGATGTAGTGGAGTTGACAACAATTAGGGTCCGTGATTATATTCTTCTAGAGTAAGCCTCCGCATTCCAGGCAACCCAGTTGCTCTTTGATAGCACAAAACGATTTCGGTCCGGGTTACACGTACAGGCCCCGGTCCGATTTTTCTCCGTAATCCTACTGCTGTACTTAATTCGAAAATTCCCCGGGCTTTTCGGTCATCCCCTGACTGACTAGCCCGGTTTTTTTTGAACGGCGGCAACTTCCATAGGAGTGGGGACGGCCTCGTCCCCAGCCTCACTCACGGGCGACACACGGGGACGAAGCCGTCCCCGCTCCAGCTTGAATCGGGCGGGTGTTAGTGCCACGCGTTCATTTCTGTATTGCGCCGTCGCCAGGACTGGCTTAACCCATGCACGCCATGAAACGCTACCCGTCTAGTCTCGGCCAACTGACAAGTCTCACACTGCTGTTCCTGTGCGCCCCCGGCCATCGGGCCATAGCCGCCGAGCCGCCGCCGGCTGGTTTTGGGGAGCTGTTCAACAACCAGGATATGGCGGGTTGGTGGGGTGAGGAAACCAAAGACCCGCGCGGGTATATGGCCCTGTCACCTGAAGCCTTTCGCCAGAAACATGACAAGAGCCTGGAAGACATTCGGAAGCATTGGCGAGTCGAGAATGGCGAGCTCATCAACGACGGCGAGGGTCTTTACCTGACGACCGACAAGTATTACGGCGATTTCGAGTTGCTCGTGGATTACCGGACGGTCCCGCTGGCGGACAGCGGCATTTACCTGAGGGGCTGCCCGCAGGTGCAGATTTGGGACTCGACCGAAACGGCGAAATTCAATCTCGGCGCGGACAAAGGCTCGGGCGGCCTGTGGAACAACAGCCAGGGTGCGCCTGGCAAGGACCCGCTGGTCAAAGCGGACAAGCCTTTTGGCGACTGGAACCATTTCCGGATTATCATGGTGGGGTCGCGGGTGTGGGTCTGGCTCAATGAGCAGCCAACGGTTCGGGGCGCAATCCTCGAGAACTACTACAACCGGAAGCTGCCCGTGCCGCCCAAGGGACCCATTCAGCTCCAGACGCACGGTGGCGAAATCCGCTGGCGCAACATTTTCATCCGCGAGATAGGGTCAGACGAGGCCAACAAACTGCTGCGCGATACCGACCCGCCCGGTTTCGAATCTGTCTTCAACGGAAAGGACTTCGAAGGCTGGGCCGGGCCGCTGGATAATTATCAGGTCAAGGACGGAGCGATCACTTGCCGGCCAGGCAAGGGTGGGACAATTTACACAAAACAAGAATACGGAGATTTCATGGCGCGGTTGGAGATCAAGCTCCCGCCGGGAGGCAACAATGGCCTGGCGATCCGCTACCCGGGCCATGGTGACACAGCCTACCAGGGCATGTGCGAAATCCAGGTGCTCGATGACAATTATGAGAAAGCCACCGGAGAAAAGATCGATCCGCGCCAGGCCCACGGCTCGGCTTACGGCATGGTCGCCGCGCAGCGCGGATACCAGCATCCCATCGGCGACTGGAACTACGAGGAGGTAACCATAAAAGGCTCGACCATTAAAGTGGAGCTGAACGGCACGGTCATTCTTGACTGCGATGTCAGCAAAGTTACGGAGTACCTGGCCGGCCACGCTCACCCGGGTAAGGACCGCACCTCGGGCTATTTTGGATTCGCCGGCCATAATGACCCCGTTATGTTCCGCAATATCTCAATCAAACGGCTGCAATAAGGCAAAGGCCCAACCACAGATAGACACAGATGAACCCAGATGGAACAACTGATCTGCAGAAGCTGCCTTTTCAAAGGGAACTGCTCAAAGAGGAAACCCACAAAGTCATTGGTTGTGCTTTTGAGGTAATCAACGAACTCGGCCATGGTTTGAACGAGAAATGCTACGAGAATGCGCTGGTAGTGGAGTTTGGCCTACGGGGGATCTCCTTTTCGCAGCAGCGGCATTACGAGGTGCTTTACAAGAAACAGCCTGTTGGCCTTTTCATTCCCGATCTGATTGCGTTCGATTCTGTATTGGTGGATGCCAAGGTAATCGATCGCATTACGGACCACGAACGAGGTCAGATGCTGAATTATCTCCGCATCACAAAGCTCCGCGTCGGCCTCATCCTGAACTTCAAGCATCCGCGCTTGGAATGGGAACGTCTTGTTCTGTAAAACATCTGTACTACAATGACACAAATCGTTGTTTTCTTGGCAAAGAATTAGCCGCAAGCAAACGTAAGCTTCCAGAAATGAACTACTTATTGTGATCACTGCGGATCTCATTGACTGTGGTTGCGGCGTCAGCCGCGCTGGGTCCATCTGCGTTCATCTGTGGTTAATTTTTTCTTCTTCTTATGAATGTTAGTCGTTCCTTCTCACGTCGCAGTTTTCTCAAATCCATCAGCGTGGCCGCGCTGGGCGCGCCGTTCATCGCCCGCGGATGGATGGCGGAGTCGCCCAACGGCGTCGTTCGCCATGCCAGCTTCGGCTCGGCGGGCATGGCCTGGTCCGACGTAACCGAATTCGCCAAGTTCCCGCAGTTTAAATTGGTCGCTGTCGCAGAGGTGGACCTGAACCGCACGGAGCCCCTTAAGAATAGGTTCCCGGAGGCGAAGATTTACCAGGATTGGCGCGAATTGCTCGATAAGGAAGCGAAGAACATTGACTCGGTCAATGTCTCGACCCCGGACCACATGCACGCCCCGATCGGCATGAGCGCGTTGCAGCTCGGGAAACACGTCTATGGCCAGAAACCGTTGGCTCATGATCTCTACGAGGTTCGTAAGCTAACCGAGTTTGTCCATGGCAGGAAACTGGTCACGCAGATGGGCATCCAGATTCAGTCGGTGAACCATTATCGGCTGGCGGTGCGGCTGATCCGGGACGGCGTCATTGGCAAGATCAAGGAAACACATTCCTGGGTTCCAAAGTCGTGGGGCGACACCGCGCCGCTTCCCACGCACAACGATCCCGTCCCGGACGGCTTCAATTGGGACCTGTGGCTCGGGGTCTGCGCCGAGCGGCCATTTATCGGCAACGGCTATTATCACCCGGTGAACTGGCGCAAACGGACCGACTTTGGCACCGGAACCTTCGGCGATATGGGCTGCCACATTTTCGATCCGGTTTTCTCGGCGCTCGAACTCTATGCGCCGATAACTGTCCGTTCCGAGGGGCAAGCACCCAGCCAATCGAATTGGGCGCTCGATTCGAGCATTCATTACGTCTTCCCGGGCAACGCGCGTACCGCCGAAAAGACGTTAGCCGTGAATTGGTATGACGGCGCAGCTAAACCGCCGGCCGAAGTGCTCAAGTTGCTCGAAGGCGACGAGCGGCCTAATAGCGGTTCAATCTTTGTTGGGACCGAGGGCGTGCTTGTATTGCCGCACTGGTCGAAGCCGTTGTTGTATCCCGACGCGAAATTCAAGGATTTCAAATTCCCGGATGTCCGCGGCGGAGACCACTGGGAGCAGTTCCTCCAGGCATGCCAGGGCAACGGTCAGACGACGGCGCATTTCGGCTACTCGGGCCGACTCACCGAAACCGTGTTGATCGGCGGCGTAGCCTCGCACTTTCCGCAAACGACGCTGAATTGGAACTCAGCGAAACTCAAATTTGAGCAGAACGAAGCCAACCATTTCATTCGCCGCAAATATCGCCGGGGCTGGAGCGTCAAAGGCCTGAGTTAGCCCGAACTCAGAGCGTGTTTTAGCATTGTAGGAGCCGACGTGAGGCCGTGTTGCCCAAACGCCGGAGCGCGGCTGTTCCCAGCCGCAGCAACTTTCGAGCTGGTTGTTTCTCTCGAATTCCCGCACAACCTCCCGGACGAGGGTTTCCCTTTTCTTCCAGTTTTGCATTGGGCGACACGCCCGTGAGGAGGCTCTGATCTGCACCAAAAGCCGTTGAAATTTGAGCCTCCTCACGTCGGCTCCTACAATGGATTTAACTTGCCTGGCGCGCTCTATGGCTTGAACGCGTCGGCAGGAGGGGTTTTGAGCAACTCGATACTCGTCAGGACAATCTCGGCAGTTTTCGTCCCGCCCGCGAAATTGGTTTCCTTGAATGCGAACAGCCGGCCCTCGACGGTCTGAAAATCATCATAGCGAGTTTCAAAGGTCGTGGGGCCGGCGGCACCGGACTTGGTCGTGCCCTCCGAAAACAGGATTCGGCCGGTGTCAGGCTCGATGCCGGCCCGGATTGACAAGCCGTGCTCAAGCGGCAGTTCCAGAACTCTCAAACGCTTGCCCTGGTAATGCACAGGCTCCTTTTCCACGAGCGCCTTTCGTTGGGACAGGAAGTGAAACGGGAGATCGAGCCGCACGGCCTGCAAGACCATCGCGTCATACCCCATCCCAGTTGATTCCTTCCCATTGCGCCAGCCCTTCTCCCCGTCCAGCACCCGCACCTCTCTGGGGTTTGATGGTGCGCCGACCTCGACTCGGAGCCGCAGCGGCCGCGCATAAGTCCGGACCGTTGGAACGGGATCGCCTGTACGCGCTGCGGGCTCCACGCGGCCGGTCTCGCGCAGCGCTGTGAAATTTTCCAGCACCGCGCGCCCGCCATACGCATTCGCGATTTTGTCCACGAGCGCGCTCACGTCCTCGCCCGCCATCGCAACTCCGCCTGCCAACACCCAGATCAGCACCAAGCCCAATCTCTTCATGCCGCCAGCATGTCGCCATCGCCCGAGAATGCAAGCCGACTCACTGACTTCGATCTCCAACTTCGCGCCTCTGACCGCCGACTTCCGACGACCGAACTCCTTTCTTCTTTCTCCCTTCTACTTTCTACTCTTGTTTTCTTCCTTCGGAATTCTTTCGTCATTCGTCATTTGGGCTTCGTCATTCAGCTGTCTGACCCCCAACTCTCAACTCTCAACTTTCAACCCTCAACCGTCAGACTTCCGCCACCTTCAACCCTCAACTTTAGCCCTTAGCCTTTAGCCTTCAGCCTTCGCTTTGAGCTCCTGTCCCCTAAACGCAGGACAAAACCTCCACTTTTTCCAAAATCCGCCCGCGTTTGTCCCATTAAATGAGGATACCGCAATTCCACAAAGGGCCCATTCTTCAATTGAGCATGCGCACCAAAAAAGGCTTTCGTTGTGCAATTCTTGGAAACAATCTTAGTCCCAATGGCGGCGCAAAGTGGCTGCGCTTTCCGCTTATCACACGTACACCGCGCTTCAGCGGTCCCCTATGGTCCGTGCTTCGCTTTGAGTTCCGGCAGCCGCATAGCCTTGCCCTGGTCGCTCTGGTCTGCTGGTCTTCTGCCTCCGGCCAGACTTACAACTTCACCACGATCGCCGGCCTGGCCGGCTGGGGGGGCTCTGCCGATGGCGTCGGCAGCGCGGCCCGCTTTACTCGCCCCGAGGGCGTCGCTGCGGACAGCGCGGGCCATGTCTATGTGGCGGACGCGGGCAACTCCACGATTCGACAACTCACGCTGGTAGGCAGTAATTGGGTTTCGAGCACCATCGCCGGACTGGCGGGAAGCACAGGCGGCGCCGATGGCACCAACAGCGACGCGCGCTTTAACCATCCGACGGGCCTTGCGCTGGATTCCACCGGCAACATGTATGTGGCGGACAGCGCCAACTACACGATCCGCAAGCTCGCGCACATTGGGGCCGACTGGGTGTCCAGTACGATTGCCGGGCTGGCTGGAAGCAGAGGCAGCGCTGATGGCACCAACAGCGACGCGCGCTTCTACTCTCCGAGTGGCCCTGCGCTGGATTCCACCGGCAGCATATATGTGGCGGACGAATTTAATTCCACGATTCGGAAGGTTACGCCGGTCGGGACCAACTGGGTTTCGAGCACCATTGCCGGACTGGCCGGCAGTTACGGCTTCGCCGACGGCACCAACAGCAACGCGCGGTTTTCCATTCCTGATTCCGTAGCGGTGGACGCTGTTGGCAATGTCTATGTGGGCGACTATGGGGTCGGCATACGCAAGATCGCGCCGCTAGGGACCAACTGGATAACCAGCACGATCCCTGGACTGTATGACCCGCAAGGCGTAGCGGTGGACGCAGCCGGAAATATCTATGTAACGGGATATGATAATACCATTGTCCAGCTCTCCCCGGCAGGAACCAATTGGGTGACGAGAGTTCTTGGAGGGCTGGGCGAGAGTCTTTATTATGGCGGCGCCGACGGGGCGGGTTGCGCCGCTCGCTTCAATTCGCCCAGCGGCATAACGCTGGACGGCGCTGGAAACTTGTATGTGGCCGACGCTTATAACAACACCATCCGCGAGGGGACGCCTTCCGTCAACCTACCACTTGCTGGCGCTGCGTGCGCGTGCGCTGCAATAACGACGGGTTTCACAGGAGGATTTGCCGGCCAGAAAACATCCGGCATGAACTATGGCACGGTGTTCAGAGTCAACACCAATGGATCGTTTGCGACATTATTTCAATTCGGTTTCACCAATGGTGCCAATCCGTCGGGGGCGTTGCTGCAGGCCAACGATGGAAATGTGTATGGCACAACGGTAAATGGCGGCTCGAATAATTGCGGCACGATTTTTCAAATGACAACAAATGGAGTTGTCGGCTGGTCTTACTCGTTAAGCTTAGCCACGGGAAGGAACCCCTACGGAGCTTTGATGCAGGGGCAGGATGGCAATTTGTATGGCACCACCGAATGGGGCGGCGCCAACGATCGCGGCACGGTCTTCCGAATTAGCCCCACCGGGAGTGCGTTCAGTAACCTGTACTCGTTTTACTCCAGCACCGACACATTCGCCGCTTTTCCGTACGCCGGTGTCGTGCAAGGTAGCGATGGCTACCTTTATGGCACCACGCAATTTGGTGGTACGAACGGCTCCGGCACGGTGTTCAAGATGACGACGAATGGCGCCGTCGTCTGGACGTTTTCGTTTAACGACACGGACGGCTACGAGCCTGATGGCGGAGTAACTTTCGCCTCTGATGGCAATCTATACGGCACCACCGACTTCGGCGGAACCAACGGTGACTACGGAACAGTATTCAAAATCACCACCAGTGGTGCGGAAACAACGCTGGTTTCGTCGGATCCTTCGGCCCCGATCGCATTTGCCGACCCTGTTGCCCCATTGATTGTGGGTCGTGACGGCGCACTGTACAGCACGAGCCAGTGGGGCGGGACGAACGGTGCTTGGGGCACAGTGATCAAAGTGGCGACCAACGGGATGCTCACAGTGTTGGCCTCGTTCAACTACATGAACGGGGCTAGGCCTAAATCGGGGTTAGTTCCAACCCAAGATGGGAGTCTGTACGGCGTAGCGCCGGGAGGCGTCAACGACGCGGGCACCATTTTCAGGATGACGTCGAACGGGGTGCTTAGCTCGCTTCATGCGTTTGCCATCGCTAAAGACGGCTACGCGCCCGTTGCTTGGTTCGACGATCCAAACGACACCGTAATGAGCCTAATGCTGGCCGCGGACGGCAGTTTGTACGGCACAACTCCCTATGGCATTATTTCCACGAACGCCAGCTCGGATTGGGTGCTCAATGGCGGCGCAAGCATTTCCAATGATGTCCTGGTTTTAACGGATAACGGTTTGGTAGAGTCGCGGAGCGCCTTCTGTGGGTCGCGGCAATATACTTGGGACTTTTCGGCTTCGTTCACTTATCAAGCAGCCGGAAACCTCGCGGGTCGGGGCTTCGCGTTCGTCATACAAAACGATCCCGCACAGGCGTCTGCCTTGGGGGACTTCGCGGCCGGTTTGGGCTACGGCACGATAGGCTTTGGCCACCCAGCCATCAGTCCCAGCGCGGCTCTGGAATTCAATCTTTACAACCCAGATACCGTCGGAATCAGCTTCCAGACCAATGGACAAACGGGGGGATATCTTAGCACCGCCCCAGTCAACTTGGCCAGCGGTGATCCGATTTCCGTAACCATGAAGTACTCTCCAGTAGGTCCCGGAATTTTCTGGGTGCAGCTAACCGACCTGCTCACCGGCGACTCATATAGCAACCTATGGAACACTGCGGCTTGGAACACTGGCAGCGTGGACGATCCCCCCACGAATTTCGTGGGATTTACATCCGGCACCGGAATCAGGGCCCCCTCCAGCCAGACGATCAAAAACTTTTCAATCAACTGGACGTACGTGTGGCAAGGAGATGGCTACAATCCTCCCACGGGCTCTCCCACCCAGTACAGCAATAGCGGTTACTGGACTTCGGGAAACCCTGTTTGGGCCTTCAGGAACTTCCGCGCCGGGAGCTTTTACATGGAAGGTGACCCGGTAGAGTTTTGGAACCCAAGAGCGGTAGTAGTAAACGGTAACCTTGTTGGCCCTACGAATGTCCCTGTTTTCCTGACAAACACGGTGACGCCAAGCAGTGTATGGTTCCGCGGCGGCAGCTCCTACTTGTTAACCGGGAACGGCGGCATTGGAGGTCCGTGCGGTATGATTGTGGACGGTGGCACAATAAACGGCGTTTCGACCACGGTGTCCCTCAGCACCGCCAACACTTACTGTGGTGTGACCACGATCAATGGCGGCTTGATGGTACTGGGCAACGCCAATGCAGTCCAAAACAGCATCGTAAGTCTAGCTGGAGGTGCCTTGGGGTTCAGCGGCGGCATTGGGGCCTTCACCCTCGGAGGATTGGCGGGTAACGGCAGAATTGCGTTGACGGATAGCGGTTCCAACCCCGTGACGCTCGTTGTCGGGAACAACAACTCCAGCACGACGTGTGGCGGGCTACTGACCGGCTCCGGCGGGCTGACAAAGATTGGGTCAGGCACACTGACGCTTCTTGGCAACAACGCTTACACGGGGCCCACCACAATCAGCGCCGGCACTCTGGCTGCCTCGGCGACGAGTTTGGGGCTGGGGCCAGTCGCGATCGCCCCGGGTGCGACGTTGGCTCTGCTAAGTGGCTTCAATCAGGACCTGATCGCGGAGGCGACGAATTCCACCAGCGCCGGAACTACTGCGGGTTTCGACGGCACTTATGCACTGTATGAGGCCGGCTTTCCTGGATCGCCCGCCGGCACCGGCTTGCCTTCTAGCGGCCTGATTACAAACGGTTCGACCGGCGTCCAATTCCAGCTTCAACCCTTCACCCGTAACAATGCCTTGCAGTTGTCCCCGGCCACGGGTTCGGGTCCTACGAGTGGCACGCTCGCCCTGGTCGCGCCAGGCCACTTCAATACGATAAGTGTTCTCGGCGCGGCGGCCAACGGGTCCTCGACATTTTACATGACTCTCAATTTTGCCGACGGCTCGGCTACAATTGTCGCGACCAACACTCTTTCAGATTGGTTCGACGCGACTCCTTACGCCATCAGCAATCTCGGGCGGGCCACCCGAACGATTGCGTCGCCGACCTTTAGCGGCGCGCCAGGCAACCCGCGCTTGTATGAGCTGGATTACACCCTGTCCTCTGCTGACCAGTCTAAGGTTCTTAGCTCCATAACTTTCACCGACCTTGGAGACGAGTTGCGGCAGGGGTCTGCCCGGCTGAATACCTTCGCCGTGAGCTGCGGGGTCGGTCCCTTCACGGCCAACATTGGGTCATTGGCTGGTGGGGGTAACGTCTTGCTCAACGGCAACACGCTCGCAATTGGCAATACAAACAATCTGTCTTCAACTTTTTCGGGTGTCATTGGCGACGGCAATGGCCGGGGCAACCTCCTCAAGGCCGGCACTGGAAGACTGACGCTGACCGGCACAAACACCTACAGAGGCGGCACGACCGTGAGCGGCGGCACACTGATCGTGAACGGTGCGCTCGCAGACACCGATCTGACGGTCCAGCCATCCGGGGGGTTCGGTGGTGTAGGCACCTTGGGAGGGAGCGTTACCGTCAATTCTGCCGCGTTGATTTTTTCGGGAATGGATTCGAACTCGATCGGCACTCTGACAATATCAAACAACTTGATCCTGCAAGGAACGGCATTGATCAAGATCGACCCCGGTGTGGGGAAGAGTGATTTGATCAGTGCTGGCACTGTCACCTATGGTGGAACACTGAGCGTGTCGAACTTGTCCGGGGCGGTGCTGTCCGCAGGTAACGTCTTCCGGGTTTTTGCGGCGACGAATTACTCGGGGAACTTTGTTTCCGTCACACCAATTTTGCCTGGACCGGCGCTACGCTGGGACACAAGCGGCTTAGCAGTAAACGGCACTCTGGGCATCGTGTCAGTGCCACGTCCGGCTATTACTGGTGTCACTCTCTCAGGCACGAAACTCACTATGAACGCGGTTAACGGTCTCTCCGGGTCAACCTATTATGTTCTGACGACCACAAACCTCGCTGTCCCCTTGCATCAGTGGGCATCAATTGCCACGAACATCTTGGCCACAAGTGGCAACTTTATTCTCAGCGTAACCAATGCCGTAAGTCCGACCGCGTCACAACAGTTTTTCACGCTTCAGGTGGAGTAAGAATCCAGCCTGGAAAATCCGTGGGGTCAAGTGTTGCAAGCGCCCTCGCTACGCGAAGGACGAGCAGCTTAGTTAGGGGATGGGGGGCGGCCGGGTCGAAAGACGGAGCGGATAACAAGGCCAAATGACGACGGGGCTTCAGGTCATCGGACGAACAAACTTGAGGGTCAGAAATTAGACCAATGACGGTTGATGAATGTTCCCATGCCAAGGGGACTATGGTAAGAGTGCGGGCACATGCTCTGCCGAGCCTGCCAACGACTCCTGGTCATGGTGCTGGCTAACTTCACCTGGACGGCGAGTTCGGGAGAAGCAAACTGCCTCTTCTCCTTGAGTCGCCCCGGGACGCCGGCCACCCTGGAACTCGGATCGCCAGTTGAGGAACGCGCGGGTGTCGATGACGGGACCTTTAGGGCAGTGGTCGACCACTCCACAACTCGAGCCCTCCACCAATCCAGCGCCCCCTCTTCGTTTCCCGAGTATCGCGTAACCCGCTGGACTGCAGAAAATGGTCTGCCGCAGAACTGGGTCAAAGCCCTGGTTCAGACGCACGACGGATACTTGTGGATTGGCACGCTCAATGGCCTGGTCCGTTTCGACGGCGTGAAGTTCACGGTGTTCGACCACCGCAACACGCCGGAAATGACACAAGATGCCATCGATGAACTGGTCGAAGATCCCCTGGAAGAAAGCCTCTGGATAAAAACGCGGGAAGATTTGCTGCGCTATCGCGCTCATCGATTCGAACGGATGGGAGTTGCGCAACGATTTCCTAAAGTTGAGGGAGGGTGTTGGGCCGGAGGGACTGGCCGGGTGTGGTTTCAGCCGCGATGGGGTCAAATGGCAATGATTGAGCATGGCCGGGTGACTGTTCGAGAATTAGGAGATAATAATCGCAGGTACGCGGTGGTGCAGGCAGGCGAGGAATCGGGAGTGGTGACGTACCCTTTTGCAACAGTCCCGAATCATGTTGGGGCGGCAGCTAGGCGGGATGGCGAGGCGGCACCGCAGGTGATTCTGCTGCTTGCGTCAGGCCTTTATCACTTCGACATCGCCAGCGGCTTGGGCAAAGCGCTGAAAATGCCGGCCGAAAATGCTCTTTATCTCTCGTTTCTCCAGGAACCCGACGGTTCGTTTTGGCTTTGCTCGAGCACAGGCCTTTGGCGCGGTGATGAAAAAAGCTGGACGCGTGTAACCGCGCCTGGCGCCAGGCACGGCGCCTGGCCGAAGCAAATTTTTCGGACGCGGGACGGCCAACTTTGGGTGATGCACGGGGATGGCGAGCGGGCCACTTTGCACCACTTGGTAGAAGGCCAATTGCGCCTCTTCACCACACCGGAATCGCCGGAGGGTCTGGAGGTGACACGCCTACTTGAGGATCGTGACGGCAATCTTTGGGTTGGCACTAAGAACGGGCTGGTGAGGTTGCAACCCAAAAGGATTAAGGTCTATTCACGGCAAGATGGCCTGAGGAACGATGACACTCAAGCAGTCACCGCCGGCCCCGACGGGACGATTTGGATCGGCACGATACAGGGCGTCAGCGCTCTTCGCCGCGGCACGGTAACGAATCTCCCGTTAAGGAATTTGGAGGATGGCGCCTGCGGAACAATGGCGACACATGGCGAAGACCGGCTTCGGATCTTTGGAACCCCAGGTGATGTCATTGAGTTCGATGGTGCCCGGTGGAACCCGCTAAACACTGGTTTCGATCTGAACTCGCTAGGTGGCGTGCGAACCTTGTATGAGGATCGTGAAGGCCGGATGTGGGTTGGGGAAAAGTGCGGGGTTCTCTTTGACAACCAGGGCCAATGCCTTAGTTACACTACCAATAGCGGTCTTTCCGGCGGTGACGTGCGCCTCATTTACCAGGACCGACGCGGGGACATGTGGTTCGGCACTTTTGGAGAGGGGCTGAACCGGCTGCACGATGGGAAGTTCACGAGTTTCATAAGCGACCGGGGCGAACACAACAACCGCATGTGGTGGATTCACGAAGATGTGGACGGGATATTTTGGGTAGCGACGGAGGATGGGTTGAACCGGTTTGTGCCGTCGGGAGCGGGAACGGAAGAAAGCAGAAAGCAGAAAGCAGAAAGTAGAAATCAGCACGAAGGACGATTCTTCACGTTCACGACGGAGCACGGGCTGGGCGAAAACGTCGTGAACAATATTCAGGAGGATGATTTTGGCTATCTCTGGTTGAGCGGACTGCGCGGGATTTATCGAATCTCGCGGCAGCAGTTAAACGAGGTGGCCACGGGGAAACGGGCCGAGGTCGAGTGCGCAGCATTTGGCGAAGCCGACGGCATGCGGAACAGCGAGTGCAACGGCGGCGACAACCAACCGGCCGGTTGCAAGGATCGAGAAGGCCGGATATGGTTCCCGACCGTGAAGGGAGTGGTCATGATCGATCCCAAGGAGATTCATCGTAACGAAGTTCCGCCGCCGGTCGTCATCGAGCAGGTCAAAGCGAATGACGAAGTCATCTACGGAGATGGCGCCGGTAGGGGCGCGTTCCACCGCGTCCCCATAATTCCGGGAGGAGATCAGGGACGCGGTGGAACGCGTCCCTACCAGCCCTCGACTCCCGGCACTCCGCCCTCCGCACTTCAAAAGGGCTCTCAACCTTCAACCATCAACTATCAACTCGCCCCCGGCGGCGCTCGCGTGATGGAGATTCACTACACGGCAAATAGTCTCGTTGCGCCGGAGAGAACGACTTTCAAGTATCGGTTGATTGGCTACGATGAAACCTGGCGCAACGCGGGCGATCGGCGCGTGGCGTTTTATACCAATCTGCGTGCGGGCAACTATCGTTTCGAACTAATGGCGCGGACCCATCATGGAGTTTGGAGCGCGGCGCCGGCTCCCTTTGCCTTCACGCTCGCGCCTCATTTTTACGAGACCTGGCCGTTTTATGGGCTCTGCGCGCTTGGTGTGTTCGGCCTGGCTGGCGGCGTGCAGGCTTACCGGCTGCGCGTCCAGCGTCGCATCCTCCAAATCAGCCATGAGCGATCGCTCGAACGGGAGCGGGCCCGCATCTCGCGGGATTTGCACGATGACCTCGGCGCCAGCCTGACGGGCATAGCATTGCAGTTGGAAGCGGCGCGAAATCGGGGCCGAGCCGAGAGCGAGCAGCTAGGCCAATTGGCGGATGAGGCGCGCGCGCTCTCGCACGATTTGCGTGAGCTGGCCTGGACCACCAATCCGCGCTGCGACAATTCCGCGAGCCTGGCGGCCTTCCTGGGCGACGTGGCGGACCGATTTTGCCGGGCCGCCGGCCTACATTGCCGACTGGATTTGCCGACACAAAATGGCGACCTGCCTGTGCCGGCCCGGGTGCGCCACGAACTACTGATGGTGCTGAAAGAATCTTTGACCAACATCAGCAAACATGCACGGGCGCACAAGGTCGTGTTGGGATTGTCCGTAAACTCCGGCGAACTGCGCCTCACCGTCACTGATGACGGACGCGGCTTTGAGATCAACGGCGTGTGCGCCGGGTCTGGCCTGCGCAACCTGCGCGAGCGGACGGAGCAGGCCGGCGGCTCGATTAAGTTCGAGAGCCGGCCAAGCGCGGGCACGACGGTAACGGTCACTATACCGATGGGGAGAGGTGACACGAATTGATGGAACCACGAAAAGCAGGAATGGGAATTCTCTTACAGAAGGAAACGAAGGGAACGAAGGAGAAAAAACTCTTCGTTCTCTTCGTTAGCTTTTGTGAACGTTCTTTTCCTTTTTCGTCTGTTTCGTTTCTTTCGTGGTTCACTCCGTGACCGCATGTTGACCGGTTCGCAAAACTCAATTCGCGTTGCCGTCGTGGAAGACAAACTGGCCTTTCGCCGCGGGCTGGGCGCGATTTTCGAGCTGACGCCGGGGATCGACTGTGTGGGGATGTACGCCACGGGCGAGGAAGCGCTGCGCGAGCTTCCGAACGCGGCTCCGGAGGTCGTGCTGATGGATATCAACTTGCCCGGCATGTCCGGCATCGAATGCGCTCGCGAGCTGAGGCAGCTTCGGCCGGCGGCCCAGGTCTTGATGCTGACGATTGAGGAAGACAACGAGCGCGTGTTCACGGCACTGCGCGCCGGCGCTACGGGCTACTTGCTCAAGAATGCAACGCCGGCCGAGATTATTGAGGGCATCCAAATGGTCGCGCGCGGCGGTTCGCCAATGTCGGCCGTCATTGCGCGGCGCGTCGTCGAGTCGTTTCACGGAGCGCAAGCACCCGCTTCAGTGAAGGAATCGCTGAGCAAACGCGAAGTCGAGGTGCTGGAGCGCGTGGCCCGGGGCAAGCGCATCAAAGAGGTTGCAGCCGAACTGGGTGTCAACGAAACCACGATCCAGACTTATCTGCGCCGGATATATGAAAAGCTCCAGGTCCATTCGCAAGCTGAGGCAGTAGCGAAGTTTCTGAGGTAACAAGCTCGGAACGAGCTTGAACAGGAGTTAACAGAGGGAACAGAGGCACGTACGATAGGCGAACGGTGCAGATTCCATAAATTCCTTTTAAATCAAGCAGGTTGCAACGCCGCGGTCTCCCTTTCCTCTGTTTTCTCCTGTTAGATTCTGGAAAGGTAGGTTTGACATGAAAATTCTATTTCTTGGCGGCACGGGCAACATCTCGACGGAATGCGCGGCGCTGTTGCACGGGCGCGGGCATGAAATTACCGTTCTCAGCCGCGGGCGTACACCCGTGCCGGCGGAGTATCGCGCAGTTCAGGCGGATCGAAAAGACGCCGGGGTGCTACGCGCCGCGCTCCGCGGCGTTCAGCCGGACGTCGCCATCAATTTCCTCGGCTTCGAGCCGAGCGACCTGAAGGTGGATTTCGCAGTGCTGAATGGCGCGGTGCAGCAATACATCTTTATCAGCTCGGCTACGGTCTATGCCAAACCACCCGCGCGCTTGCCGATCACCGAGGACGCACCGCTGGGCAACGCGTGGTGGGATTACGCACAGAAGAAATTGGCCTGTGAACGATGGCTTGAGGCGCGACGCCAGGAATCCGGCTTTCCGGTGACCATTGTCCGGCCGTCGCATACATACTCGCGGCGCTGGATTCCCAATCCGGTTTCCAGCGCCAGCTACACCTTCGCGGCGCGACTCGAGCAAGGCAAACCCGTGTTCGTGCCCGATGAGGGCGAAAATCCCTGGACCCTGACGGCGGCTTCCGATTTCGCCGTGGGCCTGGCAGGCCTGGTCGGCAACGAGAAAGCATTGGGCGAAACTTTCCATATCACCAGCGACGAGGTGCTCACCTGGAATCAGATTTACTCGGAGATTGCCTCGGCCGTCGGTTCCAACCCACCAACGATTGTGAAAATTCCCACTGACTTCATTTGCCAAATTGCGCCGCAGTTGACCGGCAATTTGAAGGGCGACAAGTCCCACCCTTGCGTTTTCGACAATTCGAAAATCAAACGCTTGGTTCCAGGGTTCCAGTGCCGCAAACCGTTCCGCATTGGAATTCGCGAATCGGTCGCCTGGCTCCGTGCCCATCCGGAGCAACAAAACCTCAATCCGCAAGTGGACAGCAATTTCGACCAGGTCATTTCTGCATGGCAAAAACGGACAGGGATGAACGTTTAGTCAAAGTGGAGAGCGCCCGTCCCCGGGCGCGGCAACACGTCTCCGTCTGGCTTTGATTAAGGAGTTGCAGAGTGCGTAGGATTAACCTTGTCGAACACCATTCGACTTGATACCGTACCTGCCACCCGAACCCTTTAGACTGCTGAACATTATGAAGCCGTTTCTTCATTCCTTTGTGCTCGCTGTGTTCACCCTCGCACTTTTGCCGAGCGGAAATGCTCAATCGACCCGGTCCAGCTCACGCGATACCAACGATGTCATCGCACGGATCCGCGACGAAGGCATGAACCATTCCCGCGTGATGGAGACACTCAGCACCTTGAGCGATGTGATCGGCCCCCGACTCACCGGCTCGCCTAACCTCAAGCGCGCCAATGAATGGACGCGCGATGAGCTCCAGCGTTTTGGCCTCACCAACGCGCACCTGGAGGCCTGGGGCCCGTTCGGCCGCGGCTGGTCGCTCAAACGTTTCTCGGCCCAGGTCGTCGAGCCCCAGACCATTCCGGTGATTGGCTATCCTAATGCCTGGTCGCCCGGCTTCGACCGGCCGTTGGTGGCTGAGGTAGCCTATTTCGAGGGCGGCACGAATGACATGGAAACCCTCAAAGGCAAACTGGGGGGAAAGATCGTCCTGAACGGCGCGACGCGCGAAGTGCGGCCGCGTTTCGAGCCTCTCGCCTTGCGGCTGCCGGAGACCAATCTGCTTCGCCTGGCCAACAGCGCCCCGGGACGCAGCGGCGACTTCCAGTTTGCGGGTGACTCTGGAAGATTCGGCGCCGGCTTCGGCGCCCGCGGCGGATCGAGCAACCGGCTGGCGGGGGTCGCTCGCAGCGGAAGCGACGATTCGGAAACCAGCACTAACGCCACGCGCTCTGCGCTGGGGCCGGGGGCTCGCGGTGGATTCAGGGGGCGCTTCGGCGGGATGGGGCGCTCGCTTTCGTTTTTGGCCAATGAAAAGGCCGCCTTGGTGGTTTCTCCCAGCTTTCAGGGCGACGGCGGGACGTTTTTCGTGAGTTCGGCTTCCGTGCCTGGCGCTGGATTCGGCGGCGGTGGCTTTTCCAGCAACTCGTCTCGCGCCTGGTCCACCAATGCCCCGGCCATTCCGCCTCAGATCACCATCGCCGCCGAAGACTACAATCGCCTGGTCCGGATGATCCAGCACGGTGAGAAATTGAAAATGGCAGTGGATCTCCAGGTCCAGTTTCACGACGCGGATCTCCTGGCGTACAACACCATCGCCGAAATTCCGGGCAGCGATCTCAAGAACGAAATTGTGATGCTCGGCGCCCACCTGGATTCCTGGCACAGCGGCACTGGGGCGACCGATAATGGGGCGGGCGTTGCGGCGACGATGGAAGCGGTGCGCATCCTGAAGGCGCTGAAACTGCAGCCGCGCCGGACTGTCCGAATCGGCCTGTGGAGCGGGGAAGAGCAGGGGCTTCTCGGCTCAAAAGCTTACGTCACCAGACATTTTGGCTACTACACAAACAATTCGAGTTCCAGTTCGACGAACATTCGCGCACCCAAGGACGATGAGGATACAACCCCGAGCCCAAGAACCAGAGCCAACGGAACCAACGCCGCGCCATCCCGGAAGCTGATCCGCGGACCGGAGTACGAAAGTCTCTCCGCTTATTTCAACCTCGATAATGGCGCAGGCAAAATCCGTGGCGTTTATATGCAAGGGAACGAAGCGGTGCGCCCGCTCTTCCGGCGCTGGCTTGAGCCGTTCTCAGAACTGGGCGCCGAAACTCTGACGCTTGCCAACACTGGCGGCACCGACCACACCTCCTTTGACTCGATCGGCCTGCCCGGATTTCAGTTTATCCAGGACCCGATCGATTACTGGAGCCGCACGCACCATTCCAACGAAGACGTTTATGATCGCATCCCGCCCGAGGATTTGAAGCAGGCCGCGACCATTCTCGCAGCGTTCACTTACGATGCCGCAATGGCCGACGAGAAGCTGCCGCGCAAACCGAAGGAGCTGTAACAGGTAGTTCGTCCGGCGAGCCATAACGAAGTGACATTGTGGTTTTAGCGACGCCCCAACACTTTCGCCAGGGCGTCGTAAACATCTCCGACAGTCTCCACACGCTCGACTTCCTCGTCGGCGATAGAAATTCCGACATGATCTTCCAACCGCATCACGATCTCCACTTTCGTCAGCGAGTCCGCTCCCAGGTCGGCCTCAAGCGATGCCCCGAGTGTGAGCTGTTCCCGCTTCACGTCGAGCTCTTCCATGAGGATTTCCTGCACGGCGGCCACTTCTTTTTCTGTCAATAGATCTACCATAAGCTCCTGCTTGTTCGCGCAGACCGTCCCGACCTGGCTGTCACGCCGGTTCGCGAGCTCCTCAGACAGGCGTCTGTCATCCGCTTCTACTCTAACAGCGAGAAACTGCTTTCATAGTGTGTTTATTTTATATATCATTACTATTTAGTCATGTTTGAGCGCTTATTCGCGGAGTCGGGTTTGTCACTGGATCGGCTACGGGTGCTTGTCGAGGTCGGCGCCACCGGCAGCATTGTGCGGGCGGCGGAAAGTGATCCGGTCCGCCAAAGTCAGTACAGCCGACAACTGAAGGAACTGGAGGATTTCTTTCAGGCGACGCTGGCCGAACGCCAAGGCCGGGGAGTGCGATTGACTGCGGCCGGGCGCGAGTTGGCGCGGATTTCGCGGTTCTTTCTCTTGGGTCTTGCGAATTTTCAGCGCGGCTGCATTTCGGGGCAGCAGACCTACCGCATCGGGGCTGACGCAACTTTCATCGCGTCATTTCTTCTGCCGGCCCTGGCGAAGATAAGGAGGAAGTCACCAAGTGTCAGGCTCGTTCTCGAAACTGTCACTGCAACCGATGCCGAAAGGCGGCTGCACGAACTGACCTTGGATTTTTGCATCGTGACGCAGTCTGAGCTAAGCCGACCGCTTCAGCTTAGAGCACTCCGGCGATGGCGGCTTCAACTCTGGGTGCCCAAAGCTCTGTTCGCATCCGAGCGACAAGCTAGCCGTGCCTTCGCGGAGCGGCGTCTCCTATTGGCGTGGCCTGGCACAGAGATTCCCCAGCAGGCGTTCAGATTTCCAGCGAATCATGAGCCGGCAATGGTTTGCAACAATTTCCTCGAGGCACGAGCGGCTGTAGGCGGACAAGCCCTTGCTACTTTTTTGCCGGAGTTTCTTGAGCCGGGCGGAAGGAGTGATCTCTTTCTCAGGATCGAACTTCCGGAGTTAAGCGGTCTGAGTTTTTGCTACAGCCTTGCCTGGAATCCACGGTTGTTGCGCCTGAATGTCCATGCCTCACGCTACCGAGACGCTCTCATTGGCGCGCTAAGCGGAGAGCTGTGCTGAGAGTATGACGACGCTTCAATGACGCGGAGAAGACAGGCGCGCGCGTTAAGCGCCGTGCTTTCCGTTTCCGTTGATATGTCCTGAGCCGTTGGCGTGCGGCGAAGGGCCGTGCCCCGGCGAGGGCAACTCGAGTCGAGTGAGGAGTGCGGCGATTTTGCGGCGGTGCCGGATAACCATGGTGTGAGAGAGCTTGAGCTTTCGGCCAATTTCGCGCGGCCCAAGGCCGTCAGCCAGGCAGTCCAAGACGGCTTGTTCCTGTTGGGAAAGCTGCAAGGCGAGCAGCGTCATGATTTCCCGCACGCTGACGCTGGTCACCACCGAGTTGTCCGAGTCCCCCTGCTCGGGTGTGAAGTCTTCCTCCTCAGAATGGTCGGTGAAGGGTAACTGGGCGCGCCAGCGTTTGCCCGAATCGATGCTCCGGCCGGAATTAAGATAATGTTGAAGATGAAACCGGCAACTCTGCAGGTACCAACTCTTTGTCTGGCCGGGGCGCCGGGTTTCGGTCAGCCACAAATGGACCATCGCTTCCTGCAGCAAATCTTCCTGCAGGGCCGGATTGGGTGTCAGGCCTTGAATCATTCGGGACAAAGCCCCGCGCATCAGGGCCCCTTTTTCGAGAGCGCCAGAGGAACTGGACCCATTCCCGTTACGAACGTCCTTCTTGCTGCCGTTAATTGGCTGGACGCTCATTGCTGGTCGGCCCCCATCCGGGAAGTTCCGCTATTCATAGTTGACTCTTTATCTCCGCATGAATCCTGGCCATGGCCCATTCCCCCTTATTACCCAGCCCCTCCATGACCTGCGGTTCAAAGAATGCCGACAAATGTCAGGCATGACAATTGGGGTTGTCCCCGGAAAAGCCCCCGGAGAATCCCCGGGCCACCGGAGTACTTTTACGGAGAAGTCATATCGTTGAACGCGGCCGAGTCGGAAATGTCGGCGACGACTGGTCATGCCATTGACCATCCTGGATTCGTCTACGACTATCCGCGACCCAGGCAAATCGCCTCATTTCGAAGAACGGCCTCTTAGAAAGTTCAGCGCTTCTGGAAACCGCCATCGAAGCGGCACCGAGATGAACGCTAGAAATAAATGTGTGTGCAAGGGCCAGTTGAATGGTCTAAATAGGAACATGAACACCGAACAAGGAATCCAATCGTTTCGGGAGACGTACGCCGGCCTGCGAACCGAGATTGGGAAGAGGATTGTGGGCCATGAATCGATCGTCGAAGCGACCTTGATCGCACTTTTCGCCGGAGGCCACGTTTTGCTCGAAGGAGTGCCGGGGCTGGGCAAAACCCTGCTGGTGCGGACGCTGAGCGAAGTGCTGGACCTATCGTTCAACCGCATTCAGTTCACGCCCGACCTGATGCCAGCAGACATCCTGGGCACCAACCTCGTCATGGAGACACCTGGCGGCCGGCGTGAGTTCCAGTTCCAGCGCGGCCCGATTTTCGCCCATTTAATCCTGGCCGACGAAATCAATCGCGCGACGCCCAAGACGCAGTCGGCGCTGCTGGAAGCCATGCAGGAACACCAGGTTACCGCGGGTGGAGAATTGCGAAAGCTGGCCGAGCCATTCTTTGTCATGGCCACGCAAAACCCGATCGACCAGGAAGGGACCTACCCGTTGCCTGAAGCGCAGCTTGACCGCTTCTTTTTCAAGATCCTGGTCGGCTATCCCTCGGCCGAGGAATTGACCGAAGTGCTGGCTCGCACGACCACGGGCGCGCCGGTGCAGGTCGAAAAGGTACTCAATGGCGAGGCCTTACAAGCGTTAATGAACCTGGTGC
Source organism: uncultured Verrucomicrobiota bacterium (assembly GCA_964446585.1). Taxonomy (GTDB): domain Bacteria; phylum Verrucomicrobiota; class Verrucomicrobiia; order Limisphaerales; family UBA8199; genus CAYUPI01. The sequence continues at coordinate 21,550 of CAYUPI010000055.1, forward strand.
GCGAGGTCCCGGTAGCTTCGCATGTGAAAGATTATGCGGTGCGGCTGGTGCTGGCGACGCATCCCCGCACTGAGACCGCCGTGCCGATAGCCACGCAATATTTGCGGTTCGGGAGCAGTCCGCGCGGAGGACAGACATTGATCCTCGCCGGAAAGGTTCGCGCTCTGATTCAAGGCCGGTTCAACGTCAGTTTCGATGACCTTGAAGCCGTCGCTTACGGCGCCCTGCGACATCGGCTGATTCCTAATTTCGAAGCGGAAGCCGAAGGCATCACGACCGACCACATTATTGCCCAGGTACTTAAAGACGTGCCGCGGGATGTGCAGGCGGTAAGCGCGTAGCTTCCGAGCGCCTTTGCAAGAAAGGCCTGGCGGCAGCTTGAAGGTATGAGCAACTCTCTGCTGACTCCCGAACTCCTGCGCCGCCTCGAGCAATTTCAACTGCTGGCCGCGCGCCGCGCAAAAAGCTCCCTCCGGGGCGAGCGTCGCAGCCGCGCGCGGGGACAATCGGTCGAATTTGCCGATTACCGCAGTTACGTTCCGGGCGACGATTTCCGTTATCTCGACTGGAACCTGTACGGCCGCCTGGAACGCTTGTTCCTGAAGCTGTATGAGGAAGAACGCGAACTGCCGGTGCGCATCTTTCTGGATGCCAGCGAGTCCATGACATTTGGCGAGCCCCGGAAATTTGATTTCGCCCGGCAAGTGGCGGCCGCCGTCGGGTACGTGGCCCTCTGCGGCTTCGACCGCGTTAGCGTTGTTCCCTTTCCGAATCAAGTCAGCGAAGGCTCGCCTAACCAGACGCCCAACATTGTCGAACGGGCAGCTCGCGGCGCCCTGCGCTCCGTGCGCGGCAAAAAGTCTGCCCTCCAGTTCTTCCAGAATCTCAACTTTCTGACCGCCGGCGGTCCGGCCAATCTCAACGAAGCGCTGCGCCGAGGCGCGCTCGAAGCGCGCCAGGCCGGCCTCGCCCTGGTGCTGAGTGATTTTCTGGATCCCGCCGGCTACGAATCCGGTCTGACGGCGCTGCTTGGCCGCGGCTTCCAGGTGGACATCGTCCACATCCTCGCGCCGGATGAGCTGAACCCGACAGCCTTTGGGGATCTGCGCCTGGTGGATTCGGAGACCGGCGCGATGCAGGAGGTCACCTTCGGCCGGTACCGGATGAAATCCTACCAGCAAGCGGTGCAGAATTTCCTCCAGCGCCTGCGCGAGTTCTGCCAGGGCCGCGGGATCAATTATTTCACAGCCAGCTCCAGCACCTCGCTGGAGGAACTCCTCCTTAAGCAGTTGAGACAGGCCGAGGTTTGGGCGTGAAATCAAATCCGAAATCCGAAATCCGAAGTCCGAATAACTCGGAGATTCGGACAATGTCTCCCGTTCAGATTTCGGCCTTCGGGTTTTCTTCGGATTTCGGCCTTCGGGTTTCGGATTTTCCGCGCACATGAGCTTTCTCGTTCCTGCCGCCTTCGCCTTCGCTGCTGCCCTTCCGGTGGTGGTCCTGTTCTACCTGCTCAAGCGGAAGCGGGTCGTGAAACTGGTTTCGAGCACATTGCTCTGGCAGAAATTTCTGGCCGAGACCCAGGCCAGCGCTCCGTTCCAACGGCTGCGGAAGAATTGGCTGCTGATTCTGCAACTTGTCTTGCTGACGCTGGCGGTGCTGGCTCTCACTCGGCCGTTCTTTAAGACCCAAGCCCGGCCCGCACAGTTGCGTGTCGTGATCCTCGACGCCTCCGCTTCAATGCAGGCCACGGATGAGAGTCCGACCCGATTTGAAAAGGCTCGCGCCGAGGCATTGAAATGGGTGGACAGCCTGGCCGATACCGATCAGATGGTCATCCTGCAAGCGGGCGCCAGCACCGAAGTCAAACAATCCGCCACCAGCGAAAAAGCGGCCTTGCGGCGCGCACTGATGGCTTGCACGTGCTCGGACGGACCGACCCGGCTGGTCCCCGCGCTACGAATGGCCGAGTCGCTCGTGCGCGATCAGCGCAGCGCCGAGATCCATTTGTTCAGCGACGGCGCTGTGCCGGAGCTAAATGAGTTCGAGAATAAGGCGCTGCCGCTGATCTATCATCGCGTCGGCAAAGGTTCTAACAACGCCGGCATCACCGCCCTGGATGTGCGCGCGAATCCTGAGGACAGCCGGCAGCGGGCCATTTACGCCAGCATCGCCAATTTTTCCACGAATAATGTGGAGACAGAAGTGGAATTGAGGCTGGACGACCGGCTGCTGGAAACACGCCCGCTAAGAATTCCCGCCGGAGAAACATCCCCGCATGTCTTTGTGGCTTCACAGCCGCGCGACGGCGTCTTCACGTTGCGTCTGACGAGCCAGGATGATCTGGCGGCCGACAACCAGGCATCGATCGTCAGCCTGTTGCCGAAGCCGGTCAAAGTGCTTTTGGTCTCCCGTGGAAACCGGCTCTTGGAAAAAGCATTCCGCGCAGTGGCCAATGTCGTGCTCGCGACCTCCACGGATCTGACAGATGCAGCCGCCGCCTGGGATTTTGTAGTACTGGACGACGTGACGCCGACCGTGTGGCCCGCGGGCAATGTGCTGGCCATCCACGTGGTGAACACGAATTGGCTTCAAGGGGTCACGCGCGCCGAGACGCCACCGATTGTGGACTGGCGCGCGGCCCATCCGCTTCTGCGGTACTCAGGATTCGACAATGTGCAGGTGATGCAGAGCCTGACCGCTAAGACCCCGAGCTGGGCCGTGTCGCTGGCCGATGCGCCGCAGGCGCCACTGATGCTCGCAGGCGAGCTCGGGCGACAGCGTATCATCTGGATCGGCTTCGATATCCTGGAGAGCAACTGGCCGTTGCGAGTCTCCTTTCCCATTTTCATCGCCAATGCCGTCGAGTGGCTGAACCCTGCCAATGCGAAGGGCGGGCAACTGCTCGTCAAAGCCGGCGAGGCATTTCGAATGGCCTTAGCGCATCCCGAGAAAAGCGCGCACATCATTCTTCCGGGCGGCACGACCAAAACGCTCGAGGTCGATCCGAACGCCAATGAGTTCGTGTTCGGCGACACCTACCAGCAAGGCATTTACCGTCTGCGCCTCGGCACCAACGACGTGGTTTTTTGCGTGGACCTGCTCGATTCGGCCGAGAGCAATATTAAACCGCGCGATGAATTGCAGTTAGGCAAGTACACCAAAGTGACCGCGACGACGATGCAGAGGACGAACCTGGAATTGTGGCGCACCGTTGCCGCCCTGGGCCTATTGGTGCTACTCGGGGAGTGGTGGTACTACCATCGGAGGACGGTATGACATTTTCTACAGTTCTCGTCCTTGTCCTCGTTCTCGTAATCGAGGGCATCGAAAGACCGAGGACGAGGACAAGCACGAGAGCGACGACGGGTCGTTCGCTCCTGGGTTGTGTCTGGTTCACCAAGCGCACCGGTGGCAATCGGGCAGAAAGGGTCCGGCGATGAACGCTTCTGATAGAACACCCTCGAAAGACCGCAATTGGCCGAAGGATGAGTTCGGACGGCACGAAGTAGTCGCTCAAACATGGTGGTGGGTGATTCCAGCGGTGGCACTCGTGACAGTCTGGCTGCTGTCATTGATCTTCCCCACGCGTATCAGCAAGGAGAACCGAGTCGTCGTCTATTGCGCGCAAGACCAGGTTTATGCCGAACCGATCCTCAAGGACTTCGAGGAGCAAACCGGAATCAAAGTTGGCGCGGTCTATGACAGCGAAGCGGTGAAGACAGTGGGTCTGGCCAACCGTCTCCTCGCGGAGCGCAATCACCCGCAAGCCGACGTGTTTTGGGCCAACGAAGAGATGCGCACGCGCCAGCTCGCGGCCCAAAGTGTTTTCCGGGAGACGAACGGTTGGACCGCTTTCGGTCAGCGCAGCCGACGAATCGTTATCAACACCAACCACCTATCGCTCGGCTCGGCCCCCCGATCATTGATCGAGCTGACGAACGCAGCCTGGCGCAAGAAGGTGGCGCTGGCCTACCCGCAATTCGGCACGACCGCGACGCACTTTCATGCGCTCCGGCAGCAATGGGGCGAAGCGTCCTGGGAAGCCTGGTGCCGCGCGCTCGCGGCGAACCAGCCGTTTCTGGTGGATGGCAATTCCGTGGTCGTGAAGCTCGTCGGCCGGGCTGAGGCATGGGTCGGCCTGACCGATTCGGATGACATCGACGACGGACGCCGTGAAGGCTTGCCGGTCCTGGCATGCCCGCTGGGAGAGGAGTCGCTCCTGATCCCCAATACAGTCGCGGTGACTCGGCGCGCGCCCCATGGCCAGGCTGGCCAACGCCTGTTTGTTTACCTGCAAAGCCGCGAAGTAATCGAACGGCTGGTGTCGGCTAGCGCGTTGGAAAGTGGCTCCCTGAGTGCAGTGATCGGTACCACGCTCCGCGTGGATTGGCCTCGGTTGCTGAACGATCTGCCGGGCACAACCGAGAAACTCAATCAGATCTTCCTGCGATGAACTGGCTCCTGCTCAAGAACAGCCTGCTCGTCAGCGGCCTGACCGCACTGGTGTCCGTAAGTCTTGGTTTCCTCGCGGCGCTCTGGCTGGCGGGGCTGGGCAAAGGCTGGCGAATGCGCGCGTTGGCAGTGGCGCTCCTCCCACTGGCCCTGCCGCCATTTCTCGTCACGAACTGCTGGCTCGATCTGTTGGGAAATACAGGCGTGTTGCGTCATTGGCTCCCGCTCAACATTTTCTCACTTGGCGGCGCCGTGTTGATTTTGAGTCTCATGCTATGGCCGATTCCCATGCTTGCCGCCTGGTCCGCCTGGCGCCGGCTGGAACAGGCGCAACTGGAAAGTGACTCGGCTATGAGCGGCGGCATGCTGATTCGGGCACTGCTTTTTCCGCTGGCCCGCACATCACTTGGACAAGCCACCGTGCTGACGTTCGTCCTCGCGCTAAATAATTTTGCCGTGCCGGCCATCCTGCAGGTGAAAGTTTTCCCGGCCGAGTTGTGGGTGCGCTTCAACACTACGTTCGATTCGTTAGGGGCGCTGCGGCTGAGTTGGCCGATGTTACTCGCGCCGTTGCTCCTGGTAGCGTGGTTCAGCCGACGGGAGTTTCCTTGGCCCCATCTCAGCGGAACTCTCGCGCCCGAGCTGTTCCGCCGTCAGCTCGGCCGAGGTTGGGTCTGGTGCTGCGGCGCCTTCGCCGTCGTACTTTGCGTGCTTTCGGTCGGCTTGCCGCTGGCGCAGCTTGTTTCGACCCGGCGCACGTGGACTGAGCTGCCCGGGGCCCTTGCCGCAGGCTGGAGCGCTTGTTGGAACTCCTTCTTCTACGCAAGCATGCCGGCAACATTCATCCTGACACTGGCTCTCGCCAGAGCGCTCAGCTTCTCGTCCCTCGGCCGCTCCCGGTCGAATTGTAGGAGCCGACGTGAGGAGGCCCTGGTCGGAAAATCCAAAATCCAAAATCCAAAATCCAAAATCGATCAGAGCCTCCTCACGTCGACTCCTACAATGCTTAGAGGCGCGCTCGGCGTGATGATCGACGCGCTGGCTTGGCTCGCGTTCTTAGTCCCGGGTGTCTTGCTCGGCGTCGGGCTTGTTCAAGTGTTCAATCACCCGTGGTCGGCGGCGTTTTATGCGAGCGCCGGCATCGTGATTTTGGCGTTTGTCATTCGTTACTTCGCTTTGGGCCGGTACAGCCTCCGTCATGCGTTCCAGACTCTTGACGCCGACCTGGCTGATGACGCCCGCTTGAATGGCGCGACTCCCGTCCAAATGTTCCGCTACGTGCAGTGGCCGCAAATCGCGCCGCAAATGGCGGCTGCCTGGTACATCATTTTTCTCCTATGCTTGTGGGATGTCGAGTCGATGATTCTCGTCGTGCCACCAGGAGGCGAAACGCTCGCCCTGCGAATCTTCAACCTGTTGCATTACGGCCACAACGCGCAAGTCAACGCGCTCTGCTTGGCGTTGCTCGGTTTAGCCCTGGCGCCTCTCTTAATTTGGTCGGCCCTCCGTTGCTTACGCCCCATCCTCGCACCTTACGTTTCACACGTCACGCATCACGCATCACGTGTCACCCTCATCACCCTGGCCGCACTTCCTTTCGCCGGCTGCACACCTCCATCCGCCTCCGACGAGACTCCTCTAAGCAGCCGCATCTTCAGCCGCGTCCAGATCATCGGCTCACGCGGAGTCGGCCTGGGCGAGCTCAATAAGACTCGCTCAGTGGCCGTGGATAATCAGGACAACCTGTATGTGGTGGACATGACCGGTCGACTGCAAAAATTTTCTCCGGACGGCGCTTTCCTGCGGTCCTGGCAAATGCCGCAAACCGATCTCGGCAAGCCCAAAGGCATGGGTTGGGATCGCGCGGGCAATATCATTGTCGTGGAACCGCATTACCAGCGGGTCAACCATTTCTCTCCCGAAGGCAACCTGAGCGCGCAATGGGGCCAAAAGGGAACCAATGCCGGACAGTTCATGCTGCCTCGGGCTGTGGCGGTCAATTCGCGCGGCGATATTTACGTGAGCGAGTATGGGGCGATGGAGCGCGTGCAGCGGTTCAGGCGTGCGTCGGGAACAGCCTCCGTCGGCAACCCGGCCCCAACCTTCACTTTCTTAAGCAGCTTTGGCCACTCCGGCACCGGCCCGGGCGAATTCAATCGTCCGGAAGGACTGTGCATTGATTCCCAGGACCGGGTTTATGTCGCCGACTCGTGCAATCATCGCATTCAGATCTTCACCGGCGACGGCCAGTTCATCCGCGCCTACGGCAAGGCCGGCACGGGCAAAGGTGAGCTAAGCTATCCCTACGATATTTGTGTCGATGCTGCGGGCCGGCAATATGTGTGCGAATTCGGCAACAGCCGAATTCAGGTATTCGACGCAACCGATCAACCGATCGAGATCCTGGGCGGCCCGGGCACAGCGCCGGGCCGGTTCAACAATCCCTGGGGAGTTGCGCTGGATTCCGCCGGAAATCTGTACGTGGCGGATTCGCAGAATCACCGCGTGCAGAAACTGATTCGAAGGCAAAGCATCACCAAGGAGGTGAATTCCAATGTTGCTTGGGCCGAAGCTCCAAAATCCAACATCCAAGCTCCAAAGAAGCTCCAAATTCTAAACTCCAAATTGGATCGGATAGCCGCAATAAAACAGATATTGGAGCTTGATGCTTCTCTGGAGCTTGGATGTTGGAGCTTGGACTTTCCTTTTCTAGCTCGGCCTTAAGGTCCTATGCGCTTTCAATTCACTCATCCCCTCTATCTGCTGCTGCTGGTTCCCGCGCTGGCGTGGGTGTTTGGGTTCGCGTGGAAAAGCGATGTGCAGATCGGAGGCGTGCGGCGCGCACTGGCCCTGGCGGTGCGGGTTCTGGTCGTAATCGCCCTGGTGTTCGCCATTGCCGGCTTGCAATGGCTGCATCCGGTCGAGGGCATGAACGTGTTCTTCGTGTTGGACCGGTCCGACAGCGTGCCTTCTCCCCAACAGGAATTCGCCCGGGAGTTCGTGAACAAGACTGCCAGGCAGAAAAAACTGACGGATAAGGCGGGCGTCATCGTCTTCGGCAGCGAGGCCAGCATCGAGTCCGCGCCCAACGCGGCGGTGGACGTGCAGAAAATCCAAGCCGTCGTCGGCACCGAGCGGACAGATCTGGCGGCGGCCATAAGGCTGGGGACCGCAGCCTTTCCCGAGACCGGTCAGAAACGGCTGGTGCTCCTGAGCGACGGCAACGAAAACGTCGGCGACGCCATGAGCGCCGTGTTGGCTGCCAGGAACCTGGGCGTATCGGTGGACGTGGTACCGCTCGGCGTCACTCGCGCCAATGATGTCTCAGTACAGAAAGTTCAGGTCCCGCCCCGGCTCAAAAAAGGACAGGCCTTTGAAGTCAAAATTTTTGTTCAGGCCGACCAGGCCCAGGAAGCCACCGTCCGGCTGTATCGAAACGAGCAGTTTCTCGGAGAGCAGAAAGTGGAGCTGTCGGCGGGAAAAAACCTATTCACCTTTCCGCAAACGCTGCCCGAGCCGGGTTTTTACAGCTACGATGTCCGCGTGGATGCGCCGGGTGATCCCCTGCCGCAGAACAACCGCGCCTCCGGTTTCACCAGCGTTCGCGGCGATCCGCGATTGTTGCTGGTCTCCTCCGATCTCGAGGAAGACAAGCAACTCGCGAGCGCGCTTCAGTCTTCCCGCCTGGAAATTCAACATGCCAGCGTCAAGGACTTTCCCGGCATGCTGGCCGAGATGCAAAGTTATGACGCGATTTTTATCAGCAACCTGGCCGCCGGTGACCTGGGCAGCGAACGGCAGAAATTACTCGAGAGCGCTGTTCGCGATTTCGGCGTGGGCCTCGTGTGCGTGGGCGGGGACCAGGCGTACGCCGCCGGTGGTTATCGCGGTACTCCGCTGGAGTCCACGCTGCCGGTGAGCATGGAACTCGACAGCAAGAAGGTCCTTCCCAGTGGCGCAGTGGTGCTGATCATGCACGGCATGGAGTTCGCCAATGGCAATCAGGTCGCTCGAGATTGCGCACAGGGCGTGCTGGCCGCTCTCGGGCCGTCGGATGAAATGGGAGTGTTGTTGTGGGACGGGACCGAGCGTTGGGTGTTCGAGCTACAGAAAGTCGGCAACAAAAAGGGCCTGGCGCAGCAAATCGCCGGCATGAACCAGGGCGATCTGGGCAGCTTTCAACACATCATGGAGATGGCTCACGACGGGCTCAAGAAATCCACCTCCAACCTCAAGCACATCATCGTGTTCAGCGACGGCGATCCCGGCGCGCCCTCCCAGCAACTGATGCAGGCCATCGTCGGCGACCGCATCACCGTTAGCACTGTCCTGATCTCAGGCCATGCTGGCACCGAAACGATGGAGTGGATGGCCGCCCAGGGTAAAGGCCGCTTCTATAACGTGACTTCCCCCAGCGACCTGCCGCAAATTTTCATCAAAGAAACGGCGGTTATCCTGAAATCCGCCATTTACGAGGAGCCTTTCAAGCCTCAGGTCCGCGCCATGAGCGAGGTCGTGCGCGGTATCAACGCCAGCGAATACCCTTCCCTGCTCGGTTATGTCGCCACGACACCCAAGGCCCGGGCCGAAACCCCGCTTTGGACAGACAAAGGAGACCCGTTGCTGGCCCACTGGCAGTATGGGTTGGGGCGCGCCGTCGCCTTCACTTCGGATGCGAAGCCGCGCTGGGCCAAAATCTGGCTGAACTGGGAAAAGTACCGGCAGTTCTGGTCGCAGATTGGCCAATGGAGCCTGCGGCGGATCGAGAACGCGGATTTCACGACCGAGGTGACAGTGGACAAGGGCGAGGGATTGATCAACGTGGAGGCCCTTGATGAGCAGGGCAATTATCAGAATTTTCTGAACCTGCAGACCATTGTCGTCAGCCCCAAAGGCGAGCGGCAGACTGTGCGTCTGGAACAAACCGGTCCGGGGCATTATGAAGCGCATTTCCCAACCAAAGAAGTCGGCTCCTATCTGCTGAATCTGATGGACGTGAAGGAGGGCCGCGTACGGGGTTCGCAAGTGGTTGGTGCCAGCGTCAATTATTCTCCCGAATTCAATGCGCCGGAGCCCAACCTCAATTTGCTTCGCCGCATCGCCGAGAGCGGCAACGGCAAGCTCCTCGAGCCCGGGCCTTTGCTCGTCAATCCATTTCTGCACGAGCGCCAGAAAACGTTTCAGCCGCGCGATCTTTGGGAATGGCTGCTGAAATTTGCCGTCATCCTATTCACTCTCGACGTGGGCCTACGCCGCATTCAGATGGACCGCGAGGAGTGGCTGCGCGCAACGCAGACATTGCGGCGATGGTTGCTCTTCTGGCAAGCGCCGCCGCGTCCGGTTGAGGCCGAAGAGTCATTAGCGGCTCTCCTCGCGCGTCGGGAAGCAGTCCGCGCCCGTCAAACCGCTCCGCCGCTCGAGCCACGGCCCGATTTGTTCAGGCCGCGAGGCGTGCCCACCGCCCCTTTGCCGGGAAGCGAACCGGAAGCTGCGCCACGTGACCTTCCCTCTACCACAGGGCGCGAACCGCCCGAGCCTTCCGGCGAACCGGCTCCCAGCACAACCAGCCGCCTGCTCGAAGCCAAACGCCGCGCCCAGCGACGCCGCGGCGGATGAACTCGATTTAAGAATTCATTTGCGCACACTGCTGTGGTGTGGCTTTATCCCTGCGGTTGCCAGCGGCGGCGAGGTGAATTTTCCTCCCGGGACCCAGCCAATTGTGGCACATTGTCGCACGAGGGTAGCGCTGTGAATCGCAAACGAATGCAGGTGTTATATTCGGGCCGGGTGCAAGGCGTCGGGTTCCGCTATGCGGTGCGAAGGCTCGCCAGCGGTTTCGAAGTGACCGGTACCGTGCGCAATTTGTCCGATGGCCGAGTGGAGCTGATTGCCGAGGGCAACCAGGATGAACTGGCTGCCTTCCAAAAGGGCATTCTCGAGTCCGGTCTGGAACATTTTATCCAGAAGGAAGAGTTGTGCTGGGACGAAGCCGTTAATGAGTTCCGCGGGTTTGAAATCGTAGCATAGCGTCCATGAAGTACGCCATCATAGCGGATATTCACGCCAATCTCGAGGCCTTCCAGGTGGTGTTGGACGACATCAAACAGCAGAAATGCACCCACATTGCCTGTCTCGGCGATGTTGTCGGCTATAATGCGAACCCCAAGGAATGCCTGGAAATCGTCCGTTCGATGAATATCCCCGTGGTCAAAGGTAACCACGATGAATACTGCTCCTCAGACGGGCCGTTGGACGGGTTCAATCCCGCCGCGGCCGAAGCAGTCAATTGGACCCGCCGGCACCTCACTGCCGACGACCGCCAGTGGCTGCGTGAGCTCAAATACGTGCGCATGGTCACCAGCTTCACTATCGTTCACGCCACTCTCGACGGACCGCAGCGCTGGGGTTATGTCTTCGACAAGCTCGCCGCCGCCGCCAGTTTCACATATCAGAACACTTCGGTTTGTTTCTTCGGGCACACGCACGTGCCGGTGGCGTTTATCCGCGACAGCCTGGTCCGCGGCGGCACGTACTCGAAATTCAAGATCGAGACGGGCAAGAAATATTTCGTCAACGTCGGCGCCGTCGGCCAGCCGCGCGACAACAATCCCAAGGCGGCCTATGTAGTGTTCGACATGGACGAGGGGACCATCGAGTTGCGGCGTTTGGACTATGATATCGCGGCCGCGCAGAAGAAAATTCTCGATGCCGGCCTGCCGCCGCGCCTGGCCGAACGGCTGGCGCTGGGGAAGTAGCCGCCGACGTCAGTCGGCGCAAAATAGCTACCATCGAAACCTCCCGTTTCGGCCGCCGGCTGCCAAAAAATACAGCGCCGACTGACGTCAGCGGCTACGCCCAAGAGGACCTTGTCAGTGCCCGTGTGAAAATCCTCCTTCTGAAACCCAGTTCGCTCGGGGACGTTGTGCAGGCGTTGCCCGTGCTCCGCCTGCTCAAACGCCACTTTCCAGCCAGCGAAATCTATTGGTGGGTGCAATCCTCGTTCGCTCCGTTATTAGAAGGCGACCCGCACCTTGCCGGTGTTGTGCGGTTCGAGCGCCGGGGCTGGGCCGCCCCGTCGCGCTGGCCTGAACGCTGGCGCAGCATCCGTTGGATGCGCGAGCAGTCTTTCGATTGGGTCATCGACTTGCAAAGCCTGGCTCGCAGTGGCGCTGTCGCCTGGCTGGCGAATGGAAAGCTGACCATCGGCCTGGACGAACCGCGGGAAGGCGCCCGGGGATTCTACGATCGGATCGTTCCGCGCCCCTCCTTTCATACGCACGCCGTGGACTGGTATCTGCAGGTCCTGCCGCTCCTGGGACTCAAGGGACCGGGGCGAACAACCCCGGGTCTGAAAGTTGACGGCAGTGGAAACGTGGCAAGGTGGAGTTCTCCGCTTCGCCCCGGCGAATGCTTCGAGTGGCTGCCTTCTCGGCCAGAGGTCGCTGCCGCCATTCACCAAAAATGGCCGATCCGTGGAGCCCGTTGGCTCATCCTGCAGCCGGGTGCGCGCTGGCAGAACAAGCGCTGGCCTGTGGAGCACTTCGCCAGCCTGGTCCGTCTGATGTCCGCCATACATCCGGACTTGCGGTTCGCGATCCTCGGCGCCAAGGACGATCAATCCCTCGGCCAATTGATTGCCAGCGCCGAATCCCAACGTTGCCTGGACTTGACCGGCCAGCTTTCCCTGCCGGAATTGGTGGAGTGGATTTGCCTGGGTGAAGTGATGGTTACCAACGATACCGGGCCCATGCACATCGCTGCGGCGCTCAACAAGCCGCTGGTTGCGCTGTTCGGCCCCACCGAACCACGGCGCACCGGCCCCTACGGGCAGCTCCACAATGTCCTGCAATTGACGCTGCCCTGCGAGCCCTGCTTGCGGTCTCGTTGCGTGTACTTCAAGGAGATGGAATGCCTCCGGGCCATCTCGCCGGACACAGTGGCGGAAGCAGTGCAGCGACGGCTGGCGGAACGGCCTAAAACTCCAAGCTCCAAGGTCCAAGCTCCAGAGAAACTTCAAAACCCAAACACCTAATTCTACGACCAGAAGTTCATGCGCGTCGCGGTATTTTTGGAGGTTGAGGCTTGATTTTTCTCTGGAGCTTGGAACTTGGTGGTTGGAGATTACGCCCTCGTTTTGCGCCTCGTTTTGCGCCTTGCAAGGTCCGACGGCCGAAATAAACTATCACAATGAAAAAGCTCTGCCTATCGCTGGCGCTGGCCGCGGCATGGCTTTCCCCGGCGCGCGCGCAAGTGACAGTCGAGGTCACGCTACCCCAGGACCAGTTCCTGCCGGCGGAATCGATTCCCGCCGCCGTGCGTATTACCAACCGCTCCGGCCAAAAGCTGCATCTGGGCGCCGAAAAGGATTGGCTGACTTTTTCGGTGGAGTCGCGCGGCGGGTTTGTCGTGGCCAAAGTGGCTGATGTCCCCGTGGCGGGAGAGTTCGATCTGGAGTCATCGAAAGTAGCGACCCGACGCGTGGACCTGGCGCCTTATTTTACTTTGTCCCAACCTGCGCGCTATTCGGCCACAGCCACGGTGAAGATTGGAGCCTGGGATCGCGAATTCAGCAGTCCGGCAAAAGGCTTTGATATCATTCACGGCGCGAACTTGTGGGAACAGGAATTCGGCGTGCCGGCCGCCCCGGGCGCGACCAATTCCTCACCGGAGGTTCGCAAATACATTCTCCAACAGGCCAATTACCTCAGAGGCCAGCTCCGGCTCTACCTGCGAGTGACCGATGCTTCCGAGACCCGATCTTTCCGCGTCTTGCCCATCGGCCCGTTGGTTTCATTCAGCCGGCCAGAGGGACAAGTGGACAAGGGCAGCGATTTGCACGTGCTGTACGCCAATGGGCCGCACTCTTATAGCTACACGGTTTTCAACCCGGACGGCGAGCTCCTGGCGCGCGAAACCTATGATTACTCCGCTTCGCGCCCGCGGCTGCACGTGGATCAAGACGGAAAAATTTCAGTGACCGGTGGTTCGCGCCGCCTCACGGCCATGGACCTGCCCCCAGCCAAGCCGGCCACGGCACCCGCACCGGAGCCGAAGTCCGCACCCTGAGCCGGCCGATTAGGGGCTCTCAAGCCGCCATTACCCGGCCGGTGCTCTTGATGCGAAGGATTTTCTCCACCACCGCTCCCAGATCAGGCAGCACAAAATCGCGGTGCACCTTTCGCACCCACGGCGAGTCGATCAGCAGCGACGTGCAGCCCGCTGTCCGGGCCGCTTCGGCGTCCTGCCACTTGTCGCTGATCACGAACGAGCGATCCAGGTCCAGTTTCCATTTGAACGCGGCCTCGACGAGCAGTCCGGGGTTGGGTTTGCGACAGGGACACCGATCTGTTTCGTCGTGCGGGCACACCAGCAGGTCGTCCAGGTCAAAGGTCTTGCGCAATAAGTCGTGCATCCGATCCAGCTCCCGGCGGTTTTGATAGCCGCGCGACAGCCCGGGCTGGTTCGTAGTCCCGATCAGCACCAGGCCCGCCGCCTTTAACTTAGCCACCAGCGGAACCGCCACTGTGTTGACGCGCATTTCCTCAAGCGACAAGGGACCTACCTGATGCTGCCTTTCGACCCGCACCAGGTTCAGCACACCATCTCTCTCAATAAAGACACCCTGTTTCATACCTCTGATAGAGCATAAAGCTCGCCCATATTTGGCCCCTCGGTGAAAAAGCGGTGTTTATGGTGGAAATTGTCCCGTTTTTTAACGCGCGTCTCAAAAATGAGAGTCTCTGACCCCCTCGAAGGTTCCCTGAGTCAGCTTCGGGATGGCAGTTAGCGGTGGGACTGGAAACGCTGTCTTATCGGGCCGTCGTTGGCCTCGTTGTGGGGAATCAATCCACCAAATCCTGCATAGTCTGCACGTGCGCCTGCATCTGCTTAACGATCGGCATCGCGCGGGCGATGGCATTCTGCTCCGTCTGGCCGGGGAAGGGTTTCATGACGACGCGGGCGGCGGCGATCACGTCGCCGTTCCGGTCGCGCACGGGCATAATCACCGAAACCGAGTCCTTCTCTTTTCCGTAATAAACCTCCCCCTGGCCGATCACTGCCTGCTCGGTTTTCGAGCCGGGTTGGCCGAGGTCTTTTTCGGCCAGACTGCCCACGACACGGGTTGTCTGCGGCTCGGTACCCGGCACATACACTTTCAAGGCGAGCAGGCGAGGATACTTCATCCCCAAATCGCGCACGAGCGTTTGCGCGGGCGTCTCGCGCCGCGTGTAAACGATTCTCGTGTCCGTGAAATAGCTGACTGAATCCGACTTCGTCCAAAATCCGATCTTGCCCCGCGCAAACGAATTGTCCGTCAGCAGCGGGATCAGCTCCTGGCCATTGAGTAAGCAGCGGATTTGATTCGCTTTGCATTCAACGGTCAATTCATGCCATACGCCCGCCGGAATAGTCGCCTCCGGCCCTATCGGCGCGCTGCGCTGGCCGTTGACGATCTTGTAAAAACGGAACGTGTTGCCGCGCGAGCTGGCGCGCACGACGTAGTAGTTCGTCTCATTTTGAATCCGAAACGCCACGCCCGCCATCTGTTCCTTTTGACCGCTAACGGTCTTGAAACGTGTAGTCAGAGTGAAGTCGGCGAAAACTTCATCTTCAAAAATCAACAACGGGAAATGTTCGTCAGTCGGGTCCCCGGCCAGTTGCGCCAGCACCGGCTTTTTGCTGACCGCGCGCGCCTGCTCGGTCCGCGGAGGAATGGCGGACGGCGTCTCGTCCAGGATCATTTTCCACTCGCCAGGCTTGCCCTGCCCGGTCACAGCGCTCCGGAACCCAGGCGGAGTCTGGCCTTCGCGCACCTCGCTGAAATCGAACTTCCGCTCCGCGGCGCGTGCTGGCAGCGTTGCCAGTACCGGCAGCGAAAGCGCCAAACCCCAAATGAAACGACTCTGCATCACGGCGCAGGATATGGCCTCGAAGCCAAACCACAAGCCGGGACGCCGCGCAGTGCAACAGTCCCCTGCGCCCAACCCAAACACTCCTGCCATGCGTGGACGAGCCGTCCATAAGCATTACCCTAACAAATCTCCCTCCGACGGAGCGCATCTTGATACCACCACCATCTTAAGTGCTGACCCAAAGCTCGTCCCA
>CAYUPI010000056.1:0-36975 GCA_964446585.1 uncultured Verrucomicrobiota bacterium
GAACCATGACAAACAGATCCAGAGTCTGCTGTGCTACCGTTACACCATCGGGCAAACGTGCGCTTGTAAAATTAACCGCTCCAGTTTTGGAGTCAAGGCGTGTTACAGGTTCAAAGAACATCGAACGCTGAAGTGTTGAGCCGTTGAATCGTTGAAACGCTGAATCGTTGAATCGATAAGTAAACAGGCGATGCGTCTGACCTTACTAAACGATCCATCGATTCAACGGGCCAACAAATTAGCGCTGTACCCATGGCCCAGGACTACAAGCAAATATTGAAATACGCTGACGAACCGGGTTACACGCCCGACATCGAATGCTATCTGCGCCATGGCGGTTACGAGGCGTTGAAAAAGGCCCTGACCCTGCCACCTCGGCCGCTGCCGGATGGCAAAGTTTTGAGCGCTCCGGAGCAGTTGCGCGAGGAGGTCAGGATTTCGGGCCTGCGCGGCCGCGGTGGAGCAGGATTTTCTTGCGGCTTAAAGTGGTCCTTTGTGGATCGAAAGAGCGGCAAACCGATTTACCTGATCTGCAACGCCGATGAATCGGAGCCAGGAACGTTCAAAGACCGCCAGATTATCTACAAAGATCCGCATCAACTGCTTGAGGGCACGATCATCGCTTGTTATGCCAATGAGGTGCATCTTGCTTACATCTACATTCGCGGCGAGTTCGTCGCGGGGGCGAAAATCCTGCAGCGCGCGCTGGAAGAGGCCCGCGAAAAAAATTTCCTGGGCAAAAAGATTCTCGGGAGCAGCTATGACCTGGACATCTGGATCCACCGCGGCGCCGGCGCCTACATTTGCGGCGAGGAAACCGGCCTGATCGAATCGCTTGAAGGCAAGCGTGCCTATCCCCGTATTAAACCCCCTTACTTTCCGGCCGTGCTGGGTCTGTACATGTGCCCGACCATCGTCAACAACGTCGAGACTCTCTGCGCCGTCAAGCACATCGTGGCGATGGGAGGTGCGGCCTATGCGAGGCTTGGCACGCCGAATAACACCGGCACGCGAATCGTCAGCCTCAGCGGCCACATCAAACGGCCGGGATACTACGAGGTTGAAGTCGGCAAAGTAACCATCGGCCAGCTCATCCATGATCCCGCGTTTGGGGGCGGGTTGCGAGACGGGCGTGCACTAAAAGCAGTGATTCCCGGGGGCTCTTCGGCAAAGGTTTTCAAAGCAGGTGAGAAGTTCAGGCTCCGACGTCGAGGGCCGGACGGCAAAGAGGCCGAGCAGGTGGTGGACATGCTCGATTTGCCCTACGACTTCGATTCGCTCGTCGCCGCCGGCAGCATGTCCGGCTCCGGCGCGATCATCGTGCTGGATGATTCGGCGGATATCATCGAAGCGCTGTCGAACATTGCAGAATTTTATGCGCACGAGAGCTGCGGGCAATGCACTCCGTGCCGCGAGGGCTCACTGTGGATGTCCAAGGCCCTCCATCGCCTGACTCATGGCCAGGGCCGCAGGCAGGATGCGGACTATTTGATTAAGATCGCCGACAACATCCCTGGCGGACGCACGATCTGCGCCTTCGGCGAGGCTTGCGCCTGGCCGGTGCAAAGCTTTGTCGCAAAGTTTAAGGATGAATTTATCGCCAGAGGAATTGCCGATGAGGCAAAGCGGCGAGAAGAAATTCATGAATCGGTGCCCGAGGAAGGTTTCGCCATCCAGGCACAGGTCTGAACGCTGAGGGTTGGATGAACGCCACGCAAACACAAGTGTCACCATCCGGAGTTGCGGTTGAAAGGGTCCGGGTGAGAGTGGATGGTCGAGAACTCGAAGTTGCGAGGACGTCTCTCGATCCGATTTCGGGAAAACCCCTGCCCACCACCATGATCCAGGCCTGCGCTCTGGCCGAGGTGGATGTGCCGCATTATTGCTATCATCCCAAGCTGCCAGTGGCGGGCAACTGCCGCATGTGCCTTGTTGAGTTTGGCACCCCCGCGATCGGCCTGGATCGGAAACCGATCCTGAACCCTGACGGGACCACGAAGATCACGAAGTCGCCGCGTCCCGCCATAGCCTGCGCCACACCGATTTCGCCCGGGATGGAGATTTACACCCAGACGCCCGCGGTAAAGCAGATGCGCGAAGGCGTGCTCGAGTTCCTGATGATCAACCATCCACTGGATTGCCCGATTTGCGATCAGGCCGGCGAGTGCAAATTGCAGGAATATTCTGTGGACTACGGTCAGTCCGAGAGCCGCTTTGTTGAATCCAAGGTGCACAAACCCAAGCGAGTGGAGCTGGGCCCGCGCATTATGCTGGATGACGAGCGGTGCATTTTGTGCTCGCGCTGCATCCGGTTCACGAAAGACATCGCCGGTGACGACGCGCTTGGAATCGTCAACCGGGGCGGTCACAGCACGCTCACAGCGTATCCGGGTAAAGCCTTCGATAACAATTACACGCTCAATACTGTGGATATTTGCCCGGTGGGGGCGCTTACATCGAAAGACTTCCGATTCCAGATGCGCGTTTGGTTCCTAAAGGAAACGAAAAGCATCTGCGCCAGTTGCGCAACGGGTTGCAACATCACGATCGGCTCGCGCGAAGACAAAATCTATCGCTTTGAGCCGCGTGAGAATGATGCTGTCAACTCCTGTTGGATGTGTGATTACGGACGGCTCAATTACAAGTGGATTGGACGGAAGGACAGGCTGATGGAAGTTCGGGGACCGAAATCCGAAGGCCGAACTCGGGTTTCTACATGGGCGGAGACGTTGAACGCGGTCTCGGAAAAACTCAAGCAGGTTGCGGCAGGCTCAATCGCCATCATCGCCTCAGCCCGTCAAACCAATGAGGAGCTGTACCTGCTGTCGAAGCTCGCCCGGAAATTTGGCGCGTTGACTGATTCGGTCCCCCGGCGGGGTGAAGCCGACAAATTGCTGTTGAGTGCGGACCGCAACACGAACAGTGCGGGCGCGCTGTTGCTGGGCGTCGCCGCCGAGCCGATGGGCGCGAATCTGCCGAAGATTGCACGAGGCATCCGGGAAGGCCGGATCAAAACGCTGATCGTTTTTGGCGAAGACGTGACCCGGCACGGCCTCGATGCCGGTGTTCTGGCCCAACTGGAAACGCTGATCGTGAGCGATATTTTGCCGAATGAAACGACTCAGCTTGCGCATTATCTCTTACCCGGATGCGCCCCCGCGGAAAAACACGGCAGCTTTACCAACAACAAAGGACGGGTTCAGAGATTCATGAAAGCAGTCGAGCCGCCTGGTGCAGCGCGGCCCGAATGGGAATTCCTGCACGAGTTGCTCTTCCAGATCGTCGACCAAAATGGCTATGTCAGTCTCGAGGGTTCGTTCAACCTGATGGCGACGGAGGTAAGCGCCTTCAGCGGACTAACCTGGGCGGGACTGGGAGATACCGGAAGGACTGTGCCGATATGATCGTCACAGCCAATTCCCCGCCCGACTTCACGCATTTCTTGATTTTCAGCGTGGCGAAAATCATCGGGGTTTTCGCCGTGCTTATGTTCATCGTGGCATACGCTATTTGGGCGGAACGCAAGCTCTCGGCTGCCATTCAGGATCGGCACGGGCCAAATCGAGTCGGAATTTACGGCCTGTTGCAACCTCTCGCCGACGCGATCAAGGCCCTGCTGAAAGAAGACTTTACACCCGCCCATGTCCGCAAAGCCTATTACTGGCTGGCGCCCGCCATCGTCATGATCCCGAGTCTGCTGACGGTAGCCATCATTCCTTTTGGCTCGCGGCTAGGCAGTCAAAAGATGGTTATTGCGGACCTGAACGTCGGCATCCTCTACACTTTCGGGATCGTTTCGCTTGCGGTCTATGGGATCGTGCTGGCGGGTTATGCGGCCAATTCCAAGTATCCTTTCCTAGGCGGCATTCGTTCCAGCGCGCAGATGATTTCGTATGAAATCGCGATGGGCATGTCGGTCGTTCCGCTTTTTCTCATCGTGGGTGGGTTGAGGCTGGGTCAAGTGGTCGAATACCAAAGCGGCGGCTGGTTCCATTGGTTGATCTTCAAACAACCGGTGTCCTTTGCGATCTTTTTGGCCGCACTGTTTGCCGAGACCAACCGTTTGCCTTTCGATCTGCCGGAGTCTGAGCAGGAATTGGCCGGCGGTTACAACGTCGAGTACAGCTCGATGAAATTTGCCCTGTTCTTTTTGGGTGAATATGCCGCGATGACCGCGGCTTCGGCGCTGCTGGTGACTCTTTTCCTGGGGGGCTGGACGCTGCCGATTGCCGGACTCGACCAGCCGGCAACGACGCTGGAGACCGGTGTGGTTCACATCGGCATTTTTCTGGCCAAGATGCTTTTTGTGGAGTTTATGATTATGTGGGTGCGCTGGATGTGGCCTCGTTTCCGCTACGATCAGTTGATGGATCTGGGCTGGCGACGATTTATACCGCTGGCGCTGGCGAATATCGTGGCTACCGCAGTCGTACTGTGGCTCCGAAGCTGAGTGATCCCCGATGCTGATCGAACGCAAGAAACTGAATCTCTGGGAACGTCTTTACTTGCCGGCCATCATCGGTGGGTTCAAGGTCACGCTGCGCCACTTTCTAAATAAGAAAGTCACGTTGCAGTACCCCGAAGAGAAATGGGTCGTGCCCGAAGGTTTTCGTGGCGCGCCATACTTGGTGGCGGATCAGGCGGGTCGGATTAAGTGTGTTTCGTGCCAGTTGTGCGAGTTTGTTTGCCCGCCTAAGGCCATCCGCATCACACCTCCTGGGCCGGGCGGCACGCCGGAGGCCGGCAACGAGGAGAAGGCGCCGCGAGAGTTCGAAATCGATATGCTGCGGTGCATCTTTTGCGGCTTTTGTCAGGAGGTTTGTCCTGAAGAAGCAATTTTCCTGATGAAAGACTACTCGCTAACCGGCACCAGCAGAGAAGAGCTGATTTACGATAAGGAAAAGCTCCTAGCGTTGGGTGGCGTCCATCAGGACCAGATCAGAAAGTGGCAGCAGAAGGCAGAAGAAGCGAAGGCGCAAGGAGTCGCGCCGTGATGAAACCCGAAAACCGAAAGCCGAAAATCGAAAGAAATCCGAAAATCGAATTCCGAACACCAATCGGCGCTTTCGAATTTCTGGCTTTGGCATTCGAGCTTCCTTTGAATTTCGGATTTCGGATTTCGGGAATTCTCCAATGAGCGATTTCCTGTTCTACATCTTCGCATTTCTGACGCTGGTATGCGGCTTTCTGGTGATTGCCAACCCGTTCAGTCGCAATCCGGTCACGAGCGCCATGTTTCTGGTGCTGACGATAGGCTCGCTGGCCGGTCTGTTCGTCCTTCTGCAGGCATTTTTTCTGGCGGCAGTGCAAGTGCTCATTTATGCCGGCGCCGTGATGGTGTTGTTCCTCTTCGTCATCATGTTGCTCGATTTGCGTGCCGAAGAGCGTCGCCGCGTCAAAGTCGCAGGAGTTGTGTGCGCTCTCATTTCCGTCGGGGCCACCCTGGCGATTTTCCTGAGTGCCCTTACCGAGGAAACCCCGCTCCCGGCGGCCGCTTCGCCCACACTGCAAGGAGGAACCCTTCAACTGGGTCAGCTCTTGTTCCAGCAATACCTGCTGCCGTTCGAAATTGTCTCAGTCCTGCTACTTGTCGCCATGGTTGGCGTGGTTTTGCTCAGCAAGAAAGATCTCAAATGACTGTCGGCCTCGAACATTATTTGGTGGTGAGTGCTCTCTTATTCGCGCTCGGCTTGCTTGGCGTGCTGGTCCGCCGCAATCTGCTGGTCATTTACATGGGGCTGGAGCTGATGCTCAACGCCGCCAATCTCGCCCTTGTGGCCTTCTCCCGTTACAGTGTCAACCGCGCCCTGGACGGGCAGGTATTCGTGTTTTTTGTAATCACCGTCGCCGCCGCCGAGGTCGCTGTCGGGCTGGCTCTCATTGTCGCGCTCTATCGCAAGCGTCAAACTGCGCATGTCGAGGACCTCACGATGATGAAGCTCTGAAATGAACCTTGAAATTCTGCCCTGGCTCATACTTTTCCTGCCGCTGCTGGCTGCGGCGGTTATTGCGCTGTTCACCCTGCGCGACCCCAAACTCAGCGCCGCACTCTCTATCGGCGCTGTGGTTGGGGGATTTTTCCTGAGCATTGTTTTCCTCGCAGCTAACGGCTGGGGACCATTGCCGGAGTCCGGCGTCAACTGGCTGGCGATTGGCGAGTTGCGAATTGATTTCGGCCTCCGCCTGGACCCTTTGAGCCTGGCCATGATGCTCATCGTCACCGGTGTCGCGGGCGTCATCCATATTTATTCCTGGGGGTACATGCGCGATGATCGGGGGTTCTCTCGTTTTTTCGCATCCCTGAGCCTGTTCACGTTCTCGATGCTCGGAATCGTTCTTGCCAATAACTTTATCCAGCTATTCATCTTCTGGGAACTGGTCGGCGTCTCAAGCTATTTGCTAATCGGTTTTTGGTTCGAGCGACCAGCGGCCGCTGACGCGGGCAAAAAGGCCTTCATCACGAACCGTTTGGGGGACTTCGGCTTCTTCCTTGGAATCCTTACGGTTTGGACCTCTTTAGACTCGCTGCACTTCGGCACACTGCAAGCCAAACTCGCTGCCAACCCGAATGCCTTGGCCGGCGCCGCCACCCTCGCCGGACTGCTCATCTTCTCCGGCGCCATAGGCAAGAGCGCCCAGTTCCCACTGCACGTTTGGCTACCCGACGCCATGGAAGGCCCCACGCCCGTCAGCGCGCTCATCCACGCGGCAACCATGGTCGCGGCAGGCGTCTTCATGCTTTGCCGCGTGTTTTTCCTCCTCGATGTCCCGGGTTCGTACGCCTTGAATGTCATCGCCTGGGTTGGCGGTTTTACCGCGTTGCTATCAGCCACAATTGCGGTTCAACAAAATGACCTCAAACGCATCCTGGCCTATTCCACGCTTTCACAGCTTGGTTACATGGTAATGGGCGTGGGCTTGCACGGCTCCGCCGCCGCCATGTTTCACCTCAGTACCCACGCCTTCTTCAAGGCGCTGCTCTTTCTCGGCGCCGGCTCCGTCATTATTGCCCTGCATCACGAACAGGACATTTGGAAAATGGGCGACCTGCGAAAAAAAATGTCGGTGACGTTCTGGACCTTCATCGTGGGCACATTCGCGTTGGCGGGAGTTTGGCCCTTTAGCGGTTTCTTCAGTAAGGACGCCATCCTTGCCCAGGCGCTGGAACGCCACAATTACGGCTTGTTCGCTCTAGGGATAGTCGTGGCCGCGCTGACTGCATTCTACATGTTCCGCCTGGTCTTGATCGTGTTCTTTTGCACGGCGAAATCCGATCAGGCCTGTCACGCCGACGAATCCCCGCCGATCATGCTGTGGCCTCTGCGCGTGTTAGCTGTGTTCAGCTTGATTGGCGGAGTCATCGGCCTCGAAAGTCCTTACGAGAGGCAGTTTCTCGCTCCTGCCGCAGGACACACCCTCTCCTGGACTGAGCAACTTGCGCTCCCCTTCTCCATTTCGCCACTCGCCGCGATATTGGGGTTGCTGTCAGCAGCTCTAGGTTTTGGCGCAGCTTACGCACTCTACGCGGGCGCCGCGGCTGACCCGCTGCCGGAAAAACTGGGCGGTCTGGCCCGCGCGATGCGGAACCGCTTTTATTTCGACGAGCTTTACCAGGCCACTTTCATTCGCGGTCATGATTTGCTAGCGGCGATCGCTGCCTGGATCGACCGATGGATTATTGCGGGCGTCGCAGTGCGGGGCACGCACGGCACGACTGAACTCTTTGGCCGCGCGTTGCGTCTGCTGCAAACAGGCAACCTGCAAACGTATGCCTTCCTGTTCGCGCTCGGGGTGGCTCTCGTACTGTACCTGGCCCTCAGATAAAGGTGACCGAATGAACAGACCCGAAAGCAAGGTTCCGTTTCAGACCTCGTCATTCGAATTCCGGACTTCTTTCGGATTTCGTCATTCGGATTTCGGAATTCCCCAACGATGTCCACTCTGACCTACATCGTCGGTTGGCCGCTGCTAGCGGCCGTGGCGCTGGTTTTCGTCCCGCGAAGCTTCCGCGTTGTCATTCGGGCGGTTGCCTTGGGCGCAACCCTTATCCCAGCGCTGCTGGCTGTGAAGATGTTTTTACAGTTCAAGGCGGGCGCGGACGGCTATCAGTTCGAGCAACAGGTGTCCTGGGTTTCCTCGCTTGATATCAGCTATCACGTAGGTGTGGATGGGATCAATGCGGGCCTGGTGCTGATGGGAGCCATTGTGGCGTTCGCGGCTACCTGCGCGGCCTGGGAAATTAAAGAACGTGAGAAAGAGTTTTATATTCTTTTGCTGGTGATGGCCGGCGGCATCCTCGGGGCCTTCGCCTCGCTGGATTTGTTCTTTCTCTATTTTTTTCACGAGCTGGCTCTCGTGCCAACTTTCATCATGATTGGTGTCTGGGGCGGTGGCGTGCAAAAGAATTACGCCACATTTCAAATTACAATTTATTTGAGCATCGGTGCGCTGATCGCGTTGATTGGCCTGATCGCGCTCTACGTGCAGTCGGGCGCAAATACTTTTGACATTCCCAGGCTTACCGAATACCTGCGGCAACCGGAGCATCGCCTTTCTGCGAGCTCGCAGCATTTCATGTTTCCGCTGTTGCTGTTCGGCTTTGGCATCCTGGTTTCGCTCTGGCCGTTCCACACCTGGGCGCCGCTGGGATACAGCTCTGCACCCACCCCCAGTGCCATGCTCCATGCGGGTGTGCTAAAGAAATTCGGCCTTTACGGCTTGATTCGAATCGCGCTGCCACTGTTGCCGGACGCGGCTCAAAGCTGGATGCAGGTCCTGGCCTGGCTCGCTTTGGGCAATCTCGTCTATTGTGGCTGGGTGGCCATGCGGCAAAAAGATTTCGCCTGGCTCGTGGGGTATTCCAGCGTCGCGCACATGGGGTTCGTGTTTCTCGGGATCGCCACACTGAATCTGATCGGCGTGACAGGCGCGGTGCTGGTGATGATTGCACACGGCTTTCTGGCCGCGCTTACTTTTGCTCTCAACGGCTACCTCTACCAGCAAACCGGCACGCTGCAACTGGACCAGCTGGGCGGGCTGATGCGGCGGTTGCCTTTCATCGGCTCTGCATTGATGATGGCCGCTTTCGCCGCATGCGGCCTGCCAGGTTTTGCAAATTTCGCCGGTGAGGTCAACGTCCTGTTTGGGGCGTGGAAGTCATTTCGGCTGGTGACGATTTTAGCCTGTTGGGGAGCGTTGATTATCGGCGCGGTGTACATGTTGCGGGCCGTTCGGGCAATACTGCACGGCCCACTGCCCGAGCGCTGGCTCAATGTCACGGACGCGCCGCACCTCTGGCGCAAGGCGCCGTTTGCACTCCTGCTGGGCTGCCTTTTGCTTTTCGGCTGCTTGCCTCGATTGCTCACAGACAAGATCCAACACAGCGTAAAGGAAAGCGTTTTGGTAAGTTTCCCGATGGCACAGCGAGAGTCGGCGAGAGAAACTGCTCTGCTGCCGCGGCACAACAACTGATGAACGTTGCCCTGCTCAGTCACGAGTGGTTGGTCCTGGCTCTGGCCTTGGGGTTGCTTGTGGCGGACCTCTGGCTGCCTGCATCCGCCCGGCGCAATTTGGGCTATACCGCTGCGCTCGGGTTGGGCGCCATCTTGTTGTACAGCCTTTGGACGGTGCGCGTCGCGCCTGATGAGGTCCAATATGCCTTCGGCAAAATGTACGCGCTGGACGGCCTGGCGTTGTTCTTCAAACGCATTTTCCTGATCGCCGCGCTGCTCGTTGTATTGATGTCAGTGGAATTTGCCGATCGCATCCAGTCGGGGATCACCGAATATTACGCTCTAATTCTGTTCGCCCTCGCGGGCATGCTCTTTGCCGCGTCCGCGAATGATTTTTCCTTCCTCTTTGTTTCGCTTGAGCTCATTACGGTGACCTTCTATGTGCTGACCAGTTTTCAACGCTCCCAACTCACGTCGTTAGAAGCCGGCGTGAAATACCTCATAATCGGCGCGCTCTCGACCGGGTTCACCGTCTTCGGCATCGCGCTGGTGTCGGGCGTCAGCGGCAAATTGAATTTCGGCGAGCTGTCGGCGATTGCGGGCCAATTCAGCTCGAACAGGATTTTCCTTTTCGGACTGCTGCTCATTATGGTCGGCCTGGGCTTCAAAATCGCCGCGTTCCCGTTCCAAATCTGGGCGCCGGACGTGTACCAGGGCGCGCCGTCGCCGACCACGGCATTTCTGGCCGTCGGCTCGAAAGCAGCGGGATTCGTTTTATTGTTGCGCGTCCTGTTCATTGCCGTGCCGGGCATCACCGGGCAATGGTCGAACCTGCTGATCGTAATTTCCGCGGTTACGATTCTCTACGGGAACCTCTGCGCCATCCCGCAGCGCAACTTGAAGCGGTTGCTCGGCTATTCAAGCATCGCTCACGCCGGTTACATGTTATTGGGCGTGGCGGCCATGGCCGCCGGGCTGGCTCATTCGGGCCGGGACCCAAGCGCCGGGGGGTCGGCAATTCTCTATTATCTCAGTGGATATCTGTTCACCGTGCTGGGGGCCTTCACTGTGATCTGTCTGGTGATGCGGCGGGTGGGAGCAGAGGATATCAGCGCATTGGCCGGGCTCAACCAACGCTCGCCTTTGCTCGCGTTGACGATGACATTGGCCATGGTTTCCCTCGCTGGTATTCCTCCGCTGGCAGGTTTTTTCGGTAAATTCCTGTTGCTGAAATCAATCCTCACTCAAGCCCCGGCTCATCCTGGCTTCTATTTTCTGGCGTTTGCCACCGTCGCCGGCGTAGTGATCTCGCTTTATTATTACTTCGGAGTAGTGCGGGCGATCTACTGGTCGGAAGAGTCTCGGAATTCGACCGCGATCCCGCTCTCCATTCCGATTCGGCTCTCGCTGTACTGCTGCATCGGTGGCATCTTTTTCCTCGGGCTATTCCCTGGATGGGTTGTGAATCTGGCCCAGGCAGCGGTGAAGGTCCTGGAGTGAGTCAGCGGCCAGATTTCACCGCCCAGCTTCGCCGTTTCCAGTTGAATGCGCTTGCCGTCCTGGCGCCGTATAGCCATAGTTCGCCACTGATAACGACACATTTATGGCAGATGTTGCAAACAAGTATCCGGAGAACACTGCGGGCAAGTATTATGTCGATAACCAATGCATCGACTGCGATCTCTGCCGTGAGACTGCCCCGGACAACTTCAAAAGAAATGACGATGGTGGCTATTCCTTTGTTTACAAACAGCCCGAAAACCCTGAGGAAGAAGCACGATGCAAAGAAGCCAAGGAAGGCTGCCCTGTCGAGGCGATAGGAGATAATGGCGACGCGGGTTAGGCTGCATCTCCCATGATTTCTAGCCGCCGACGTCAGGCGGATTTCGTTCATAGGATGCTAGATTTCCGCCGGACTTACGCCGGCTCCCACGCACTGTTTGCGCGTTATTTTCCCAGGAAGGCACGTCGCCGCAAAGCATCCAGCGCCTGGTTCGCAGTCACTTGCTTGAATGTTTCGCGGTCATAAGGATTGAATTGTCTTTCGACGCTGGTCTCGAAAGGCCCAGCGATTCCGATAAACACAGTGCCAACCGGCTTGATCGGCGTGCCGCCACTCGGGCCAGCAATGCCCGTGACCGAGATCGCGTAGTCTGAACCCATCCGCGCCCTCACTCCCTCGACCATTTCCCGCGCGACCGCCTCACTTACTGCGCCGTGTTCTTCCAGCGAAGCGCTATCCACTCCCAAAAGTGCCTGTTTTGCCTCATTGCTATACGCCACGACGCCGGCCAGCACGACCGCCGATGCACCGGGCACGTTGGTCAGCTCATGCGCGATAAATCCGCCGGTGCAGGATTCGGCCAGAGCCAGCGTCTTCTTTCGCTCGGCCAGTTGATGCACCATTACCGCGGCCAACTCCTCGTCTCCCTCGGCAAAAATTCGAGTGTTCAATTGCGCGCGCACGATTTTCTTAGCCTCCTGCACCAGCTTGGGCGCATCAGTGCCCCGCGCCGCCAATCGCACGTCCACTTGACCGGGCCGCGCACAATAGCCCAGTTCAAGCCCTGCGGCGATCAGTGTCGCCAGTGGGGCTGCAATCCGTTCCTGAACGATGGACTCTCCAAGTCCCGTGGATCGGAGTGTCGAACAAACGAAGGCAGACGGCGGGGGCAGCTCGCGTCCCAGCCATGGCACGACCGAGTCGGTGAACATGGGGCGAACCTCGCGCGGCGGCCCTGGTAACATAAGCAACCAGCTCGCCCCGCCTTCGGCGCGAAACGGATTTGTCTCCACTTTCAAAGCCAGCCCGGGTGCTGTGCCATGAGCGTTCGGCAAAACCATCGCTCCTTCGGGCACCAGCGCCTGAACGCGGGTCCGTTCCGGCATCGGACGATTCAGTGCCTTGAAGACGTCCTTAACATGCGCGAGCACAGACGCGTCTTCGCGCAAAGGCTTGACGAGGAGTTCTGCGATCAAATCTCGCGTAAGGTCGTCCGATGTCGGCCCCAGCCCTCCCGTCGTGATGACCAGGTCGGCGCGCCCCAACGCTTCGCGAACAGCCTGCAGAATGGCGGGCCCGGCGTCGGGCACGGCGACCTGACGCGTAACCAAGTACCCCAGGTCCGCCAATTGCCGGCAGAGCCACTGCTGATGTGTGTTCAGCACACGCCCGAGCATCAGCTCGCTGCCGGTGTTGATAAGTTCGACGACCATCGGGTGCCAATCTACGGGGGGAAATCCAAAGTCCAAAGGCCAAAGTCATTGCTGGAAGGAGGAGAGACGGCTGCAAATGACGGATGACGAATCAAACCGGAAAAGCGAATGAGGAGTGCGAAAACGATTCTTTCATGATTTGTTATTGAACCTTCCGCAGGCTGCATTGACTGGCCGACGGGTAACGGCTTATACTTGCGGCCATGGCAATTGCGGCAACGAAATGCGCGAAAGAGCGTTTTCTGGACTTTCTGGGCCGGAAGAACCTGCGCGTGACCGCGCAACGCAAGGTCATCATCGACACCGCCTTCAGCACCCAGCAGCATTTCACGGCCGACCAATTGCTGGCGTGGTCCCGCGGAAGGGACAAATCGATTTCACGCGCGACAGTGTACCGCACCCTGCCCCTTCTGACCGAGAGCGGCCTGGTTCGTGAAATGGATTTCGGCAAGGACCGCAAATTTTACGATCCCAATTATGCTGAGCATCCGCACCACAATCACATCATCTGCCAGGATTGTGAGAAAATCGTAGAGTTCGACAGCGAGAAGCTCGCGAAACTTGAACACCAGATCAGCCACCGGCTCGGCTTTTCAATTAAGGCCCACCGATTGCAAATCACCGCTACCTGCGAGGAGTTAAAGAAGCTGGGTGCGTGCAGGAAGAGGGCGTGCTAAGAAATCCAAGCGCCCAGATCCAAGATCCAGAGAAATCCCAAAATCCAGACTCCAAAACGCAAACAAATCCCAAATCCCAAGCGGGCAGCGGGCTCTTTTTGGAATTTGGATCTTGGTGTTTGGGGCTTGGAGTTTTCCCTCTACTCTTTGTCTTCGCCCGAAAGCTTGCGGTACAACGTCGCCAGGCTCACTCCCAACGCCAGGGCCGCCTTTTCCTTGTCGCCGCCGCATTGCTCGAGCGCGCGAGTCAAATGCGCGTGCTCCTGCTCGCGTAAGAACGTTTTCAGCGGCAGCACTGACTCTGTCGTCACGCCGTCGGGCGGCGGCGCGGAATTCGTCTCGCCGGCCGCGGCGAGCGGATAAAGGGCAGAGTCCGGCACCGTGGGCAAGGTGGCGGTGGTTTCCTCAGTTCCCAGCGCGGGCTGACTGGTCTTAAGACTCGCCACCAGGCTCGGTGGCAGATCGCTCGTGCGAATAATCTCCGCTTCGCACAACGTCGCAGCGCGCTCGATGGCATTTTCCAGCTCCCGCACATTGCCCGGCCAATCGTACGCGCACAACATTTCCATCGCCTCTCGCGTCATTTGGAGCGGGTGCTTGCTGCGCGGATGCGCTTTTCCTTTGAGAAAATGCGCCACCAGCAACGGAATGTCATCGCGCCGGTCGCGCAAACTCGGCATCGGAATCGCAATCACATTCAGCCGGTAGTAGAGATCCTCGCGAAAGGTGCCCTCTTTGATTCGCTTCTCGAGCGGCTCGTTGGAGGCCGCCACGACGCGAACGTTGACGAAAATGGGGTTATTTTCTCCGACGCGCCGGACTTCGCGCTCCTGCAGCACCCGAAGCAGCCGGCTTTGCAGCGGCGGCGGCATGGAACCAACCTCATCCAGGAGAATCGTCCCGCCGTCCGCCTCCTGAAACAAGCCCTTCTTGTCATTGATCGCTCCGGTAAAGGCGCCCCGACGATGGCCGAACAGCTCGGATTCGAGCAGATTTTCGGGCAGGGCACTGCAGTTGATGGGCACGAACGGCGCGAACTGGCGGCGGCTGTTGAAATGCAGCGCCCGCGCGACCAGCTCTTTGCCGGTGCCGCTTTCGCCCAGAATCAGGACCGTGCTGTCGGTGTCGGCCACGCGCTCGATCAGCTTAAACACCGCCTGCATTTTGGGCGCGCTGCCTATGATTTGGTTGAACTGGTATTTCTTCTTGAGCTGCTTTCGAAGATATGCCGTTTCGGTCACTGCGGCCTTGTAGGAGAGCGCCCGCTGCACGCACAGCCGCAGCTCGTCGATCTTGAACGGCTTCTCAAGGTAATCGAAGGCACCATTTTTCATTGCCTCGACCGCGGTTTCGATCGAGCCAAAACCGGTTATGACAATGGCCACGGCCGGGGGATCGAGCTCGCGCGCTTTGCGCACGATTTCCAGGCCATGAGCGCGCGTTTTGTCGAAATAAAGATCCGTGATGACCAGGTCGGGAGAATGGAGCGTCAGGGCGGCACTCGCAGCCTGCCCATTAGTGAAGGGAAAAACCTCGTGCCCCTCCTGGCGCAGCAACTCCGCTACCATCTGCACCATTGTCAGCTCATCATCAACCAATAAGACACGGGCCATTGCGCGCAAGCTAGAGCAAACGTGTCTCGCCAAGCAAGACCGAACGCAGCAATCGAAAATCCCAAAGTCCAAAATCCAAACCCCAGACAAATTCCAAAACCCAAGACTCAAAGTTGGCGGCGACCTTGGTCGAATGTTGGGTTTTGGGATTTGTTTGGGATTTGGGAACTGGGGTTTGGAGTTTCGGTCCGGGACAATAGACCGCTACCGAGCAGAGTGACACGATTTATCCCGGGCCGTAACCTTACTCGCAATTACCGCTTCGGATTGACGATCTCGGGCATCTTGAAGATCGGCAGGAACATGCAGATGACCATGCCGCCGACGACCACACCGAGAAATACAATCAGGATGGGCTCGATTAACGCCGTTAAGCCGGACAGCGTCGTTTCAATCTCTTCATCGAGGAAGTCTGAGATGCGTTCGAGCATGTTATCAATCTTTCCCGTTTGCTCGCCAGCGGTGATCATGCGGATAATCATGCTCGGAAAAATCGCATGCTTTCCCAGAGCTCCGGAAATGCTTTCCCCGCGCTCGATGTCCAGGGCAGCGGTTTTGATGGCCTTCTCCATGACGACGTTGCCGACGGTCTGTGAAGTGATTTGCAGCACCTCCAGGATCGGTACGCCGCTGCGGATCAGCGAGGCCAACGTTCGGCTGAACCGGGCCAGGCAAATCTTGTGCGCAATCACGCCGAAAATGGGCAGCTTGATGCGGCGGCCGTCCCAAAACTCGCGGCCGACTTTGGTCTTGATGAAATAGAGCCAGCCGTAAACTCCTCCACCGCCCGCTATAAGGATGAGGAGGATATACTTCTTAACATAATTGCTGATCGTGATCAGATACTGGGTCGGCGCCGGCAGCTTCGCCTGGAAACTTTGGAAAATCTCTCCGAAAACGGGAACGACTTTAACCAGGAGGAAGATTGTGATCAAGATCGCCACGATCGTCACAACGGTGGGATACATCATGGCGGACTTCACCTTCTTGCGCAGGCGCGCGGCATTTTCCTGGTATACCGCCAACCGGGCGAGGATCTCGGCAAGCAGACCGCCCTTTTCTCCGGCCGCAACCATGCACACATAGAGGCGACTGAATGCCTTGGGATGCTTTTGCAGCGCCTCGGAGAAGCTATCGCCGCTCTCGACTCGGGTGCAGACATCCTTGATGATGTCGCGCATCACCTTGTTGGTGGTCTGCTCGGCCAGCGCTTGGAGCGATTGGACCATTGCCAGACCGGCGTCGATCATCGTCGCCAGTTGGCGCGTGAAAATCACCAGGTCAGCCAGCGCGACACGCCCGCCGCCAGTTCGTCCTTTCTTGCCAATCTTCTCCTGGATGGAAACAACCAGCAGGTTTCGATTCAACAGTGCGGCAATGGCGGCCTGTTCGCTGGCCGCCTCGACTGAGCTGCGGATTTCGCGACCAGAGCCTGTCTCACGAGCTACATACGCGAATGAAGCCATACTTTGGTCAGTTTAATTACGGACTCCCCCGGAAAATTGCAAGTAGAACTCTGCCATCAAAAATGGGCATAACATTCGTTGCGCCTTGGCCAGCAGCCTTTGTTCCAATCAAGGCCCTCCTAAGTGCTATGTACGAACTCGATAATGAAGGAGTAGGCGTAGTGCCACCAATCCTCCTGGCGCTGGTTTCGCAGCGGTCGGCCACCTCTTGTGCGACTGCTTCAGTTCCAGACATTTCCTGCCCAAAAACAGGAAAAAAACTTATTGTCAAGTCGCACGGATTCGCCTATTTATTCGCCCCAATGCACCCGTTGGGTGTGAGGGCAAACTGATTTTGCCCTCCTCAATGCATAATTAGAAACAGCAGAAACTAACTAAAATCGGAGGAACTGATGAAGTTTAACAAATGGACGATAGGCTTGGCCGCGGTCGGCGTGGTCAGCCTGGCCTCGGCGGCAAGAGCCGAGGAGAAGGCCAGCTCGGTTATGACGGCCCTCTCCTCCACAACCCTTAGTGGGTATGTGGATACTTCGGCACAATGGAACTTCGGCACCGGTAATGGCCGGCTGCCGGATTACAAATTCGGTGGCTCGAGCAAGGCCGACGGGTTTAATTTGAACGTGGTTCAAATCCGACTCGAGAAGCCCCTCGATGAAGCCGAGTGGGCAGCCGGCTATCGGGTTGACCTTTGGGCGGGACCCGACGCCAATACCCTTGGCACTTCGAGTGTCAGTCACGAAGAATCGCGTTCGAGTGACTTCGCCGTGCGACAGGCTTATGTGGCGTTGCGAGCACCTGTAGGGAACGGCTTGGACTTCAAAGTCGGCGTGTTCGACAGCATCATCGGATATGAATCTGTCGAATCGGGCAACAATCCGAACTACACACGCTCCTATGGCCATTCCATTGAGCCCCAAACGCATACGGGTGTTTTGGCCTCATACCGATTCAATGACATGATCAGCGCCTCGGTCGGAGTCGCCAACACGGTAGGGCCGACCATCAACGCCCGGGCGTTCGGTGAGGATGCCAAAGCCGAAAGCTATAAAACCTACATGGCTTCGATCGCCGTGACCCTGCCCCAAAGCATGGGCTTCCTGTCTGGTTCGACCATCTACGGCGGTATCGTCAACGGTCTCAATGAAAACGAGAGTCGGGCGGACTATGATCAAAACAGCTCGAGTTACTACGCCGGCTTCACAATGGCGACCCCGGTACAAGGACTGCGTGTTGGCGCAACTTTTGATTACCTGGACGTCCACCATATGGGCGGTGAAACCTGGGCTGTGGCTGGTTATGCCTCCTATCAAGCCACCGAGAAGCTCAGCCTTCACGTGCGTGGTGAGTATCTGAGAGACCGCGGCGAGCAGAAGTTCTTCGTTGATGACACAGGTCCGACCAACCCAGACCGAGTGCTGGAATTGACCGGTACGGTTCAGTACGACCTATGGAAAAACGTTCTCAGCCGCGTGGAAATTCGCTGGGACCGCTCGCTGTCCGGCCATGGCGTCTGGGGTGGCAGCAGCTCATCCTCTGTCGGAACGCTCAAAGATCAAGTGATGATGGCGGCGAACATCATCTATAAGTTCTAAGCTCACTGAGCAGATTCAATTCGCAAGCCCCGTCCGAGCTATTCGGGCGGGGCTTCTTCTTTCATGCCAACTTCTCTCGTAGGAGCAATTCGCGGGCCGCAGGGCCTGCGGCGACGGGGGCAAAATGGCTGAATCTTTGGGGGTCAGCACGGGCAGTGAAGAGATGGCGACAGGCGGTTGCCTGCTCGCCAGTTTCACCGGAGAAATGAGAGCGTATCATGCAAACTGTTTTATACCAGCATCTTATGCTTGTCAATTTTCTTTGAAAAATCTCTTGCGGCGCGCGCCGATTTCAGTTTCGATTAATTCAGGCGCGTCCGAATGCACGTCGATGTTTTGCAGCATCGGCCCGGAGACCAAACCTCGGCACGTGTCGAATCAGGCACAAAACAAGAACTACATATCAATTATGAAATGTAACCCATGGACGATTGCACTGGTGGGAGCCGGTTTGGTGAGCCTCCCAGCGGTGATGCAGGCCGAAGAAAAGGCGAGTTCGGTCATGACCGCGCTCTCCTCCACTACACTGAGCGGTTACGTGGATACTTCGGCACACTGGAACTTTGGCACGGGCAATGCCAATTTGCCGGATTACAAATTCAATGGCTCGAGCAAGGCCGACGGCTTCAACCTGAACGTCGTCCAGCTCAGAATCGAAAGGCCGTTGGACGAAGCTGAATGGGCTGCGGGCTATCGAGTGGATCTCTGGGCCGGTCCGGACGCAAACGTTCTGGGCACGCAATCAGTTCTCAGCTCGAG
Source organism: uncultured Verrucomicrobiota bacterium (assembly GCA_964446585.1). Lineage (GTDB taxonomy): Bacteria > Verrucomicrobiota > Verrucomicrobiia > Limisphaerales > UBA8199 > CAYUPI01. Next base: position 18,776 of record CAYUPI010000056.1, read on the forward strand.
CTCAGGCTCCAAGAGCGACTTCGCTGTGCGCCAGGCTTACGTGGCGTTGCGAGCACCAGTCGGGAACGGCTTGGACTTCAAAGTCGGCGTGTTCGACAGCATCATCGGCTACGAGTCTGTGGAATCGGGGAACAACCCCAATTACACGCGCTCCTACGGCCATTCGTTTGAACCGCAAACCCATACGGGCGTGCTGGCCTCCTATCGCTTCTGCGATTATTTCAGCGCCTCTGTTGGTGTGGCAAACACCATCGGACCTGTTATCAATGAGCGCGCTCAGGGACCCAACTCCAGCGGCGCTGTTAAAGCTGAATCCTACAAGAGTTACATGGTCTCGGTGGCTTTGACCGCACCTCAGGACATGGGGTTCCTCTCCGGCTCGACGATGTATGCGGGCGTAGTCAACGGCTTCTCCGATAGCTACGGAGAAAATCAGACCAGCTATTATGTCGGGGCCACCGTAGCGACTCCCGTGACGGGACTTCGCTGTGGCGCATCTTTTGATTACCTCGATGTGCATCATCTCGACGGCGAAACATGGTCCGTGGCTGGCTACGTTTCGTATCAAGCCACCGAAAAACTCAGCCTGCATTGCCGCGGTGAATACTTGCGGGACCGTGGAGACCAGAAGTTCTTCTTTGGGCCTGACCGCGCCATCGCACTGACGGGCACCGCACAATACGACTTGTGGAAAAATGTGATCAGCCGCGTGGAATTGCGCTGGGATCATTCGCTCACCGCTCAACAGGCGTGGGGTGGCGAGGTGGCTGGAGAACCGACCCGCGACAACGCTTGGCTTTTGGCCGCCAACATCATCTACAAGTTCTGACCCTCATGTAGAATTCCGGCCCCTTTCGAGAAATCGAAAGGGGCTTTTTTTGTGGTGAATTTTGTCCAACTCGCTCAAGAATCGGCTGAAATTTCTGTCTGACCGCTGCAACACGATTTCACAACCCATTCGCCGGCAATGAATTGCGAAATCTGCTCAGGATTGGCACGACATGTGCCCCTGCCGCAACGATGCTTTGCCGCGTCGTCCCTTGAAACCGGGGAGCCGTGCGCTGATGCAGGAACGAAATAACCTAACCCAAACAAGAACATGAAGTGTAATCCATGGACGTTAGCCCTCGTTAGTGCCGGTCTCGTGAGTTTGCCTGCCGTGGCACAGGCCGAAGAAAAACCAAGTTCCGTTTTAACAGCGCTTTCCTCGACGACGCTGAGCGGGTATGTCGGCACGTCGGCCATTTGGCAACCCGGTACGACCAAGGCGGGTGTTGCGGGAATTCCAGGCCGCGCTTTCGACGGTCCACAGTCCAAGCAGGACGGCTTTAACCTCGACGTAGTCTCGCTCACTTTGTCGAAACCGGTGAGTGAAGGTGATTGGGGCGCGGGTTACACGTTTCAGTTATGGGCCGGGCCGGATGCAGTCGGCTTTAACACTTCCTTCCCGAACAGCTTTGGCGGCGGTAGTAGCGGCGGCGACTTTGCGGTCAAGCAAGCGTTCGTTGATCTTCACGCGCCGATCGGCAATGGCCTCGACATTAAAATCGGTCATTTCAACTACATCGGTGGCTACGAAGTGCCCGATGCCGGCGGCAATCCCAATTACAGCCGTTCCTTTGCCTGGACTCAGGAACCCGCCAGCCATACTGGCTTGCTGCTCAGCTACACAGTCAATGAGTGGTTGAGCTTGATGGCGGGCGTCGCCAACACCTTCAACAATGGTGTCAACTGGCGAGGCATTCGGGCTGGCGCCGCCGCCCCGTCCGAAACCGAGAAGACTTACATGGGAATGATCACGTTGACTGCCCCCACCAACAGCTTTGGCTTCCTGGGTGGCTCGACGCTCAGCGCGACGGTCGTCAACGGCCTGAATAGCGCCTCCGGGAATACGGCCAACAATGCCTTCCCGGGCAGCCCAACCCCTGGCCACGAAACAAGCCTCAACATCAGCGCAACGACACCGACCCCAATCTCAAACCTGAAGGTCGGACTCTCCTACGATTACACCGATGGATTTCCTGAGAAGGCGAACTACGCCGACGTTTACACCCTTTATCTGATGTACCAGGCGACGGAAAAGCTGAAGCTCAACGGCCGCGCCGAATACACTACAGCCAGCAACGGGTTCTGGTACACGCCGTCGGCCACTAGTCACAATGCCGAGCTGCTGGGCCTCACAGGCACGATTGACTACTCCCTCTGGAAAAACGTTATCAGCCGGGTCGAGGTTCGCTGGGACCACAGCTTGAACGGTGATAGGCCGTATAATGTGCCTGCGGGCGACCCTCCTACGAACGAGAAGAACGTCGTCACGCTTGCGCTCAACGTCATTTACAACTTCTAGTTTTCAGTTAGTTCCTCCTCAACCCCTTCCGCGTTCGCGCGGAAGGGGCTTTTTGCTTGAGCGCGACCACTGCGACGGGAGCCTGCTCTTGCGCGCCAGCTGGCAAGAAAGGTGCCGTTTAAGACCCCCTTTGAACCGAGGAAGAACGTGAAGAACCTCAAAGGATTCAGGTTATTGAAACCGCTCGATAAACCGCATTCACCACACTCTCGACGCTGATCCCGGTCATGCATCGCAGATCGATCGGACAGGTCCGGCGGAAACACGGTGAACAGGGTACGCCTGCCCGCAGCAATTGGTCCCGATTGTCTCCTGGCAGCCCGGGGCCAGTCAGCTCCGGCGAGGTGCTGCCGAAGGGAACCACGACGGGCGTGCCCAGCGCCGCTGCCACGTGCATCGGTCCGGTGTCGTTCGTGAGCACGACGCGGCAGAGCTTGAGCAAGGCCATGAGTTCGCGGAGTGTCGTCCTGGCGGCCAGGTTCATGACCTCGGTACCGGCCACATGCTCGAGTTCGTGGCACAAGCCAACATCTGTAGAATCACCGAAGACAAGCCAGCCGCAATTGCCGACGCGTTGCGAAACCTCGCGCACAACCGCGGCGAAATTACGAACCGGCCACCGCTTCGCCGGTCCGTAGGCGGCCGAAGGATTTATCCCGAGCCAAATCGGCCCTTGCCCGTTGAAGGCTCTGCTTGTTTCTGTCGGCAGCCTGGTCATCCATTTGTTCCTCGCGGCTAGAAGTTCGTCATCGCGAACCTCGAGCCGAGGCGCCACTGGTTCTGCGTTCGCTCCAAGGGCGGCCATCAAATGAAGATATTCATGGATCTGGTGGGCGCTGGAACGAAAGGTTGGTAGTTCATTTCCTTCGGGCTTCGCTGCGCCGGCTAAGCTCTTCGTTGCTCGTGGCTCAGGCGTTGGCAGGATAAGCCGTTTGATTTCTACCGCGGAGCGTTTTCGCACAGTCGCGTGACCACGCCGGGGAGCAACTGGATTCGTCAGAAACCAGTTGCGCCACGGCCGAGCGTAACCGATTCGCTGCGGAATTCGCGCCAGCCAGACTTCCAGTGCCGAGCGGGGCGAATTTGGCAAAACCAGGCTCGCATCAAATTCTTCTCCGCGCAATCGCCGCGCAACCGACCACGGGCTGGCGCCGGACGCGAAGGTTAGCACCGCATCAAGGCCAGGATGATGTAACCACAGGTCAGCCAGTTTTTCTTGCGTGAGCAGTGCGATCCGAGCCGCGGGAAATCGCTCTCGCAGCCGCGCCAAAGCCGGAGTGGTCATCACTGCGTCGCCCAGCCAATTCACTCCGCGCACCAGGATGCGGCTAGGCTCCGGCAGGCTTGAAGCGGGATGGATCATTGATGAGCTATGCAATCGTGATGCGTAATGCGTGACGCGTGACGCCTTCTTTCACCCAGCGCCGGGCACTCCACATTCGTTACTTTTGGCGACATTGGGCTTTAGACTTTGGACTTCAGATTGCTTTGCTCGTTTCCATCGGTCATGGACCCAGAACCAATTGGCCGGGTCACGGCGCACGGCAGCCTCGAATGCGCGATTGACATCGAGCATGATACCCGCCGTGGGCCGGGCGCGGCCATTCTCATGCGTTGGGATGGGACCATCGGCCTCTACCCGCCAGCGGGCCAGCCCAATCCGATAACAAATGCCAGTGTACAGCTCACAATGGTAGCGCAACGCGAAGATGGCCGGCGCCGCTGACGTCGAGCATTCGCGGCCCAGAAACGGCAGTTGCAAGGCACCCGAACGTTGATCCGCCAACAATCCGAGCATGATGCCGCGCCGGTTCATGGTCGCTTTCAAGGCGGCCGCCTCGAAGCGCCGCTCGAAGAACAAACAGCCCGAGCGCGTCCGTAGCGATTGGAGCAACTCGTTAAGTAATGGCTGCCGCAAGCCGCGATACGTCGTGGCGCATTGATATCCGGGCGCAAATTGGCCGAACCGCGCATAGAGTTCGAAGTTCCCAAAATGTCCGATCGCGACTATGAGGTTTGGCGGTGAGGCATTGCCCGGCTCGGGCCTCATGCGCGGGGGCGCGACAAACTCAACATGCGGGCGCAACTCTTCGACGCTCATGGCGGCGGTCTTGATCGCGCAGGCATAGCTCTCGCCGATCCGCCGGAAATTCTCCCGCGCCAGCGCCCGGATTTCCGCCGGTGATCTCTCGTGGCCGAAACACATTCTCAGGTTGGCCAGGGCTACCCGCCGATGCCTTGCATCCACCCAAAACGCAAATCTTCCACCGGCCCGCCCGAGACGGGCCACCCAGGCCAGCGGAAGCGCCTGCAAAGACGCCACAATGCCTCGGGCTAAGAAGTAAAGGACCTGTTCCATGAAGCTTTAGCGGAAGCAAATCTTACGCACGCAATCCTGGAAATCGTTCGCGCCGCTCACAATTTTGATTTCGACCCGCATGAAATAAATCGGCAAATCTCGCCGATCGATTTTCGGGAACCGGACTGCGTCTTTTTGCGTAGTGATAATGGTTTCGGCCTGGCGCTTTTTGCTCCGATTTATGGCATTGATGACCTCCTGTTGAGTGAACCGATGGTGATCTGCGAAACGCTTCGTGTACACAAGATCCGCGCCCAGTTTGACCAGGCTCTGCTCGAAGCTCTCCGGCTGCGCTATAGCACTGAATGAAGCCACTTTGCGCCCGCGCAAGATCTCCAGCCCGGCGCGCTGGCCCGTAAAAACGTCCTCCAGGTAGAGGGGATGGTGGATGCACTCGATCACCCCAGCGTTCGGATTATATTGGGCGATGCGGCGGCGTAGCTCCTCGGTTTGGCCGTCGCTCTTGGTGATGAAGATCGTGCTTGCCCGCCCCAGGTTCGACGGCGGCTCGCGCAAGGTCCCGCGCGGCAGCAGGCGCTCGTTGCCGAACGGCTGCTGCCGATCGACCAATACTATGTCCTGCCGACGCCCGCGCAGTTTCCAATATTGGAAGCCGTCGTCCAGCAACAGCGTGTCGCAACCGAATTTCTCGATCGCATAGCGGCCGCTTTTGACGCGGTCCTTATCCACGAGCACAACGACGTCCCTCAGATTCGACGCCAGCATGTAGGGCTCGTCGCCCGCCATTTCGGAATCGAGCAGCAATGATTTGCCATCGGAGACGACGCGCGGCGGAGTCGTCTCATCGCGAAGGAGCAACTTATTGAGCAGCCATTGGTGCACGGGCGGCGGCTTGGAACGATAGCCGCGCGACAGGATGGCCACGTTGCGACCCTGGTCGCGAAGCTCACGTGCGAATTTTTCTACCACGGGCGTCTTGCCAGTGCCACCTACCGTGAGATTGCCGATCGCAATGACCTGTACGCCCAGCGTGGAGTCGCGCAGGATCCGCACATTATAGAGAAAGCCGCGGGCCTGGATGGCGCCATGGAACAGCTTCGAGCAGCCGTACGCCAGAGCGCGCACCAGCGCGGCGGCCGTTCCGCGCCGCTCTCCCACGATGACCTCCAAACAGAAGGTCTCGATGTTTTCCGTCCAGGCCCGAAACTTTTCGCGCATCGGGCTTTAGTCTGCCAAGGGGATCGCGGCGGGGCAAGGGAGGCCGTGGCGTTGCCGCCGCTCAGGTCAAAACGGCGCCAGCAATGGGATTTGAGCTCGACCGTGACGCCGATAAATCCGGAAATCTTTGTCAGTTGTGAAAACTCGACAATTGTCCGCAGCCTCACTCATTCGTACCAGGCAGCCGTCGGCCAGACTCATTGGTCGATCCGCGTATTTTCGCAACAGTCGCCAGACGGCACCGAATTCCTGGGCTAAATTGAATGACAGAGTCACCGTCCGGCGTTCGACTAGCTCCAACAAAGGGCTTACGGACAAACCAGCCTCCTGCAGCAAAAAGATGGTCTCCGACACGACCGAGTCGCACGTGGCCATCGGTTCGAAGATTGACTCCCACTGTTTCCTGGTCCAGGGATGCCACTGGTCGTTGGCGTTGAGGTATGCAGCCAAAGGTCCGCTATCCAGCAGAATCTTAGTCACGGCCATAACCTTTCAGCGGGCGGGTGGAAAGATCTCTCCGACCTTGAAGTGAGCCGCAGAGATCCTTCGTCCGAGAATAAAGTGAGGCCGCCCCGCGCTTTGAGCGCCGCTCGTCAATTAAATCCCGTACGATCGCCGAGCGCGAGCGTCGCTGCCCCTCCGCCTGCTCATCAAGCCAGGACACCTGCTCCCCGTTTAGTTTCAAACTAACCGTTTTCATACAGAGAGGGTAATACTCTCGTGGCAAAGAAGCAAGACTCAAGACACGTCGATTTTCAAACCGAGACGATTGAAGGCGCGCTTGCCGGCCCAACTTTCGGCTTTGAAGCTCGCCAATTGCGCCTAACCTTCTCTCGCATGCATGATTTCCGCTATATCGGCGGCAAACTCCATTGCGAAGGCGTCGTGCTGGAAACGCTCGCGAAAAAATGCGGCACGCCGCTCTATGTCTATTCGCAGCACACGCTGACAGATCATTTCCAAAAACTGGAGCGGGCTATGGCGGGCGTTGACACGCTGATTTGCTTCGCGGTCAAGTCCAACTCCAATCTTTCGGTGCTGCGCACACTGGCCCGGCTCGGCAGCGGTTTCGACATCGTCAGCGGCGGTGAGTTGCAGCGCGTGATGACAGCCGGAGGCGATCCGCGCCGCTGCGCGTTCGCCGGCGTCGGCAAGAGCGAAGCGGAAATCGAGTTCGCCCTGCGGCAGGGCGTCTATTCCTTCAATGCGGAAAGCGAGCCGGAGCTGGAACGGATCAATCGTCTGGCCGCCCGGCTCAAAAAAGTTGCTCCGGTTGCAATTCGCGTGAATCCGAACGTGGCTGCGGGAACTCATTGCAAAATCACCACCGGCACTTACGAAAACAAATTTGGAATTGCCTTCGAGCGCGTTGAAGAAGTCTATGCCCGGGCGAGCCGCTTAAGAAACCTTTGTCTGCGGGGAGTTCAAATACACATCGGCTCGCAAATCACCGCGGTTCGTCCCTTCGAACAGGCCGTTAGAAAAGTCCTGCCCTTGGTTCGGCGCTTGAAGGAGAGACATGGCCTGGAGTTCTTCAGCATCGGCGGTGGGCTGGGCATTATTTATAAACCGGCGCTCGCCAGTGGCAGCCTCGCCTGGTGGCGATCGGCCGCTGCGAGAAACATTCTGACACCTCGGACTTACGCCGCTCGCCTGGTGCCGCTGTTGCAGCCGCTGGGCTTGCGCGTGCTGCTCGAGCCGGGCCGATTCATCTCCGGCAACGCCGGCCTCCTAGTCACGCGCGTCGAATACGTCAAAAACACTGGCAGCAAACATTTTCTTATCGTGGACGCCGCCATGAACGATCTGATCCGTCCCGCCTTCTACGAGGCCTACCACGAAATCGTGCCGCTCACTCGCAAGAACGGTCCGCGCGTCAAATCCGACGTCGTCGGCCCCATTTGCGAATCAGGCGACTTTTTCTGTCGAGATCGGTGGCTGCCCGAGGTCGGCGGCGGAGATTACCTGGCGCTGATGAGCGCAGGCGCTTACGGGTTCGTGATGGCTTCGAACTACAACGCCCGCCCGACGCCGGCCGAAGTGCTGGTGCACGGCAACCGGGCTGCCCTGGTCCGCGAGCGGCAACCGGTCGATGATATCTGGCGCGGCGAAAAGCTGGCGCCGTGGCTATAGACTCTTGCGAGGCGTTCAAACCAATCCCGCCGTCTCCGGAAAGCCACACATGATATTCATGCTTTGCACTGCCTGGCCGCTGGCGCCTTTAACAAGGTTGTCTTCCGCGCTCATGACGAGCAAGCGGCCGGTGCGCGGGTCCAGCCGCCAGGCGATTTCTATCACATTGGTGCCGACAACGTTTTTCGTATCAGGCAGAACATCGCTATCCAGGAGCCGGACAAACGGTTCTTTGCCGTAGGCGCTCTGATAGCACGCTGAAACTTCCTGGCCGAGTTCGTTCATCACCTTGGGGTCACCAAAATGCTTCTCTGGAGCCAGATAAAGCGTCGTAAGAATCCCCCGATTCACCGGGATCAAATGAGGCGTGAATTGAATAGTGACAGAAGTGCCGACCGCGAGCGACAGTTCCTGCTCGATCTCGGAGAGGTGCCGGTGTTTGGGCACGCCATAAGGCCGCACGCTTTCATTGCACTCGACAAAGAGATAATCCAGCTCGGCCTTGCGTCCCGCGCCACTCACGCCGCTGAGCGAGTCGGCAATGATCCCCGTGGATTTCACCAGACCCGACCGAATCAATGGGATGGTAGGGAGCAGGATGCTCGTGGGATAACAGCCCGGTGAGGCGACCAGCGATGCCGCCTTGATCCGGTCGCGGTACACTTCCGGCAACCCATACACGGCCTGACCTAACAAATCGGGCGAAGGATGCTCGTGCGAGTAAAACTCTTTGTAAATCGCCGGGCAGCGCAGGCGAAAATCTGCGCTTAGATCGATGACGCGAGCACCAAGTTTGAGCAGCGGTGGTGCATACTCGGCGGCGACACCATGAGGCAGTGCGAGAAAAATGATCTCCGCCGCCTTCGCCAGCATCTCCGGTTTCGGCTCACTGAACCGAAGGCTCCGGGCGCGAGGATGGTTTCCGAACCTCGGAAACACTTGTGCCAGTGTCTGCCCGGCGTTTTGGCGGGACGTCACCGCATCGAGTTCGACATGCGGATGCGCCAGCAACAACCGCACCAGCTCCTCGCCCGAATAGCCCGAGGCGCCGACTATGGCTACTTTTGTTTTGGTCATTTGATTCATCAAATCGTCAACTCGTCGAACCGCTAAATCGTTGAACCGGTTCAACGATTCAGCGGTTCAACGATTCGCAGCTCCAGCCTGCAAAAACAAAAACCCCGCCGGAATAAACCAGCGGGGCTATGCAAATTCCAGCAGAATCACCGTTTGCTGTATTGGAAGCGTTTACGCGCACCCGGCTGGCCGTATTTCTCGCGCTCGCGCATACGCGAATCACGCGTCAGCAAGCCTTCAGCCTTTAAAGTCGGCCGGAGGTTGGCGTCAGCCATCAGCAAAGCGCGCGCGAGGCCGTGCCGGACTGCCCCCGCCTGTCCGCTCGGACCGCCTCCGCTGACCGTGATCTGCGCATCGTACTTGTCGGCAACGCTGGTCACCGTCAAGGGTTGAGTGGCGAGAACTCGCAGTGATTCGAGCGGAAAATAATTCTCGAAGGAGCGGCCGTTGACGACGATCTTGCCGGTGCCGCTGGCTAAACGCACGCGGGCCACTGCGGTCTTGCGCCGGCCTGTGCCGTTGTACCCAGGCACCTTCTGTTCGGGCAGTTTGATATCTGGCATAGCTGGAAAAACAATTGATCGTTGGTCCCGAAAGTCGCGGGGGCAGGTGGGCTAGTTCGCGGCGGCGAGCACTTCTGGTTTCTGCGCGGCGTGCGGATGTGTGCTGCCCTTATAGACTTTCAATTTTGTCATCAGCACCCGGCCAAGCCGGTTTTTAGGGACCATGCCCCTGACGGCGTGAGTAATCAGCTTCTCAGGTTGCTTGGCCCGCACCTGCGAAACTGTAGTGTATTTCTCGCCACCCTTCCACCCTGAATAGGTCATGAATCGCTTGTCAGTTTCCTTTTTGCCTGTCAGGAGCACCTTGTCGGCATTGATGACAACGACAAAGTCTCCGGCATCGAGATGGGGCGTATAGCTCGGTTTGTTCTTTCCGCGCAGGGTATCAGCAATTTGAACAGCTAACCGGCCCAGAACCGCACCATTGGCATCGATCACGTGCCACTTGCGCTGGTCCAAATTCACTTTCGGCAAATACGTTTTCATTCAAAAACCTAACCAAAGGAGCGAAAAGCCTACCAAACAAATCGGCCAAGTCAATATCGTTTGCGTGATTTTTACGCCTTGGGTTGGCTTCTTGCCGTCGAGTGGAGTTTTCGTAGAATCTTCGAGACGCCCCGCTGAAATGGCTGCTCCACCCCCAATTGCTGATCCAATCGAATCACAGCTCCGTGCCGCGGAGAGCGAGGTTGAACGGCAGAGTGCCGAGCTGAAGAAGGAGCTGTCGCTGCCCGATCTGGTGCTCACACAGGTGCTGTACATCACCGGCCTGGGCTGGCTGGGGACGGCGGCGAAACTTGGCTCTTCGCACTTTTTCTTTTGGGTGCCGGCCGCCCTCTTCTTTTACATCCCGTCGGCGATCGTGGTAATCCATCTATCGCGGGAAATGCCGCTCGAAGGCGGGCTGTATCAGTGGGCGAAACTGCGCTGGGGAGAATTGGCGGGGTTCCTGGTGGCCTGGAACCTTTGGCTGTATTCGGTCCTTCTCCTCTCGGAGATGGGCCTGATCACGACCAACAACCTGGCTTACGCCCTGGGGCCGAAAGGGGCCTGGTTGGCCGAGAGTAAATGGGTAATCATGGCGTTGTCTATCGCGTTTGCGCTGGGTCCGATGGTCGTGGCAGTGCGCGGCCTGGCGCTGGGGAAATGGTTCCAGAACACCGGGGGCGTGACGTTGGTCGTGCTGTTTGCGGCCATGCTCACCCTGGCCATCCCCCATTGGATTCGCGGCGATGTGGCCATGGCGCCGCTTGCGCTTTCGGTCCCGGCCATCTCGCTTTTGAACCTGAACATTTTGGGGAAAATGTCGTTCGGGGCCTTCAGTGGTTGCGAAGGCATCACGATCTTCGCTGGCGAATGCCGGGACCCGAACGCGGCGCGGGTGATTCGCCGCTCGGTGTGGATCGCCGCGCCCCTGGTGACAGCCATCTTTACTCTAGGGACCGCCTGTATGCTGGTGTTTGTGCCGCCCTCGGGGCTGGATCTGGTTTCGCCGGTGGCGCAGAACTTGAGCCTTGGCACGCGTGCTCTAGGCATCGCGGGACCCGTGGTTCCAGTCGCGATGTTGCTGATGCTGATTGCGCGATTCGGTTCGGCGACGATTATTTTCAACATGGTATCGCGATTGCCCATGGTGGCCGGCTGGGATCACCTGCTGCCGGCCTGGTTTACCCGGCTGCACCCGAGATATCGCACGCCGGTGGGGTCTATCCTGTTCGTCGGAGCGATGATTCTGTTGTGTGCAGTGGCGGCGAACCTCGGGGTCGGCAGCCAGGAAGCCTATCAACTGCTCAACAACGGCTCGGGCATCTGCTACGCGCTCACGAACCTGGTGATGTTCTCGATTCCCCTGCTCGCCAAGCGTGAGAAACCTTCTCGGCTGGTGCGCGCCGCCGCTGCGTCCGCGTTCCTGATGACTTTGCTCTATGTCGTGCTCTCGGTCTTCCCGATCATCAGTGTGGCCAATGCGTTGACGTTCACCCTGAAAGTAGGCTCCGTAGTTGTGGTATCAAACGTTTTGGGCGCGCTGTTTTTCTGGCGGGCCAAGCAGCGACGGAGCGCGGCGTTGCCCGGTATCAGTGCACTGGCCAAGTAACGCATCGGTTGAAGCACTAATCCCGCGAGGCGGGACTAATGAACACCAATGAAAAGGAGGCACGGCAACCCGTTTTTACAAGGAGGGTGCTGGTCACCAAACGGCGGTGATGCCACCGCGCACCAGAGTTGCTCGGCAGAGAGTTTCATTCGCGTTCATTCGAGTGCATTCGTGGTTTCCAGTTATGGGCAAGGCCTAGATTATAGCAAGGGTGCGGGGACGTGGGCCGAGCGGGAAGGCCTGGCCTAGGCGCGCGAGCTCGGTGTTGGTGAGCCGCAGATCGCCAGCCGCTGCATTTTCGGCCGCGTGCTCGGGGCTGGAGGCTTTTGGGATAGTGAAGAGCGCGGGCTGCCTGACCAGGAATCGGAGCGCGACCTGGCGCGGAGTCGCCCGGTGCGCAGCGGCGATCTCCGCAAGAATCTGGCCGCCTTTCGTGCGCGGATCAGGAAAGCTTCCATGACCGAACGGGCTGTAACCCACCACGGCCACTCCGTGCTGCTCGCACCATGGAATGACCTCGTGCTCGATGGCACGCTCTTCCAGATGATAGAGAACCTGGTTGCAAACGAGACGGCCGTCGCCTGCGAGCGCCCATGCCTCCTCAAGATCAGACACGTCGAAGTTACTAACGCCCCAGGAAAGGATCTTGCCGTCATGCTTGAGTTGCTCGAAGGCGGCGAAGGTCTCGGCCAGCGGGTGCTGACCCCGCCAGTGCAGCAGGTAGCATTCGAGCCGATCAGTCCGGAGACGGGCGAGAGAGTGTTCGCAAGCGGCGATCGTTCCGCTCCGTGAAGCATTGCCGGGCATGACTTTGGAGACCACGAAAACCTCGTCGCGTCGCCCGGCGATGGCCTCGCCGACCACATTTTCGGCGGCACCGTAATACTCAGCGATGTCGATGTGGCTCATGCCGAGATCGAGTCCGCGGCGCACCGCGGCGATCGCCCTGGCACGGTCGCCGTGGCCGAGATGCCACGTTCCCTGGCCGATGACCGCGACCTGCTGCTTCGTCGAACCAAACCGGTGTTGTTCCATGATTAAAGTTTACGATTCAGTTGAAGCACTAATAGTCACTAGCCGCAACCGAAACACGTTCGACACGAATTTCCACGAACTACTGCTCGCGCCTTTTTTGACCGCTTAAAAGGGATTGTGTTTCCCGCCGGAACCCATTAAATGACGGCCCACTGCACGAATGAAACTTATGGCTGCCCTGCTCCGGACGCCAAATCGGCGCATCGCGGCAATTGCCCTGGGAGTCGTGGCTCTCGACCAACTGACCAAGCAAATCGTTCTTCACTCGCTGGGCAATTCCAACGAAAAGGAAAAGGTTGTCGTTGAGGGTTTTTTCAAGTTCGTGCTTTGGGAAAACACGGGAGCTGCCTGGAGTATGTTCCGTGACAACAACGCATTGCTGGCATCGATCGCCGTAGTGGCGCTGGTCGCATTGTTTCTGAGCCGGCGCCATTTTGACGCGCGAAGCGCGTTGGGCCAGGCCGCCTTCGGGCTGATCTGCGGCGGGATTCTGGGCAACCTGATCGATCGACTGTGGGCCAAGCATGTCATCGATTTCCTGCGTTTTTACCTGCAGCCGCGCGGCGGGACCGAGCCTCTAGGTTTTCCCGCTTTCAACGTGGCTGACAGCGCCATCTGCACCGGGGTAGGATTGGTTTTTCTGCTGACCTTGCGCAGCGAGCGCAATGTTAAGCCAGCCGAATCGGGCGCACCCAAGTAGCGGGGCCGAGGGTCGAAGGTCGAAGTGCGAAGGCCGAAAGCCGAAGGAAGCCTGAATTCCCAAATCTGAAGTCGGTGCAGGTTACTGCTGCGGCTGAGACAGCCGCGGACCGCCCTGACTGTTCAAATCCTAGTCCATTTTCCCATTGCAGAGCTCGACGAAAGTTTTTAAGTTCTGGAAAAGCGGCAGCGAAAGAACCATCTATGTATTTCGGCGTCGATTATCATCCGGAACAATGGGTCTTCCCCTACGGTGGCACGCGCGCGAATCCCGAAGGAGCCTGGGAGCGAGACGCGGAGCTGATGCAGATGGCGGGCATCAATGTAGTGCGCATGGGCGAGTTCACGTGGGGCCTGTGCGAGCCGTCCGAAGGCAAATACGATTTTGACTGGCTCAAGCGCGCGATGGAGCTCCTGGGCAAGGCCGGCATCAAAGTCGTGCTGGCCACGCCGACTGCGGCGCCGCCTGTTTGGCTGACTAAAAAGCACCCGGAAATCCTGCCGGTGGACGAGCGGGGCCTGCTCAAGCACGAAGGCACGCGCCGCGCCGTGTGTCTCAACAGCGACGTTTTCTGGGAACACTCGAAGCGCTTTGTGGAGCAGATCGCCAAAGCACTCGGTTCGCATCCTCAGTTAATCGCGTGGCAAATCGATAATGGTCTCGGCGGCCACTTCACCGAGGCTTCGTTCAACGAAGACACGCGGAGGGACTGGCACCTCTGGCTGGAGGCCAAATACGAAACCGTCGAGCGTCTCAACGAGTTGATGGGGCTGCGTCACTGGGGCCAGGTTGTCTCGGCCTGGAACGAGGTGCCCATGCCAATGACCGCGCCGACGCTCCACAACCCGGCGCTGGTGCTGGATTGGTGCCGTTTTTGCAGCGATACCATCGTGCAATTCGTCAAGATGCAGGCCGACGTGCTGCACGCGCTGACTCCGAATTGCCCCGTCACCACCAACTTGCGGCCGCTGCTGCATCGCTTCGATCATTTTGACCTGGCCGAGGCGATTGATTTTGTCTCGATCGAAAGCACCGCTGCGCTCAAAGCCAAGTCCGCCGAGCTTGCGTGTGAGATCGACATGCTGCGCTCGCTCAAGAAATCCGACATCCGGACCCCGGATGGCGACCGTGGGTTCTGGGTGATGGAGCAAAAGGCGGGCAACGTTTCCTGGCAGGACGTCAATTCGCTGGTGCGCCCGGGCGTGTTGCGCATGTTTACTTACCAGTTGGTGTCGCGCGGTGCGACGGCGATACTCTTCTTCCGCTGGCGACAGCCGCGGTTTGGCACCGAAAAATTCCATGGAGCAGTGCTGGCGCATAACGCGCGCAACGAGGGCCGCGTGTTCAAGGAGATCTCTCAACTGGGCGACGAGATGAGACTGCTGGCGCCCGCGCTCAAAGACACATTTGTGCAGGCTGAGACCTGCATCCTATACAGCCACGATAATGAATGGGTGCTGCAACAGCCGAACCAGCCGAACAAATTCTTCAATCTCCGCGAGCACATACAACTCTTCTATAACGCCCTGCACGACCGCAACATTCTCGTGGATTTTGCCCGGCCTACCGAAGATCTCTCGCGCTACAAACTGGTGTTCGCGCCTTCGCTGCATCTGCTCTCCGCGGGCGAAGCAGACCGGTTAAAGCTTTATGTCCAGAACGGCGGCACCCTGGTCACCACCTTCAACACCGGGCTGGTGGACGAACACAACCTCGCGCCCGATACGGGATATCCTCATGATCTGACCGACCTCCTCGGATTGGAAGTCGTGGAGTTCGACCAATTGCCGCCCGGCGAGGAAAATCATCTCACATTCAAAGGGACGTTCCCGACGAGCCATTTGCACCCAGCCCGGTTGTGGTGCGATCTGATCCAGCCGAACGAGTGTCAGATCCTCGCCACTTATGCCAAGGACTTTTATTCCGGGCACCCCGCCATCACCATGAACACGTTTGGTCTCGGCAAGGCGATTTACATCGGCACGCTCAGTCACCAGCACTTTTACAACGATTTGGTTGTCTGGCTGCGCCAGCTCTGCAATCTGCACCCGCTGCTCAAAGTGCCCGACAACGTCGAGGTCAGCCTTCGCCAGAAAAAGGAGGGCAAAGTCTTTTTCCTGCTCAACCACCAGAACTCGCCCTTGCGCCTGCAGTTTTATAAACCGATGCACGACTTCCTCACCGGCAACACCTTCTCGGGCAATTACGATTTGCAGCCGCATGGCGTGCTCGTGCTGGATGAACACCAGGCGCCGAAGGAGGAACTGGTGAAAGCAGCAGTGGCGTGATGGGATGAATCGAGGTAGTCCTAGATTTTACCACGATGCTGCCTCTGCCTCCTCGCCGCATCCCGCCGCTGGGCCCCGGCAAAATGAAGCCGCGCCAGCGCGTGCTCGCTCAATGGCGAGGCATCGATCTGGCGCCTCTGGAACAGGCACGGGCTCTGCGCGCAAAATCGGCCGGCACGGTCCTGCCCAAAGTTCTTTCCGACCTGCGCATCGACCGCCGTCGAGCTGAAGCCGAAGTGGTCAAGGTGTGGAACACACTCCTGGATCCGGAGATCGTCGCTCACGCGCAGCCGACTGGTTTGCGGAATGGCACTCTGTTCGTGGCGGTCGATTCCAACGTCTGGCTGAGCGAAATCGTTCGGTACCGCCGCAAGGAGATCCTCGATCGCCTTCAGTACAGCTTCGGGCGCGAATTCATCACGAAGATTTCGTTTCGCGTGGGGTGATGTTCAACGCGTCGTAGCCCTCACGAAAGGTCGGGTATTTGAACTGGTAGCCCAGTTGCTGCTTCAGCTTGCGGTTCGATACCTTTTTGTCGCTCAGCCCGCGTTTCCGCCCGGCAACGGTTTCCTCCGGAATCGATGGCGGCATTGGTTTGCTCAACCGGCGCGAAAGCCATTGGAAGAATTCGTATTGCGTGACCGGCTCGTCATCAACTGCGTTATACGCTTCGCCCGCGTGACCCCGTTCCAATGCGGCAATGATCGTGCCGACCACATCGTCCCGGTGAATCATGTTCAGGGTCCGCCCGCCCTGACCCTCGATCCTTGCTTCATTTCTTTGAAACTGCTTGGGCCAGAAACCACGGCCCAGTCCGTAAATACCCGCTACGCGCAAGATTACCGCAGGAAATTTCGGTGCGGATTCCATCAACAGCTTTTCGGTTTGAACGAGAATTTGCGCCGTGCCCGTTTCCGGCTCTGTGGGGCTGCTTTCTTCGACGCACGAGCCGTCCGTTTGCCCATAAACGCCGGTGCTGCTGGTGTAAACGAACTTTTGTGGAGGCGTTGGCGATAGCCACCGGAGCAAGTTCCGAGTTCCCTGCAGGTAAACCGCACGATACTCCTCCACGCCGCCATGCGTCGAGGAGACGCAGTTCACTACCCAATCGTAAGCGGCGGGCAATCTGGCCAACGTCTCGGGCTTTGTCACGTCGCCCGTTAACGACTTGATCCCGGCGGTGGCCAACTCTTCAGCCGCAGAATTGCTGCGGCGCAGGCCAAAGACCTCGTGGTCTCGCCGCGCCAGCTCCGCTCCCAGTGGCAAACCCACATACCCGCAGCCGACAATCAGGACGCGCATCGGGACCAGTCGCTTCCAATTCCGCCCGTAGTCACAGGGCCGAGCGCTTGCGCTAAGTGGTGCCAGACCAAGCGCGTTCGAATGCAAACAAAACCGGCCATCCCGCGTCCACTCCAGGCTGCTTGTTGAACATGTCGCCTCTCAATCTCATGTCACTTGCGTTTGATCCCATCCCGAAAGGCAATCGCTTCCTGTTCTACCCGGACTGCGTCCATGACAGGAACGACGGGGCGCGCCTCGAATACAAAAGCAGGCAGCATCGAGCAGAACTTGTGAACCGCCAACGGATCGTCGCAATCCAACATCATATACCCGCCCCAGTCACCCACTCGGATGACGAACAGCTCGATCTTGAAATTGGCTGGAGCTTTCCATTGAGTAAAAACCTCCAATATGCGCTT
Source organism: uncultured Verrucomicrobiota bacterium (assembly GCA_964446585.1). Taxonomy (GTDB): domain Bacteria; phylum Verrucomicrobiota; class Verrucomicrobiia; order Limisphaerales; family UBA8199; genus CAYUPI01. Next base: position 36,255 of record CAYUPI010000056.1, read on the forward strand.
TTGGGCATTCTCGTATTCGATCGGTGAGCCTTGCGAACGTTCGGTCCACGTGAGCATGTATTTCATGAGTGTCCTTGTTTGTTTGGTTCGTGTTGTCGAAAATAGACGTGTGAAAGTGGCCAACAATCTGCATCAGGCGCGCCGGACACCAGAGCCGCGAGAAACAGTAAGGCGAAATCCGGCGTCGCCTGAATGCAGTGGTTCGGTGGTCTCATTTAGTGTTGCGAACTTTTCGTCAGACCATCGAGCACGGTCTCTAATCGGCCATGCGTTACCCTGCCATGCTTGGTTGCGATATGCCAGGGTAGCAGGCGAACCACGAATTGAAAAAGACCCATCCATCCCCAGGTGTCATCGCGGAAATCATCGATCAAAAAATCGACTTCGGCCGCGATTTCTTCGCGGGAGGCAAACGTGTAAACGTTGCAGTCCGCCTCGTAGAATAAAGTGCTTTCCAAGTAGTGGAGGATCTCGCGCCGGAGGAGAAATCGATCGTAGGGGTTATTCTGCCAGTCCAACTCCCGCGCCCAAGCAGTGGCTTCTGCCCTGGTCCGCAGATCCTTGAACCGTCGGTAGCGCCTGGGGAACAGCCGTCTCCCAAACTCCATCATGGTGCTGCTTGGCTCAGGATTAGTCTCGCGCTCGCGCTCACCCATATTCAAGGTCCTAAAGCGTTTCAATAAAAACTATAGCCATTTGGGAAGGGGTGTGCTAGGCTCTG
>CAYUPI010000057.1:0-36487 GCA_964446585.1 uncultured Verrucomicrobiota bacterium
GCGGGTGTGGTTCAGTGGTAGAATGCGGGCTTCCCAAGCCTGAGATGAGGGTTCGATTCCCTTCACCCGCTCCAATCTCCAGTCTCCTTCGGCAAATTAATAAGTTCGTAGATACCCACTCATACGAAGAACCGAAAATGAGAATAAAAATGAGAATGACTCGCCTCGGATTCCATCCAGACAACCCTAAACGCCCAGTTGGCCAACGAGTTGTGCAACCCTTACTTCGATTCACGGTGAGAATTTTCGTCTTGTTAGTGAAAAACGGTCGTACGCATCAGGAACTGAACTAAGACTTCCCGAGTTCCGCTACGAAACTCACATCTTTTGCTCGCCCCCGACCACGCAGAAACTGTCTGCTTCCCAGCCGCTGTGCAAGTGGCCAGGCATAACCATAAACTTGTGGCAGTCCTTTAGGTTACGCGCTACTTCCGCGGTGAAATAGCGGCTCAAATCAAGTCATTACGCACTCCCAATTTATAGGGAACAACTCAGCCTGCAGTTTGAGCCACGCGGATGTATCAGCAGTTCTCAACCCTGGCAAATGGCCCAGAGCTCGATGGTTAGAGAAACTTGCAGAGGGCGTGCCCAATTATTTCCGCCTTCGGCCAGTGTGCAGGCATCGTCACGCTGCGTTCCGCTCGCGCCTGGTCGCCCCAAGACGAGCACCAATAGAACACATGATCCCGAGTATCAATAGCCTGCGATTCGTTAAGTGTGCGGACACTTGATTCATCTGGGGATGTGCGGAGACGGGTTTCGGTAATTGGCCCTTTCTGGCCACTCGGCCTAAGGCAATCGCTCTCGATGTGGTTTGTGATCTCGGTTCCAGCGGACGAGTGCGTGGTCGCTTGTATCCTCGAACACAAATGGTATTTTTGGTGATTCCACGTGGCTGTCGCAAAATAGCACATTAATCCTTCCCTGATGGCGGGAGGAACCACCCCACTCTTCCATTTTCTGCGGATCGAGCTTTATCCGCGCGAAGATTGAGTGCCCAAAGAGGCTATCGGCGATCACCATCATATCACTTGGTGAAACGACTTCCGATTCCGCCACGGGAACAAGAGTGGCAGGCCAACCGTGGCCGAGGAACCCTAGGGGTTCAAAGGCTGTCCCAGGGCGGTTCGGATGCACGCCGTATGTATTATATCCATAGAACCAAGGTTTTTGTGGCTCGCCATTGTACGGGAGATGGGCAGAAGGGCAGCGCCACACTCCTTTTTGATTGAAATCTGATTCTGGGTGAGAAATTCCAAAACCACCGCGCTCAAGCTGGTCAGACCACCATGGGCCAGGGATCTCGGCGCTCCTCAAGGCAAGCCATGTTGGGTAGTAGTGGTTATCCACCAGGAAAACATGCAAGGCGGTTCCGAGTTGATGCAAATTGTTGGTACAATAGATGCGCTGAGCTCGCGTCTTACTTCGAGAAAGCGCCGGGAGTAGCAGAGCCGCTAGTATGCCAATGACCGTAATGACCACCAACAGTTCCATTAAGGTAAAGGCCGGAAAGCGGCCCTTTCGCAAGGTTGCAAGTTGCGAGTTCATCTCCACACAAGTTCCCGCAGTCGTGAGGCTTCACCCGATGTCAAGCCGGCAGAATGGATTGCTTGGGAGCAGGTGAGGCGAAATTTGCGGACGGCCTCTTCTCGGCAATGAACGTTGAGTTTTTTGTAAATGGTAATCAGATGGCTGTGGACAGTCCCCGGCCCGATCCCGATGTGTTCCGCGATTTCCTTTTGCAAAAGCCCATGCGAGAGCAGCGCAAGAACCTGCTTTTCCCGTTCTGAAAGCTGACCGACTCCACTTGAGCAAGCCATGAGCCGAAATATTTGGAGGAGCGATGTTTGTGCCCGCGGGCAGAAGACTGCGTCTCCTTGCATGATGTCGGCCAACGCTGCGACCAAGCCCGAAAAGGGGGCCGGCTTCAGAATGTAGCCCGAGGCTCCTGCGAGCAAAAATAGAGTCAGAAAATGTAGCTGAGCGCACGGGCTGTATACGAGCACCGGCAGCCCAGGTGCCGTGAGCTTTATCTGCATTATCCAATTGGTGGCCCGCACATAACTGTGTTCCAGATTGATAATTACAGCATCCAGTGTATCTGTGCAAATCTCGCGGAGGGGTGATTCGATGGTGTGAAATTCAAGCATCCAACTGAGTTTCGCAGACATGACGGCCCTAATTATGCCAGCTTGAGTTTGATCGTCGAGGTCAAAAGCCCAAATGCGTGCCTTGCCCTTGCTTACCTTGCTGGCCAGGGCTTGCGTATCACTATGCCAGGCATTGTATGGATCTTGTTTCGATAGGCGTTGCGAAACGCCAGAGCTCGCGCCAGGTGCCGATTCGGCTGGAGCTGCGGTCGAGCTCATCACAATGTCCAGCGTCGCCGATGGGTCTATTCGCTGAAGACAACTCTGCATCGCCTTCTCGTTTGGTTCCCGTACATTTTGACTGGTGGCTCCTCAAACACGAGGTTCGGGCAAACTCGGTTTCGGACAACCGCCAGATTGCCCGGCAGTTGAACACTTCCCGGCCAACAGTGTTGCTCTGGCGCGAGCGCTTTGCTCAATCGGGTGTTGCAGGCCTGGAACACGAACCGCCACGGCAGGTCAGCAGTCAACGCCTGGAGGAGGAGATAATTAAGAAAATCGTGGACACGACTCTGCAAACCACACCTCCGGACGCGACGCATTGGAGCACACGGACTTTGGGGCGCCATTTGGGAGTCAGTCATATGACCGTGGCACGGGTCTGGGACAGTCACGGCCTGCAACCGCATCGGGTGCGGACATTCAAATTGTCGCGGGATAAACAGTTTGTGGAAAAGCTTACGGATATTGTGGGTCTCTACATGAATCCGCCCGATAAAGCCTTGGTTTTATGCGTGGATGAGAAGTCGCAGATCCAAGCTCTAGATCGAACGCAATTGGGGTTGCCGCTCAGGTCCGGCAAATGCGCCACCATGACCCACGACTATATCCGGCACGGGACCACCACCCTGTTCGCCGCGTTGGATGTGCTTCAGGGCACGGTCATCGGCGGTTGCTTTGATCGGCATCGGCATGAGGAGTTCCTGAAATTCTTGCGCCAGATCGATCGGCAAACTCCTCCGGATCGTCAGCTGCACTTGGTTGTCGACAACTACGCCACGCATAAACATCCAGCCGTAAAGAACTGGCTCAAACGCCACTCCAGATTTCATCTGCACTTCACGCCAACCAGTTCATCTTGGCTCAATTTGGTGGAGCGATGGTTCGGAGAAATAACCCGCAAGCGTATCCGTCGGGGCAGTTTCAAAAGCGTGCGCGACTTGATTGCCGCCATCGAGGATTTTATCTGCCAAAATAACGAAAACCCGAAACCCTTTGTTTGGACAAAGCGCGTCGACCAAATCCTAGAGAAGGTGGGCCATTGTAAAGCTGAGACTGTTACACCACACTAGTGCCCACGCCACAGCGTTAGGTCTGGAAGGTGTGCTGGAATGTGCCCTTACGGCGACAAATGGATCACACAGGCTTCCATTGCCCTGCCGCAGTTGGGCACAATGCCGTCGCGCATTAACTCTTCTCCGGTGAACGATTTTGCCTCCTGCAAAAGCGCAGGGCGAGCCGGAGCAGGATTGAGTTGTCGCACAGCGTAGCGCTTCACTGGGTCGAGACCTTGAGGTCGGACGGGAAGCGCTTGGCTGTCCCTCATCTGAAACACGAACATCACGGCCTGGGAACGATTGGTGTTCACAAAATTTAATGCACAGCGGGGAGAATCGTGCGGGTTTTCCAGGCGGTACAGATCCCCGAAGTGGACCACATCGCGAACTTGTTTATAGGCGGCAACTGCGCCTGCACAGATAGCCTCGTCCTCCACGGATAGTTTGACCAGGTCGAGGTCGAGACCGAAGTTTGCGCTCATCGCAACGGCGCACGCAAAGTGCATCGGAAGACTGTCCGAATGCGTGACGTGGCTGACAATGGCCATAGGCGGAAAGAAGTAGGAATAGTCCCATTGCATGGGCAAGCGTACGAGTGGGTCTGTGTTGTCACTCGGCCAAAACTCGTGAAAATACTGGAGTGCGGCGTAATCTACTCGCCCTCCACCACCAGCGCACAACATCAATTCTGTTTTGGGAAAGCTTTGTGCTGTCTTGTCCATGAGTGAGTAAAGCGCGTGAACATAATCGATCCAAAGGTGTGATTGACGATCCGGTGCAAGCCAGGATGACCCAGGCTGCGTGAGATAGCGGTTGCAATCCCATTTGGCGTAACTGACTCCGGGTACACTCAGGATGTCCTGGATGACGCGCCACTCAAATTGCTGCACTTCGGGACGGGTAAGATCGAGCACGAGCTGGTTGCGCTGGAATTCCAGTTCCCGCTTCGGCTGAGCGATTACCCAATTCGGATGCCGCTCGAACAATTCGCTTTTCGGATTGACCATTTCCGGTTCGAGCCAGATGCCGAACTTGAGGCCGCGTTTGCCCGCTGCCGCAGCCAATGAAGCCAAGCCCTCAGGCAGGCGTTTGCGATTGGGTTGCCAGTCGCCGAGGCCCGCCTGGTCATTCACGCGCGGATACTTGTTGCCGAACCAGCCATCATCTAAAAGCAATAACTCCGCGCCGATTTCTCTGGCCGGATCGTAAAGACCGACGATGCGGCTAAAATCAAAATCGAAGCCGGTGGCATACCAGTTGTTTAACAACACCGCTCGCGTGGAGTGACCGTCGCGCAAGCCGAAATCGCGAGCCCAGGCGTGGAATTTGCGGCTCATATTGCCGAGTCCCTGGTTACTCCAGACCCAAATCATCCGCGGAGTAGTAAAGGTCTCGCCGGCTGCGAGCAGGTAACTCGAAGCGAAGGGATTGAGTCCACATAGCGCACGGACAGATCGGCCGTTGTGATCGAAAGCGCACTGAAAACTTCCGGACCATGCCAAAGAGCCGGCCAGCACGCGGCCAGTGGTTTCACTCGATGCGTCATCGAGCGAGAGGATGAACGAAGGATTGCGGAATTGATGGGCGCGCACGCCGAGTTTCGAATCCAGGACTTTCGTCCCCGGCGTGAGAAACTCGGTGGTAGGCTGCATCTCCTTGCCCCAATCGCCAAAGAAGTGGGTAAGGTGAAGATTCGTGGGCGAGAGGAGCAACGCGCTGGAAGCCATTCGCTCGAACTTCACTGGCCCGGACTCGCGATGCTTGATTTCTACCCATTGCTCCACCAAATCGCGCTCATCATGCGCGCGAAAGCAAAGCGTGACTTCGAACGGATACGCCGGGTCGCGCAGTTTGATGCGCAAGAGCTCCCGAGCTGGGCCTTCATTCGTCCGCGTCACACTATCATACAACAATGTCGTCGAAGTATTGCCGTCTGCATGCGCGACTTGCAGCGCCGGTTCCCAGACATAACCATCACCCCATTGAGGATACGCTTCGTCGAAACGTTGCGGCGGTTCATTGGCGCTGCCCGCACCCAGAGCGTGTTGATAAAGTCGATTATCGTCGCCCACTTCAAATTCCAGCGCGAAGTTTTTGGCTTTCGGCCCGAATGGTTCCAGGGGCGGCAGCGGTACCGGAAGTGACGCGCTATCTTGCATCACAAATCCCGCTTCCGCCCAATCCGCGTGGTCATAGCCTGTGCCGTCATTGCCATCCGTGACGCGCAATCCGAGAATTCGGACGCCGGTGATGTCCACGTCGAGCGATCTTGCCGGCTGCCGGCCTGCAATGAGTCCGCTCCGCCACAAAACTTTTCCGTCGCCCGTTACGAGAAATTCCACGCTGCCATGTCCTTCAGTGCTGTCATCGAGGCCGACCTGCGCAAAAAAGCGCTTGCCAGCGCCGCCTAAATCCAAACGCATTTTGCTTTTCGCGTGTGTACCTACTCCGCGAGCGAACTGCTTTCCGTCGATGCTGATCGGTTTGCCAACGACTCCGAGATCAACCTTCGGAACGCTCCAACCGGAAGTCATTTTTGTGAGATCAAGTGAAGAGAGCCACACGGTTTCCGCTCCAAACACGGAAGCTGCGCACACCATGGGGCCAGCCAGGCACACTACTTTGGTAAACGAAGAACTCTTTCGCATCGCTTCGTGAGAAGTCTGCTCAGTTCCCGACTCTGATGCAAACCTGCCAGATCACAGACCCTTGTGGCGCAATCGCTCCGCAACGCTTGCGTTGGGCCGCTGCCGACAGGACGTCTGGTTCGCCGTTTGCCGGTTCTAACGCAAAATGATGATGTCCATGCCAACCACCGCGATTCAGCCATAGGCCGAGCGTGTTGTTTTCTGCCGGGTCCCACTCGAACTCAAGACGATCACCGGTCTCAGGGTTGTGGATCGCCGCGCGGCCTTCGCGAATCGGCGAGGCAAAGAGTTTTTCGCAATTCGTTTTCGAGGTAGTGTAATTCAACGCGTCAATCCACTCCGCGCCATTCAGCAACGCCCTCGTCGATTTGGGCAATTCGAGTTGATCGCCCCTCTGCAGTCGAAGCAGTGGGTGCATCGCCCACAAGTAAAGCTCTTCCGTTGATGCTCGGTTGTGCAACCGATAACTGAGCTGGATTTCGTTTTCCAGTAATTCAATCGTCCGCTCGAAATCGAATGGGGAAACTTGCAGGCTAATGGTCGTCCGCAACACACTGTGTTTCCATGCCCCCAAATCGGCTTTCCAGGCTGCTGGCCAAAGTTCTCCGTGGTCGGGCAGATTGCGCTGCTGCCACTTACAGGGAGCGATCGTGGGAAGGCACTCGTCTATGCCAACAAGCGGGCTGCATTCGAAGCTATCGCCGGGCTCGTTCCGAAACAGCTTTAATCCGTCGTCTGGATGCCAAAGCCACTCGCGTCCGGTGCCCATGTCCTTCAGCGAAATGATGCGGGCGCCGAGGCCCGGGACGACGGTTATTCGGACCTGTTCAGTGCTGAGAGTATAGGTTTTGAAGCCCTGGATATTTCGGACGCGACGACGCGGTTGAGATAGATCTGCTGGAGTCCGACTTCCGACACCGGCGGCTACAGCGCTTCCTTCCGCCTCCTCACGTCGGCGGCTACGCGGCTTCCGAGTGACGAGATTCATGATGAGAGATTGCTTAGGAAGTCGGCGGCCAAAGCATGGTTAGGATCCCGGCGAAGTACCGCTCTGAGGACCGCGCGGGACTTAGCCTTTCTGCCCAGTCCAAGATGCGCCTGCGCCTGGAGAAACAAGGCGGTGGTTTCCTGGCGAAATTGAAGATCATCGTCGAAAAGCAGCATCGTGGGGAGTGAGGTTGCGAAGTAATCAATTTTGGCAGGCTGCTCTTGGAGCTTGTCGCCATACGCGAGCAAGTCGCGGAAGAGCCGTTTAGCCTTCGCGCGCTGCCCTAGTTTTTCAAGCGACAACGCTGAGTAAAACGTCATCTCGCTCAAGGCGCGGACACTCATCTCCTGAAAGTCGCCTTTGAAATTCGCGGCAGCGGACCAGTGGCGCCAGGCGGAGTCGGGATCTCCAACGGCCGCGCAGGCGCAGCCGAGCCAGTAATGGATGTCGCTTTGGTTCGCGAGGAGGTGTTTGGCCTCGCTTAGATTTTCTGGAGAAGTCAGGGCGTGCTCGAAATGTCTTCGGGCAGCGGCAAAATCACCTTTCGCGAACTGCGCGCGCCCAAAGGCCAATTGGGAGCGGACATGTTGCCCGAGCGGGCCGCCTTCGCCGCCTTCCCATGGCTGGAATTTGCGGCTGCCGACGAGTTGGGCAGCCATTTGATGCTGTCCGGTTTGGTTGTAAAGCGCGCAAAGTTCGAGGCTGAGGTCGTCGCGTTGTTTAACAAGGTCAGGACCTTTTGAGAGTGCACGGAGCCGTCGTTCGGGTTTTTCGCCAAGGCGTTTCCAAAGCTGATCTCGTTCGTACAAGAGCCGTGCGTCGTGCGGATTGACGCGACACGCGCGCTCGTAGGCGGCGCGAGCTTTGCCGGGCTGCTTGCGAATATTAAAATAGCCAATGCCGAGATTGCGCCACACGGTCGAAAAGCCGGGATCGAGTTCTGCACTGCGTTCCCAAAGCTGGATCGCTTCTTTGTGACGGCGGCGATCATAAAGCAGATTGCCCAGGTAATAGGACGCCCGAGCATCCTTGGGTGCAGCACGCGTAGCAGTCTCGAAAATGCCAATTTCTTCGAGACGAGATGGAAAGCAGTAATCGGGTGACTGCGCTGCGCCCTGCTGAAAGTGTTCCAGCGCACGTTTATGGTTTCCGAGCTTTCCCTCCAGCCAACCCATCGTATAGTAACAGAGCGGCCAGGCTCCAAGATCCTGTGTTGGAAGATCATACCGCAGATTTCCAATCTGTGTACCCCGAAAGCGTTCGGAGATGGTCGCTGAGTCCCAATCTGCAGGCGCGCGAACGTTGCCTGGCATTGAATTAGTCGCAAGCCTGGCAGGCTGGAAGCCCTGCGATACAGTCCCGCGTTGGCGGGAGAAATCTGCACGACAATCCGCTTCTGCGCTCGAAAGCAGTTGAATCGCTTCGGAAAATAATCCAGCCCGGGTGTAATCATGGGCGAAATCCAGGCGAGTTTGGAGGTCACAAGTCACGTTCTCGCCCGCGAGATGTCGGGCCCACCAATCAAGCCGATCGAGGCGCAATGTTTCCTGCAAGAGGGCATCGGCTTCGCTGGCGCGCCCCAGCTTGCGCAAGACAACGACCTTCAGATCTCGCGCACGCAGATTATCAGTATCCAAACACAGCGAGCGGTTGAGATGATCGAATGCTGCGTTCCAGTCCTTTCGACAGCAGTCAATTTCCGCCAAAGCGTGGTAACTGGCGCGGGCCCAAGCCTGGTTCCATGTCGCTTTGTAGAATGTTGCGTAAGCTTCATGATCTCGATTCAGGTATCGCAAGCACAACCCGAGGTTGTAGTAAGGCTCGCCATCGTACGGATTTGCATTGCGTTGGGTCAGGCGTTCGATGCTTTTGCGAAAATGCCTTTCAGCATCTGAAAATTCACCACGACGCAAGTGCCACAGACCCACCGCATTGTTGCAGCGGGAATCGAGCGGATCGCGGCGCAGCGCTTCACGCCAGTAGGAGACTGGAGAACGGGTCGCGTGCCGGTATTGCTCAAGATGTAGTCCGGTGATGTAAAGCTCGTCAAAGCTCGCGATAGCTTCAGGGGCAGGCGGCTCGGTCGCAGGTGAAGGAAGTTCGATTTCTTCACGTGGTTTGGGTTGATAAGAGATGATTTCACGACCTTGGTGGTCCAAAACGCGCAGCGTGGTTTTCCCGTTCCTCCACATCTGGCGAGGCTGTCCGGTTTCGAGAACAAATGGGCGCCCGGGTTCGAGATCCGCATCCCATTCCGCCGCGCCTCCATTTCTCTCGAGGCGAACCACAGCGCGTGGGAGGGCTCGCGTAACTGCTACGCCGATCCGAACATGCTTCTTTGCCAACAACAGACTGACAGCCACTTCAAGATTCGCGTGCTGAGCAGGTCCGATCTTCTGAATTGGAAACCAATATTGGCTCCAGGTTTTCGTTTCGCCAGGTTGCAGAAAGCTGAAGTCCGGCTGGTTGTCAGTATAAACGCCAGCCATGATTTCTATATAAGGTGGGAACTCGCCGCCTGCGCTGGCGTTAGTCAGATTTCGATCCCACGCATACCCGAACTCGTGGTTACCCCAGGTCCACTGCTTCTTTCCCGGGGAGATATGGTGGTTCGCATAATGGACAATCCCGGCCTGCGCCTCGTAATCGTACCCGCCAAAGAAGTTCTCCTTGCTTCCCATGCACATGTAGGAGGTGGGAACGGGGATATTGGCGTAGAAGGAGAGATCGTTGGGAATGTAGTTCGGGAGTTCGGAGTTCGGAGTTCGGAGTTCGGAATTATCACAGCAGTGTGATGGCACGAATCGGGACGGTATTTCATTTGCAGGCACTCCAGTACGGGCGCGTTCTTTGTAGTTCACGCCGTAGTAATGGCCCTGACAGAGAGGATATTCGCTCATCGAGCGGCGAGCGTGATCGGCTACGTAGTGAACGTCCGGCGGAAAGAAGCTTTGATAGGCCTCGTGAACGCGCGTGGCGACGTTGGCCCACCAGAGAAATGTTTGCACAAACGGCGTGCGATTGTAGGCGCGCACCTTCAGCTCCAGGTAAGCGCGACTCGGATGCAGGCAGACACCATGCATACCTTTCATGCGCGCCATTGGATCGTGTTCGCTGCACCAGATCGTCTTGGAACCGTCGGCGTGTTCCTCAATTTCGAAGTCCACCGGCAGGAACGTTGCGGGCCTATGATGCTGGGGCCAGTTGAATTCGATGCCGCCGGAGATCCATGGCCCAGCCAGGCCGACAAGCGCCGGTTTGATTACAGGCTGACGATAGATGGCGTCGTAACCATTGGTTTTATCCTGCAAGACATGGATGCGGCCGCCAATTTCGGGCAGCACCATCACTCGAAGGAATTCGTTTTCGATCCAAACAGCCTTCCATTTGCGATCCACAGGCTTTTCCGAAATGCGATCTGTGAAGGGCAGAGGATACACTTTCCCGCTGCTGCCTTGATACACGCGCTTCTCAAGGAACATCGGGTTCTTGTCGGGAGGCGCCGGTAGATAGGTGGGGATCACCAACTCCTCGATACGCATTTCAACCTCCTCTCGCCGCTTTGAATGGTCCTTGTCCAGGTGCGGCCGAGTTCCAGCTATCCTTGAGCGGCGCGACTGCAGCGGGCTGATTCGATTCATCGCTTTCACGATTCAATCCACAAGCTCCCGCTCGATTTGTTCGAGCGTCTTACCCTTGGTTTCGGGCAGTTTGAATTTGATGAACAGGAAGCCAGCCACACAGATGCCTGCATAAAGCCAAAACGTGCCCTCCGACCCGAGGTTCGCGTTTAGGATCGGAAAAGTGTAGGTGAGGATGAAGCATGCAACCCATAGTGAGGACACGGCCACGGCCATCGCCGCACCGCGAATCCGATTCGGGAATATCTCGGAAATGACCACCCATGCCACCGGGGCAAGGGACATCGCATAGCAGCCAATAGCAGCAAGGACTAGCAGCAGCATGGGCAATCCCTTCACGCCGGTGAAGTAGCAGAAGCCCATTGCAGTGTAAATGGCCGCCAGTCCGGCCGACCCGAGCAGCATCAGCGGCCGTCTCCCACCGCGATCCACAACTCCGAGAGCAACGAAAGTGAAAGCGAGATTCACTGAACCGGTCCAGGCGATGTTTTTCAGGACCGTTGAAATGTCGTATCCCGCGGCGTGGAAAATCTCTTCGGCATAATTGAAAATAACATTGATCCCGCACCATTGCTGAAAAACCGCAAGAACGACGCCGAGGACAAGTACCTTGCGCATTCTCGGTTCGAGCAAATCCGAAAAGCGCACCTGCTGCGCCTCCTCGCCCGCGAGCGTGGATTCGATGTCCACAAGCGCTGCGCGAGCGTATTGTTCCCCACCGATCCTGGCCAAAATGCCGTGGGCGCGTTCGGGCTTTCCATTCTTAGCAACCCAGCGTGGGCTCTCAGGCACGAGCGTCATGCCGAGGAAAAAGAAAAGCGAAGGGACCGCGGTAAGCCCGAACATCCATCGCCAGCCCTGCTGACCGAACCAGGAATTGCGGATGAATTCGTCGCTCGCGCCGGTCGGGAGATCACGCACGAGAAACCAGTTGATGTACTGGGCCAGAAGGATGCCGATGACGATCGTGAGTTGATTGATGGCTACGAGCTTGCCGCGGATCTGCGCAGGGGCTACTTCAGCGATGTACATGGGCGAAAGGTTTGAGGCCAGGCCGATCGCCACTCCTCCGAAGATGCGCCACAAAATGAAAACGCTGAAGTTGCTGGCGAGCGCGTTGCCCGTGGATGTCAGAGCGAAAATCAAAGCGGCGATGATCAACAGCCGTTTGCGGCCGAATCTGTCGCTCAGGGCCCCGGCAACCAGCGCGCCCACAAGGCATCCGATCAGAGCGCAACTGTTGGCCCACCCAATTTGAGTTTCGCTCGTGAGTTGAAAATATCGTTGAAAGAACGGCTTCGCGCCACCAATGACCACCCAATCCCATCCGAACAGCAGACCTCCCATGGCCGCAACGCTGGAGATGAGCCAGACGTAGGCCAAATTAAAGTTCGCCCTTAATTCGGAAGTTTGCTCGGCAACCGCGGTTATCATGGTCGTTTGTATTAAGGCCAGGTCAGACGGAAGAAGCCACTTTGGCTCGACTGATTAAGCAAAATGCTCCAACTATTCGTTTGCCTTGAGCCAGCGACATCAGCCCAGCCATCTCCACTGGCCGTCAACACAGCTTGCGTTTGTAACCGCCACCCGGTGTGGTCCGCGGGCCAGGTCACCGTCAACTGACCCGCGCCTAGTGCTGCCGTAAGATTGGTCGAAGTGCGTACAGTTGGGATCAATCGAAACAGCTTTGCGTGCCGGGCGCCCAGATTAACAGTCCAATTCGTGCCTGCGATAGATGAAAACGTTCCGTCCCAAAGGTCTTTGGCAGTGTATGTGCCTGAGATTCCCAACCGCGACAAATTAAGGTTCTTAGTGACGCTGGACGCATTGTAATTGAAAGCCGCGACGTACCAGTTGCTGCCATCCTGCCGCACAAAAACATCGGTGGCATTCGTCCGGGTGTTTCCTTCAACCGGCCGGAAAGAAAGCCCGGCGCGCGCGACCTGGTTGATGTTTGGATTGGTTAGACACGAGATTGCCAGGCTTTGGCCGCCAGCAGAGGCGAGGTCATCGCTATTCAAAAAGACCGTCCCCGCGATAGCGCAATTGATGAGGCGGCTTTGGTTTTCGTTCGGCGTGGCGCCCGAGAATTTCATCATGTCGGGGTCGCTGAATTGGTACAGACGCCCATTAATCCACCAGCCATAAGAGACCGCTTGCATCGTAGCGGCAGTATCGCCAATGGAACTGGCGGCATCACAGTAAATCCGCCGCGAGTGTGCATACTGATAAGGGAAGATAGGCGAAATCGCCTCGCTGAGAAACATGCGGCCGTTATTCTGTGAGACCAGATATTGCATTCCCTGATTGTAAGCTTGAATGCCGGTAACGACGTTGGTATCGAAATGGACTCCTTCGAGCGCTCCGTGAGTGAGGAAGTCCAGTTTCAAAAAATCAAAGCCCCGGCTGGTGAAATAGTTGATGTAATAAGCGGTCATCAGTTTCGACCCTGAATGCGTCGGATCAAGGGCGATTCCATTGTCGAGCATTTGAGGGTCGCCCGCCTGCGTCCGTAAAAAGGCGCTACTCCACTTGTACGTGCCGCTGCCCGTCATCAAGGAATTTGATCCCTGGGAAGCCGTGCCCCAATAGACGAATGGCGTCCAGTAGATACCGGCCTTTTGCCCGTTACTGTGACAGAAATTGGCAAACTGTTGCAGCTCGGAATCGCCGAGATTGCTCCAGAACGAATCCAGGTTGACGTAAACCACTCCCAGGTTATTGAATTGGTTCGTTTGCAGATTGTTCTTTATGAAGCTCGCGACGGCTGTGACATTGGAATACGTGACGCCATTCATATAGGCATACCAACTGTTCCAACCGAATGGCACGCCGCCAGGCCACTTTAACCGTGGTGCCTGCGCCGCGTTAGCATCCGCGAACGATTCGAGCACTATGCGCCAGTCTGAACCGAAACCAACGAAGACCATCGGGGACAAGATAGAGTTTCCTTTGACCAGGCCATGTTCCGAAACATCGCGCGTGTCGCTTGAAGTGACGCCGCCGAATGCGTTGAGCACGTTGAGCCGGTTGTTCGAGCCTTGAAAATAAATGCCGGTTTTCCACGTGTCGTGTGTGACAGACCCAACGACAAGCCCGTTGCGGGTTGTATTGTCGTAAAAGGCGGAAACCTCGTAGCTCATGCTTGTGTTGTTAATCGGCATGGCGTTGTAGCTGAAAGTGAACGAGTCGTTGTCGAAAGGCGCAATGAGCGCGCGGTCGTCGCTGTAAGCGCCAATGTCCACCCCGCCAGTCACGTCCATCACCAACGGCCCCATCCAGCGGGATTGCAGTCCGGTGCCTGTCATGTCCACACGCGTCAAAAAGCTATTGTCCTGATCGACAATAAAGGTCTGCTTCATCGTAGGCAGATCCAGTCGAGTCGAAGTAACTTCAACTTGATTGTTGGTCGCCGTCCAGGAGTGGTTGGTGTAAATTGTGTCGGTGATATAGTTCGTGAGCGCGCCACCCGAATAAAGACCAACACCGGCATAGAAGCCGGAAATCTTCAGCGCGTTTTGCCAGTAAAAATTCGCCCGGCCGGTGCTCAGGTTATACTCAAGCCGCACATTGGCATTGGTCATCTTGAGCAGATTGCCTGTTTGAACCGGCGGCAGAAGCGGCCCGGCAACGCATGAAACTGCCAGCGATAGCCCTCCAAGCAAACTCCTGGAAATGGTTAAGCATCCACTCAATCGCCTCGGTCGCAAGCTCTTGCGTTTTTGTGCGTCCTGCGTGAAACTCACCACTAAACACTTAGCTCGGCGGGGACGCCCATTAAGTTCCAAATGGAGATCTTGTTACATCACCGGCGACTTTAGGGCAGAATGAGGCGAAAGAATACCGACCGGTTGCTGGGATCAATCGGCATAACCCATTGGTCGGTGCTTTCTGATCCCGTCACGTTCACCCAATTAGCGCCCGTGAGTGTATTGGTTTGCGATTGCAACACCCAACCGGTGTGGTCGGCAGGCCAACTTAACGTCAGATAGCCGCCGCTCACCTGCATCGTGATATTTGTCGGGTTTGGATTGAATGCCTGAACCACTGAGATACTGCCGCTGCTTGCCAAATGGTTCACCCAACCCAGGCCGCCATGCAACACTGGTAGAACAACGTCGGCAAAATTTCCACTGCCAGCCGGACTGAACAGGACAAAATTGTCGCCCACCGACAATGCAGGGCCAACATTGGTCACGACCAGTGTGCCGCCATAGTTCAGTGTTCCGGTGGACGCTACGAGATCGTTTGTCAGTGGGCTGTTGGACTTATTCAGTTCCATCTTCGTGGTGCCGCCGAGTGTCAAACCCCCGACAGTAAGCTTGCCGATACTGGCCCCCGGCGACAATATACCACCCGGCTGCACGGTTACGGTGCCACTAATGGTCCCGTTACCGCCCAGAGTCCCGCCACTTTGCACATTCACGCCGCCCGAGCCCGTTCCGGAGCCCGAGGTATTGTTTACCAAAAGTGTGCCCGCACTCACCGTGGTGCCGTTTTGGTACAGGTTTGCTCCACTCAGGACCATGGTGCCAATGCCGGTTTTGATCAGCGTGCCAAAATTACCGTAGTCCCAATATGAGTGGGTCAGCACCGCCGGCACGGATAAATCAATCCCGTTTGCCGCTCCGATCGCGACGTTAAAAACTGTCGCGTGGGGCGCGTCGAGCAGTTGAATGTCTGAATTGGCACCCGAACTCATGATCACAGAAGTGAGGCTATTGCCCGGCACGTTTACGCCGTTCCACAGCGCCCAGCTTTGCCGTGTAGAATCATGTCCGCCAACTGCCGATAACGTGCCGCCGTTCAAGGTCAACAGATTGATGGGAACAAAATTCGCGGTTTCAACCACCGCCCCCGGACCGATAGACAAACCCTGCTGCGGCGGATCGCTGCTCGTATCGTTCCCGTGGAACGGTTCATAGCTGTTGATTACCAATTTGCCCGGTCCCATTGCGAGAATCGTGCCGTTACCACCCACATAGGTTGTCGGTGCCCAGGTGTACGTATCGCTGCGATTAAACGCGATGGTTCCGAAATTCCCATAATAAGCGCTATCCACCAAATTCCCCGTCGTTCCCCCGTTTCCAATCTGCAACGTTCCCTGGCTGACATATGGGCTCAGCGCAGGAACATTTCCGGCGAGGATAAGCGTGCCCCCGCCGGTCTTTTCCGTAAACTGGCTGTTCCCGCCCGTCAAACTGCCCGTGAGAATCAGTGTCCCGCCGTCATCAACGCCGATCGTGCCCTGGGCTGATTGACTGCTTATGATGTCGCCGCTCCACGTTCTTGTCGCCCCTCCGCCACTGCGCAACGCCCCATGACCGTCCCCGGCAAAGCCGTTGCCGCTCAAGTTCAAGGGTTCTGCTGCTGGATATGTTGCACTGTCCAAGAAAATACTCCCGCCCACGTTCACTGTGGTTCCGGCTGCGAACGACCCGAATGTGTTGGTGGATCGTGCATACACCTGAATGTTGGTGCCGATTACGGTCACTCCAGAATAGCTGTTGCTGCCATAAATGCCTAAAACGGACCCAAAGGTGTCACTTACAGCATTGGCAAGATTCAAGCCATTCGCGCCCGCAAGCGGAATATAAAACTGGCGATAGCCCGAAGAAATGAGCAACGGCATCATTGGGCCGTTGTCCATGGTCAAGACGCTGCCCCCGCCGCTCACAAAGTTTTGATTGTAGTAGGACAAATTCAATTCCCCGATGTTTATCGTGCCAATCGTCCTGCTCGTGTCCAGGGTCACCGTGCGCGTCATGGTGATGGGAGTGGCGCTGAAATCGGCGGTATTGCCTGCTCCATTGGCAATGATGCCGTCCAGCCACTTGGCTGAATCGCTCCAATTTCCGTCGGCATCAACATTCCAACTGCCGCTTTGCGCCTTCATGGAACATGGCGAGGCAATCACCGTTATCGCGCCTGTTATGGCCATTAGTTTTCTGAACAGATTTTTCATACTTGGGGGTCTTGTTGTTTTGTTTTGCGGATTTTCGTTAAAGACAAAAAGTTTCTACTCTCTCGCTTACCAGTAACTATTTGTCGGATCGACCGTTGTGGGAGGGGTCGCCGGGAAGAGAAAGTTCGCCTCATGCCCGTCGCCGAACAGCGTCGGAAACAGAGGTCTGCCTTTGTCGTTATGCCAGGCGCTCGACGTGTCGTTAATATTGCGCGCGTACCAGGGGAAGTCCCCGAGAATCAGTTTGGTGGAAGGAGCTCGGGCGATCTCACTGGACTTAATCGGACCCGGATTCCCCGGCAGCGGCCATGGCCAGTCGGCGGCCCCGCCGACATGCCGCACGCCAATGTTATCAAACCAGAACGCCATGTAGTAGCTTACTCCGTAAGCGTCCCAGCATGACTTTACATCCGCATATTGCGCATCGCCGTGGTCCGCGGGGCAACGGAACACGTTCAAGGCATTGGCGATATACCTGTTCAGTGGCCGGTTGGTTTGAGCCACGTTCCCGCCATTTGGGATGACCGCGTCATACCCTGGATCGCTCGGTTTCAAAGTCGAGCTTTGTCCGCCGTAAGACACCCAGGTGAGCCAAACCGGATAGTATTCGGCGTTGTCTTCCGCATACAGTGTCAGCGCAACTCCTTGTTGTCTCACATTATTGATGCAACTGGTCCGATAGGCCATTCTCTTAGCGCGAGCCAGCGCTGGCAGCAGCATGGACGCCAGGATCGCGATGATGGCGATAACCACCAGAAGCTCGATCAAGGTGAAAGCGTTAGACAGCCGGTTTCTCCCTGATGATATCATCCGCCTATCATCTCTTTTTCTGCTGTTCGCTGTTTTCATCGCGGGAAGGATCGTCGGACTGGCTCGGTTCAGATTTTCATGATGTGCAGGGAATTTCGCACAACGCACCCTCTAGTGGAATGGACGTTTAAATGAGGAGCATGGACTTTTGACCGGTCGGATGTACCGGTTTTATGGCAAACGCCTGCCCCTCTTTGATGAACTAGGCTAATCTGCGCCGAGGCGTATGGACGTTTGGCCGGGGAGCACGGCTTTTTCGCTGCCAGCGCTTTGCTTCGGCAAAGACTTGGCGCTGTACCTGCGCCGATGCTCGCTCGGCGAATGGTTGTGCATCTTGCTGAAGGCCCGGGAAAAATAAAACTGTTCGGAAAAGCCTAACTGATCGCTGATCTGCTTTATGGGCAGGTCGGTGCTGTTCAGCAACTGCACCGCGTGTTGCATCCGCAAATGATTAAGATAACTGAGAGGCGCATATCCAGTCACCCGTCGAAAGAGCGTCGTGTAATGCGACCGTGAGAGGTTTACCAATGCGGCGAGCGTTGCTACTTTCAAAGGTTCGCTGAGATGCCCTTTCATAAACTCAACGCTCTTAGCTATCTGCTCGCGAACGCTGGGCGCCCCGTATCCGTGCTCTTCCTTGTGTCGCAAAAGCACGCCCATCAAATGAGTCAAGGAATGAGAAGCGTAAATTAAATGTGGCAGCGTGAATCCGTGTTCGAGGGCCTCAACAACTTCCTCAAACAGTGAAAAGAGATATACATCACCACTTAGCGACACCACCGGTTTCTGTTTGCTGACGCCAAGTCGCTCCATGTATAGGGGCACATGAGTACCCACAGCGTGAAACCAATGAATCGTCCAGGGCATCTTTTTCGCCGCTCCATAGACATGCGGCGTGAATGCCGGCACAACGAGCAGTTGGCTTGCAGCAACTTCGTGCCGGCGACCCTCAAGCTCGCACCAACCCGCCCCTTCTGCACAATAGATAAAAATCGTCTCCGGCGCTCCGTGTTCACGCGCGCACGTGTGACCTTTGGCCTTCGGATAGTATCCGGCGTCTGTTGGCACGAGGTTCCTAAGCAGCGGATCTTTCTGGGCCTTTGCGAGAACAGGGCGTGGCACCACGACGATGCGTTGCCCCTTGAAGCCCTCATGTTTCTCGCGCCATTTCATTCTGCCAAAGCAAAAAATCGCCTTGCGATATGGTGAGTTCTCCTCGTGAAAGAACCACCGGCTTCGCCGGCGTGTTGATTTTAGGAGTTTTCGTATTCAAGCCAAGAACAACACAGATTGCCTCGAGTAATACCGTTATCGAAATCGAGCGGAATGTCCGAAACCTGTCGACCCTGGAACACTGGAAAGCAGGTCAGGTTTTCCGGCAGTCGATGCCATTCGGGGTGGGATGCTGAGTTGTGGTGTGTCGTTGGTCGGGATGCCTTTGGCATCGAGCTATGGGATCGGTTGTGTAAACGGATTCGTGTGACGGAAAGTGTTTGCCAAAGCGAAAAACCTTGTTCGGTTTTCCTCCCAGCGGACACTCTCTATTGAATGGATGAGCCGAACGATATTGGATTGCTCCGTCGGTTTGTCGAGGAGCACTCGGAAGCGGCTTTTGCCGGCCTGGTTCAACGAGAGATTAACCTCGTCTATTCCGTTGCGCTCAGGCAAACGCGCAATCCGCATGCGGCCGATGAGATAACCCAAGCCGTGTTCGTCGTTCTGGCGCGCAAAGCGGGAAGTCTGCTTCAACTTCGCACGCTGACAGGCTGGCTGTACCAAGCAGCACGATTGACGTCGTCAAATTACCTGCGGACCGAGGCTCGCCGCGCCCGCCGCGAACAGGAGGCATACATGCAATCACTGATGAATGAATCTACCACCGACATCGAAGAAGCATGGGAGCAAAGCGCACCGCTGCTGGAGGACGCGATGGGGAACCTCAGCGGAAAGGACCGCACCGCCATTTTGCTGCGCTATTTCCAGAATAAAAGTCTGCGCGAGGTAGGCCTGGCGCTCGGCATTAACGAGGATGCTACCAGGATGCGCGTCAACCGGGCGTTGGAAAGCTTGCGGCGGTTTTTCACGAGGCGCGGCGTTGGTCTTTCCGCCAGCGCGATCGCCGGAGCACTTTCGACAAAGTCCGTCCACGGCGCGCCTGATGGGCTCGCGGCCAGCCTAGCGACCGGTGCCGCCCAGGGCACGGTTTTGGGAAGCTCGGTCCTGATGCTGGCGAAGGGGACCCTCAAGCTTTTAGCGTGGGCACGATTTAGGATGCTGCTGGGCTTGAGTGCGTCGGCCACTTTCGCGGTGACCATCATACTCACCGTTTTCCTGTCTGGAAGCAATGCCGGCCCGCAGCAGTCTGCTAATTCCTCCAGTGACGCCAGCACCCTGTCTAAAGTCGATCCTTTTCCCGGGACCGCATCGGAAGGTTTTGACCACCTAGGGATCACCGGGGCGCAGCAAAAGATCAGTATATTGGGAGGGATGGCGACGGTGAGCAATCTTACGCACGGCGGAGCGCTGAAAATCGAGCGTTCTTCATCGCTGGATGGAGTCCTTGTCACCCCGCGCTCGCCGCCCTCTATGCTGGGTCAGCTCGGGATTTCGGAATGGGTGTTCAAAACGCCTGTAATCAGGTTCGGGGGGTATTTCCAGAATAACAGCCGATTCGACGATGCGATTGTGGATTTTTATGACGTGGACAACGGCTTAATCGGATCGATGACGGCCAGCGTCCCGAAAAACCTTCGGGCCTGGACCTGGAACGGCTGGCAATCCGAAGTGCCAATCCATCGGATGGTCGTAACCGGAAATGATGTCGTCTTTCTCAATGGGTTTATCTGGTTTGACGATGTTCGGGTGACTGCGGCTCCGCCGCCACCATGCACCATCATCTGTCCGGGTAAGCTGGAGGCGTGCAACGATCCCGGCATGTGCGGGGCTGTGGTTGGATTTGCCGCGCCAGTGCCAACGAATTGCGCAGAATTGGCTATCGCTTGCGTTCCGCCGACGGGCTCGTTTTTCCCGGTGGGCACCAATCCAGTGCTATGCATGGGGACCGACACTTCAGGGCATGTGACTAATTCCTGCAGTTTTCGAATCGTCGTGCGCGATTGTGAGCCGCCAATCATCGATAGCGTCGCTGCCAGCCCAGAGACGCTCTGGCCGCCAGACCACAAGATGCAGGAGGTTTCGGTACAGGTTTCGGCCGTGGACAACTGCCGTTTGGCGGGAAGTAAGATCATCTCTGTCACCAGCAACGAATCAACGGTCCCGCCTGGCAATGGCCAAACCGTTCCGGATTGGCAGATCACGGGTGATTTGACCGTGAGCTTGCGGGCTGAGCGGTCCGCGGCCGGAACCGGCCGCGTTTATAGTATCACCGTGGAATGCACAGACGAATCTGGCAACGCTTCCCGGGCCGTGGGTCACGTCGTCGTGCCTCACGACCAGCGGTGAGGTGCGGGCGGCGAGCGGCGTGCTGCCGGCCAGCAACTCGTAGAGCAGCACCCAGAATTTGCGTGATCCCAGACACGTCTTGGGGTCTGCGAACGATGGCCCTAAAAGGCGAGCGTCGGCGCGTGTCCGAGAGGTCGTCTATGGTGAGAAGTTGGTGCCAATATGGAACCGTGCGCCGGAATATTGGCATTTCGTCTCCTCTGGGCGCAAATTAGGAGATTTCCTCACAAGGCTGCTCTTGGTAATAACAATGAGGGTTCGATTCCCTTCACCAGCTCCAGATTGAAAGAACACGAGCCATCACCTGCCGCGCCGCCCCTCAAACGAGTGATCGGCGTGGGTGTTCTCGCCTTCTCCGGGTTTAACAACATCGTCGGTTCGGGCATCTTCGGTCTGCCGGCGCTGGTGGCCGCGTTGCTGGGGCCGGCGGCAATCCTGGCCTACCTGGTGTGCGCGGTGCTGATCGGCCTGGTGGGGCTCTGCTTTGCCGAAGTCGGAAGTCGTGTCGCGAGCGCCGGCGGACTTTATGCATACGCACGCGTCCCCTTTGGTCCGGTCGTGGGTGGAATCGCTGGCACATTGCTTTGGTGCGCAAACGCCGCCGTGCCGAGCGCAGCCATTGCGAATTTCCTGACCGATACGCTGGCCAGCTTGTGGCCCGCGCTGAATGGAGGAGTAGTGCGAGCACTTTTCCTGACATTTGTTTACCTGGTGCTGGCCGTCATCAATATCCGCGGCACTCGTTGGGGCGCGCGCGTCTCCGTCGCCACAGCGCTGGTCAAGTTGATGGCGCTGGTACTCCTTGTGTCCGCGGGGTTCTTCGCGATTCATCCCCAGAATCTTCATTGGGCTGATATGCCGTCGGCCAAATCGATTGGTCAGGGCTCCGTGGTCCTGCTGTTCGCATTTATGGGAATTGAAGCTGGCCTCAATACGAGCGCGGAAGTCGTGAACCCATCACGGACTGTGCCGCGAGCGATTGCGTTGGCGCTCACGCTCGTTGCCGCTCTCTACATTAGCTTGCAACTCGTCGCCCAGGGCGTGCTGGGCGCCGATCTGGCGGCCGCGAAAGCGCCTCTCGTTGAGACGGCGACCATGGTGTTTGGCCCTTGGGGCACCCGTTTTCTTGTCGCCGCTACGATCCTGTCGGCAATTGGCTTTTTAACGGCGGACATCCTGTGCAATCCACGATCTTTGTATGCCCTGGCCGAAGCCGGGCAGTTGCCGCGGAAGCTGGCGGCGGTGCATCCGCGATTCGGCACGCCCGCAATCGCCATCGGTACTTACGCCTGTCTCTGCCTCGTTATTGCGCTTACGGGATCGTTCCGGCAACTTGTAATCATAGGGAGTTCCGGCACACTCGTTCTGTACCTCATTTGTTGTCTTGGCCTGCTGCGGCTGCGCGCGAGAGAGATCGCAATGGCCGGCGAGCCGTTCCGCGCACCAGGTGGGGCTTTCGTGCCGCTGGTGGCTTCGGCAATCATTGTGTGGATGTTGACGACATTGGAGAGGAAGGAACTCGTAGCCGCGGCGGGACTTGTCATCGTATCCGGCGCTGTTTACGGAATCTGGGAGCGGATGCACGGGAAGCGTACGAATGGGGCAGCACAGAAGCCGGACTAAAAGGTGAGCGCTCATTGCAGTGCACGGATCACTTTCCGTTACGTTCCAGGAGTTTGGAGCTTGGCCCATGCTGCGCTGATGATAACAATTCGCGAACACGACAGTATCTATCATGAAACCACCTGCACTATTCCTGCTCATGAGTTGGCTGGCATGCACCCATCTATGGGCAGGTGAGCTTACGCCATTCCAACAGCTCGGCCGCGACATTTTCTCCGAGTTAATTGAAACAGATACTACCCACTCGACGGGCGACACGACGAAGGCGGCGGAGTTGCTCGCCAAGCGGCTTCGCGGGGCGAGCTTTGCTGAGGCTGACGTTCAGATCATTGGTCCAGCGCAACGGAATAAGAACCTCGTGGTTCGATATCGCGGCACAGGCGCGAAGCCACCAGTCACGCTCCTGGCCCATCTGGATGTGGTCGAGGCGAAGCGCGAGGATTGGTCGCTTGACCCTTTCAAGCTGACCGAACGCGACGGGTACTTTTACGGCCGCGGCACTTCCGACAACAAGGACGGCGCCAGCGCCTGGGTCGCGGCGCTGGTGCGCTTGCGACGGGAAAATTTCAAATCGAGCCGCGATTTGATTCTCGCGCTTACAGCCGGCGAAGAAGCCGGGTCTGACTATGACGGCGCAGAATGGCTGCTGACGAATCGCCACGAACTGGTTAGCTGCAAATTCTGCCTCAATGCCGATGCCGGCGGGCCGCAGAGTCGCCAGGGAAAAAATCTCAGCTACTCGGTCCAAGCGGCTGAAAAAATCTACCAGAGTTTCCGCCTCGAAGCGAAAAGCCCGGGCGGTCACAGCTCGCTGCCGACTCCCGACAACCCGATCTATCGCCTCGCGGCGGGGCTGGTGCGACTTTCCCAATTCGAGTTTCCGGTGAGGCTCAACGAAATCACGCGCGGCTATTTTCAAAAAATGTCGGCGCTTGAAACGGGCCAGACCGCCACCGACATGCAGGGGATCCTGAAAACGCTTCCCGATCCTGACGCACTCAAGCGGCTCTCGGCCTCTGCGGTTTGCAACGCCACGTTACGCACCACAGCGGTGGCGACGATGATCGAGGGAGGGCACGCCGAGAATGCGCTGCCGCAAACGGCGCGGGCCACCATTAATTGCCGCCTCCTGCCCGACGAGTCGCCCGAAGAAATGGCAAAGACTTTGCGGCGCGTGTTGGCTGACAATGAGATCACAATCACGCCCATCCAACCCACCCAGCCCAGCCCGGCTTCACCGTTGACACCGGAAATAACGAAAGTGATCGAGCAGGCGAAGGAGAAAGTCTGGCCCGGGCTTCCCATCCTGCCGATTATGGAAACCGGAGCTACTGACGGCCTGTTTTTCCGGAGACTGGGAATTCCGACTTACGGAATATGCGGAACGGGCGGTGATCTCGATGATATTCGCGCTCACGGCAAGGACGAGCGCGTCGCGGTAAAGGACTTCTACGACGGCTTGGAGTTCGTGTATCAACTCATCAAGACGATTGCTGCGGAGACCAAGTGAGGGAGGAAAAACGCGACCGCTACGAATCTGCGTTCATCGAAGATTCGGCTGCGGGCGAATGCACTTAGAGCGAGTTTGGAAAATCGGTTTGCATTGCAGGAGCCGAGGTGACGAGGCTCAAATCTTCTTTACGCACCGAAGGTTTTGCACGAGATCAGAGCCTCGTCACCTCGGCTCCTACAATTTCAAGATTCGCTCTAAGGCTCCCCTTTGGGAATCTGTGCAGATGTAAAATCATGGATTTACTGTCTCGCTCGGTTCCGAACCATCGCCGTACGCGGTTGAATCAGCCTTCGGCAATTCAATCCAAAAACAACTCCCGCCGGCGGATGGCGAATCGACGCCCACCCTTCCGTTCATGCGCAGCATGGCTTTTTGCACAATCGCCAGGCCAATCCCCGTTCCCGGGTACTCTTCCTCGGTATGCAGCCTCTGAAAAACACCGAAGATTTTCTCGCGGTATTCCGGCGGAATGCCGATGCCGTTGTCGGTGACTGAAACACGCACGAATCCGTCGTGCTCCCGGGCGCGAACTTGAACGCGAGGCCTAATTCCGTTCGGCACAAATTTCAAGGCGTTGCTAAGCAGGTTGCTCAGCACCTGAGTCAACAGCATGGTGTTCGCAATGACATCGGGTAGCGGTGGTTCGAGCACCATCTCCGCCTGGCTTTGATTGATGTCTGCCTGGAGTTCGCGCGTGGCATCCCCGATCGCAGACTGGAGCGACACCGGCGAAAGCTGGATTTCAGTTCGCGAAACACGGCTGTACTGGAGCATATCCGAAAGCAGGCTCTCCATGCGCTTGGAGGCTTCAGAGATTCGAGCGAGGTATTTCTTCGCCTCGGGTTGGAGGTCTTTTTCAAAATCCAAATCAAACGCCGTGGCGTAGCCCTGAATGGCGCGGAGCGGGGCCCGCAAGTCATGAGAAACCGTGTAGGCGAACGCCTCCAAATCGTGGTTGGCGCTTTCGAGGTCTGCCTTGCGTCGCTCGGAGAGCCGGACCGAGTTGATCAGGGCAAAAACTTTGGGAACCAGTGGAAACAGCGCCAACGCCGTCGCTGCAGAAGCAATCCCGCAGATGAGCTTGACGTAGCCCGCCAGCCAATAGACCGGCTGCCACACCGTCCACACCTCCATGAAATGAGTGAACCCGCAAGTGACGATGAACAGGCCGAATGCCAGGAACATCCAGTGGAACGGGATGTCGCGGCTGGCCTTCCACACCAGGAAAGCCAGTGTGGTCGAGATGCAGACGTAAGAGATTCCAATGACCAGGTCCGAACTGACGTGCAACCAGATCATTTGCGGATTGCGCAGGTAGCAAGTGGCGTGCGGCATGAACTGGTCGGAACGAAGCAACGCGTGGATGAGATTCGGAAAAAGCATGAAAATCAATCCGACGCCAGCCGCGAGGATCAAGCAATTGCGGACAACTGAATTAACAAGAACTCGATGCATAGGTTGGAGGAGGGTAAGGCACCTGTGGACGATAAAGCGCTGACGAAATCTTCGCCATGGCAAAATAGCGCATGCCCAAATAGGCTGCAGCTTGAACCGTGAGGTCCGCGTAAGTCCCCGACAGCCTCTGGTCTCGCGCTTGCGCCGACTCAGTCGGGATCTAGAATCTTTGTTTGTCGAAAGTAAATCCGACAGGTCGAGGCACGCCGGTATGCCTTGGTCGAGACAAATGTTATCTCATTTCTGGACAGAGGCAAGGCAATTATTAGGCGTTTTGCCTACTGGCAATTAGGCATTTTCCTTACCGCTACGCGCGGGAATCGGCGCATTCCGTCCATTGGCAGGCCGCCTGCTGCTTTCAATTCAATCTGAGGTTCGTTGAAATGTTTGTTCTGTCGGTTCATTCGGTTGCGTAAGAGTGTTGTTTTATGAGTAACAGGAATCTCGTGCTGGTGGCGGAGGATAATCGGGATGACATGTTCTTGCTGCGCTGGGCCTTCCAGCGTGCGGGTCTCGCTCCCGAAATCATCCATATGCCTGATGGAGTGGCGACCATGGATTACCTGAAAGGAACACCGCCTTACGCTGACCGGGCTCTCCATCCTCTGCCCGAACTTCTGCTGTTGGACATCAAAATGCCGAGAGCCAACGGCTTCGACGTGCTGGCCTGGCTGGCCGGACGCCCGGACTTGAGCTGCCTGCCAGTAGTCGTACTTTCTGCATCGGTCTTCCCGGCGGAAGTGGAGATGGCCCTCAGGCTGGGCGCGCGCGAGTTCCTCACCAAGCCGAGCGCAATGGACGACCTTGTCGGACTGGTGAAAGGACTGCATGACCGCTGGTTGACAGGGAATCGTGCCTCGATTCCGCCATTTGGTGCTGTTCATCCCAGGCCTTCAGAACAGTCACAAGCTGCCAGCCTGCTTGGGCAGGAAGAGTTGGTTGTGAATGGCCGCAACGGCAGCCTGGCGGGCTCCGCCTATCCGAGCAGGAACGATTGAGTTGATTTCACGTCGTTGCGAAGGCTCCTCCCCAATTCGAGAGCAGCCGCCACCCCCACCAGCCCACGGCCTTCGCGGCCGTGGGCTGAAATTGTCATCGGCCCTCGAAAATCAGTATGAGGTATGCCAGGAAAATGACCAGGTGAATCAGGCCGTTGAGCACGTTCGTGCGGCCTGTGGCGCAGGTTAGAATCGAAACAATGAGCGTGACCGCCAACAGGATTTGATTAACCGGCGTCAGTCCAAGCTCAATCCGGCGGCCCGTGGCGAGACTAATCGCCACGACGGCAGGGACAGTGAGGGCAATGGTCGAGAGCGCCGCGCCGAAGAGCAGGTTTACCGAGCGCTGCAAACGATTGCCCAGGGCAGCGCGGATACCCGACACTCCTTCCGGGCAGAGAATCAAAATGGCAACGATGACACCCGAAAGCGCCTGCGGCGCGCCCAAGTGATTGGCGCCGAATTCGAGCACGACGGCCAGCTTTTTCGAGAGCACGACAACCGGGAGCAAGTAGAGAATCAGGAACGCAATATGAAACGGCAGCGAACGCACCGCAAATTGCGCGTGCTCCTTCGCTTCGGAAGCCTCGTCGGATAATCGCATTCTGGAGGGCTCATCATAATGCTCGGGATGCCGCCAGGTCTGGATCGCCAAAAATGCGCCATACAAACCGATGGTCGTGAGAATCAGAGCCGCGGCCCGGAACCGCAGTAAAGCGGGCGTCGAAGTTGCAGCAGTGTAGTAAGGAAGAATAAGACCGGCAGCAGACAGTGGCACGAGCATGGCTAGAAACGAAACTGCGCCTTGTAGATTGTATTGCTGCTCCCGGTGCCTTAAGCCGCCAGCCAGGAGCGAAACGCCAAGCAACCCGTTCAACACAATCATCACCACGGCGAACATCGTGTCCCGGGCCATCGCCGGATCGGGTGTGCCGCTCAACATAACGGCCGAGACCATGAGCACTTCCATCCCGATGACCGACAGCGTGAGGATCAATGTGCCGTACGGCTCGCCGAGTTTGATTGCCAGACAGTCGGCGTGGCGCACCACGCCGAAGGCAGCGACCAGAATTGCCGCGATCAGCCAGACGAACAAGACGAGCGCCCACCAGGGGCTCACCAGCCCGATGAGCCAACCGCCTCCGAACACAAGGAAAAGCGCGGCACTGCCCAGACCGGGAAGGAGCAGACATTCGGTCCGCAATGAGTCCCAGGATTCGCGGAAGGACGATGCTGGAGTTCCAAGCTTCGGCGCAGTCATTTGCCGAAGGTTAGCAAAGCCGGCCAGCAGGTCCAACCGGATGTCGTTGTGCAGATGGTTGATCGGCTCTGCAACAGAAGCATTCCAACGATGGGCGCACCTCTGGCCCGAGAATGTACTTTAAACCTAAAGCCTCCTTGGAAAGGCCGCGGTCTAGATCAGGCCGACTCCAGCTCGGCGATCAATTTTGGAAGGATCGATTCTTTGGAAAACAACGAGCGCAGATGTGAGGAAATTTGGTGCGTCCTTTCCGAGCCGTAGTTTCGCGCATGCAGGATCTGTTCAACCACGCGTTCAACCTCGCCGTGTCCGGCGGTCCAGCATTTCACTTCGCCCTGAGCTGCTTCAGTCAGTTCAGAGATGTGGCTCGGGCGCGGGCCAATGTACAGCACGGGCGCGCCGACGCTCAGGATGTTATAGATTTTGCAAGGGTGGACGAGGCCGACAAAGTCGTCGCCCATAACAACGACATGAAGGTCGGCCGCAGACAGCGAGCCGGAAAGCTGATCCAACGGCTGGTAGGGCAGGCAGAGGAAGTTTTGGGAGGGGCGAGGGGCACGGGGCGAGGGGCGAGTATCTGGGCAAGAGTCGGCGATCTTTGTTCCGCTAGTTTCTAACTCCTGTTTAATGCGCCGCCATTCGCTGCCGCCGCCAATAAAGCAGAAGGCAATGCCAGGATTGCTCGCGAGCCGGCTGGCCGCGTTCAACAAAGTGTCGAGGGGATGACAGGGACTATGGTTGCCGGAATACATAACCACAAATTTTCCGTCCAGGCCGTGGGCCTGGCGGAATCTTTCCCGGCCTGCTGGGTCATATCGGACTTCGCTGTCGTGGGACCAGGGCGGAAGGACGGCGATTTTTTGCGGAGAGATCACCTTCGCGATGATGCGGTCACGCATGAACTGATCCAGCACGATGATTCGCGTGGCGTGTCGCAAACTGAAGCGCGACAGGGCGTCGAGCAGTTTAGCCACGAGCGAGCCTGATCGCAGCCAACCCGCGGCGATAGCTTCGTCCGGATTGAAGTCCATTACCCAATAAAAGAAGCGGCTGCCACGCAACTTCGCCAGGCAAGCGCCGAGAAAGGAAATCAGCGGCGGCGAGGTAAGAGCGACGACGGCCTCGTGGCGGCGCAAGAACGCCAAGCGCAGCGCGCAAAGCACCTGGAAACTCGCGAAGTCGGCGGCCCGGCGCCATTTGGAGTCTTTGCCTAAGGCGGTGGAGCTGATGCGGATGATGCGGATGCCGCGCCAGACCTCTGATTTTGGAAACTGCTTGTCCGGGTCGTCGTAGGCGCGGCGGCTGGTAACGACGGTGACCTGGTGGCCGCGCTCGCTCAGCACCACCGCAAGGTCGCTGAGATGTTGCGCCGTCGAAGCGACGTCAGGGTAGAACGTCTGGTTGAGGAGGAGGAATTTCAGAGGTCAGAGGTCAGAGGGTGCGTGCTCGAGGGCCAACCGAGCCCCCGCTTGGGGTTCTGGAGCCGCTACACCGCAACAACTATAGTAAACATTGTGTGTTTTTGATGCGGCACCCGCTACGCGATCCGCTACAAACCGCTACATGTGTGACAGGTCCCACCTTATGAGTTTGGCCAACTCGGTCTGGAGGGCGGCGCGCGCATCCTCGGGAAGGTCGTAGCCCCAGACGGCGATTTCGAGGAAGCGCTGGCCGTAATTTCGACTTCCGGCCAGCGCGGCGGCGATGCGATTGCGCGTGTCCCGGCGGCGATTGGCGAGTTCCGAGGGCCCGCTCGGGTCCTCATAGATGCCATAGAAGACGTGAATGAGTTGTCCATCGGATGTAAAAGCGAACTGCTGGAATGCCAGGCGGAAGGGAGCGGCCGGGGCAGCAGCGCCCAAGGCAGTATTGGATACTGGGGCGACGGGAATAGTAATCGTGCCGAGGTAAGACTTCAGGATCATGCCGCTGCGGGGCAGGCATTTTTCGGGTCCGTGAGTTTTGGCCATCTGAGTGCTGACGCGCTTTTTCAACGAGCGCGCCGGCAACCAACGAAAGTAGTAGAGCTGCCAATTTTGGCCGGCGGCACCCTGCCAGCGTGCCTGGAGCCCATCGTCGGCCCGGAACTGGCCAGCGATGCTCGGCGGGACTGGGTTTTTGTCCAGGTTGGGAAGATCTGACGCCGGGACGACGGACCACTCAGCTGAAGGCAGAGAGGAGAGCGGAGACAGGAAGGCCCGCTCGTGCGAGCGGTACCACAGCTCGGTGCCGAATTCGACAACGACGAGCCAGACGAGGAGGCAGGTAGAGACCACACGACCGCGAGACCACAGGACCGCGGGACCCTTGGAAGCGAAGGCCGAGGCTGGAGATCGGTGTGAGGGGCTCGACTCAGGGAATGCAGTCGCTGCGGCCTTTGTTTGTGCTCCTGGTTTTGCCCGCAGCCGCGAGGCAAGAATCCGCAGGCAGAGGAAGCAAGTAACCAGGATGGTCGTGCCGGCAGGATCGTGCCACGAGCCGACGGCAGCGATGCCTTTTGACGAAGCCACAGAAACCAGCAGGAGAGTTCGGCCCACGTTGAAAACGAAGGCCAGGGCGAAACCCAGCAGGCAGAGCACAGCGCGGCGAGCGACAGCAAGCTGGTAAAGCTCGCAGAAGAAGAGCGAAATCATCAGCGTCGCTTGAAAAGAGCGAATGCCGCTGCACGCCTCATCGACGCCTACCATGCCCGTCCGGATCTCGATGACATTGCCGTGCTGAACGGCTGGAATGCCGAAGACCTCGAGGAGCTCGGTGGTTACGGAGACATCGAGCTGTTTGAGCGATTGAGTCAGGGAGGTCTCGAAGCCCGTGGGCCAGGGAACGGCGACGAGGAAAAAGAGCAGGGCGGGCGTGAAACGTGGAACGTGCAAAGTGATAATGGAGGCAGCATGTGTGATATTAGTTGCGTGTTCCGTGTTCCGTGTTCCGTGTTCCGTGTGCTTCGCCACTTGCCACTCGACACTCGTCACTCTTAGTGCGAGCAGAGTCAGACCGATGACTTCGAGGGCCCAGAGCCAACTGGTCAGCCGCCAGATGGGGTTGGCCTCGTGGAGCCAGCGCGTAGGTGCGTACAGCAAGGCGCAGAGGGTAAGAAGGACATAGTAGCATGCCGGAACGTTGAACCTTGAACTCTGAACTCTGAACTCTGAACTCTGAACTGAAGGGTCGCCGCTCTGCCCTACTCGCTTCCACATTAAATAGGCGCAGAGAAAGGGGACGGCCCAGCCGTAGTTATATTGGTCGTAGATCGACCACTGGGCGCCGAGGTGGTAAATCAGAACCGCCCAATAGCCGGCCAGCACTGCGAAAGGAACAATGGGAAAAATCGATTTCAGCGTTTCAGTATTTCGGCCTCTTGCTGTTTCGGTGAATCAGCGGTTTTACGGTCTTTACTTGAATTTGACTGGCTCAGCATCAGCAGCAGGAGCCGGCGCATTTTCCGAAGGATGCGCCGAGGGGTTGAATAACCAGAGCAACAACACCAGCAATGCGAAACAAGCAGCCACCAGCAGAAGGATGATGGTGAACTTGCGTATCCTCTTTCTTCGCTTAGCGCGGATGGACTTGGGGTGGGGCACTGAGGGCACTGGGGAAAAGCGGATTGTGGATCGTGGATAGAAGAAATGCGGGATCCTCAGGCTTGCTTCGGCAACTCCTTGCCGGGCTTCGCGGTAATGAGAGGTCCAAGGCAGAGAACGTCAATATCGGTGCGGAGGAAACAATCCAGCGCCTGCTGTGGAGTGTCCACGATTGGCTCGTTTTCGTTGAAGCTTGTGTTCAACACCACGGGCACGCCGCTCGTTCGGGCAAACTCGCTGATCAAGTCATAATAGAATTCGTTCTGCGACCGTTTTACCGTGTGCAGCCGGCCGGTCGCGTCCTGATGGCATACCGCCGCCAGAGCCTGGCGTTTTTCGGCCCGGATCTTGACGACGTGCATCATGAACGGGCTCTCGAGCGTCTGCTCGAAGTATCCACCGACGGCTTCGGCCAGGATGGAGGGCGCAAAGGGCCGGAAGGATTCGCGTCGCTTGATCTTCTGGTTAATCAGATCTTTCATGCTAGGCCAGCCGGGATGAGCGAGGATGGAACGATTGCCTAAGGCCCGCGGCCCCCATTCACTGCGCCCTTGATACCAACCGATGACGTGGCCCGCATTGAGGTGCGCCGCCGCGCGTTTGAGCAACCCCTCGCGCTCGAATCGTTCGAAGCTCAACTCGGCCTCGCGAAGCGCTGCTTCCATCGCCTGCTCGGGATGCTCGGGCCCCCAGCAGGTGTGGTCGATGCTCCCGGCTCTTGGTTTTCCCAGCACGGAATTCCAAACGTACAGCGCCGCCCCAACGGCGGTGCCATCATCCGAAGCGGCGCATTGGATATAAGAGCGTTTGAAGGGTGTGTCGCGCAGGATGCGCGCGTTGCAGACGCCGTTGAGCGCGCAGCCGCCGGCCGTCACGAGGTTCTCCACCGGCACACGCTCATGCAGCCAGGTCAGGCAGCGGAGCACTGCCTCCTCGAAATGCGTCTGGCAGGAGACGGCCAGGTCCTTGTCTCGTTGGGAGAGCTCGGCGTTCCGCGCACGCGGAGGACCAAGACGCGAGGTAAATCCCTCTGAGTAGAGAGGGGGCAGATGGATTTGACCCCGGTCATCAGTGAACTCCTCCAGGTTCCGCTGCAAGGGAATGAACAGATCAGGATTGAGTTGGAACCGGGCCTGGCCATCTAGCGGCATCAATTCGCGTGCGAAATCCAAGTGCGCCGGCTGGCCATACGCTGCCAGTCCCATCACCTTGTATTCGTCGCCAAACCCAGTGAAACCGATGAACTGGCAAATTGCCGTGTAGAAAAACCCGAGGGAATGAGGCACCGGCACCCTGTCAAGAACCTGAATCCGCTGGCCCTGGCAGTGGGCGAACATGGCGGTGGTGAAATCGCCCGCGCCGTCATACGAGAATCCTGCTGCCTGCTCAAAGTCGCTGGCGAAATAGGAGCTAGCGATATGCGCGAGATGATGCTCGACACGCGCAACCTTGAACCGGCAATCCGCCTCTGCAGCGCCGCAAGCGTCGGCGACGAGCCTACGCATGCTTTGCATTTTGGCGCGGCGCTGGAGATGGGTGACAACGCCTCGGGCGGATCGAAACGGGGACCAGAGGACGTGACTCACTTTGGCACCAAGGTTAGCGTTGCTGTCGTTGCCGATGGCAACGTAATCCACATCGCGGATGGTGGCGCCGGCCATACGCAGGACTTCGCGCAGGGCGTTCGCGGGAAAGCCCGCGACATGTTTGAGGCGTTTCCCCAAACGCTCCTCCGCCACGGCGGCGACGAGCCGGCCGTCCTTGAGCGCGCAAGCGGACGAATCCGGGTGGAAAGCGTTAAGACCGAGAATCAACACAAAAAAAGCAGAAAGTAGAAAGCTGAAAACTGAAAGGGGATAAAACGGGACCGCAGGACAACCGGACGACGGGACTATAGGACCTACCTAGACCGCGGGAGGTGGAAAGCAGGAAGTAGAAATTGGCCAAGCGACTGCGAAGCAGAGGAAGTTGCGAAAGACTCGGAATTTTACAAAAGGAAACGAAGGGAACGAAGAGGATTCCCGTTGTGCTGTACTTCCCGAGTCTGCATTCAGTATTCTGCATTTTTGATTTCTGCTTTCTACTTTCTGCTTTCTGCTTTTGGCCGTTTCAGTTTCTGTTCGAGCAATCTTAGCGAGAGGAGTATTTCCGCCAGGGTGCGCTGCATGACATAATACCAGCCGGGCCAACCGTCGAGGATGAGGCCTTTGCCGAAGAGCGTGTAGGTGAACACTAAGAACGGCGCGAAAATGATCTTCTTGCGGATTCGGTCGGGGAGATTCAGTTCTGCGGCTGGTGTCCTCTGAATGTGTTCCGCTTCCTGAGTAGCATAACGTACCTGGTCCCCGAACCAGCGGCCAAGTGGCTTGCAGTCGTCGTGGTCGATCCAACCCGAGAGCAGGCTCACCAGGCCGTCAATTTCCACGCGATGTCCGTGTCCTTCGTTGCGATAGCGGGCTTTCTCCTTTCGGTAGAGCACAGTACGCGCAGGATAGAGGCTGGCTCGGAGTGGACGGCCGAGGATGCAGTAGCGGAAGCGAGCCGCGAAAGCGACAGTTGAGGAAGAGGGGAGAGAGGAGAGCGGAGACTCGGAGCCCTCACACTTTATCCCTCTCCCAATCGAATTGGGCGAGGGAGAGTCGGCGCTGAAGGCGGTAGTCGAGAGTTGAGATAGTTCGCGAACGAGTTCTTCTGACAAGATGTAGTCGGCGTCGAGGGAAAGGACCCACTTAGTTTTGATTTGCTGCAGGCCGAAGTTGGACTGTGCCGCGAAGGAATCGAACGGGCGTTGAACCACACGTACATTTGGATAACCGCTTGCAATGGCGAGGGTTTCATCGGTGCTGAAGCTGTCCACCACGACGACCTCCTTTGCCCAGGTCAGCCGATCCAACGTCCGGCCGATGTTCGGCCCCTCGTTAAAGGTCAGCACCAGCGGAGTGATCTCCATTCAAGAATGAATCACTGAATTTCCGAAACGCTGAAACTTGAACGTCCGACCTGCCCGCCGGAGACCGACGTCTAACGCTTTGACGATCCGGCCGTCAGAATGGCACGGGAATAGGCCGTTGCCGCGTCACAAATTGCGTCCAAAACGGGTTTTTGCTCGCGGCAGTAGGTGAAGATCTCGGCCGCTTTGGCTCCTGCGTAGTCGTGCGCGATGATGTTGCGGACATCCTTCATTTCGCGCAAATCGATCGCTCGATCGACGAATCCACGTTTCTCGGCCCGATTAACCACGTCCAACAAAGTCCCTTGTGGTTTTAGTTCCACGCGGTCCAGGCTACGTAAGACCTTGTTGACGAGCAGATCAACAGTCCTGGCGAACCGGCTGCTAAAGGCCTCGACACTTTCCAGTTGTCCGGCTGTAGCGACCTGGAGGCCGTCGGACATGCCAGCCACTTGCTGAAAGGAAAAATCCAGATGCTGACGCGCCAAGGCCAACTCAGCGAGGCCTTGCTCCAGGAACTCGCTGGCACGATCCCGACTCACAACTTCACTCCGGTTTCAAGCGCCACGGCAGCCAGCGGCTCCGTCAATTGTTCGCGGCGCTTTACGACCAAGTCCAATTGCTGCCAGCCAATTCGGTCCAGGATGCGCGTGCGCAAACGCACCACATCGCGGAACCCGAGCTTTTCCGAGACGACCAGCAGATCAATGTCGCCTCCTCGCGCCCCCTCGTCAGTCCGCGAGCCGTAAAGATAAGCTTCGGCTTGCGCGTCCTGGCGGAAGATCTCCTCACGGATCGCATTGAGCTCGTCCTTGCTAAGTCTCATAGGGAAATCTTCGAGGAAACTGCGATCTCAGTCAACACCGACTCACCGACTCCCCAGCACCTGCGCATACATCGCGTTGATTTGCCGGGCGATGCGTGGCCAGGTGTATTTGGATTCGATGAGCTGACGACCGCGCCGGCCCATCTCCCGGCGTTCTTCGTCGGACGTGCTTAGCGCCTCGCGCAGAGCGCGGAGAAGCGGCTCAGGTCCAAGCTCGACCCACCAGCCGCAGCGATACGTTTCGAGCTCTTGCCAAGGTGTGCCTTTCGTCGCGATGACCGGCAAACCGCTAGCCAGTGCCTCGGCGACGACAAGGCCAAAGCTCTCCGACCCGGAAGGCAGCACAAAGACAGTTGCGGCATTCAAAGCAGCGAGCTTGTCTTCGCCAGCCAGGTAGCCGGTCCACAATACATCCCCATCGAGGCCCAGCTCGCTTGCCTGCCGCCGGAGTTTCGTAGTGCATTCCGATTCACCACGGCCGGCCACCACCAGTAGTGCCGTGGGGTGCTCCGATTTGACCTTGGCAAGAGCGGCCAGTAGGAGGTCCAGTCCTTTGATGGGATCGAGCCGTCCGAGAAAGAGCACCACAACGCGGCCACGGGAGGCGGGCCAGTGCTCGAGGAAACGTTCGGGACCGGGCGACGATGCCGGCGGCGCCAGGTCGATCCCGAGCGGGATGACATGTCCAGGGGCGCAAGCGCCGGCTTTCTCGGCCTCGTTGCGCTCGGCGTCGGACGTGTAATGCATGGCCGCAGCATGACGCAGGATCGGCCGCTCCACGAAGCGGAAGGAGAGCGCTTTAAGCATGCGCCGGCGATGCAGGAATCCGTACTTATTAAGGACGCCCAGGGGGCGGATAAGATAAGGGACAGCCTTGCGACGGGCTAACTGCGCCGCGCAGGTGCTCACGTGAGAAAACAACGCGTGGACATGCACCAAATCGTAGTCAGCAACGTGTAGTTTGAGCCAGGACCGCAGCGGGAGTGAGACCTTGTAAAACTCCATCTGCTTGGGAAAAAAGAAGGTACCATAGCCGTCAGACTCGACTCGTTGTCCCAACGGAACAGGAGAACGCTTGCCCGGGCCGTCGTCGTCGGTTGTGGCCACATCCACCGCGACGCCGGCCTGGACGAGCCTGCGGGCCATGAGTGATATGGCCGCAGTCGGCCCGCCATGGGTCGGCGAGACGGATGGGATGACGTGGAGAACGCGCAAGGGACAAAGCTGAAACGCTGAAACGCTGAAATTAGAAATCAACTTGAACCACTAATAGACACTAGTCTACTGAGTCATTGATTTCTTGTATAATTATTGTTTTTCAATTGCTACCGTTTCCGCG
>CAYUPI010000058.1:0-35581 GCA_964446585.1 uncultured Verrucomicrobiota bacterium
GATGATGCCGGGGTAGTGGCGACCGACAACTGCGGCGGGCCGGTGACAGTGACGCACAGTGGCGACACCATTACGCCCGGAAGCTGCCCGGGCAAATACACAGTCACGCGCACCTACACGGCCAGTGACTCTTGCAGCAACAGCTTAAGCTGTACTCAAACCGTCACCGTTAACGATGCCACTGCGCCGGTCATTACGCAGTGTCCTGCGGATCGGGCGGTGGCTTGCGCTTCGGACATACCGCCGCCGGATGATGCTGGCGTGGTAGCGACCGACAACTGCGGCGGGCCGGTGACAGTAACGCACAGTGGCGACAGCATTACGCCGGGGAGCTGTCCGGGCAAATACACCGTCGCACGTGTTTACACGGCCAGCGATGCGTGCAGCAACAGCGCGAGCTGCACGCAGACCATCACGGTCAACGATACAACTGCGCCGGCCATTACCCAGTGTCCGGCAGATCGAACTGTGTCTTGCTCCTCACAAATACCGCCAGCGAATGATTCTGGGCTGGTGGCAACCGACAATTGCGGCGGGCCGGTAACGGTGACGCATGGTCCGGACACCATTACGACAGGAAGCTGCCCGGGCAAATACACCGTCACACGAACTTACACCGCGAGCGACTCATGCAGTAACAGTGTGAGCTGCACCCAGACCATCACGGTTAATGACACCACTCCTCCCGTTATTACCCAATGTCCAGCGGACCGGACGGTATCGTGTACTGCGGCCATTCCGCCACCGGACGATAGCGGAGTGGTGGCAACCGACAACTGCGGCGGACCGGTCACGGTTACACATAGCGCGGACACGATCACGCCGGGAAGCTGCCCGGGGAAATACACCGTCACACGAACCTACACCGTGAGCGACTCATGTAGTAACAGCGTGAGCTGCACCCAAACCATCACGGTCAATGACACCACTGCTCCCATTATTACCCAATGTCCAGCAGATCGGACAGTGCGGTGCACTGCGGACATTCCGCCACCGGACGATGGCGGGGTGGTGGCAAGTGACAACTGCGGCGGGCCGGTGACGGTAACGCACAGCGCGGACACGATTACCCCGGGAAGCTGTCCTGGCAAGTACACCGTCAAGCGCATTTACACCGTCAGCGACTCATGCACCAACAGCACGAATTGCACGCAGACCATCACGGTCAGCGACACGACCGCGCCGGTCATTACTCAGTGTCCGGCGGATCGAACAGTGTCGTGCGCTACGGACATTCCGCCACCGGACGATGGCGGCGTGGTGGCAACCGATAACTGCGGCGGGCCGGTGACGGTGACGCACAGCGGAGACACAATTACGCCGGGAAGCTGCCCGGGCAAATACACTGTCAGGCGCACTTACACTGCGAGGGATGCCTGCAGCAACAGTGCGAGCTGCACGCAGACCATCATGGTCAACGACACGACCGCGCCGATCATCACCTGTGCCGGAAACAAAACGAACCAGTGCGGCCTCGGCAATCTGGTATTTGACACACCAACGGCCACCGACAATTGCGGCATCGTGGCCGTTTCCATTCAGAGCACAGCGACGAACCAGACTGGCGGCCATACGGTCGTGGTCACGCGCACATGGGTGGCCAGCGATCCTTGTGGCAATAGCAGCACTTGCAGCCAGACCATCTCGACCGTGGACACGACGGCGCTGACGATTTCTTGCCCGGCACCGATCACGCTGCAGTGCGCTTCGCCGACCGGAGCTGTGGCAACCGTCTCCGTGACGGTTGCAGACGCGAATGGCGAGCCTCTTAACGTCGTGTGGTCGGTGGACGGCACGGCGCGGCAAACCAACACTGTGCCGGCGGGCCAGCCGACGACGACAGCCAAGGTTGATTTTACAACGACATATCAGATCGGGTCCCACCAGGTCACCGCATCGGTCAGCAATGCCAGCGGCTGTGAGGCGAGCTGTTCGACCACGGTTACAATACTGGGTATTGGCGATCTTTATCCGATCGCCTTGGGCACCAATACCCTTCGGGGTGTGCCCGTCGGCGGTGTTCTGAAAGATATCTTGAACGGAGTGCAGCCCGGAAATTTCGGCTGGCTGACCTGGGCCGGAAGCCCCAGCGAGCCGACACTGCTCACAAGCCTGACACCGCCAGGCAATAGCCGCACCTACATCAACCCTCGAGATCCGAGCGACCATGTCGTCTCGATTGGCGACTGGGTGCAAGGCAAGCCTGGGCTCTCGAATAGCGACGCAGTCCGCAAGGCGCTGAACGTGCTCGAGACGATCGACATCACCGTTCCCGTGTATGACCGCGCCAAAGGCAAGGGAAATGGCAGCCAATACCATGTCGTCGGCTTTGCCCGAGTGCGGCTGATGAATTATCAGTTGCCCAAACAGAACCGGATCACAGCACGCTTCCTCGGCCTGGTGAATTGCAACTGAATCCGGAGCGCGCCAGTCCCCGGGCGCAGCATCCGGGCAATGCGGAACGTTTCTGGGATTCCCACAATGTTCAGACGATTGGGAGTTGCTGCGCCCGGGGACGGGCGCTCTCCTGAAGCGATTACAGCGAGATCCAATTTCCAGTTGTTCCAGCCATCCGGCCAGCGTTTAATCCGTGGCGCGATATGAAGCAACTGAGCAAGCCGACTTTGCGTTTGATGAGCTCATCAGTCGACCTTTTCCTCGGGTTTTACGCGCTAGCTGTCATTCCGCTTCTGGCTGACTCGGGATGGTCGTTCCGTCCTGAGAAATTGCAAGCAATGGATGCCGCCATAAATCAAGCCATCGCAGACAAACAGCTTCCCGGAGGCGTGCTCTGGCTGGAGCACCGCGGCGCCAGATATCACAAAGCGTATGGCAATCGCTCCCTGGTTCCGCAAACGGAACCGATGACCGAGGACACAATTTTCGACATCGCGTCACTGACCAAGGTCGTCGCCTGCGCGCCCGCAATCTCGCTGTTGGTCGAACGCGGTAGCGTGAAACTCGATGAACCGGTCCAGACTTACATTCCGGAATTCAAGGGAGAAGGCCGAGAGGACATCACGGTCCGCCAGCTCCTGACCCACACTTCCGGGCTGCGGCCGGATATCGAAACCAGGAGCGATTGGCACGGCCAGGAAGCCGCGGTCCAGAAAGCGTGCGAAGAGAAACTTGAGAGCGCCCCGGGCACAGTGTTTCGCTACAGCGACATCAATTTCCTTTTGCTGGGTGAGATTGCGCAGCGAGTGACCAAGATTCCCCTGGCCGAACTGGTCGAGCGCGAAGTCTTTCATCCGCTGAAAATGGACGACACTGGTTACCTGCCATCGACCAACAAGCTGGCGCGCATTGCTCCCACCGAGGTGGCGAACGGCGTACCGTTGCGCGGAGTGGTCCATGACCCGACTGCGCGGCATATGGGTGGAGTAGCCGGCCACGCAGGACTGTTCTGCACGGCGGCTGATCTGGCGAGTTTCGCTCGCATGCTGCTCGGCGAGGGCGAGCTCAACGGCACTCGCATCTTCAAGCCTGAAACGGTCAAGCTGATGACCAGCGTGCAAACGCGGGAGTCAATTTCCGTCCGGCGCGGGCTGGGTTGGGACATTGACTCGGGCTATAGCGGACCGCGGGGGAAGTATTTTCCACTCGGTTCCTATGGCCACACGGGTTGGACCGGCGCTTCGATTTGGCTCGATCCTTTTTCCCAATCGTTTGTGATTTTTCTCTCCAACCGAAATCATCCAACGGAACAGGGGAGCGTCGGCAACCTGCGCGCCGAGCTTGGCACCTTGGCGGCAGAGGCTATCAGCGATTTCAATTTCGTTGGCGTGCCGGGCGCCCTCGAACCGCGCGCTCCCGAAAACGGAGGGGTCTCCGCAAGATCGGAGTCTTCCCGCGAGCGTCGGCTGGCGCAGGTGCTGAATGGCATTGACGTGCTCGTCAAAAGCCAGTTTGCGCCGCTTAAAGGCAAGCGCATTGGCCTCATTACCAACCACACCGGCCACGATCGGAACCGCCAACCGACCATCGATTTGCTCAAGCATGCGCCGGGTGTCTCGCTGGCGGCCTTGTTCAGCCCCGAGCATGGGATTCGCGGCGTGGCGGATGAGTCCATCGCCGACAGCACCGACGAAAAAACGGGTCTGCCCATCTACAGCCTCTATGGCAAGACTCGCAAACCGACGCCCGAACAACTTCAAGGCCTGGATGCGCTCGTGTTCGATATCCAGGATGTCGGCTGCCGATTTTACACTTACACCTCAACCATGGGATTGTGCATGGAAGCTGCGGCAAGCACCGGCCTCAAGTATTTCGTCCTCGACCGAGTCAACCCGATCAATGGAACCATTCTGGACGGCCCGATCTCGAGCGAGCAGTCGAATTTCGTTGCTTTTCATCCGGTCCCCGTGCGTTACGGCATGACCATCGGTGAGGAAGCGCGGATGTTCAACGCCGAGCGCCACTACAATGCGGATCTCACTGTTATCGGAGTTGAAGGTTGGTCTCGGGATATGTGGTTCGATCAAACCGGACTACCCTGGACCAATCCGTCGCCTAACATGCGCAACCTGGGTGAGGCGACACTTTATCCCGGCATCGGCTTGCTCGAATCCGCGCTCTCGGTGGGGCGGGGGACCGATGCACCCTTCGAGATCGTCGGCGCTCCTTATGTCGAGGATGTGCGTTTGGCCAACGAACTCAATCGCGCGGGTTTGCCCGGCGTGCGGTTCGTGCCCATTGAGTTCACGCCCAAACAAAGCGTTCATCAGGGTGAACTTTGTCGCGGGGTCTCTATCCTGCTGACGGACCGCAATGGGTGTAGCGTTGTGGATGTCGGCCTAATGATCGCCAGGACACTCCACCGCTGGTACCCGAACGACTTCGACGTGGGAAAGATGAGCCACTTACTGTTGCACACCGAGACCCTGGCGGCGATCAAAGCTGATAAATCGTTGGACGAGATTCATGCGTTGTGGAAAACGGAGCGCGATGCGTTCTTGAAGCGCCGGGAGAAATACCTGATTTACAAATAACGAGTGAGACCCTGTCTCAAGATTGCAGGAACAGACGTTAGATTTTCTCTTATCAATTGTGGATTTTGGATTTCTCGATCAGAGCCTCCTGACGTCGGCTCCTACAATGGAAGAGAATTCCCGCACGCGCTTTTCGGCCGCTCGGTTTCAGCGGTCAAGGGTTCGCAGCCCGATGTTCGTGTTGGATCGCCAGGTGTATTCACGATGGTCGATGATGAGAACGCGCGGGAGGAGCTCGATCTCGTGGCCAAGAAGTTGGAAAGTCACCGTACCTGGAAGGAAAGTCGTGTCCATAAAAATGCATTTGCCGAAGGGAACGTCATAAGGGACCTGGCGAGGCCGGTCGAATAACAGCGTGGCGGATTGATTCGTTGCGGACGTGGTGCCTTCCCCCAAGGCGATTTCCACGTTGGTGAGCCGCAACGCGGGCTGATTGATCACGATTCGCGCCGTGCCGGGCGGCTCGCTAGTGAAGGTCACGCTCCATGGGCCCTTGCGATTGCGGCGATGCTCGATGCCATGATAGACCAGCCAATATCCGACCAGCGCAATCAGAAACGCCAGGGCGAAATGCTTGAGCAGGCCGTCGGATTTCACGTGTCTGGCAGATGAAAGAATTGAGCGCGGACGCCTCGTCCGCACGCCGAAGGCCTGCGATGGGCCAGAAGAGGCGGACGAGGCGTCTGCGCTCCACTGAGAGTCCCCACTCGGCTCAGGCGAGAATCTCCTTCACGATTTGGCCGTGGACATCCGTCAGGCGAAAGTCGCGGCCTTGGAAGCGATAAACCAGCCTTTCATGATCGAAGCCGAGCAGATGCAGAATCGTCGCCTGCAAATCGTGGACGTGGACCTTGTCGCGCACGACCGAAAATCCAAGTTCATCGGTTTCACCGTAGCTGATTCCACGTTTGATGCCGCCGCCCGCGAGGAAAACTGTGAAGCAATCAGGGTAATGATCGCGGCCGAGGATCTTGCTGGCGGCCGTGCGCCCCTCACGGAAGGGTGTCCGGCCAAACTCACCGCCCCAAACGATAAGCGTTTCATCCAACAATCCGCGACTGCGCAGATCGCGGATTAAGGCGGCCACGGGCTTGTCCATCGTCGCACACTTCTTAGTGAGGCCGCGAGTAAGGCCTTCACCCTCGCTCGTGCCGTGATAGTCCCAGCCCCAATCGAACAATTGCACGAAGCGCACACCTTTCTCGGTCAGGCGGCGAGCGAGCAGGCAATTGTTGGCGAAACTGGCTTGTCCCGGCTTGGCGCCGTAAGCTTCGAGAACTTCCTGCGGTTCGCGCGAAATATCCATCAACTCGGGCACCGCGATTTGCATGCGATAGGCCAGTTCGTATTGCGCGATGCGCGTGGCGGTTTCCGGATGACCGAGTTCCCGGGCTTCCGCTTCGTTGAGGGCATGGAGCGTATCGAGCGTGCGCCGCCGCATGGCGCGATCCATCCCGGGCGGGTCGGAGACGTAAAGGATGGGATCCCCCTTCGACCGGCATTGGACGCCTTGAAACACCGAGGGCAAAAACCCGCTGCCCCACAGGCTCGGGCCGCCGCTGGGCTGAACGCCGCTTGAGATGAGCACCACGAATCCGGGTAGATTTTCATTCTCTGACCCCAAACCATAGGTGACCCAGGAGCCCATGGAAGGACGGCCCTGGCGAGCAGAACCCGTGAACAGCAACAACTCCGCCGGTGTATGATTGAATTGGTCAGTGTTCATCGACTTGACGACACACAATTCGTCGGCAATTTCATGGAAATTGGGAATCGCGTCGGACATCCAGATTCCACTCTTTCCGTATTGCGCGAATTCCCGCGGCGTGCCCATCAGCTTCGGTACGCCGGACGTGAACGCAAACCGGCGTCCTTTGACAAATTCATCCGGGCACGGCTTTTCATTCCACTTGACCAGTTCAGGCTTGTAATCGAACAGGTCTAAGTGAGGCGGACCGCCGGACATGTGCAAATAGATGACTCGTTTGATCTTGGGCTCGTAATGGGGCTTTCTGGGAGCCAGCGGGTTAAGCGCTTGGGCGGCGGTGCAGGATTCGCGGCAAAGCAGGTTGGCCAGCGCCATCGCGCCCAGGCTGAACTGCCCGGCGTTTTTCAAAAAGTTCCGGCGCGTTATCTGTTGAAGTTGCTCTAACTCACGTCCCATAAAAGCCTCTGCGTACTGTTGGAAGCGTAAGGCAAAATCAAGGTTTCATCAAGGTCTCATCCAGATTGAGGAGAACGTTGGCAACTACTGTCCACGCAGCCAGATCAGGGACTTCACCGGCCGGGGGTTCGGGCTTGAGCGGACTAACGGCCAGCTTCTTCGCTTCCTCGGGTTTCGACAAATAATCGGCTCGGGCCGCGGAAAAAAGCGAGACCAAGCGCCTCAGCTCAGCGGCGTGCGGCGGGCGCGCGAGACAAAGCCGAAAGCCGAAACGCGCTTTCTTACGAGGGGTTCCACCGGCGTCTGCCATGCGTTGTGCCAATGCCTGCGCAGCTTCAACATAGACAGGGTCGTTCAACGTCACCAGCGCCTGGAGCGGCGTATTGCTGCGTGGCCGGCGCAGGCTGCACACTTCCCGGTTCGGCGCGTCGAAAGTCGTCATCGAAGGGTACGGGCCGGTTCGCCGCCATTCGATATAAATGGCGC
Organism: uncultured Verrucomicrobiota bacterium; assembly: GCA_964446585.1. Lineage (GTDB taxonomy): Bacteria > Verrucomicrobiota > Verrucomicrobiia > Limisphaerales > UBA8199 > CAYUPI01. Next base: position 7,642 of record CAYUPI010000058.1, read on the forward strand.
GGCGGTATCGGTTCTCGCCCGTGCTGGTTTTCCAGTCGAAGCTGCTGCCGAACGCAGCATTCAGTCCCAAGGATGGCTGAGGTGGCCGGACAGGAGCACCGTACATTTTCCGGCTGAGCAAGCCGCTCACCGCCAGTGCCTGGTCGCGCACGATCTCAGCCGCGGCGCGGAGCCGTGGTCCGCGCGCCAGCAGCAGATTATCAGGATCGCGCTCGCGCAATTCCGGTGTGACGCGGGAGGACTGGCGGTAGGTCGCGGAGGTTACCAGCAGTTTCAACAGCGCCTTCATGTCCCACTTCCGGGCCACGAACTCGGTTGCCAGCCAGTCCAATAGCTCCGGATGAGTTGGTCGGTCCCCCTGCGTTCCAAAATCCTCACAGGTCTTCACAATGCCGGTGCCGAAGATTTGCTCCCAAAACCGATTCACCGTCACCCGCGCAGTAAGCGGATTGTCTTCCGCCACCAGCCATCGTGCCAGGCCCAGTCGATCGAGCTTAGAATTCTTCGGTGGTGGATGAAAAGCCGCTGGGAGTGCTTCCGTCACCTCATCAGCCAGGGCCAGGTAATTGCCGCGGAGTTGAATATGCGTCTTGCGTCGTTTGCTTCCCGTCAGCTCCTGCATCACCGGCACCGTGTTAGGCTGTATCTCGGCCAAATCCTTCTTCAATTGCGCCAGCCGCTCGCGTTCCGGCTTGAGGTCGGGATCGACGTTGGCCCGATAAAAATGCGCCAGGGCGGACCGCTGCTGCTCGTCTCGCTCGGACCGCGGCAGGGCCAGGATTTCCATTACGTCTCCCGGAACACTGGCATACTCCGAGATGCGCTCGTCCTCTGAAGCGTTGATCCGCACCAGAGCCGGCGGACAATGATCATGTAGCGCTTCCTGCTTGAGGGTGATCAGCAACTTCGAGTCAGGCGAGGTACGTATTGGCTTGGCCGGTAACAGCGTGAGGTGGCGCCATTTCGGGTCGTCGGGATCGAGCGCCCACCCTGGCTTTTTGCCTTCGAGCACGCTTTTTACGTCTGACCCAGGTGGGTTCGTGTCGCCAAACGCAGCGACGAGCTGCACCTCGCGCGAGCCATCGATGGCAAACGAAATGCTCGGGTTTGGCGGCTCCTTGACAGTTCGGTCCCACACCAGGTTCCGCTTGTCATCCAGAAGCAGCAAATGAAAATCGCTCAAGCGGCTCCCCAGATCGTTGTCGGTCCGGTTCCAAAGCACGACACGGTCGATCGGCTGCGTTTGCTTCAGGTCCACCTCCCACCACGGGTTTTCGCTCGCTTCGGTATGCGTGGTCGATTTTGCGTTTTCGTAATCTCCGTCCGTATTACCATCGATCGCGCGTTGTGCCGCGCCCTCAAAGGCGGTGCTGCTCTGAGAGGCCTGCCCGTTAGTGGCAACGTTTTGGTCTCCATGGAAGACTTGCACTTCGGCCAGCGACAGGATCTTCTCTTTGCCTGACAATTCGACCCTCACGAACCGGGCGGGAAGCGGGTTGGTCACGGCAGGAACCAAGGTGGCTGTCACTCGCGTAATTGCAAACCCTGCATTGATCGCCTGCGCGGGCTCGCGGTTCGGCAACGCCGCCAACGCCTCGAGGCGCAGACCCGCGATCTGTTCTCCAGCAAGCGGCACTTCCAGCGAATAAGTTTCATCCTTTTGCAGTGGTGTTATCTGCACAGCATTGTCCTGCACCGCCAGAATGCTCCCGCCGGCTTTCGCTTTCAGCGCCGCGGGTTTGAGCGACTGCCAGCGGAGCTCGCGAGGATAGCCCGCATCCCACTGCGCCTGGTGGCCGAGCGAATCTGGCGGGATGGTTTTGAACTGGTCCTCGATCTGGGCAGTCTCGGTTTGGATTTTGATTCGCTTCGCTTTCTGTTGCGCGGTATAGAGTTTCAGCACCGGCGATTCGTCCCTAAGGTCCGCATCTTCGGTGTTGTTGAGTATAGCGAACATGCGGAAGTAATCCTGCTGGGTGATAGGATCATACTTGTGGTTGTGGCATTGCGCGCAACCCATCGAAGTCGCCATCCAGACCTCCATCGTCGTGTTCACGCGATCAACGACGGCCGCATTCCGGAATTCCTCATCCGTCGTGCCGCCTTCATTGTTGGTCATCGTATTTCGGTGAAAGGCGGTGGCAATGCGCTCATCCTCATCCGGGTCATCGAGCAGATCGCCGGCGATTTGCTCGAGGGTGAATCGGTCGAAAGGTTTGTTGGCGTTGAATGCCCGGATCACCCAATCGCGGTATGCCCAAATGACCCGGCCGGGATCATCGGCGTAACCGGCTGAATCCGCGTAACGCGCCAGGTCCAGCCACATGCGCGCCCAGTGCTCTCCAAACTCCTCGCTTTGCAGCAGGCGATCGACGAGCGCCTCGTAGGCAAGAGGATTACGATCTCTCACGAAACGATCGATTTCCTCAATCGTGGGCGGAAGCCCTGTCAGGTCGAGCGAAGCGCGTCGGATCAAAGTATAGCGATTTGCTTCGGGCGATGGTTTCAACCCTTCCCGCTCGAGGCGGGCCAGGATAAAGCGATCGATGGGATTACGCAGCCAACGGCTGTTCTTTACTTCGGGCAGCGATGGCCGGAGCGGTTTCACGTAGGCCCAATGGATCGCGTACGGAGCGCCCTGAGCAATCCAACGCCGCAACAATTCGATTTGCGCGGGGCTCAGTTTCTTGCCCGTCTTGAGCGGCGGCATCCGATCGTCCTCATCAACAGCCGTGACGCGGGCAATCATCTCGCTCTTGTCAGGTGCGTTCGGCACGATGGCGACCTTGCCGGACTTGGCTGGCTTCAACGCCTCGGCGCGAACATCGAAGCGCAATTTGGCCTTGCGCACGCCATCATCCGGCCCATGGCATTTAAAGCAGTTCTCATTAAGGATGGGACGGATGTCTCGGTTGAAATCGACCTTCGGGGACGCGGAGCCCGGGCTCGGAGCTGCTTCCGTCCGCAGACCGCAGCACAGCATAGCTCCAAGTAGGAGCAACCGGCGTTCCCGGAAAACTCGCAACGAAAGGCTGTGCACGTTCATGCGCTCGATTTCGGTTCCATACTAGTCTAAAATAAACGTCCGCCGCGGCTGCTGGTCAAGTGTGTAAACGGCCGCACCCTCACTATGCGCAGCTTGGGTTGATCTTGTCAGGCCCGGGATGCACTGCACGCCTCGGCTACGACCTGGGCGCAGGCTGGCAGTCCCTCCAACAGCATCAAAGCAATATCAGCCGACATTGCGACGGCCAGTTACTACGATATTTATTCCGTCCTCATCCGGCATGTCTATTTTCCTTTTCAAGTCTGGATCACGAATGTTTTGGTCCAGTTGCAAATGCAATGTGAGCGGATGAGTACCGGCATAGCTTCGGACAGAAATAACAGCCACATTGCTCTGTCTGGAGATGCCTTCGTTGCAAAACTTGAGAGATTTGTTTGTGTATTCTGGACGTACCGGCAACTCGCAATAGCCTGCCTCACTAGGGCCGTTCATAACCAGAATTCTTCCATTGTAGAACCCGAGGCTTCAGCGGAATGATAACACAACACGCTTGGGCCTGCCTGGCCCATTAAGATCCAGATCGACGACCTTTGTGACAGGAAATTTTATCCTCACGGCTGTTTTGAATAGAATGGAACCAACATGCGGCGCCAGACGATTCCATATGATGGTAGCAACAAGTGAAAGTCCGACCACTAGCACTACGAGGGTTGTCGCAAAATTGAGCATCGACTGGTGAGCTTGGAAATTGGATTTTGTGTCGTCAGTCCGCCTGATTACTTCCCAGTCGCCTGCAAATCGTGCGGTTGGAGACAAAAGTCCAGGACGGCATAGATGTCGTTGGTTTTAGGGATCAGCTCCGGCTGCCGTGCCGTGCGCACAAGATGATAAGCCAGTTGTTTTGTGAATTCGGCGACCGGTTTTGAGTATTCCGGGCGATGGGCAATGTTCGTCATTTCTTCGGGATCGCGTGTGAGATCGAATAGTTTTATCGTCCGGCCGGGCAGGGGATTCTCGGTGATGTATCCATCCTCGCGCACCCGCTTGCCGGTGCAGTAGATGAACTTCCACCGGTCCGTGCGGAGGTAAGCTTCTTCATTTTCCGAATACTCGATGAACGCCTGATCGCGATGACGTTTCGACATTCCAGTCAACACGGGAACGAGGGTCTTGCCCTGAACATTGGCGGGAATCGGAATGCCGGCGAAGTCCAGCACGGTCGGAAAAATATCGATGAATTCGACAAGAGCATTCGCGTTTTGCTTCGGCTTTACCTTGGCCGGATAGCGCATCAGCAGGCTCGAGCGCACCGCCGGTTCATAACCGCAATGTTTTTCAAAACGCCCGTGCTGGCCCAACATGTAACCGTGGTCGCCGGTGTAGATCACGAGCGTGTTTTGCGCCTGGCCTGAATCCTCCAGCGCCTCGAGCACCAGGCCGATGTTTTTGTCGAGAAACTCAACCGACGTGTAACAGGCCGCGGTGATCCCTTGTTTCTCACCGTCGGTCAGGTCGGCGAACACTTTGGGAATCTGCCAGCGGTCCTCCGGCCCTGGTCTTGGCGCCGCGAATTCTTCAGGCCGATGCCGGTTGCGATATTCAACTGGAAAATTGAACGGCGAATGCGGCTCGTAGAAGCTGGCGATCAGAAAGAAAGGCCGGGATCTTGGCTGCCGGATATATTTGGCGGCTTGTTCCGCCAGAAAGGTTCCTGCCATCTCGGCATCCACGGCGCCGAAAGGCCGGCAGGCGCTGTTCAACCAGACGCGGGCCGGGTCTTTGAAAGGCCTCCACGGCGGTTGCACTTCAACGCCGGAGGGAAGCGGGATTCGTTCCCTGGCCCGCAGCCAGGCCTGATGATCCGGCAAATCGATTAGCAAATCAAACCCGTGCCTCAGAGGACTGTTGAAATGCATTTTGCCGATCGCGCCGGTGTCGTAGCCCGCCTGTTTGAGGACTTCGGCCAGGGTGACTTCCTTTTCGGACAACGGGGTCTTTAACTGGGTAACCCCAATGGTGCGAGGATAGCGGCCTGTGATGAACGATTGCCGCGAGGCTGTGCACACCGGGGAATTGCAGAAGGCGGCGTCGAATCGCATGCCTTGGGCCGCCAGCCGGTCGAGGTTCGGGGTCCGGACCTGCCGGTTGCCGTAGGCCCCCATGACGTACGGAGCATGGTCGTCGCCGCACAGCCAAAGAACGTTCAATAGCCGCCTGGCTTCTGCCCAGCTCACCGTGGGAAGGATCGCCAGAATCACCACCGGGTAGAAAAGACGAATCATTTTTGATTTTGTTCTCGGCCCGGCTCGAACCGGGAAGCGTGCTCGGAGTATTTACTCTTCGAATAACGGGGTAAACCGAATTTGTGAAGCGAGGCCGGCAATTTGACACCTCCCGGATGCGGCACTAGGTTCCTGCAGAAATCATACGAAAAATATATGAAAAGACTCGCCCTTCTTTTTTCCGCTCTCAGCCTGCTGGCCGCCAATGCAGCGCCGCCGAGCACGTCCGACCCACTCGAAGCACGAACTGCCAAGCGTGCCAAAGAGACTCCATTGATAATCACCGAAAAAAAGCCCAATGAAATCAAAGCCGGCAGGCTCACCTTCAACGGCATTGCGGTGCAAATCGTCAAAACCGATAATCCACTGCAACTCATCAACCCCGCAGCGCCGGCGGAGTACGGCTGGGCCGAACAAAGTGTGGTCTGGAAACAGGGCGAGAACAAAGTCTCGGGACTGAAGATATTTTCGATTGTGTTCTGAGGCGGGGCCATTCAGCAGGAAACGACGAACTCCGATGAATCGCGAGCAGGTGGACTCGAATTGACCTAGGAAAAGCGACAGAATGATTGCGGGACAGAATCATGAGGTAAACCGCAGCGATCGAGGTGAACGCGGAAAGACAGCGGGTAATTGCATTAGCGAAGATGAGCGGTTTCATGTGTCGGTTTAACAGCCTCTCGAACCGCTAATTTGCGCTTATGAACGCTAATGAAAGCAGAATCATGAGGCAAACCTCAGAGAAGAGCTGTGACCTTGCAAAACCATCTTCCTGCAATCTGTTTCCATTAGCGATTATTCGCGTCGATTGAGGTCATTACCTCCTCTGTCCCTCCAGCTACCACGAACGGGGACGGGGCCGTCCCCACTCCGAACTCTTCGTGTGGCCTGTTCTTACAAGGCCAAGGGCAGGCGCAAAGGCCATTACTCAGGACGGGCTTCTCAGGCATGAGAATTGCTTGATTTTCCCCAATAATGTGGTCTATTAAGCGCCGTTTGAAGTGCTTCCGAGTCGTTTCTAAGGTTGGCGGAGTCCTCGGGCTGAGTCCGGCTTTGCTGGCCGGAATATTCTCATTTTTCTCGGCGGTAGAAATTCAAGCGCAGAATACCGCTTTCCCTTCCGCCGCGCCCCCTACCGGCTTTCGAATGCTGGCAGGGCATGTTCAGCCCGCCACGGCACAACTCACTCCGTTGGGCGAGGTGCCGGATGAGCAACGCCTGGCGCTGGCGATTTCGCTGCCGTTGCGTGAGCCGGGCCGATTGCAGCAACTGCTGCGCGAAATCTATGATCCGGCCAGCACGAATTATCACCACTATTTGACGCCGGAACAATTTCGCGATCAATTTGGCGCTCTCGAATCTGATTATGCGGCTGTGATAGGTTTCGCACGAGCCAACCGATTCATCATAACGGGGACGCACCCGAATCGGCTCGTGCTCGACGTCAATGCCAGCGCCGCCGACATCAAGCATGCATTCCACGTGACGCTGCGCAGTTATCGTCATCCGACCGAAGACCGCACCTTTTTCGCACCTGACTTCGAGCCGACAGCGGAGGCGACGCTGTCGATCCTGCACATCAGCGGGCTGGACAATTACTCGATCCCGCATCCGCATTACCGAGTCAGGCCACTTGACCAAACCAGCGGGCCGGAACCGCGCAGCGGCTCCGGGCCGAGCGGGACCTATCTCGGGAACGATTTTCGCGCGGCCTATGTGCCGGGCACTACCCTGACTGGGACCGGCCAAAGCGTCGGCCTGCTGGAGTTCGACGGTTACTACGCGGGTGACATTACTTCTTACAAGAACCAAATGGGTCTGGGCGGCAACGACCCGCAACTGGTGAATGTGGCCGTAGATGGCGGAGTGTCTAACCCGGGCCAGGGCAACATTGAGGTGGCACTGGACATCGAGATGGCGATAGCGATGGCGCCGGGCCTGTCGAAGATCTTTGTGTATGAAGCGCCCAATCCCAGTCCCTGGGTGGATTTGCTGAGCAGGATGGCCAACGACAATTTGGCCCGGCAACTTTCCTGCTCGTGGGGTGGCGGCCCGGCCGACGCTGCCTCTGAGCAGATTTTTCAACAAATGGCGGCCCAGGGCCAATCGTTTTTCAACGCGTCGGGCGATTCGGATGCATTTACTGGCGCCATTCCCTTTCCATCGGACAGCCCGAACATCACGCAGGTGGGTGGAACAACACTGACCACCGGCGGCGGAGCGTCCTACTCGTCGGAAACGGTTTGGAATTGGGGCAGAGGCACGGGCAGCAGCGGCGGCATCAGCACAACTTACGGCATTCCGCTCTGGCAGCAGAGCGTGAGCATGGCATCGAATCAAGGATCAACCACGATGCGGAATGTTCCCGACGTCGCGCTAACCGCAGACAATATTTACACCATATATAATAACGGCAGCGCCGGGTCGGTGGGTGGCACGAGTGCCGCGGCGCCGCTGTGGGCCGCGCTTGCCGCACTCGTGAATCAGCAGAGTGCGTCCGCTGGCATCCCGCCGGTGGGTTTCCTGAACCCCGCGCTGTATGCCATTGCAACAGGACCGAATTACGCAGCCTGCTTTCACGACACCACGGCGGGGAACAACACCTGGAGGAGCAGCAGAACCAAATTCTACGCAGTCGCCGGCTACGACCTCTGCACAGGCTGGGGGACACCCAACGGCACGAACCTGATCAATGTTCTGGCGCCGATTCCGACGCCGCTGGTCGCCGCCTTCGTTGGTTCGCCTACCACGGGCGCGGCGCCGCTCAGCGTCACTTTCGCCGACAACTCCAGCGGAAGCATCGACAATCGGTACTGGGACTTCGGTAACGGTGTAACGACTAACACTTCCGCGGTGACGACTTTTGCTTTCACCTACGATTCCCCTGGCACGAACACGGTGAGCCTGACGGTTTCCGGCCCCGGCGTCACGAACACATTGACCCAAAGCGCCTATATCGTGGTCACCAATTCCGCCGCGGTGACCCTGTCGAACCCGCCGTCGATCACAACCCAGCCGCAGGACCAGGTGCTTCTGGCGGGTCGCGATGCGGTGTTCACGGTCCAGGCGACGGGCACCCTGCCGCTCACCTACCAGTGGCGCTTCGGCGGCACAGACATTTCAGGTGCGACAGACTCTGGTTACACGCGGCCCAATGTCCAACCGCCGGATGGCGGCCTTTACGATGTCGTAGTGACAAATACATTTAACTCGGTGACAAGTTCAGCAGCCAGGCTGACTGTCGTGAATCGCCCGTTGCTGATGGCGCCGAGCCTGTTGAGCGATGGCACGTTCACGTTCCTGCTGAGCGGCGACGCTGGTTTCAATTACGCCATTGAGGCCACGACCAACCTCACCGATTGGGCCGTGGTCACCACCTTGACGAACGCAAACGGTCTCATTCCATTTGCAGAGACTAACTTGCCAGGAACTCTTCTTCGCGCCTATCGCGCCCGCCTGCTACCGTAGCCTGGGGTACAGTTCGCAGGTACTGCTGAAGCATTTCCGCGGATCGAGCGTGGAGTGCGCAAGCCGGCGGATAGTCCGCAGGCGGCGGCGGCAGCGACTTCTTGCTTTGCGGACTAACTTTTGGCCGGAGCCTCGACGAGCAACTTCTTCACTACTGTCTCGACGTGGCCTGGTTGCAGGCCGATGACGCGCACGATGCCCTTGCGGTCAACGACCGCGTAAGTCGGATAGTAATGGACCTCCCACGCCTTCTGTGACTTGAGTTGGGAATCGCGGGCGGTCGGATACTCGATTCCCCTGTCCTTGACCGTTTGCGGCATTTTTTCCTGGCCGCGAACATTTGTGCAGACCCCGACGATGACCAGTCCCTGGTCCTTGTATTTTTTCAGCAACTCGTTGTTGTGCGGAATCGCAGCCATGCAGGGGCCGCACCAGGTGGCGTAAAAGTCCACGATAACCACCTTGCCCTTCATGTCTTCGGGTTTAACCTGGCCGTTTATCCAGCCGGCCAGGTCCAGCGCCGGCATCGGCTTGCCTTCGAGGGCGGCGTGCTGGCTGCGAACTTTCGCGTCCTTGTCCCAGGTCCAGCTCTCGGGAAACTCTCCAGCGCGAACGCTCAAAGCGAGAACAAGCAACGTTCCAGCGGAAAGATAATGGGATTTGTTCATAGGTGGAAGCTACGCTCGACCACGGATTCGAGTCAACAACGGAAGACGCAAACCGCGCCGGCCATCGTGTTTTCCGCGGCATTCGCCGTTGACAACCGCGTGCAATTGGCTAAGGTGCCGCCCCTGAATTTTTGAGCAAAATTGAACTATGCCGAACACGAAGTCAGCCGAGCGCCGCATGCGCAGCAGTGCGCGCAAACAAGCCCATAACCACAGCACCAAATCGCGCCTCCACACATTGGAGAGGAATTATCTGGAGTTGCTGCGCGCAGGGAGCAAAGACGAGGCCGCGAAAGCATTGCCGACGCTCAGTTCTGCCTTTGACAAGGCGGCCAAGGGTGGCGTCATTCATCGTGCGACAGCCGATCGCAAGAAATCCCGACTGGCGCTACGCCTGGCCCACCCCGCGTAACCGCGCACCGGTTGGCTGCGCCGGAAAAAGCCGGTTCGGAAGTCCCATCTTCGCCAGGCGAAATCTCAGCGCCGTCGCCAGGCAACCGAAGCCGTATTTGATGCTGCGCCGCAAGGTGATCGATGACGCCTCCGGGAAATACTTGGTCGGGCAACTGACCTCGCCGATGGTAAACCCGCGCCAAAGAATTTGCGCCAGCATTTGGTTGTCGAAAACGAAATCGTCTGAGTTGTCTGCAAAATGAAGGGATTCCAGCAACGGCCGGGAAAAGGCGCGATACCCAGTGTGGTACTCGGAAAGCTTGGCCCCGAAGAGAATGTTCTCGATCAGGGTCAGGACGCGGTTGGCAAAATACTTCCAGACCGGCATCCCACCCTTTAACGCATAGCCTCCCAGGATCCGGCTGCCCAGGACGCACGGGTGCAAACCGTTTCCGATGATTGAAACCATGGCTGGGATGAGCTTGGGAGTGTACTGGTAATCCGGGTGGATCATAATCACGATATCGGCCCCAGCCTCGAGCGCCAGCCGATAACAGGTCTTTTGATTGGCGCCATAGCCTTTGTTGACCTCGTGCACATGAACCTGAACGCCCTCGAGGCTCCGGGCCACCGCGACCGTGTCGTCCCGGCTGCCATCATCCACAAGTATGATCCGATCGACCAATTGCTGCTCCTGGACTTCAGCGTAGGTCTGTCTCAGTGTTCTGGCCGCGTTATAGGCGGGCATGACCACGACGACCTTTTTGTCCAGATACATGATGCCGGGCAGGCTAACGGAAGCGCCCTGGCTTGTGCAATGCGGGATCAGGGTGAGTCACTAAACTCCAGGTAACCGAACCGGCTTGGTTCATGGAAACCAGGGCGCAAGGTGGGCGACCAGCTCAAGAGCTCTGGCGGCAGGCCTTTGGTTCGATTATAGCGATAAAAATTCGCGCGCCAGATTTCTTTGGGTTTAGGCGTCGGCTCGCTGAGGTCTGCGAATGGAATCATGACTTCCACCTGCCAATACTCATCCTTATCGGAGGAGTCATTCACGGTGCCTTTGAGTGTGACGGCGCTTTTCATGCCTTTGGCCGTGTAGCTCCAGTCACCCTGAAAAGCCTTTGAAAAGCCGTGCTCGTCTAGATCGTTGGTGATAATTGCGTCGAACACGCCGCCCAAGGGGTTCCACTGAAGTTCGAAGTAACGGCCAAGCTCCTTTGCGGTGACGAAGAATTCAACGACCTCCTCTTCCCAGAACTTGCTATCGCGATTGGTCAGCGTGGCCTGGATATCAACGTCCTGGCAGGTCCAGCCGAGGTAAAGCGCGTGGTCATCGTACCAGAGCCGCAACTGGGTGAGCTCCCGTTCGCGGCCCGAGCCATCATTCTTATAGAAAGGTCCCAAGACCGCTGCCTTGGCCCAAACTGGCTCGTCCAACTTGCCATCGATGGTCACCGGTCCGCGGAGCTTCGGAACCAGGACCCGCTTGGGTGGAGTTAGTGATTTGGGAGCAGGTGTTGAGTCAGCCGACGGGGCGGAGGACGCGCAAGTGATTCCTAAAATCACAACAGCCGCACATTGCAGTGGCCACGTCATCGGCGCCAGGGTACGGGAGTCACCACACCGGGTCAATTCGGACCGCGCGAAAAACCCGGTTCAATTATGCAGGAGCGTCTTTCCAGGAGTGGGGCCTTAAAGAGATAGCGGAGGAGTGCGCGTTGTGGGCGTCTGGATCTGGGCTACAATTTACCTGTGAATGAAACAGCAATGAATGAACCAACGCTCGGCGGGCGGTTCACGTTTCCCGGCACTTCACTGACGGTCCACAGAATGGGCTACGGCGCGATGCAATTGGCCGGCCCCGGCGTGTGGGGGCCGCCCAGGGACCCGGACGGCGCCGTCGCCGTCCTCCGTGAGGCCGCGGCAGCCGGCGTGAACCACATCGACACGGCTGACTTCTACGGCCCACATGTCACGAACCAGATTATCCGCAAGGCTCTGCATCCTTACCCCGCAGGACTGGTGATCGTGACTAAGCTGGGAGCCCGGCGCCTGCCTGACCAGTCGTGGCAGCCGGCCATCTCGCCGCAGGACCTCACCGACGGCGTCCACGACAACCTCCGCAACCTGGGCCTGGATGCGCTCGACATCGTCAACTATCGCGCGATGGGATCGATCCACGGCCCCAAGGAGGGCTCCATCGCCGAGCAGATGACGGTGCTGGCCGGCCTCCGGCGCCGGGGATTGATCCGTCACATCGGCCTGAGCAACGTCACAGCCGCCCAGGTGGTCGAGGCGCAAGCGATCACGGAAATCGTGTGCGTGCAGAACAATTACAACCTGGCGAATCGGGCCGACGACGCGCTAATCGACGACCTGGCCCGGCAGGGCATCGCGTACGTGCCGTTCTTCCCGCTCGGCGGGTTCACGCCACTGCAGTCGTCCACACTGTCGTCCGTCGCGGGCCGACTCGGGGCCACGCCGATGCAGGTCGCGCTGGCTTGGTTGCTGCATCGGTCGCCCAACATCCTGTTGATCCCCGGCACGTCGTCGGTCGCCCACCTCCGTGAGAACCTCAAGGCCGCAACCCTGGAACTACCGCCGCATACTGTTGCCGAGCTAGACTCCATCGCAGCCAATGCGGCCAGTCGTAGTTCCGAACGTCAACGTTGATGTCACCAGCATCGCCTCAAGGGGCCTTATATCCGGTTGGCTCCGTCCTGGCAACCGTGGGGTGCTGAGGTGAAAGAGTCGAAATAGTGAAAAATGACGCTTGCGCGCTTGCACGAATTTTTTTGCGGCGCGTAGAAAGCCCAAGACTCGGACTTGAAGCGAGCAACGCTCACAGCTCGACTTGTGCCGCTCTTTTGGGTATTCACGGTCATGAAAACGCCTCTTTCGAGCATAGCTCTATTTGCCACTGCCGCGCTCTTTGGAGCCGTCGGACAATTCCTTTACAAAGCCGGATCAGTCCGCGTCACGAGCTCGCCGCTGAGTTTCCTTAACTTATGGCTTTTGGGCGGCGTCATATGTTATGTCGCCGTTATGGTTCTGTTTGTCGCTGCATTCAAGCGCGGGGGAGAACTCACGGTCCTTTACCCGATTTATGCGAGCACATTTATTTGGGCTGCACTCATTTCGTTCACCGCTTACGGCACATCCATCAAATTGGTAAATGTGACGGGGATGGTTTTGTTGGTGGCAGGGATGTTTCTAATGGGAAAGTGAGCATGGGAAAGAGCGATTACGAACCCACCGACCGGCGTCCCATCGCGAGCCGGGAGCGCCGGATATGGCAGCGCGTCGCCAGTTTTCTGGCTGCTCACCAGGTCTCTCCAAACTCGATTTCGATAATGGGCATGCTCGTTGGGGTGATCGCCGGGATACTCCTGGCCCGCGCAAGGTTCGTAGCGGATGACGGTGCGCAGCGCGCGCTCTGGCTGATGGGGGCTGCCGGAATCCAACTGCGGCTTTTGGCCAATATGCTCGATGGCATGGTGGCGATTGAGACTCACAAAGCTTCGCGAGTGGGCGAACTCTACAATGAACTTCCCGACCGTGTCTCGGATGTTGCGATCATTATCGGGGCCGGTTACGCGTCTAGTAGTCCGCCGGAGTTGGGATATATCGCCGCGTGTCTCGCGATTCTGACGGCGTACGTGCGAGCAGTCGGCAAGGCAAATGGCGTGGCGAACTTGTTTATTGGTCCGATGGCCAAGCCTCACCGGATGTTTGTATTGACGGTCGCGGCGGTCTTAATGGCAATGCTCCCGCGCAATTGGCGGCCCGTCTGGGCCAGCTTCACTGTTCCGTCCTTCGCGCTTGCGATTATTATCATCGGCTGCTTGGTGACGGTGGTTCGCCGATTGCGCATGATCGTGCGCCATCTGCAGGAGGTCGCGTAATGGATGCCTCTACGAAAGCACGGCTGTGGGGTTGGAATACTGCGCTGGATGCGGCCTTTGTGCGCGGGTTCCTGGCAACCCTGGCGGCCGTGTTGGTCATCGTTCCCCTGGTGATTTGGTTCCTGCGTATGGCTGGTGAAAGTGATGCCGACAGACAGCGTGAACTGTGGGCTCGTTACCGGTCCTGGCTTATTTTCATTCCCTTGATGATTGGTCCCGTGCTTTTGGGCGCGGGTTGGACCATTGCCGCCGTTTGTGCGATGAGCATCCTTTGCTACCGGGAGTTTGCGCGCGCTACTGGGCTGTTTCGCCATCGATCGATCAGCTTGCTCGTCGTTTTCGGCATTTTAGCCATCACCTTCGCGGTAGCCGATCATTGGTATGGGTTCTTTGTGGCCATCACGCCCTTGATGATCGCCTGCATTGCAGCCGTGGCCATTTTTAACGATCAACCGTGGGGCTACGTCCAAAGAGTCGCACTTGGCATTTTCGCATTTCTCCTTTTTGGCGTTTGTTTCGGGCACTTGGGGTATTTTGCGAATGACGGGAATTTTCGTCCAATGCTGGTGTGGCTGGTGGCTTGCGTCGAGCTTAACGACATATTCGCTTATATCGTGGGAAAGAGCCTGGGCCGCAAAAAACTTGCGCCAAACACCAGTCCTAACAAGACGGTGGCCGGAGCTGTTGGCGCCATGGTTCTCACGACGGCTGTTGCCGCTATCCTGGGGAAAATGATTTTTAGGAATAGCGAAGTGGATACCCCTTCGAGGCTCATTGTGCTTGGATTGATCCTGAGCGTTACCGGGCAGTTGGGCGACCTAACACTATCTTCCATCAAGCGCGACCTGGGAATCAAAGATTGGGCGGCCACGTTCCCTGGTCATGGCGGCCTTCTCGACCGCTTTAACAGTCTGCTATTTGCCGCCCCAGCCGTGTTTCACTTCGTGGGTTACTTTCATGGGGTTGGACTCGACCAGGTGCCCAGGATCATTACGCACGGGTCATGAACGAGGAAAAGTAATTTTGCTAGGCAAAAAGGATTCACTGTGGAGGAATGGCAATACAAGCCGGCGCAAGATCTCGGAATCGGCGGAGTGGAACGGCTCCGTTCCGTAAAGCGCGAGAGCGGGCTGGTGGGTTTTTTGGCCCGCAAAACCTGGTGGTTTTGGGTGCGGGCTGTTCTGCGGATTACCGAGCGCATTCAAGTAAGCGGCAGGGAATATCTGCCGTTAACCCCTCCTTTCCTAATCGTTGCCAATCATGCAAGCCACCTCGACGTGCTCGTTCTGGCGACCGCGTTGCCCATGCGCTTACGCGACTCGGTTTTTCCGCTTGCGGCTGGAGACACGTTTTTTGAAACGCCGCCGATGGCAGCCTTTGCCGCAGGCATGATGAACGCTCTGCCGATGTGGCGAAAAAACTGCGGGCACCATGCGATTGATACCTTGCGTCATCGTCTTGTATCGGAACCGTGCGGCTACATTCTCTTTCCAGAGGGCACCCGGAGCAGAACCGGGCAGATGAACCCCTTCCGGCCTGGTGTGGGGATGCTGGTCGCTGGGACTACTGTGCCCGTTATTCCCTGTAACCTGCGCGGGACCTTCGATGCGCTGCCGCCGCATGCCAAATGGCCTCGCTCGGCTAACATCGCCTTGAAAATCGGTAAATCCTGCCAGTTTGAGAAGGTTTCAAACGAAAGAAATGGCTGGAGAACCATCGCAGAAAAACTTCAAAACGAGGTCCGAGCGCTCGGTGAAGAAAGGGCTTAAAACAGACCAACTTTCCAGGGACGGCGCTCGGCGCGACGCTGGCCGGGGGAAGCCGTATCGACCCCGCGCGTCTTGACTACCAATTCGGGTTCCCTATGCTTCGCGGCGCTCGGTTCGGTTTTTTGAAATTAGGAAATGAAAGCATGAGCGCAATTTACGATATTCTGGCCCGGGAAATTCTGGATTCACGGGGCAACCCGACGGTGGAAGTGGATGTGGTTCTCGCAGGCGGCGCCGTCGGACGCGCGGCAGTCCCTTCGGGGGCCAGCACGGGTGAGCACGAGGCGATCGAATTGCGCGATGGCGACAAGAAACGCTATCTGGGCAAGGGCGTGCGCAAGGCGGTTAAGAATGTAACGAGCAAAATTCTCCCCGCGCTGAAAGGCGTCAATTCCCTGGATCAACTGACCGTGGACCACATCATGCTCGAACTGGATGGGACCGAGACGAAGTCGAAGCTCGGCGCCAACGCGATTCTGGCTGTATCGCTCGCCACTGCGAAGGCAGCCGCGGAGGCCATTGGCGTACCGCTGTTCAAGTATCTTGGCGGGCCCAACGCGAAAGTGTTGCCGGTGCCGATGGCAAACGTGATCAACGGCGGGGCACACTCGGATGCGCCGATTGATTTCCAGGAGTTCATGATCATGCCGCACGGACTGCCGACTTTCAGCGAGGGGTTGCGGGCGATCGCCGAGGTTTTCCACGCGCTGAAGTCGGTGTTGAAGAAACGCGGGCTGAGCACTGCGGTGGGGGATGAGGGCGGTTTCGCGCCGAAGTTGAAGGGCGCGGAGGACGCCATCGAGGCCATTTTGCAGGCCGTGAAGGACGCCGGTTACCAGGCGGGCAAACAAATTTACCTCGCCCTGGACGTCGCCGCCAGCGAGTTCTATACGGGCAACGGCACTTACACGTTCAAGAAAAGTACGGGCAAGAAGGTAAGCGGCGATGAACTCGTGGATTTCTATGTCAAGCTCTGCGGGAGGTATCCTATTGTCAGCATTGAAGACGGCTGCGCCGAGAGCGATTGGAAAAACTGGAAAACGCTCACTGCGAAACTCGGCCAAAAGGTTCAGCTCGTGGGCGATGATGTGTTCGTGACCAATGTGAAATTCTTGCGGCGGGGAATTGAGAATGGGGTGGCCAACTCGATTCTGGTCAAAGTGAACCAGATCGGGTCGCTGACCGAGACGCTAGATGCGGTCAGCTTGGCGCAAACCAATCGCTATACTGCTGTTATTAGCCATCGCTCCGGGGAAACCGAGGACGCGACGATTGCTGACGTTGCCGTCGCGACCAACTGCGGCCAAATCAAGACCGGTTCATTGAGCAGGAGTGATCGTTTGGCCAAGTACAATCAACTACTGCGCATTGAGCAGATCCTGGGGAACAATGCGGTTTATGCCGGACGGACGGTTCTGCCCAGGGCAAACTGACTCGATCAAATATGTTTAATGGTTAAATGGACCCGCAAGTTTTTCAGTCGAAACATTGACCGGCGTGGGCGTGTTGCCCGGGCCGTTTTCGGTGGGCTGGAAATCCTCGGAGGTTTGATTCTCGCGCCATATTCGCGGTGGGGTGGTGGCCTACTGGTCATTCTGGGAATTTTCGCCTTCTACGAGGCCTTCCGCGGCTGGTGCATCATGCGCGCCTGTGGCTTCAAGACCAGGTTCTGACCGGCTAAGTTGTATCCGCGCGGTGGAAAATGCGCTGAGAGGAAGACAGTATCGTCACTGGATAGAATCAATCTAACGGAATTGGGCGGATTGTGCTTCAACTACGGAGGATAGCCGCAAGAGAACACAAAGCTCGCAGCGCGGTGGAACAGCGATGAGCGCAAAGAATCGCAAAGATTGATAACCGCGGAATATGCGAAATACGCGAAAGCACGGCTGAGTCCGCGTCGAACGGAAAATCCGTTCCACTGTAGGAGAGGGCGCATCACAAGAAATGTATGCCTCGTGGGTCGGTTTCATTGGCACCCAGCTTCGTACCCGTTTGGCCTGGGCTGGTATGAGCCAAACCTCTGGTTTGGTTATGAAATGTCCGTAAACACGAAGGATTTCCGCTCGTCGGCTCCTCCCAAATTTTGAGATGCGCCGTGCAGCAGCCGACTTAGGGAGACTCATTCTCGACCGCTTCTGGTGCAGATTAGAATCTGCTCACGTCAGCTCCTACAGTTTTAAGAGTTATTGGCAGTATTCTCGCGGCGAGCCCGTCGGCGCTCGATGAGAAAGTACAAGGTTGGCAGAACCATCAGGGTCAGCAGGGTCGCGGAGACCAGTCCCCCGATAATTACGATGGCCAGAGGCCGTTGCGTTTCCGAGCCGATACCGTGCGAGAGGGCCATCGGGAGGAGGCCGAGCATCGCCAGCAGGGCGGTCATCAAGACGGTCCGCAGTCTGGTGCCGGCTCCTTGAACGACAGCGTCGTAAGGGGCAAGACCTTCCTCCTGGAGTTGGTTAAAGTAGCTGACCATGACGACTCCGTTGAGGACGGCCTGGCCGAACAGCGCAATGAAACCGATTGCCGCCGAGACGCTCAGCGGAATTCCGGTGAGCAACAGCGCGAAGATGCCGCCGATCAAACCCAGAGGAACGTTTACCAGGATCAACAGGGAACTTTTGACCGATTTGAAAGCGTCGAAGAGGAGGACAAAGATCAAAAATGTGCTGATGGGGACAATGATGGAAAGCCGCTTCATAGCCCGTTGCTGATTCTCGAACTCGCCGCTCCAGGTCACAAAGTAACCCGGTGGCAAGGGGATCTTACCGATGCGCTCCTGCATATCTGCCACGACGCTGCCCATATCGCGCCCTTTGATGAAAACGCTGATGGCCGAAAGGCGGGTGCCGTTCTCGCGGCTGATGTTCATGCTGCCGCTGGTTTCCTTGAAATTGGCGACCTGCTCCAAGGGGATGTGCAAGCCGTCCGGTGTGTCCACCAATACTTTCTTCAGGTTTGCCAGGCTCCGTTGTTCGCCGGGCAGGCGCACCACAATGCTGAAGTGCTTTTCGCCCTCCCATAACTCAGTGGCGGCTTTGCCCGCCAGGCCGATTTCGATCACATCCTCGATGTCGCCGATGTTCAGGCCGTATCGCGCTGCCACAGCGCGATCAATATCGATTATAGATTGGGGCACCTCTCCCGCGCGATCCACAGCCACCGTTTGCACTCCCCGGACATCGGCGATGGCTTTGAGCATTTCGCGGGCTTTCTGACGCAGGAGCGCCGAGTCGGCACCGAAAACCTTTACGACAACCTGACCATCGATTTGGGAGATGCTCTCGAGCACATTATCGCGGATAGGCTGCGAAAAGCTGGTTTCGATCCCGGGGAGAGCATCGAGATTGCGGTCCATTTCCTCGATGATTTGTTCCTTTTTTAGCCCGCGTTTCCACTCCGAAGGCGGCCTCAGGTCCACGAAGATTTCCGCCATGTTGATTGGTTTCGGATCGGTGCCGTCCTCGGGCCGGCCGGCCTTGGAGATGACCGAGCGGACTTCCGGAGTCTTGCGCAGGATTTCGCGCATCTTTCGGCAATAGGCGCGGGCCTGTTCCACAGAAATGCCCGCCGGCATGTTCGCATTCACCCAAATGGACCCCTCATTGAGTTCCGGAAGAAACTCTGTGCCCAGTTTCGGCACGACAGCCAGGCTGGCGACAAAGGCAGCCACCGCCGCTGCCACAACCAGGAATGGATGTGCGAGAGCCCAGCGCAAACAGGACAGGTAAGGCCGCTTGATGAATCGAACGAGCGCATTTTCCTGATGGGGAATGTTTTTGCGCAGGAGGAATAGGCAGAGCAGGGGAACCAGGGTCAACGAAAACAGCAGGGAACCGACCAAAGCACTGGTGACAGTCCAGGCCATCGGCGCGAAAATTCGTCCTTCATGGCGCTGCAACGTGAAAATCGGGATATGGGCCGCGATGATGATGAGCATGGAGAAAAACGTCGGTCTCCCGACTTCAACCGTAGCTCGTTCGATCACTGAACCGAGGCCCTTCCGCGTACCGGTTTCGTGAGACTCGCCGAGGCGCCGGAAGACGTTTTCCACCACGATGACTGCCCCGTCCACGATGATGCCGAAATCCATCGCGCCTAACGAAAGCAAATTAGCTGGAATGCCACGCCAGGTCAGACCAAGGAAGGTGGCCAGCAGCGACAAGGGGATCATCAACGCGACAATTGCCGCGGCGCGAAGATTCCCGAGGAACAGCAGTAACACGAACGTGACCAGCATTGCGCCCTCAGCAAGATTCTTGAAGACGGTATGGAGTGTCGTGCTAATCAACCAGGTGCGATCGTAGTAGGGCACGAGTTTCACTCCTTTGGGCAGTATGGAAGAATTGAGCAGCGCGATGCGCGCTTTGAGCGCTGCCAGCACCTCGGATGGATTCTCGCCTTTGCGCATCAGAACAATGCCTGAAACGACATCATCGACATCATCTCGGCCCATGATCCCCTCGACGGGCACGTTGCCGATCGTTACCTCCGCGAGGTCTTTCACCAGCACCGGCGTCCCGCTGTGGGCGACAATGACGATGTTATTGATCTCCTCGGGCGACCGGAGCAACCCCACCCCACGAATCAAATATTGCTGTGAGCCCTGCGTTACCTTGCTGCCACCGACGTTGGCGTTGCCGCGGCCCAATGAAGTGTAAAGCTGTTGCAGGGAAATTCCGTAATACCTCATTCGCGCCAGGTTCGGATTGACTTCGTAGGTCTTGATAAGACCGCCATAGGGAACCACATCGGCGACGCCCGGCACGGAGCGCAAGCTGCGTTCCACGACCCAGTCTTCGATCGTTCGCAGCTCGCGGGTGTTGTAGCCTGCCCCTTCCAGCGAGTACCGATAAATCTCGCCAATCGCGGTTGAAAGGGGCGCGAGCTGTGGTTGGACGCCTTGAGGGAGATCGGCAGTGGCCAGCCGCTCAAGAGTTTGCTGGCGGGCCTGGGTGTCTGTCGTCCGCTCGTCGAAAGTGAGCATGATGAAAGAGAGGCCGAACTGCGTGTGAGAAAACATGCGGACCAGATGGGGCAGGCCATTGAGCACAGTTTCGATCGGCATGGTCACCTGTTTCTCCACCTCCTCCGGCGCGCGGCCGGGGTGCAGCGCGATCACGTTCACCTGCAAGTCCGAGACGTCCGGAAACGCCTCGATGGGAAGATTATGGAACGCGACCCAACCGCCGCCGATGAACAAGAGCGTCATCAGCAAAACGAACAGCGGCTGATGCAGGGCAAAACTGACGAGGCGCTTGATCACTTGAGCGTCTGCTGCAACAGAAGGCAGCCATCGGTGACGACTCGTTGCCCTTGTTCGACGCCGGCCAGAAGGATAATTCTGCCGCCTTGCTCGGGACCGAGCTGGACCTCACGGCGCGTGAATTGTCCTGGCTGCTCCTCCACAAACACATAGTGCCGTTCGCCCTGCAAGAAAACCGCCTTGGCCGGGACGCTGGTGCCCGAAGTTTCCGGTCCTGGCAAATTCACGTTCACGAACATTTCAGCCTTGAGCAGGCGCCGGGAATTATCGACTGTGCCGCGGACTTTGATCGTGCGGGTGGCGGGATCAATAAATTCCGAGACGACATCCACGCGGCCGGTAAAGGTTTGGCCCGGAAACGCGCGACTGGTGAACGTGAACTCGTGGCCCAGGCGAAGGTGGGGGAGGTCCACCTCAGTCGCGTCAATTTGGATCCAGAGCCGCGAAGGATCGGTCACCACAAAAAGTGGCGCGGTGTATTGCGGCATGTTGGCCAGCATTTGGTCGGGGCGCACTTCCTGGCCGGGTGTGACGTTTCGCTCGACGACCGTTCCGTCCAGCGGGCTGGGCAGCAGAAATCCCGGATCAGAGGGGTCAGCGGGCGCTCCGTAGATAGCCAGGCGTGCGGCGGTTCTTTCCTTTTCCGCCTGGGCGCTGGCGAAGTCGGCTTCAGCAGACTCTAGATCTTTGCGCGGTGCGGCGCCGTGCTCATTCAGCTCGCGCACTCGCGCCAGAGCGCGCTCGGCCCGCCGGAAATCGCTCGCGGCCTTGCGGGCATCGGCCGTGGCCTGGCCGAAGTCGGCCGACTGAATCTCGGCGAGGGGTTCGCCTTTCCTGACCGTTTGATTAACAGCCGCGAGCGGCCGCCGGACAATGCCGCCAAAGGGAGTAAAAACGCGCACCGTCGCTTCCTCATTCCACATCAAACGCCCGGAGAGGGACACGGCGCCGGAACGCAGCGCTGCGACCGGCTCGATGCTCAGAGAAGTGAGTTGCGGTGAATCGGCCGTGAACGATACGGTATTACCGTTGACCTTCGCCTCGGACTGCGGCGCGGCTTTGTCGGCGGGCTTGCATCCGACCAGAGACAGGCAAAGCAAAGACAGGAGTAAGGTCCGAAAGATGGAAATGTTCATTGTTTAGAGCGTGTATCAGGCATCACTTTCGCCGCCGCCTCGAGGGCCGCCGCTGCCAGGATGGTGTCGGCGGCGGCTTGAGTCGCGGCGAGCCGCACCTCGTTGTCATTCCGTTCCGCGACCAGCAGATCCAGTAATGAAACGCCCCCCTTTTCGTAGGCGAAAGCAATGGTTTTTCGAATGTTCTCCGACTTGGGCTGGATTGCGTCTCGATAAGAGCGCCAGCGTTTCCGCGCGTCCTCGTAGGCCAGGCTAGCGGTGGCGATATCGGCGGCGGCTTGCGCCTCGGCCTTTTGGAGCGCCAACCGGGCCTGGTCGCGGGCTGCCTCCGCAGCGCGGAGGTTGCCGGTGTTTCGATTCCAAAGGGGGAGGGGGAAGCTGAGACCCAAACCAACGGTATCCGGCTGATCGGGGGGTTCATGTTCATACATGAACAGGACCGTGGGATCGGGGATACGATTGGCCTTTTGCAGGCGCAGCTCAGATTCGGTTTTTCGCAGGGCAGCCTCGGCTGCGACAACGTCCGGGCGGCACACGGCAGCTACAGGGGAGGGCTCGACGGCTGGGCCCGCGGCAAGGGTTTCGAGGCGGTCGTTCAGTACGATAGCGCCTCGAGGATTTGGCGTGCCAAGCAGGGTTTCCAAAGCTACTCGGGCTTGGGCCGCTGCCGATTCGGCTGTTTTGGCTTCCAGCTCGAGTTTTTCGGCGGTTATGTCGATCTGGTCTTTGTCGGAACTGGAGATTTCACCAGCCCTAAAACGGAACTCGGCAATCCGGGCTTCCTGACGAAGCGTGGCCGCCGATTGTCCCAGGACGCGCACGCTTTCTTCCGCTTGTGCCGCTGCCACGTAGGCCCGCGTCACCGCCAGATCGAGCGTGCGCCTGGCGTCGAAGAATTGCGCCCGGGCGCCTTCGACACCGGCTTGCGCGGCTGTCTGGCGATTGCGGCGCTTGCCGCCGACTTCGAAGAGCTGGTTGACGGCAAGAATCGTATCGTAACTGCGCTGCCATAATCCGTTGCCGGCAGGTGTTGAACTGGGATGGTCATCGATGCTGATCTTGGCGGTAGAGTATGAAAAGGTCGGATTCGGAAATTCATGAGAGACGAGCTTCTGGGCCAGCGCAGCGTCGATGCCTTTGGCGGCCGCGAGCAAATCCCAATTTCGTTCCAGCGCCATCCGCTGGGCCTGGCCCAATGAGAGGGCGTTTTGGGCTGAGGGCGAAGGGACTGCATTGCTAACGGCTTCGCCGAGGACAGGCGGGTCGCCGAGCAGCAACACAGAAAGCGGCATGATACAATACTTGGCGGAGGGCATTTCTTAGGGACGCATTTCACACGCAGCAGTCTAAGCTATCGGTGTGCCAATCGGCCTGCGGTGTGCTGAACGGCTTGCCGGACGTGGGAAGTCACCTCCGTGCGGAGCTTAGGCCCGCCGAGAGTGATAAGTGAGTTACCGTAGGTGGTAAGCAGGTAATCCATTCGGAAAGCCGGCCCTTGCATCAGAGCCAGTCTCAAAGTGTAGGCGCCGGCGTTAGGAGGCTCCGATCGAAAAATCCAAACTTGATCAGAGCCTCCTGACGTCGGCTCCTACAATTGGAATGATGCTCGCAGGCGCCTTCTAGATGCCGAGTTCCTTCTTTACAATGGCGAATGCCTCAACGGCCCTTTCCAAATCCTGGCGCGTGTGCGCGACTGAAATTTGTGTGCGAATTCGCGCTTTTCCCTTTGGCACGACTGGATACGAGAAACCGATCACATAGACCCTCCGCGCCAGCATCGCATCGGCAACCTTCGTCGCCAGCGCGGCGTCGCCGATCATGATGGGAGTGATCGGATGAATGCCGGGCAGAATCTCAAACCCCAGCTTAGACATTTCTGAGCGAAAGAATGCCGTGTTTGCTTCGAGCCGGTCGCGCAGTTCTGTTGATTCACCAAGCAGTTGGAGCACTTTCAGGGAAGCACCGGCGATCGCGGGCGCGAGGGTATTGGAGAACAGATACGGGCGTGAACGCT
Organism: uncultured Verrucomicrobiota bacterium; assembly: GCA_964446585.1. Classification (GTDB taxonomy): domain Bacteria; phylum Verrucomicrobiota; class Verrucomicrobiia; order Limisphaerales; family UBA8199; genus CAYUPI01. Next base: position 31,553 of record CAYUPI010000058.1, read on the forward strand.
GCCGCAGCAGTTCAATGATCTCGGCGCGTCCGCTGGTATAACCCCCGCTGGCTCCACCCAACGCCTTGCCGAGCGTGCCCGTGAGGATGTCAACGCGGCCCATGACATTGTGGAATTCCGGTGTGCCGCGACCGGTTTTTCCCATGAAACCGACAGCGTGGGAATCATCCACCATCACCAGAGCATCGTAGCGGTCGGCCAGGTCACAGATTGCAGGAAGGTTTGCGAGGTAACCGTCCATCGAGAAGACGCCGTCCGTGGCAATCATTCGGAACCGCGCGCCGCTGGATTCTTTTAGCTTCTGCTCCAAGTCCTGCATGTTGTTGTTGAGGTACCTGAAGCGCTGAGCTTTGCACATTCGGACCCCATCGATAATGCTGGCATGATTTAGCTCATCGGAAATGATCGCGTCTTCGGTGCCGAGCAAAGTTTCGAACAGGCCCCCATTGGCATCGAAACAAGAGCCGTAAAGGATCGTGTCTCCGGTCCCCAGAAACTCACTGAGTTCCGCCTCAAGTTGCTTGTGGACACCCTGTGTTCCGCAGATGAATCGAACGCTGGCCAGACCATATCCCCATTGATCGAGCGCGTCCTTTGCGGCGGCGGCAACGGCCGGATGATGCGCCAGGCCCAAGTAATTGTTAGCGCAAAAGTTCAGCACCGGTTTGCCATCGGACAGGCGAATGGTCGTGCCCTGGGGCGTCATTATTACCCGCTCGCGCTTGTAAGTGCCGGCGGCGCGGATTTCGTCGACTTGCTGCGAGAGGTGTTGGCGAAAAGATTGATACATAGGTCAAGTGAAGCATGCGTGGGGAGGGCGGCCACAACTCGAAACTCCAAGATCCAAGCTCCAAGCTCCAGAGAAGCACCAAGATCCAAATTCCAAGAGCGCCCCGGCAACCCAACACCGATTTGAAGCTTGGAATTTGATGTTTCTCTGGAGCTTGGAGCTTGGAGCTTGGTTCTTCGGCATTTGACTGGCCACTTTGGAAAACGACATCGATCAGAGTCGTTCAAACCTCGCCTGAAAGAATCTCAGGTACTTTGGTTCGTACACCATTTTCAACCCGCGGGCACTGCGGCGCTTCTGGTAAACCGCAGCGACGCTCTCCGCCGTCACATCCATGTGCGCTTGCGTATAGACTCGCCGCGGAATCGTTAGCCTCACCAACTCGAGCCTGGGAGCGTGGTGCTCTCCGGTGGACTTGTCCCGTCCTGCCGACACGATGCCGCGCTCCATCGCGCGCACGCCGGAATCGATAAACAACTCCGCGGCGAGCGTCTGCGCCGGAAAGTGCTGCTGCGGCATGTGCGGATAGAACGCTTTGGCGTCGAGGTAAACTGCGTGCCCGCCGATCGGGCGCACGATGGGGAACCCCCAGTCCATCAGTTTGTGGCCCAGATATTCGACCTGGCCGATGCGCGCCCGGATATGATCGTCCTGGACCGATTCCACGATGCCGCGGGCCATAGCTTCCATGTCTCGGCCAGCCATGCCGCCGTAGGTATGCAGCCCTTCATAGACGACGACCAGGTTGCTGGCTTCCTGGTAAAGCGCCTCATTGTTGAGCGCAAGCCACCCGCCGATATTGACCAGCGCGTCCTTTTTTCCGCTCATCGTGCACCCATCACTGCATGAACAGAACTCTTTGAGGATTTCGGCGACGCATTTCCTGCTATACCCTGGCTCGCGCTGCTGGATGAAGTAGGCGTTTTCTACCGCACGCGTGGCATCGAGGAAGATGCGGATGCCATGCTTTTGGGTGAGAGCGCGGACGGCTTTGAGGTTTGCCATCGAAATCGGTTGCCCACCGGCCATGTTGACGGTCCCGGCCAGGCACACGTAAGGAATTCTTCGGGCGCCAACTCGTCGGATGAGTCGTTGGAGGGCTTTAACATTCACGTTGCCCTTGAACGGATGCGTGGCGCAAGGATCGTGCGCCTCGGGGATGATTACGTCCACGAACGTGCCTCCGGCCAATTCCTGATGGAGGCGGGTGGTCGTGAAATACATGTTTCCCGGGACGTAGTCGCCAGGGTGGATGAGCATTCGGGAAAGAATATTCTCGGCGCCGCGGCCCTGGTGAGTCGGCACCACGAAGCGATAGCCATAATGCTCGCGTACGGCTTCTTCCAGATGATAGAAATTCTTGCTCCCGGCGTAGGCCTCATCACCCAGCATGAGACCCGCCCATTGCCAGTCGCTCATCGCGCTCGTACCGCTGTCGGTGAGCAGATCGATATAGACGTCCTCGGACCGGAGCAGGAACGTATTGTAACCGGCTTCGCGGATCGCGCGTTCGCGTTGCTCGCGCGTGCTCAGCTTGAGCGGCTCGACAACCTTGACCTTCCAAGGCTCGGCCCAAGAGCGCCGGGCCGGGCGGGCGACGGTCCTGGTTGCCAGCTTTGGTTTTTTCAAACTGAGTCGCTCCAATTCAGGATGACTTTACCCGACTGTGCCGACAGCATCGCGTCGAAGCCGTTCTGAAATTCAGAAAAGTGGAACCGGTGAGTGATCACCGGGGCGATGTCCAGCCCGCTTTGGAGCATCACCGTCATCTTGTACCAGGTCTCGTACATTTCGCGCCCGTAAATCCCCTTGATGGTCAGCATCGAAAAAACAACGGTGTTCCAATCGATCGCCATCTCCTTTTCGGGAATGCCCAGCATGGCAATCTTCGCGCCGTGGCTCATGTTGGCCAGCATGTCCCGGAAGGCGGAAGCGTTTCCGGACATTTCCAGGCCAATGTCAAAGCCCTCATGCATTCCCAGTTCCTTTTGCACACCCTTCAGATTGCGCTCGCGCGGGTTGACGGCCAGCGTCACGCCCATCTTCCGTGCAAGTTCGAGCCGATATTCGTTCACGTCCGTGATCGCCACATAGCGTGCGCCGGCGTGGCGGACTACCGCCGCAGCCATTATCCCAATCGGACCTGCGCCGGTTATCAGCACGTCCTCTCCGAGGGCCGGAAACGACAATGCAGTATGAACGGCGTTGCCGAAGGGATCGAAGATCGCGGCGATGTCGCGGTTGATGCCGTTCGAGTGGACCCAGACATTGGTCATCGGCAGTGCCAGATACTCGGCAAACGCCCCGGGACGGTTCACGCCTACGCCCTGGGTGTCGGCGCACAGATGACGACGGCCCGCCAGGCAATTGCGGCACCGGCCGCATACGACGTGGCCCTCGCCGCTTACTATTTGACCGGGGAAAAAGTCCTTCACGTTGGAGCCGACTTCGACAATTTCGCCGACGAACTCGTGCCCGACCACCATCGGCACCGGGATGGTTTTGCGCGCCCACTCGTCCCATTTGTAGATGTGCGCGTCGGTGCCGCAGATGCCCGTCCGCTCGACGCGGATCAGCACGTCGTTCAGGCCGTAGGTCGGTTTCGGGACCTCTTCGAGCCAGAGACCGGGTTCGGACTTTCGCTTAACGAGAGCTTTCATTTCGCCATTCCTGTTGGTCCCGATGTTCGCTGGTGAACCTCCCGGAACTCGCTGCACGGAGAAGCCGGGTGCAGGGGGTTAGGCGCCGTCCTGTTCCCCCTCACCCCGACCCTCTCCCTTAGGGAGAGGGAGTCCGCGCGCACGTCACTCGAATGTCTGACCGGTCCAGGATTTGCCGATCGACTGGAGACGACTCCCCCTCTACCTAAGGGAGAGGGTCGGGGTGAGGGGGAAGAAACCGCTCGTCGTAAACACGCGAGGCCTGGGTGAGTTGGGAGGTTGCCCGATGTCAAAGTTCCACTAGGCATTGAGCTGGTTCCTGATATAGCAATCATGCTTTGCCGCAGCTCGCTTGCGAACCTCTTCTCTCACGTAACGCAGCCACTCATGCACCAATGGTTTGACGCAATAGTTCAATGCTCTTCGGCACTGCCACGTCCGGATTCTCTTTGCCCTCGAACTCAAGTGACACATAGCCCGAATAACCAGCTTCGCGCAGAATATTGGCGATGCGATGGTAATCCAGATCGAGTGTGTACCACTCGCCGCCGCCGTAATACGTCTTGGCCTGCGCGTACA
>CAYUPI010000059.1:0-35086 GCA_964446585.1 uncultured Verrucomicrobiota bacterium
AGATCGAGTGTGTACCACTCGCCGCCGCCGTAATACGTCTTGGCCTGCGCGTACACGGTCTTCGACGCGATCATTTTCAGTTTGTCATAGGGATCTTCCATGAAGTTGCCCGTGTCCATCAGCGCGCCGAGCCACGGAGAAGGCGCTGCGTTAATCAGCCGCAACTGTCCCTCCGGCGTGCGACTCAGGCCCCAATGGTTTTCCAGGGCCATCACGACACCGCATTGCTCGGCTTTGGGGATGCATTTCTCGATGCATTCAATGCACCACTTGAACCCATCGTCTTCCGAGTGGCCGGGCAGGATTGGTTCGATGCCCCGCGCCTTCATTAGGTCATCGAAACTCTTGATCGTGCCCCAGCGGCCGGAATTGAGCCGGATGCAGGGCACTCCCAGCTCATAGGCGATCTCCAGGCATTTGTGCGTGTGCTCGACTTGCTTCTGCCGTTCGGCTGGGTCCTCCTGTACGAAGTTTTGGTGAATCGAAAGGCAGACCGGAGCGATGCCATTGTGAAAGGCGTGGCGTTTGAGCTTTTGAAGGTAGCTTCGGTGGGCCGGCGTCAGCGGCTCCTTATCGGGAATGTCCATCTGCTGATGGAGGATGTCCAGGCCCTCGACACCGATCTCGGCCGCTTTCTCGATCACAGTTTCAATCGAGACTTTCGGTGGTTTGAAATGCCAATAGGAGTAAGTAGCAATTCCGAGTTTGATGCGCTTTTTGTGCGGGCCCGGCTTTGTTTTCTCTTGGGATTCTGCGGCCAAAGCCAATGTTGCGCCCAGGCACGCGGTTGTGGTGAAAAATGAACGGCGGTTTAACATAGTCCGGATTGTATTTTCGGTTTAAGGGGAACTATCACAACCCGGCGGCCGGGCGCAAGCGCGAGGTTTCGGTTGTTCGCAGTTCTCATTTTGGTAGTAGGAGAGGGGGTAAGGGCGTGTTGCCCAAACGCGAAATCGTGGGAAATGGGCGACTCTCGATCCGACAGTTGCCCCCAAATTCGAGAGAGACAACCAGTTTGGCCATTGCTGCGGCCGGGGACGGCCGCGCGCCGGCGTTTGGGCAACACGCCCGTAACGAGTCTCTGACTTCAGGTCTTTCGGACTGAAGTTAGAGAGTCTTTACGTCGTCTCTTGCTGTGACGGCGGCCAGAATGAGATTTGCTCTTCGGTTGGTCTTGCAGAATACAGCGAGGCGATCCTCTTGGGGCGGCTGATGAGTTGCAAAATTAGCGTGGCCCGTTTCTACTGAGCGGCATGAGAGCACCGCATACCCGTCGCCATTTCATTCGTTCTACCGGCATGCTCAGCCTGGCCGCCAGCAGTCTGCCTTCGGCCTGGGCGCGGGAGGATAAGAAGATCACACTCGGCTTCGTTGGGGTGGCGCACATTCACACGCCGGAATACATCCGCCTGGCCAACACGCGCAGCGACGTGAAAGTGAGATCCGTCTGGGACCACGACGCTGAACGTGCGGGGAAAGCGGCCAAGGAACTAAACTCCCGGGCTGTGGCGGAGGTGAAGGAGATCTGGGCGGACCCAGAGATCGCGGCTGTGGTCATTTGCTCTCAGACGAACCGGCACCATGAATTAGTTCTCGCAGCGGCGAAAGCCGGCAAGCACTTGTTCGTCGAGAAGCCCCTCGGAATCACGGGCAAGGAGAGCCTCGAAATGGCTAATGCCATCGGGAAAGCGAATCTGATGTTCTCAACCGGCTATTTCATGCGGGGCAGTCCCATGCATCTGTTCGTCAAAGAGGAATTGGCCAAGGGCCATTTCGGAAAAGTGACTCGAGTGCGCGGTTCCAATTGTCACAGTGGCTCGCTGCAAGGCTGGTTCGATACTGAATGGCGATGGATGGCCGACCCGAAAATCGCCGGGGTGGGCGCTTTTGGCGATTTGGGCACGCACAAGCTGGACATTCTGATGTGGCTGTTCGGCGACGTGGAGGCGGTGACGGCTGACATCAAATCCGTGACTGGGCGTTACGGCGATTGTGACGAGACGGGTGAGGGTCTAATCCAGTTCAAGTCCGGCGTTATCGGCACGTTGGCGGCCGGTTGGGTGGACGTTGAGGACCCGGTCCAATTGCTCATCAGCGGGACTGAGGGTCACGCGACAGTGGTGGATAATCACCTGTACTACCGAAGCAAGCACGTGCCCGACAGCGACAGCAAGGAGCCGATGACAAATCTGCCGCGGTCGCTTAAGCCGCCTTTTATACAATTTCTGGATGCGCTGTCAGGCGCCAAGGAGCATCCCCTCGTAACGCCGCGGGAGGCAGCGCAGCGCGTGGTGGTTATGGAGGCGATGTATCAAGGGGCGAGGGAACACAGGTGGGTTAAAGTGGTGTAACTCCTAGGTCCGAGGTGCGAAGGGCGAGGTCCGAGGTCCGAAGAGGAGAGAAGTCCGAAGGCCGAAATCCGAAAGAATTCCGAAGCTCGAAGCCCGAAGCGCTGTGCGACAGATGATCCCGATTTCAAATTCAGGATGTCAGATTTAGGAATTCGGCCTTGGGGTTTCGAATTTTACTTAGGTGGGCCGCCGGACAGGTCGCGGAGCTTCAGGTTCCGGAACCAGACTTCGCTGCCGTGTTCCTGCAGCAGGATATGGCCCTTGTGCCGCTCACCGAAGCCCTGCACATTCCTGAATTTGCTGTTTGCCACGGCCGCTTTAACCTCGTCACTGGCGCAGGAGTATTCGAGGACCTTTTCGCCGTTAAGCCAATGCTCGACATGGTGCCCCCGTACAAGCACGCGCGACTGATTGGTTCCACCGGCGGGTTTGGTGTGCGGTTTGCTGGTCGGCGCGAGAACATCGTAGAAGGCGGCAGTGACGCGCTTGGCATGGGATGCGTCCGCTTCGCGTGCGTCGTCGATCATCTGATATTCGTGGCCGAGCGGTGCGCTCCGCGTTTCGAGCACAAAATATTTAAGGCCGCTATTGCCGGCGGGAGCTTGTTTCCATTCCCACTCCAACTCGAACTGTTCGAATTCACCATCGCTGAGAATGTCACCGCCACCCCGGCCGAGGCCGTGCAGCCAGCCGTCCTGAATGTCCCAACCCTTGGCCGGGAAAGTGTCCTTCTTGAAGCTGTGCCAACCTTGGGTCGTGGTACCGTCGAAGAGGAGCTTCCAACCGCCAGCCTTTTGTTCTTCTGTGAGTAGATTGGCTGGGGCCGCCGAAAGGAGCGGCGCAGCGGAGAGAACGGCACCCAGAATCGAAACCAAGCGGGAAAAGCAACGATTATGCATGGCCCCATAGAATCGATGAGTGAACGGCGCTGGCAACTAAATATTCACCATCGCGGATTTGGTTGCGCTTAGGGAGGCGGAACTTATTCTGAGATTTATGGACCTCTCAAAAGCCTCGGTAACGCAAGTGATGATTCCGGTTGATAATCTTGAGCGCGCGCTCGGCTTTTATCGCGACACTCTCGGTATCCCGTTTCTGTTCTCTGCTCCGCCGCAGATGGCGTTTTTTCAGTCTGGCAGCGTCAGGCTGTTGGTCGGCGTTCTACCGGCAGGACATGCGCCGCAGCGAGCAGGAGGTATCTACTTCCAGGTGCCCGACATCCAAGCCGTGTTCGAGACGCTCAGCACGCGCGGAGTCGCGTTTCAAGCAAACCCGCATGTGGTGCATCGGACTTCAGAAATCGAGCTCTGGCTGGCCGAGTTCCGCGATCCGGACGGCAATCATCTGGCCTTGATAAGCCAAATTCCCGCTGAAAAATAGCGCCCAACCAAAGCCCGCGCATTGATTTGGAAAAGAAGTGGCGACAATAAATGATGTGGCCGCATCTTTTGTTGTCGCAAGCCCCGACCCAAGTGAGCGGCTACTTCCTCAATCGGCCCGCCGCAATTTGCAAACACCCGCCTTGACACGCGCTCAGGAGCCGGTTACCCCGGCTAAAGCGACGATTGGGACTATTCGTATGAAAACAGGCTGGCGACGACTTGCTGAAACAGGGTTGGCTCTGGCGCTGTTATTTTCGCTAGCTGGCTGCTCGAACAAATCGGATTCGGAGGCTCAGGGCGCCGCTGGGCCACTGTTAATCGAACCGCACGTCTGCGTTGGCAAGTTGCGTGCGGGAATGAACGTGCCGCAGGTCGTGGCGGAGCTCGGCGAGCCGCAGCGTCGAACCCCCACCTCACTGGAATATCCGCGTCTCGGCCTTGCCGTCATGCCTGACACGAATGGCGATGTACAAGCAGTGATGTGCGGGGACGTCACGGGCATCAAGGGACCGTTCGTCAAAGCATTCACCGGGCGGACAAAAGAGGGTATCGGTATGCTTTCCGCACGGGACGAGGTCCTGCGAGCGTATGGCGAGCCGGCTTCCAGTGAAAGGTTCGCGGGAAGCCTCGAATCGCTCAAATATCCCTCTCTGGGGATCACCTTCACGCTTGAGCAAGGAAAAGTGCATCACATGATAATCAGACTCGGAGGTGCTCAGGAACCCGACCGCACCGTGACGTTGGAGCCCGCGATACCGAAGAAATAAAGCGAACAACGGCGAGCAGCACGCCGGTGGCCTTTTGTGGAATCCCTAGAAAACCTCAATCCAGGCTCAGGCTTCGGTGCGCCGCCTGGACTCCTCGGAGCGACTCATCACCACTTGCCGTTGACGATTCGCGTCAGTTCAGTCCGAATCAGTTCCAGCCTGCGGCGGTCGCTTTCGCGCTTTTCCATTAAAACCCGGGCCACTTCCGAATTGGTCTTGAGTTGAGACTCAGCGTACTGCTGAACTTTCAAATCCATCATCTCCTCGATGAGTTTCACCAGCATCTCTGCATGCATAATTTTTCAGTTCGGCTACGCTCGCGCTTCATCCGCGTTGCGAACCGAGCCTTCAGAGAGGAGCATTGCCTAGCACATGCCACGCCAGAGATTGTGGTTAGCAAAGAAATGCGCCACTGGTCGCAATCGGCCACTGGTCGCGGGGACGTGACACCCGAGCAATGGGCCTCCTCTCCCTAACGCTCTCCTCCCTCCTCAGTCGCTAAAGCTATGGCGGACAAGATGGAGGAGAGGGAGAACCCCTTGCCTCGACGCAGCCGTGCACCCTTGTCCTCTTTCCGCGCAGAAATGGCCAATTAACAGACAGCCCGCTTCTTCCAACGGCCGTCCTCTTCGATGTCATCTGCGCGATTTCTTCCCGCCCGGACGCTTTGAACCCGGAGAACGCTTCCTTGGGCTCTTGGCTTTCCGCTTCTTTCCCCGGGGCGCGACTTTCGAACGGACACGCCGAGCGGGTTTAGTGGCTTTTCGGGTCAGGCGCTTGGCGGGTCGTGCGGCCGCGCGCATGGTTTTCTTTTTCGCGGCTGGTCTGCGCGCAGGCTCGGCGACTGTCGGCGGAATGGCCGGTGCTTTCGGCTGGGCGCCGTCCTCCCGCCAGCCGTGGGCGTCGCGGACGGCGATCATGGCTGCCAAAATATCATTCCAGGTCTCCGGTTTCATCATGACCTCATTGGGGAACATGCAGCCGTCCCAGCAGATGTGGCGCATGGCCTTGGTCAATTTTCCGTCCGTGCCATGCAGCCAATATCCTGCATGATGGGCAATGCGCAGCTTACCATTCGGATCGTTGGGCAAGCAGTGATGCCCGGTTTTATCGTGGGTGCCGGAACCTTTGACCGTCGCGTCATTTTGCGCGACATGGAAATCGATGGTGTGAGAACGAAGGGCTGCAGTAAGCTGTTTCATTGCCTCGTCGAGTCGATGGGGTGCTGACCAATCCCAATCCAGTGGCAAAAGGGCGTCCTCCGGAGCGTTGTATCCGAGAATGTAAAGAAGTGTGTGGGCCATATCGGCCTGGAACCCCAGCGTCGCCGGTTGGTTCACGCGCTCGAGCAAGTCCACCATTTTCCTCCAACTGTGCATGCCGCCCCAGCAGATTTCACCTTCGGCCGCCAGTCGCTCGCCCATGCTTTCGGCAACGTCACATGCTTCGGTGAAAGTCTGGACGATTCTCCTCAGGTTCGCTTCCGCATCCGCCGCCCAATCTGTGACGCTACAAGCCGAATCAATGCGCACGACGCCGTATGGACGGGCGCCGAGCTCGCGCAGCCGCTTTCCGATCCGGCAGGCTTTGCGAACCTGCTCGACAAAGCGCTTTCGGTCCTCGGCGCTGCCCATGGCCGAGCCGCCGCCGGTGGGAGGCCAGACCGGCGCGACGACTGAGCCGGCAACAAATCCTTTTGACTGGATCTTCTCCGCCAACCGTTTAATGCTGTCATCATCGCTGTCTATGCTGATGTGTGGATCGAACAAGAATAGATCCACGCCATCGAACCGGATGCCATCGACCTCAGCGCGGGCGGTCAAATCGAGCATCGTGTCCAGCTCGATGCACGGTTCAGCCCCGGGGCTGCCCTTGCCGACCAGCCCGGGCCACATTGCGTTATGAAGTTTGGGGAAATTGCTGTGACTATGTTGCTCGCTCATAAGGTTACCCTGTTGGTAAGGACACGGAACCTTGCAAAAGACGACGCAGACGTGCAATAGAAAACTGGGAAAGCAGCTCCATGACGCCCTCGCTCCCACGTTCGAACGTTTCCGCGGAGCAAACTCTCTGCCAGGCGTGCGGGCTGTGTTGCAACGGCGTGATCTTCGCCGACGTTCAATTGATGGGCGGGGATGATGCCGTCCGGCTGCGCTCGCTTGGCCTGACCCTGAAGCTGGGAGGCCGTGGGCAGGTCAAGCTAGTCCAGCCGTGCGCTGCCCATGACGGATGCCGCTGCCGAATCTATGAGAAGCGTCCGAACTATTGCCAGGAGTTTGAGTGCCTCCTGTTAAAGGGCGTGAAGGCCGGCCGCACGGAAGCGCCGGCAGCTTTGCGGATCATAAGCCGCGCGCGGGACCAGGCCAACCGAGTGAAGCAGCTTTTGGGTGAATTGGGCGACACGGAGGAAGCCCTTTCCTTGGGAGCCCGTTTCCGAAAGACAGCCGGGCGTTTGGAAGCGCTTGAGCTGGATGACCCAACGGCGGACTTATACGCACAACTGACCCTGGCCGTCCATGAGCTCAATCGCCTGCTCGCCGAGGCGTTCTACCCCGGACAATCAACTGCAAAAGGGGCTTGAGGCCAGCCGCCGGTTGCGGGGCCAATGGAAAGGCCTTAGGATAAGCTTATGGCAGCCAATCACGGACCAGGCGTAGTCGCTCGCTCGACCGCACTGTTAATTTCCTTGTTCATTGCCGCCTCGGTCGTGAGGGCCGATCAAATAGTGATGCAGAGCGGCGACCATATTGTCGGTCGCCTGTTGGCGCTTTCGAACGAGACGCTCGTGGTGCAAAGCGAGTTGTTGGGCACAGTTAGGTTGCCGCGGAGCAAAGTGGTCTCGATCACGTTTGCTTCGACGGCATCCACGAACCTTGAGACACTGGCTGTGCAGACCAACTTTCGATTGAAAGAAGCAGCGCCAGTGACGAACTTGAGTGTCGATACTGCCGCCGCCCTGCCGAAATTGGGCGCCAACACTAACTCGATTCAGCAAGTGCGGAACCAACTCCTCAGCACTGCGGGTCCCGAAGCGAACAGGAAATTCAACGAACTGATGGGCGGCTTGATCAGTGGCAAGCTGGACGTCAACGATATCCGCACGGAGGCTGCCTCGGCGGCCAGCCAGATTAGAACGCTCAAGCGCGAACTGGGCGACGAGGCCGACGGCGCGCTGGATGGGTACTTGGCGATCCTCGAGAAATTTTTGGCCGAAACCTCCTCGCCAGCAGATTCGAATTCCAAAACAGCCAACTCGCCCCGGCAGCCAAAGATTAATCCCACGAAAGAAACTGAGTAAACATATGGCTCGGAAAGTCCACACCGATTGAAATAACGGCGAGTTGGATCCGCCGACTGACGTTGGCGATTACCGGGGTCACTGGCTAAATCCGCTTCTCGTCCGCATCGATGAAATCCACGAAACTTTGGATGTCATCGCGATGGGCCAGGCCGCCATTGTCCTTGCGCATCTTGAGTCGCGCCTGACCTTCCTTGTCTTCATGCTTGGGGATGCTGAGCATTCGTTCCCGATGTGCCGTTTTCACTGAGTCCGGCTTCTTTACGTTTTTTAACACCCAGTCGGAAATCTCTCCATCCGTAATGCTCCGCTTTACCACTTCTGTGAATTCTTCAAATTTGACGCCTGCGGTTTCGAGCCAAAGGCCGTCAAATCCCTTGCCGAGATTTGGCTGGTAATCGCTGTGCAGTTTGCCTGCCAGGTGGAGCCGGATCTTGTCGATGAACCGTGGCAAATGCAGCCAGCCACACATCGTCTCGCGTGGGCTCCGAGGATAAATTATTTCACTCATGGCAGAAGCATTCGTTTTTGGCCGCGGGGTGTCAAGGCCGCGAACCGTGGACCATCTCCTCCAATGCTAGCCAGCACGCATCCCGTTTCGCGTTTCAAGCGTCACTCATCAAACCTTGCCAGCCCTGTTCAGCCGACCCATCCTGAAATCATGCATGCGGCCAAAACGCAGCTTGATTTCGACCTCGCGATCATCGGCGGCGGCAGCGCAGGTTATGCCGCAGCACGAACGGCCGCCATCGAGGGCCTCAAGACGCTAGTCATCGAAGGCGGCGAAGAGGTCGGCGGCCTGTGCATCCTGCGCGGCTGCATGCCGACGAAGGCACTGCTGTACGCGGCAGAAGTTCTGCACTTGGCCCGGCATTCGAAAGCCTGGGGCGTCCACGCGCCGAAGGTGTGTTTCAATTTCGGCGAAGTCATGGGCTGGAAGAATGCACTGATTCGCGAATTTGCGGATTTTCGCCGGCAGCAACTCGTCAGCGGCAAATTTAAGTTTCTGCGCGCACACGCGCGCTTCGTTGATGCCCACACGCTCAAGTTGGCGCCTGTTCCGACCGGTGGAGAAGAAAAAGCAGAAAGTAGAAAGCAGAAAGCAGAAATGGATCAGTGCCTCCTTACGAAAGCCGAAAGCCGAACCGCCTTCGCCAAAGCGCTTCGTCGGGTCAAGAAGCCGAAAGCGGAAACGGATCAGAGCCTCCCTACGTCGGCTGCTACACTAACCGCCAGAAATTTCATTATTGCTACAGGCTCGAACATCGCGGCCTCTCCCCTGGCTCAACTGGACGGACTGGATTACCTCAACAGCGACACGGCGCTCAAATTGAAGCGCCTGCCCAGGTCCCTCATTGTGGTGGGAGGTGGCGCCGTGGCGGTTGAGTTCGCGCAATTCTTCGCGAGGCTCGGCGTACGCGTCACGATGATTCAACGCAGCGCTCACATCCTGCATGAGTTCGATTCAGATGCCAGCAGTGAACTTGAAAATGTGTTTCGCCGCGAGGGCGTCCAGCTTTACACCGGCACGCGGCTGCTCGACGCCCGGCGCGTCGGCGCAAGAAAGGAGATAGTGTTCGAATACAACGACCGGAAAGTCCGCGTCCGGGCCGAGGAAGTCTTTTTCGCCCTGGGTCGGCGGCCGAACCTCGCCGGGCTCGGTCTGGAGCGGATCGGTGTGCGCGTGGAGTCCGAGCAGATTGTCACAGATACGCAAATGCGCACAAGCGTGCCGCACATCTACGCCGCCGGCGACTGCACCGGCCCTCATGAGATTGTCCACCTGGCCGTGCAGCAAGGTGAGATCGCCGCCCACAACATCGCTCACCCGAAGCGGATGAAGCAAATGGATTATCGGCTCCTGACCGAAGTCATCTTCACTGAACCGCAAATCGCGACTGTTGGACTGACGGAGAAACGTGCGCAAGCCCAAAACATTTCTTATCTGGCAGCCAGTTATCGGTTTAGCGATCATGGCAAGTCCCTCATCATGGAGGCCAGAGACGGTTTCGTGAAATTGCTGGCCGATCCCGAGAGTGGCGAAATCATCGGCGGCTGTTGTGTCGGACCGCTCGGCGGCGAGTTAATCCATGAGATCATAGCCGCGATGCATGCGTGTCTGACGGTCCACCAACTGGCCGCCACGCCGCACTACCATCCGACGCTCTCCGAGATCTGGATGTATCCGGCGGAGGAACTGGCGGCGAAGATCCCGATGCAAGTGAGCCGCCCGTTCAAGATCAGAAAGAAGCGGTAGCGAACCCACTTGGACAGTCGCGCTCCGCGACCTTCAAGCCTCTTTCGGCCCCAAACGCGATCCCTTACTGCACCCCTGCACGCGCTTACAGCGCTCAACATCCTTGACCGCTTCTGCTTGGAACGCTTTACTGAATTCATGTCCCGCTGTGTTTGCCAGCGACACTTAACACTCATCCATGCGAGCGTCACCCTGTTCCTGCTCTCCTGGAGCGCGAATCCAGCGTTAGCGCAGGACAAAGCCGCATCCGCCCCGCCATCGCCGGCGGAAAAGACGCCGGCTCCGATAGCTCCCGACATTGTTCCACGAGCCCTGTGGGACGGACGCAAGATCGTGCCCTTTCGCGCTCTCGATTTTCCAAAAATGGTTCGAGCGTCAGAGGCGGATTTTCTGGACGACGGAGATTATGTGCTGGGCACGACCTTGCGGGGAGAGAGCCGAGCCTATCCGACGCGCTTCATTTGGTGGCACCACGTCATCAATGACAAAATCGGCAAAGCTGAAACAGGAGGCGAGGAGCCCGTCGCCATCACCTATTGCAGCGTGTGCAACACGGGGATTGGGTATGACCGCACCTTGAACGGCCGCCCGATGCCGATTGATTTCTACGGTCTTTACAACGGGGTGGTCACGCTGTGCGAGCGCGACTCCGCCAGCGTTCTGCTGCAAGTTGAAGGCCGCTTTGTCACTGGCCCGCTGCTTGGGGCAAGACTCAAGCCTGTTCCGGTACTCGATACGACCTGGGGGCAGTGGAGGAAACTCCATCCTGACACGCTCGTCATGTCACTCGACACTCCTTACCAGAAACATTACAGCCCGCGCACCAAACCGGAGCCGCGAGATTATTCGCGGTTTCCCGCACCGTTCTTTCGTCCGTCGATGACGCGCACGGATAAGCGCTTGCCCTTCTTCGAGAAGGTTCTGGCATTGGCGGTACCTGCATCCAACTCGCCCGCCGGAGGAGAATCGCCGATCCTGCGCCGGGCCTATCCTCTCAGCGCGCTCAAACAAGCGGGCGGCGTCGTGAATGATACACTGGGAAACAGGCCCGTCGCAGCTTTCCTCGAGCCGGAGTCGATGACTGCCACCGCCGTCTCGCGCGATGTGGATGGCAAAACGCTCAGCTTCGAGGGGCGCTCGATGCCGGACGGCAAACGGGCGATCTTCGACCGGGAAACCGGGACGCGTTGGGACCTGGAGGGCAGGGGAGAGGCAGGCCCGCTCAAGGGTAAATCGCTCGCCCGATTGGAATGCCATCTGAGTCAATGGTATGGCTGGGTTGCCTATTTCCCGGACACAAGCATCTACGGACGCAACGACCCGCCGCAGCCCGTGGACATGACCAGCGTTCAGCCCCAGGGTGAGTGAGTGAGCCTGCAGAGACTCTCCTTGCCAACATCGGCGTGAGCGTTAAGGTGGGTTTCCGATGACGGATTCGACTGAATTGCTGGGCATTATTGCGGGCAATCGCACACTGCCGCTGGTGTTTTCCCGGCAGGCGCGCGCGATGGGCGTCCGCAAACTGGTAGCAGCCGCTTTCGACGGCGAAACCGATCCGGCCTTGGCGCCGCTGGTCGATGAAATCGTCTGGCTCAAAGTCGGGCAGCTTTCGAAACTGATCTCCACTTTTACCGATCGAGGCATCCGGCAGTGCGTGATGGTCGGCCAGATCGCGCCCAAGAACCTTTATGACGTTCGCCCCGATCTTCGCGCCATGGGCATGCTTCTGCGGTTGAAGGAAAAGAATGCCCACTCTATTTTCGGAGCGATAGCCGCTGAGCTGCAAAAGGACGGCGTCGAGTTGATTGAAGCAACTCCCTGGCTGAAGCCACTCATGCCCACCAACGGTTTTCGACTCGGACCTGTGCTGAGCGAAGCGCAGCGCGCCGACGTCGAGTTCGGCTTCCGCATTGCCAAAGAAACGTCGCGGCTGGAGATCGGCCAAACGGTTCTGGTCAAAGGCGGTACAGTTTTGGCCGTCGAGGCGTTTGAGGGCACCGACCAATGCCTGCGGCGCGGCGGCGAGCTGGCGGGCAAAGAGGGCGGCGCCGTTGCTATCAAAGTGGCCCGGGAAAAGCACGATCTGCGCTTCGACATTCCCTGCCTCGGGCCGCAGACGCTCGAAACTTGCGCCGCCTCACGCATTTCCGTTCTTGCCTTCGAGGCCGGTAAATCGCTCTTATTGGAACAGGAAGCTTGTGCTCAACTGGCCAACAAAAACAAGATCTCAGTCCTCACGACCTCTTAGAACGATTCAACGAAGTTAACGATTCAGCCCATCTAACTCTTCCGAAGAATGCTTACTTCCCACGAACTGCTCGGCTTCATGTCGCCGGGACTTGCGCTGGAGATTCTGACGTACTCGTATGAATCAGACAAACCGCTGTACCGCGCTGCCCTCAGCGCCGTGGCCGAAGCGCGCAAGCTGCGCCCGGTGTTTTTTGAGCGCCAACCGCGCAACGAGCGTCACGCGGCCATGCTGCAAACGCTGACACGCCCGAGCCTGGACCTGGTCACCGGCAACTTGATTCGCGCCTGGCTGCTCAAAAAGTACCAGGCGATGCTCTGCGATTTCCTCGACGACCTTGGCATTGCGCACAAGGAAGGTGTGGTCGAGGACCTCCCGGCCGCGATGGACGACGCAAAACTCCAGGCCGCGGTGGATAAATTGCTGACGAAATACCCCGCCGAAGTTGTCGCCGTTTATCTCAATGCATTCAACGACATGAACGAGGTGAACTGGCCCAATCTGAAAACGGTCCTGGAAAGCGATAAACGATTGCAATTGGGGGGATAGTGACAGCGTTCAGTCCCCAGCGAGGGCTACCTGCAATGGCATTCCTTCGGCCTGCGAAATTGAAAAGCCCAGCAGCTTTGCAATCGTAGGCGCGACATCGAGGTTCGACATTTCGGCCAACTTGACTCCTGGCTTAATTCTGGCGCCCCAGGCCACAAAGACCGCGTGCAAATCCGGCAAATTGGAATCGTGACCGTGGCTCCCTCCGCGTTCGGGTTTCTCGATGAAGGGCAGATCGCCGTCGGCGGTGTCGCTGAAGACGCAGCCTTCCTCCGCAAACAGAATCAGATCCGGCGCGTGAGGATCGTCTTTCGGATTGGCGACGCCAAACTCATTGAAATTTTCCTCGGCGATGATTTTGGATATTCCCTCCAGGCTGCTCAAAGTGGCGCGCATTTTCGCAATCAACTCTTTCCGACGCGCCTGGTCGAGGACGTACACCAGAGAGGCGCCGCCCTGGCCGACGAGCTGGATAGGGCTGTTCGTCGTTGCGCCCAGCAGACCGGCTTTTCGCAAGAGCACATTGGGCAGGAGCATCTTTCGGATGGGCGAAAAGCCGTGGTCGGAGACAATGATCAAAGTCGCCCGGTCCGGAAAATCGCGTTTCAACTGAGCCCAAATCTGTCCTATTTGCTCGTCAGCGTCCTTAATCGCGGCATAAGCGTCGGGCGTCCTCGGGCCCTTGGAGTGCTGGACATGGTCCACTTCATCGAGGTGGAGGAGGGCCAGGTTCGGGCGTTGGTCCCGCAAGATCATTTTGAAGATTCGAGTGAAGACTGCATCGCCCGGCGGCTTCGTACCGGCGCTGGCTTGCGCGCCGCCGAACGGAATCCCGGCGCGCGCGCAGGCCTCGAGCAGCGATCGAGTCGTGTGGCTCAACGTCGGTTCGCCTGCGGACATATCTGGAATCGTCCAGTCGAGAGTCCTGGCGTCACGGCTGGCGGGCCATCGAATCGCCGCCGTTTTCAAGCCCTGCTGCTTCGCCAAATCGTATATCGTCGGGACTTTGACGATTTCCTCTTTGCTATAAACCGGATCGGCGATCAGCCTGACTCTCTTGCCCGTTTCGCGGTCGAAATAGTTATTACCCACTACGCCGTGGTGCGCGGGATTTACGCCGGTTACCAGGGTCGTGTGGTTTGGCCAGGTTACGGTAGGTGTGGAGGCCTTCATCCGGCTGGAGCGGGCTCCGTCTGCGGCGAGTGCCCGTATTGTCGGCATCTCCGCTTTGGGATCGTCGAGGTAGAAGCCGGCCAATCCGTCCACGCTGATCATAACGACGATTCGGTCAGAGAGGTCGGCGGCAGCCAAAGGCCTGCTGGCCAAAACGCAGAGCAGGAGCAACGGACTGAAACGACGGGAGAGCCACCACAAGTGTTTCATACTCGGGCCAATTCATAAGGAGCGCGGACGCCCCCGTCCGCGTGTTTGTTGTTAGCCCGCCCGAACGCACTGGTCTTGTCGCCACGGAAGGCAGCACGCGGACGGGGCGCCCGCGCTCCTGTGCCTCGACCTTGGTAACGACCACGATCCTTATGAATAAGCCCAGGTTTCATATTCGCACCGTCAAAGAATCATTGATTATTGGATCAGAGTAATGAGAATTCAGCGACAATGGAACCGAAAGCCGATATTGCATTGATTGGCCTGGCCGTGATGGGCCAGAATTTGATTCTCAACATGAACGACCACGGGTTCACGGTGGTCGCGTTCAATCGAACGATTTCCAAGGTGAACGATTTTCTCAATAAGGAAGCCAAAGGCACAAACGTGATTGGCGCGCATTCTCTTGAAGAAATGGTCGGGCTGCTCAAAAAGCCCCGCCGCGTGATGCTTATGGTCAAAGCCGGCCCGGCGTTGGACGAATTCATCGAGCATCTGCTGCCGCACCTGGAGCCGGGCGATATCATCATCGACGGCGGCAACTCCCTGTTCGAGGACACTATGCGCCGGACGAAGTACGTCGAGTCCAAGGGTCTGCTGTACATCGGCACGGGCGTTTCCGGCGGCGAGGAGGGCGCGCGGCGTGGTCCGAGCATCATGCCCGGCGGCTCCCCGGCTGCCTGGCCGCACGTCAAAGACATTTTCCAGAAGATCGCGGCCAAGGTTGAGGATGGCTCGCCCTGCTGCGACTGGGTTGGCGAGAACGGCGCGGGCCACTACGTGAAGATGGTCCACAACGGGATTGAATATGGCGACATGGAGCTCATCTGCGAAGCCTATAACCTGATGAAGACCGGCCTCGGCTTCAGAGCAGAGCAGATGCACCAGGTCTTCGCCGAGTGGAATAAAGGAGAGCTTGACTCCTATTTGATCGAAATCACGCGCGACATCCTCGCGTTCAAGGATACCGACGGGCAGCCCCTCGTGGACAAAATCCTCGATACGGCAGGCCAGAAAGGCACTGGCAAGTGGACTGTCATATCTTCACAGGAGCTTGGTATCCCCATCACGCTGGTGGCTGAAGCGGTGTACGCGCGCTCTCTTTCCGCGTTGAAAGAAGACCGCGTCGTCGCGTCCAAAAAGCTCAAAGGACCCAAACCGGTAATTAAAGGAGACGCGAAGGAATTCACGGAAAGCATCCGCCAGGCGCTTTACGCGTCGAAGATTGTTTCCTACACGCAGGGCTACATGCTCACGCGTGCCGCAGCCAAGGAATACCAGTGGAACCTCAACTACGGAGGCATCGCCCTGATGTGGCGCGGCGGTTGCATCATCCGAAGCGTGTTCCTGGGTAAAATTAAGGACGCCTTCGACAAGAACCCCGGCCTTTCAAACCTTTTGCTCGATCCATTCTTTCGCAAGGCCATCCAAAGCTCGCATCGCGCCTGGCGCAACGTGGTCGCCGTCGCCGCGAAAAAAGGCATCCCCGTTCCGGCGTTCAGCACCGCGCTGGCATTTTACGATTCGTACCGGAGCGAACGATTGCCCGCCAACCTCCTTCAGGCGCAGCGCGATTTCTTCGGCGCACATATGTACGAACGCATCGACCAGCCGCGCGGCCAATTCTTCCACACCAATTGGACCGGGCACGGCGGCGACGTCGCGTCCGGCAGTTATACTGCTTGAATGTGCCGATCAGCTCTGCGGCGTAGTGTCGTCGCGCCAGATCCAGCTTGATTTGGCTGCTGCCGCCAGTACTTTCCTCACGTGCTAGTTACGGATTTACCCAACCAGGATCTAACCCGGAAACAGAACCCACTCGCGGAACTGCTCAACGGTGAACCAACGCAATCATTTTCACATCCCGATACCTTCCCGCGGCGACACATCGGACCAAGTCCAGAAGAAGCCGCGCAGATGCTGAAGCTGCTCGGCTACTCCAGTCTTGATGATTTGATCAACGAGGCGGTGCCAGCGCAAATCCGACTCAAGCGCCCGCTGCAGCTTCCCGCCGCGCGAAGTGAATCGGAGACGCTGGCAGCGCTGAAAGCGATCGCCGCCCAAAACCAGGTCTGCCGTTCCTACATCGGCATGGGATATTACGACAGCATCACTCCGGCAGTCATCCAACGGAACCTGCTCGAGAACCCTGGCTGGTACACCCAATATACCCCGTACCAAGCTGAGATTTCGCAGGGCCGATTGGAAGCCTTGCTCAATTTCCAAACCATGGTAACTGACCTGACGGGGCTGGAGGTCGCCAACGCGTCCCTGCTCGACGAAGCCACCGCCGCCGCCGAGGCCATGGCCATGTGTCACGGGCAAAAGGAACAGCGGAACGTTTTTTTCGTCTCCTCCGAATGCCATCCCCAGATGATCGACGTCGTGAGGACCCGGGCCGCACCTCTGGGCATCAGGGTGGAAGTCGGCGATTTCCGATCGTTTCGCTTCGACGAACAGACGTTCGGGGCATTGGTGCAGTACCCGACCACGTACGGCGAAATCCACGACTATTCAGCGTTCATCGAGCAGGCGCACGCGGCAGGTGCTCGGGTTGTCGTCGCGGCGGACTTGCTTAGTTTGACTCTGCTGCGGCCTCCGGGTGAGTTCGGCGCGGACGTCGCAGTCGGCAGCACGCAGCGGTTCGGTGTTCCGCTCGGTTACGGCGGGCCGCACGCGGCGTACATTGCCACGCGCGAGGCGTTCAAGCGGCAGATGCCGGGTCGTATTGTTGGAGTGTCGAAGGACTCGAGAGGACGTCCGGCTTTGCGGCTGGCGCTGCAGACTCGCGAACAACATATCCGCCGCGAAAAGGCCACGAGCAACATCTGCACCGCGCAAGCCTTGCTGGCGGACATCGCGTCGATGTACGCCTGTTATCACGGCCCGGAGGGCTTGAGGAAAATTGCCGAGCGTATCCATTTACTCACGGAATGTTTAGCGCGCGGGCTGCAGCGACTCGGCTTATCCACAGGGGAGGGGCCCTGGTTTGACACCGTACGCGTGGATCTTGGCGCGAAATCCTCCACGGAAATACTAAGACTGGCGGAAGCGCGCCGGATGAATTTCCGGGATGTAGACGCGCACACAGTCGGAATTTCGCTCGACGAGACCACCACGGATAAGGATGTGCTCGACATCGTCCGCATCTTCAGCAACCAGGTTTCTTTCACAATGACGGAACTGGCCGCAGAGGTTGACACGGCCTATCCTGCTCCATTCGCCCGCGCCAGCGGCTATCTAACCCATCCTGTTTTCAATCGGTACCACTCAGAAACAGAAATGCTCCGCTACCTCAAGCGGCTGGAATCGCGTGATCTGTCGCTGACGACTTCCATGATTCCGCTTGGTTCGTGCACCATGAAGCTAAACGCGGCCGTCGAGATGCTGCCGGTGTCCTGGCCGGAGTTCGGCCGGCTCCATCCCTTTGCGCCGCTCCGCCAGACGCGCGGCTACCAGGCCTTGTTTCAGCAACTGGAAGATTGGCTGGCTGAGATCACCGGGTTCGCCGGCATTTCCTTGCAGCCCAACGCCGGCTCCCAGGGCGAATTGGCGGGACTCTTGGTCATCCGGGCATACCACGCCAGCCGCGGCCAGCAGCAGCGAAATCTCTGCTTGATTCCGACTTCGGCACACGGCACCAACCCCGCGAGCGCAGTGATGGCCGGATTGAAAGTCATGCCGGTCGCCTGCGATGCCCAGGGCAACATTGACGTCGCCGACCTGCGTGCGAAGGCTGAGGCGCACCGAAACGAACTGGCGGCCTTAATGGTGACGTACCCTTCGACGCATGGAGTATTCGAGGAATCCATTCAGGAGATTTGCAAAATCCTCCACGCCAATGGCGGCCAGGTCTATTTGGACGGAGCGAACCTCAACGCGATGGTCGGCTTATGCCGCGCGTGCGACCTCGGCGCAGACGTCGGCCACTTGAACCTGCACAAGACCTTCTGCATCCCGCACGGCGGCGGTGGCCCGGGCATGGGGCCAATCGGCGTTGCGGAACACCTGGTCGAATTCCTTCCGGGTCACTCCGTTGTCAACCTCGGGGGCGAGAATCCAGTCGGCGCGGTTTCCGCCACCCCCTGGGGCAGCGCCAGCATTCTGCCAATCTCGTGGGTCTATATCGCGGCGATGGGTGGCGCCGGTCTGACCGAGGCGTCAAAATACGCCATCCTCAATGCCAATTATGTGGCCCGGCGGCTCCAGGATTTCTTTCCACTACTTTTTCGCGGCCACGGCAATTTGGTCGCCCACGAGTGCATCCTCGACCTCCGACAATTCCGGAGCGTCACCGTCGAGGATGTCGCCAAGCGGCTAATGGATTATGGTTTTCATGCGCCGACGATTTCCTGGCCGGTGCCAGGCACTATGATGGTTGAACCAACGGAAAGCGAGAGCCGGGAAGAGTTGGATCGGTTCTGCGACGCGCTCATCGCCATTCACGGCGAGATTCAGGAAATTGAATCCGGCCAGGCGGACAAGCAAAATAATCTGCTCAAGAACGCGCCGCACACTGCCGACATGCTGGCGCTCGAACTGTGGAACCATCCATATTCTCGCGAGCGGGCGTGCTTCCCCGCGAAATGGTCGCGCGATCACAAGTTCTGGCCCGCCGTCGGCCGCATAGACAATGTCTTCGGCGATCGGAATCTCGTGTGCTCGTGCGCGGGGATGGAAGACTTTGCCTCATGAAAATCACCGATGCCTTGTTTGCCGAGCATGTGGTTTTCCACAACATGTTCGACCATGTCGAGGCTGTCGCGTCCCGATTGAAGACGCTGGCTGAGATAAAGTGCCTGGCGGCGACAGTAGAGATCTTGCTGCGAGGACACTCCCAGACGGAGGACAAATTATTCATCGGGCCTCTGGAGCACTGTTTTGAGCAGATCGGCCAGCGGGAGACTTTTCACGGGGAACATCAGAAGATTGAAAGAGACCTGGAACTCATCCGGAAGGCGAAGCGACTCAAGCCCGCCCGGGCCTTGCTGCTTTCGGTGGTTGTCGCTTCGCGGAAGCACTTTGATAAAGAGGAGCGAATTGTTTTTCCCATGGCCGAGCAGGTCCTCAACAGCAAAACGTTGACAGACCTCGGGCGTTCCTGGAAGGAACAGCGGCAGCTTCCCACTCTCTGAAGGGCCGCGGCATCGCCGAACTCGCGATTCACCTTTGGTTCCAGTTCCCCAGGCGGCGCAGTCAAGACATCCGTCGCGCGATTCACGCAGTTGTGGCGCGAGGCCCTTCTTCCGGCCGAGAGCACTTCACGCGCAAGGCCGTCCGCACGGCCGTGACCAGCGCCGCCACGCGAACAGGGAGTGGAAAATCCGACGGCGCCTCCATGGTGTACGACTGCCGCGTTTTGTGAGTTAGTAAAAAAAACGATTCCGGCCAATCAGGTCGCGAACGCGGGTCCACGCTGGGGCGAATGATCCCGTTCTGAGCGGGCCGGCCTTCGATCAATTCCGAAGGATCGATGGGACAGACTTCCTTCACGCGATCGACTATCGCTTCCGCCAAAGACGGCTGGTTGTCCGGATTCAGCTCATAGGTATAAAAGCCGTGCGACTCCCAATCCTCGTGCAGGCATAGACACAGATCGAAAAGCGGCTGCCCTTTCAACCAGCCGATGTGGGCTACGGTCTCAGCCGCCTGCGGCTGGAGATATTGGCGATTTAGATCGGTTCCTTCGTCATTCTCTCGCCGGTTCAGCGCCATCCCCGTCGGATTCAGGCACGGGCAGAGCCACAGGCTCGCGTTCGACGGCCAGTCGTTCTCCTCCAGCAATTGGCGCACGGCCACTGGTCCAGCAGGTTCGTCGCCATGAATTCCTGCAGAAATGTAAATACGGAAGCTGTTCTTGCTCTCTGGTGATCCGGCCTCAAGTGACCTTCTCGCCGTCGCGGCGGCATGCGGGCCGCGATCTGTGAAGCGAGTGAGGGCGAGCAGGCTGGGCTTCGGAGCGGACGAAATTTGTTCGACGCTCCAGCCATGGGCCCGGGCGGCATCAACACAATCCTTGAGCACGGCCTCGATTTCAATCCCGGTGCCGAAGTAGCCGTTGATGTTCCTGCCCAACCGTTGCACAGGCGACCGCACGGAGCCCTATCAACGCCCCTACGGCCCTGCGTCGGGGCGCTCGCCCGCGAGATCGCGTGGCGGCAGCACTGGCAGGACGATGTCGCACTTTTGCTCGTCGAATTTGAGCACCAATTGGACTCCGGAGAGCTTGTTTATGCTGCAAAAGTCGATCGCCGCCGTGGAGCTTACAAAATCCATGGCCTCCTTACTGGCGCGCGTCCAGGAACCTACGTCCTTGAAATACAGGCCCGTTTCTTTTTGTTGAAGCAGTATTCGCATTCGCTGCTGGATCCCTGCATTGCCTGCTTTTCCGCCCTGTGCTCTGGCTGCAGCAAGTCGGCGGGGATGGCCACAGGCAGACTGGGTTAACAGGCTTAAATTTAGCGGAATACTGGAAGTTGGCAACTGAAAACAATGCCGCGACAGGGTATCCGCAGGATATTTCGAGCGCGCCCGAATTGGCCCCCGGGGACCCCTCTCGCTGCGCGGCTCAGCGGACAATCATGCCCAAAATACTCTGCCGAGACACAGGCCCGTAAGAACGGCTGTCGGCGGAGTTTTTGCGGTTATCCCCCAGGACGAAGAATTGGTCCTTGCCCAAAGTGATCGAACATTCGTTGCCACGAGAATACGGAAAAGTCGGCGTGCCGCGCGCGAGGTATGGCTCTTCCAATTGCTTCCCATTCACATACACCTTGCCGTCTTTCAAGCAGATTTCGTCGCCTGACGTACCGATGATTCGCTTGACGGCATACCCCTTGTCGATTGGGTCGCGCAGCACCACGACATCGTTCCGGTTCGGCGAGTGGAAATAATAAACCCACCGGTTCAGAACGTATTGCTGGGAGTCATACAGCGTTGGCACCATGCTCACGCCGACTACTTGCACTGTCTGCAGGACAAAATGACTGATGACGAAATAGCTGCCCATGGCCAGCGCTGCCACGGAGAGGCACTGGTAAATCTGCTGAAGAAATGAAGGGGTGTGTGCTCGCTGCTTGCCTACTGGCGAGAGCAGCTCATGATCTGCAGCGTCAGTCATCGATCCTAAGCTCATCACTTGCCCCAATTATCGTCAGAATTTTTCGCTGAAACAACTTGGGGGAAATACGGATTGTGATCCCGGGTCAAGTACGGATGCGCCCCCGGTGCGGCACCGCGATGTGATACCACGATGCGCGCTTAATTGGGCGGTCCGTCTGCGAATTGGTCGTGATCGTTCAGGTCACGGCGAAGCCGCTTCAACTCTGATTTAAGCTGCCGGACCGTTCGTGCGTACTCGGGCGACGCATAAACGTTGTTGAGCTCATGCGGATCTTTGGCCAGGTCGAACAATTCCCATTGGTTGAGGCGATGGAAAAATATCAGCTTATAACGCTCGGTGCGCACGCCGTAGTGCTGTTGGACCTGATGGTCGCCGGGATAATGGTAATAGCGATAGTACATCGACGTGCGCCAAACCTTTGGCGGCTTGCCATTGAGGATTGGCGCGAAACTGCGGCCCTGCATTTCCGCGGGAATTGGCAAACCGGCGTATTCAAGAAACGTCGGCGCGAAATCGACGTTCAGAATCATCCGGTCGCTTACCGTGTGTGCTTTGATCTTGCCCGGATACCGAATCAGGAACAGCATTCGCAAGGATTCCTCGTACATGAATCGCTTGTCGAACCAATCATGGTCACCCAGGAAAAAACCCTGATGGGAGGTGTAGATGACGATTGTATTGTCCGTGAGACCTTCCTGGTCGAGATAGGCGAGCAAGCGACCGACGTTATCATCCACCGATGCGACGCAGCGCAGATAGTCCTTGATGTAGCGTTGGTACTTCCATCGCTTTAGCGCCTGGCCCTCCAGTTTCTGCGTTTGGCTGTGGTTAGTTACCTCCATCGTCAGATCCACGGTTTGGTTCCACCTCGCTCGCTCCATTCCTTTCAGTTCGGCAGGCGGGCGAATCTTCAAATCATTCCTCGTCAGGTTCTTGTCGATGCGCATCGTTGCCTCCGCGGCGGCTGCGGAACGGGTCTGATAATCATCGTTGAAAGTATCGGGTTCGGGCAGGTCAACGTCTTCAAACAGGTGAGCGTGCTTCGCATCCGGCTCCCATGGCCGATGCGGCGCTTTGTGATGGCACATCAGGAAGAACGGCTTGTCCTTCGGCCGTTTCTTTAAGAATTCGATGGACAGATCCGTAATACTGTCCGTTACGTAGCCCGGAATCTTTTTCCGCTGACCCAGCTCGATGTACTCCGGATCGTGATAGACTCCCTGGCCGGGCAGTATGTTCCAGTAATCGAAACCGGTGGGATCGCTCGTCAAATGCCATTTCCCAATCATGCCGGTGTGATAGCCGGCCGCTTGCAACATTTTGGCCACCGTGGGCTGGCTGCCGTCGAACCGGTTAAACACAGTGACGCCGTTGATGTGGCTGTACTTGCCTGTCAAAATCGCCGCGCGGCTGGGCGTACAAATCGAGTTGACGGCAAAGCAGTTGCGAAAGCGCATTCCTTCGTTGGCTAATCGGTCGAGGTTGGGCGTCGTGTTGATCCGGCTGCCGTAACAGCTCAGCGCGTGCGCGGCGTGATCATCCGCCATGATAAACAGGATGTTCGGGCGGTTGGGAACGGTGCTAGCCGACGCAGTACCCTCTGGACTTAAGAGAAGTCCGACGGCCAGGATCGGCGCAGGCAGATTACGAATCACCCCGCGGACGGCCTGGCAAGCCACACTACGACCTAAACTATGCGGGTTGGTTCGCAAGGGCTTCGGTTCTGAACGAGTAATGTTTTTGACCGAGGAGGGAAGCTTTGGCAAGTGCGATTGCGGGCGGCCAAGTTAATCGGCGTCAGAAATCAGAAAAAAGACGTTTTTGTGGCAGCCTTTCGCTACTATCCGGCAAGCATGATGCGAAGGACTACACCTGAAACAGTTTCGAGCCAGGGTAGCAAGCCCTCGGCGACAAGCTCCGCGGCGCTGCGTTTCAACCGTCACGAGCTGGCGGGAGCGTTTGGCGATTTGGGCACTGACCTACCGCTCATCGTCGGCATGATCATCGCTGCCGGACTCGACGCAGCCAGCGTGCTGGTGATGTTCGGGTTGATGCAGATTCTCACGGGCGTTGTATATCGGATGCCCATGCCGGTGCAGCCATTGAAGGCCGTCGCCGTGTTGGTCATTACGCAAAAGCTCGCGCCCAACGTCATCTACGGAGCGGGGCTGGGCATCGGCGTGGTGATGCTGGTATTGGCGCTCACCGGCTTGCTGCAATGGCTCGCGCGCGTCGTCCCCAAATGCGTGGTGCGGGGCATTCAATTCGGGCTGGGTGTGCAACTGGTGACGCTGGCACTCAAGGATTATGTGCGCGCCGAGGGCGGCTGGGGTTACGCGCTGGCGGGCGCGGCGTTCGTGCTTGCCCTGGCGTTGGCGGGAAATCGCCGCCTGCCGGCGGCGCTGGCGGTCCTTGGACTCGGATTGGGCTACGCGCTAGTGTTTCACATGGATAAATTCAGCGGCGCCACAGCGTTCGGATTCCACCTGCCGCAACCGCGTGTGCCGACGCGGGCGGACGTGTGGACGGGATTTCTGGTGCTAGCCCTGCCGCAAATCCCGCTCTCACTTGGCAATTCGATCCTTGCGACCAGGCAAGTGGCTTTGGACTTTTTCCCGGAACGCCCGCTCACTGTGCAGCGCATCGGACTGACCTACAGTTTGATGAACCTGCTCAATCCGTTCCTGAGCGGCGTTCCGGTCTGCCACGGTTCAGGTGGGATGGCGGGACATTACGCGTTCGGCGGACGCACGGGCGGGTCGGTCGTGATTTACGGCACGTGCTTTGTTTTGTCCGGGTTGTTCGCCAGCGGCGGCTTTGCGCAGTTCAGCTATTTGTTTCCGCTGCCAATGCTGGGCGTGCTGCTGGTGTTCGAGGGTTGGACGATGTTGACATTACTGCGTGACAGGGCGGGCGCGAAGAGCGAATTCATGATTGCGGTGCTGGTGGGATTGATGGCGGGCGGTCTGCCGTATGGCTATGTGGTGGGGTTGCTCGTCGGCACAGCGCTGTACTACTTGACGCGCGGCGGAAAGTTGCGGCTGGGCCATGAGTGAAATGCCCGTCGAAGCTCGCTGGCTGCTGCCGCGTTCATCGCGGTTCAGTTGGGCCCGCCTGTCGTTTGGGCGGGCGTCATCTGCGCATCGCGCGCATTGCTCTTCTGTCGCTAGCGCAGTGCGCCAGCTTTTGGCTTGAGATTGACTTCGAAAAGCTTCGGCCAGTGCTTGCCCGTGAGGAACAGACGCCCGGTCGCCGCATCGTAGGCGATGCCATTGAGCACATCCGTCGTGGCATCGTATTCACTCCGGGGCAAGAGGCCAGTGCAATCGATCAGGCCAAGAAGATCGCCATCCGTCGGATTAATGCGAGCGATGACATCGGTTCCCCAGATGTTGGCGAAAATCTCCTCCTTCACATACTCCAATTCATTCAACCGGATTATCGGGTGACCGTTGGACCTGACGCTGATTGTGCGCGTGACTGCGAAGGATTTCGGGTCAAGAAATCGCAGGCGCTCGGTTCCATCGCTGATGATGAGCGATTGCCCGTCCGTCGTCAGCCCCCAGCCTTCGCCGGGGTAGGTGAACTCCCTTTCTTTGCGAAATGTTCCGAGGTCGTAAACGAAGCATTTGCCGTCCTGCCAGGTCAGTTGAAAAATGTTGCTGCCGCAAACGGCCAGTCCCTCGGCAAAATATTCCTGAGGTACGTCGATTTGACGTAGCACACGTCCGCTTGACAGTTCCACTTTGCGCAATGATGAGCGGCCCTTCAGACCGGTGCTTTCGAGCAGGAATCCGTCGTGAAAAACCAACCCCTGGGTAAACGCGCCGCGATCGTGCGGCCACACATGGACAACCTCGCACGCATACATTTGCAGAACGGGCGGCCGGGCGTTGGTCGTCGTTGAGGTTGCGTTCGTCCGCACGCCGGTCCCGTTGGAGGAAACACCGGCGTTCACCCTTGGGGATGCCGCCGGGCTTGCGGCCCACCCGCGATTCGAGAAGGGCAACATCAAAGCGCAGGCCGCAACACAGTGGACACCGGAGCCAGTCGCAATGTTCCTAACCGCCACAAGGGCTCGCTCAGTTAAATGGGTGGCAACACGCGTCGAACTCTCGGCATCCCACGGGCCTGGTTGAGATTGAGGCCGGTGAGCGCAACGCTCACGCGGGCCAACCTTTCCGCGGAGCCCGCTGCAGCCACTGATTGACTTCCTTCAAGTTTGTGACCGCCATTTCCGGACCGTTCCACTCGAGCTTCTTTCCCGCACCGGCCCGCTGGGCGAGATTTCCCAGCAGGGTAAACTCGGTCAGACGCGCGCCATAATCGAAACTGGCCGCGGTTTCCTTCCGCCCCTCGCGCACCGCGTCCAGGAAATCGTTCATAATGTTTTCGCCTTTCGGCCGCGTCAACGTGCGTGGAACTTTACTTTGGACTTCGTTCATCTTCTCAAATGGAAGGATGTGGAACTTGTTACCGTAAGTGGCTGTGTAGAGAATGCCTTTCTCGCCGACGTACAACGTGCCGCTGTCCGGCTTGTCGATTTCCTCGTCGGGATATTGTTTGAGCAGTTCACGCAGAAGGGGAGGAAAATTGCGGTCATCGCCCTTCGCCGCGTGCAGCCCTCCGCTGGCACTCCCCTTGGCGTCTTTCCTGAGCCCTTCGTACCAATAAGCCTTCAGCGCGGGCATGCCGGCCCGGGCGGGAACGTCGAATCGGATCCGGCCGCCGAGCGGGTAGCGTTCGTCGCTGCCGCCGCGGCTCTCCTCGGCCTCGACGCTGGTCGGATACTCGACCTTTAGCGCCCAATATACGCCGTCCAGCACGTGGCAGCCCATGTTTCCAAGCGAGCCGTTTCCGAAGTCATACCAGCCGTGCCATTCGTGCGGGTGGAGGTCGGTGTGATAGTCACGCTGCGGAGCGGGACCGATCCACTCATCCCAGTGCATCCCGGCGGGGACAGGTTTGGAAGGCGGGCGCGGGCCTTCGCCGCCGTTGGCGCGGTCGGTCCAGCTATGTGTTTCGGTAATATTACCAACGACGCCGCTCCAGACGAACTCGCACAGGCGATGATACCCGTCCATGCAATGGCCCTGGTTGCCCATCTGGGCCGGCGCTTTGGATTTGCGGGCCAGTTCACGCAATCTACGCGCCTCGGCAATGTCATGGGTCAACGGTTTCTCGCAATAGACTCCCTTGTCCAGTTCCATTGCCAGGATCGACGCCGGGGCGTGGTGATGATTCGGAGTTGCGATTATGACCGCATCGAGCTGTTTGCCAATCTTGTCGAACATCCGGCGGTAATCAGTGAACACCTGGACTTTTTCCGGGTCCACGTCGTGCTCCTTCAAATATCGTTGCACCTTTGCTTGCGCTTTTTCATCAGGGTCTACGATCGCCATGACGTTTTCTTTTGCCTGCGTGACGATCCAATCCAGGTGGTTCATCGCGCGGCCCCCGCAGCCGATGTGCGCGCAATTAAGTTTGTTGCCCGCACCGGCCGCGCGAAGGAGATTGGGTCCGACCAGCGGGGCCGCGGAAAGAGCACCTGCGGCCAGGGCGGAATGTTTAAGAAAGCGACGACGACTGAATGTGACGTTCATAATGTAGATGGCGGAGATGATCTACTGCTGCGTTTCTCCTGGCGCAATGCGAATTATGAGTGCCCTGCCGTCAGAGCGTCCCCAAATCACTGTCTTCGTTGAAGCTTGTGGCCGTATCGGCGTTTGAATCGGAAACATGAGGCAAACTCCGTTTTTCCCTCGTCGTTTTCCCAAACCTCATCGTAGCGAGCCGCGCGCGGTTGCGCGCGCAAGGACTGTTGCCGATGGATATTTCCCTTCTCGTCCGAGTCCAGCTCCACCCACTTCGGTTTCTGAAGCGGACTCAATCGATTCGATAAAATGACCAGAATTTTTCGCTTCATAGTGAAAGTGTCTCGTTCCCGGATTAATGAGCCTTCACAAGCTTTTGCGCCGATTGCCGGACGGCCTGGCAGAGCTCACGCGGCTTTCGCACGACCGCGTTGCCTCCCCAACTCAGCACCCAGCGCTCCACTTCCGCCAGGCTGGACAGCTTCAGCCGCAGTTCTAATCCTCCGTTCTTCAAGTTCCGCAGCCGCTGCGAATCGTGCCATTTCTTTTCACGAATGTAGTCGGCAACGTGTTCGTTAAAACGTATTACCACCTCGTGCTCGCGCTGGCCGGAATGGACGCCGAAGCTGTCGCGTAACCTTTGTTCGAGAGAAAAGTCTTGTGGGCGCGAAAAGATTTTGCCGGTCCGGCGGACGTCTTTGATGCGAACAGGCGCGAAGGTTCGAATGTCCTTGCGCAAGTGGTCGAAAGCGAACAAGAACCATTCGCCATTGATATTGGCCAGGTGGTACGGATCGATAAGGCGCTGCTCGGTCATCTTCTGGGCCGGCTTGCGATAGGTCAGCTCAAGCTGCTGGCGCGCCGCAGTGGCCTTGGCCAGTGCCTCGAAGATTCCCAGGTTCAGGATTGGCTCCGCTCGCGTGCGAAACGAAATCGTCTGCTCGATCTCCGCCATGTTGAGCGAGATGGTGTTGGGCAGCGTTTGCTCCATTTTCCGGATCGCGCTGAGCAACGGCTTTTCGAAGCTCGTGCCGCGGTATTGTTGGAGCGCTTTCTCCGCGACCACCAACGCGAACAGCTCGCCTTCAGTTATTTGGACGGTCGGGAATGCATTCACCGCCTCGGTGTAATAGTAGCCGAAGCGGTGCGGATCCCATTGGAGCGGAAGTTGAAGCCGGTCGCGCATGAACTCCAAATCGCGATGAACGGATTTGGCGCTGACCTCGAGTGTGGTTGCCAAACTGGCTGCGGTCGGGTAATTCCCTTCTTGAATCGCCTGGTGAATCCGCAACATCCGCTCCAGAGGAGGGCGGGTGTGTAACTGCTCAACCATGGGCTAACGCCGCTCGAACGCGTCAGACCAGTTTCGCCAGCAATTCGTCGTTGGTCTTGTGCTTCTTCAACGCGGCGATGAGCGTTTCCATCGCTTCCACCGGATTCAAATCCACCATCGTGCGGCGCAGTTTGCGCACCGCTTCAATTTGGTTCTTAGGAAAGAGTTTTTCCTCTTTGCGCGTTCCGCTTTTCGGAATGTCAATCGACGGGAACAAGCGCCGATCTGAGAGCTTCCGGTCCAAAATCAACTCCATATTGCCGGTGCCTTTGAATTCCTGGAAGATTAGTTCATCCATTCGCGAACCGGTATCCACCAGCGCCGTCGCTAGAATGGTCAACGAACCGCCTTCCTCGATCTTGCGGGCGGAGGCGAACATTTTGCGGGGGATTTCCAGCGCGCGGGCATCGACACCGCCGGTCATCGTCCGGCCGCTGCCGCCATGCACGCTGTTATACGCGCGCGCCACGCGGGTAATGGAATCGAGCAGAACGAACACATCCTTCCCGGCCTCCACCATGCGCCGGCAACGTTCAATCATGAACCGTGACAGCCGCACGTGCGTTTCCAGGTCTTGGTCGTTAGAGGACGCGACCACTTCAGCTTTGACCGAGCGCTGGAAATCGGTGACTTCCTCAGGCCGCTCGTCAATCAGCAGCACCATGACATGGACTTCGGGGTGGTTTTCTGTCACCGCATTGGCGATCTGTTTGAGGATGGTCGTTTTGCCGGTGCGCGGCGGCGCCACAATCAACCCGCGGGTGCCTTTTCCCAGCGGCGTCACCATGTCGATGACCCGGGTTTCGATCAGGTCGGGGGTGGTTTCCAGCCGAAACTTTTCGATCGGGTCAATCGTTGTCAGGTTCTCAAATCGCACTGATTTGGTGTAGTCCTCGAAACTCATGCCGTTGACTTGCTCGACGGCTTTCAATTGCGGGCTGTTGCCGCGGTGAGGCGGCTGAGTCGGCCCAGCCACCAGGGCGCCTTCGCGCAGGAAGCTGCGTTTGATGGTGTCCGGCGTAACGAAAATATCTGTCGGTTTGGGATGAAAGTGGTTCAGTGCTGTGCGCAGAAAGCCGAATCCTTTTTCCGAAATCTCCAAATAGCCGGACCCGCTGTCTGCAACGGTCGTCCCGCTAGCGTTGTGGTCGTGCTTGGTGGCTGTGCTCATGTGTGTGATGGCTCTTTCAGGGAATCGCATGGGGTTTTTGCCACCCGTTCCCAGAGGGGACAATCGCGTCCTGATCTTTCTTAACCTATGCTGCCGATTTAACTTGTTTGACTGAATAACGATTTCTCTCGAGTTTCTCGAAGGTTTACGAGAATTCATCCCCGAAAAACCACGTATGAACTTTGAATTTTTGGGAAGCCGCTGTGATAGTTCCGTGAACCCAATTGACCATCTCCAGCCAACAGACCTTCGATACGCCCTATAATTAACCGGTAAACCGGACGAGCGCAACCCTTTTTTCGCGCCTTTTTTTTGCCCTGAAACTGCGTCCGGCTGGGGTGGGGGAGGGGAGGAGGTTTCCTTTACTTTCCAGCGATCCTAACGCAATTTACCGCTACATGATGCAATTAGGGACGCATTCATTGCTGGCAGCATTATTGGTCTTTCTAAGCGGAACTTCAGTCTCCCGCGGGGACAAGGCCGCTGGACCACCGGACTTCCAGGAGGTTTATGATTTGATCAGCTCCCATCTCCCCGAGTCGAACCGGGCACAACTGGACCGCGCGGCCGTAAACTCGCTCGTAACCGCATTATCGCCAAAGGTAATGCTCGTCGGTGGCGAGCCGGAGCCGGCTTCTAACGGACTGTTGCTCAGTCGAGTCAGTCTCTTCGATGGAGAGATTGCTTATTTTCGCGTCGCGCGAGTCGAGAGCGGGTTGGCTGAGGCGTTGCGCAAATTGTGCGAGAGCATGGCCGCGACGAACAAGCTCAAAGGTATCGTTCTGGATCTGCGCTACGCCAGCGGCGAAGATCACGCGGAGGCCGCGGCCGTTGCCGATCTGTTCCTTACAAAAGAGCGGCCGCTGCTGAGCTGGGGCACGGTCGCGGTTAAGTCGAAACAAAAAACCGACGCGCTGTCGTGGCCGGTTGCCGCGCTGGTAAACATCCAAACCGCACGCGCGGCCGAGTCCTTGGCGGCCGTGCTACGCGAAACGGGCGCGGGCCTGTTGCTGGGAAGCCGAACGGCGGGCCAGGCCATGATGGCTCAGGAATTTCCGCTGAAGAACGGCCAAAAGTTACGGATCGCTACGGCTCCCATATTGGTAGGGCAGGGCACGGCTTTGACCATCGAGGGAGTCAAACCCGACATCTCGGTTCAAGTCAGTCCGGAGGACGAGCGCGCCTACTATGCCGATTCCTTCAGGTCAGTGACGAACACGAACCAGCCTACTGCCGCCGGCTCAACCTCGGCCAATCCCGACAACGGCACCAACCGCGCCCGACGCACTCGGCTCAACGAAAGCGAACTGGTTCGCGAGCATCGGGAAGGAACTCTGCTCGATTCAGAGCGCCCTCCGCGCAGGGACCGCGAGGCGGACGAAGCCGTCGTGCTTGACCCGACGCTGGCGCGAGCGTTGGACCTGCTGAAAGGATTGGCCGTGGTTCGGCCGTCCCGCTCCTGATATCCTTTGACGATGCCGCCCGGGCCACCCAAGTTCAGCCAGCCAACGCAGAGATGAAAACGATCCTTTTCGTTTGTACGGGCAACGTGTGCCGCAGCCCCATGGCGGAGGGGATCCTGCGATATGCAGCCCAGAACTGCGGGGACTACCGCGTTATGTCGGCCGGGCTGGGAGCAAGCGAGGGTCAACCGCCCAGTCCCAACGCCGTGCAGGCGGTCCGCGAGCTGGGGATCGATATCTCAAACCAGCGCAGCCGGCCGCTGACCGCCGATCTGGTGCACCAGGCTGATTACATCTTCGGCATGACGCACAGCCACATCGACACCGTCAGCTTGCTCTTTCCTCAGGCCGCCGAAAAAACCTTCCTGCTGCGCGAATTCGACGAGACGCTCGACTATTTTGAGAAGGACATCAGCGACCCGATCGGCGGATCTTATGACGTGTATGTCAACTGTCGGGACCAGATCGAGCAAGGTATAGCGGCGATGCTGCGGTTTCTGAATCAGACTGAAGTGGCAGCGGCCAACAAGACCGCCACCGTCGGGCTGGGGGCGGACCATGGCGGCTTTGAGTTGAAGGAGGCGATAAAACGACACCTCGAGCAGCGGGGCGTCAGCGTCGCGGATTTTGGCGCCAATTCCAATGAACCGACCGATTATCCGGATTTCGCCCAGGCCGTGGCCCGCAGCGTCGCGGAACGCCGGACGGAGTTTGGAGTTTTGATTTGCACCACGGGCGTGGGCATGAGTATCACCGCCAATAAATTCCCGGGCGTCCGCGCCGCGCTCGTGGGCGACGAGCAGACGGCCGCACTGGCCCGCCGTCACAACAACGCCAATGTCTTGTGCCTGGCGGGACAAAACACGGCCCCGGAAGACGCCCGCAGAATTGTCGATGCCTTCCTCGCGGCGAGCTTCGAGGGCGGGCGCCACGAACGCCGCATCCATAAGATGGAAACCCGAACTGTCCGACCGGAATTGGGCCTGCGCTTCGTCGATCCTCAAATCGCTGATGTGCTGGAGCGTGAGCGTCAAAGGCAGCAGGAAAACATCGAGCTCATCGCGAGCGAAAACTTCACCAGCCCCGCCGTGATGGAAGCGCAGGGCTCGGTCCTGACCAACAAATACGCTGAGGGTTATCCAAAACGGCGCTGGTACGGTGGCTGCGAACACGTCGACGTGGCGGAGCAACTCGCTATCGATCGGGCGAAGAAGCTTTTCGGCGCCGAACATGCCAATGTGCAGCCGCACTCCGGCAGCGGCGCCAACATGGCGGTCTATTTCGCGTTCCTAAAGCCGGGCGACAAAATGCTGACCATGGATCTGTCGCATGGCGGCCATTTGACCCACGGCAACAAGGCGAATTTCTCCGGCAGGTTTTTTGATATCGTCCATTACGGGGTCAGGAAAGAGGACGAATGCATCGATTACGAACAATTGTCCCGACTAGCCCACAGTCATAAACCGCGGATGATTACCGTGGGAGCCAGCGCTTATCCGCGCATCATCGATTTCGAACGCCTGGGAAGGATTGCCCGTGAAGTCGGCGCATTCCTTCTGGCCGACATCGCCCATATCGCAGGTTTGGTCGCCACCGGACTACATCCGAGCCCCATGGCCCATGCGGATTTCGTCACTACGACAACCCACAAGACATTGCGCGGACCGCGCGGCGGTCTGATTCTGTGCAGGGAAAAATTCGCCAAAGAAATCGATTCTCAGACGTTTCCGGGCATCCAGGGTGGCCCGCTCATGCATGTGATCGCCGCCAAAGCGGTTTGTTTTCATGAGGCAATGCAGCCTTCCTTCCGGAATTACCAGGAGCAGATTGTGCGGAATGCGCAGGCACTGGCCGAAGGCATGAGACAAAATGGCTTCCGTCTTGTCAGCGGCGGGACGGACAATCATCTAATGCTGGTTGATGTGGGCGGTCGTGGCCTCACCGGCAAGGAGTGTCAGGCGGCCTTGGACGAGGCCGGCATCACTGTCAACAAGAATACTATTCCGTTCGAGACCCGCTCCCCCTTCCAGGCCAGCGGAATTCGTTTGGGCACGCCTGCCGTGACGACGCGCGGAATGAAAGAGCCGGAAATGGCGGCGATTGCGGACATGATCGCCGAAGCGCTGCTCGATCTCAAAAACCTTGACACGCGCGGCAAAGTGCGCCAACGTGTGCGAGAACTCACTGCAAGATTTCCCTTGCCTTATTGAGGGTTAAGAGAGACACTACAGCACGCTCCCGGTTGGTGCTGCTATTCCAATTTGAATTGATCATCCCGGTGATCGTCCAAGCAGGAACGAGCCTGACCGAACAAGCCCGTGAAGTTCTTACCATACATAACAACATAAACCTTATTTGACCCGGATTTGACCTATGCCAAGAGCCATCAGGAAGCCCAAAGCCAAGGGCCCTCGACCCGACGGGCAAACCAACGGCCCGGTAACCGAAGACGGCTCCACTGCAACAGCCGTCGCTGATCTGCCGCCGGAGGAACTCGGCGCCCAGTCGCCGCCCGCCGAACCTGCCGAAACGGCTGAAAAGCCGGAGCCCAGGGCCAAGGCCGACAAAGATCAGGCTGACAAAGACCACATCGCCACCTCGCTCAACATCGCCAAGCTCCAGGGGATGTCGATGTCCGAACTGAACCAGATGGCACGCGAGATCGGTGTCGAGAATTTCGGCACGATGCGAAAACACGAGGTCATTTTCCACATCCTGCAAAAGAACGCCGAGCGGGCCGGCGTGCTCTTTTCCGAAGGCGTCCTCGAGGTGCTGCCAGAAGGCTTTGGTTTTCTGCGCTCGCAAAGCTTTAATTATCTGCCGTGTCCGGAGGACATCTACGTCTCTCCCTCACAAATTCGCCGGTTCGACCTGCAGACGGGCAACCTCATCGCCGGCCAGATCCGGCCGCCGAAGGAGAAAGAGCGCTTCTTCGCCTTGCTCAAGGTCGAGGGCGTGGACCAGGAGGACCCCGATAAGGCCAAGGACAAGACTCACTTTGACAACCTGACGCCGCTCTTTCCCAACAAGCGGTTCATCCTCGAAACTGCCGCCGATGAACTCTCAACCCGCGTGCTCGATTTGGTCTGCCCGATCGGCAAAGGCACGCGAGGCTTGATCGTCGCACCGCCCCGCACTGGCAAGACCATCCTGATGCAAAAGCTGGCTAACGCCATCCTCAAGAACAATCCCGAGGCCTACCTGTTCATCCTGCTCATCGACGAGCGGCCTGAGGAAGTCACCGACATGGAACGCTCCTGCCGTGGTGCCGAGGTCATTAGCTCGACCTTCGACGAACCCCCCGAACGGCACGTTCAGGTCGCCGAAATGGTCATCGAAAAGGCCAAACGCATGATCGAGCATAAACGGGATGTCGTCATTCTGCTCGATTCAATCACGCGCCTGGCCCGTGCGTACAACACGGTTCAGCCCCACTCAGGGAAAATTCTCTCCGGCGGCGTGGATGCCAATGCCCTACACAAGCCCAAGCGCTTCTTCGGCGCAGCCCGCAACATCGAGGAAGGCGGCTCTCTAAGCATCATCGCGACTGCCCTGGTCGATACCGGCTCGCGCATGGACGAAGTCATTTTTGAAGAGTTCAAGGGCACAGGCAACATGGAGGTAAACCTGGATCGCGCGCTGGTGGACCGCCGGATTTTCCCTTCGATTAACATCGAGCGCTCCGGCACACGCAAAGAGGAACTGCTTTATCACCCGGACGAGTATAACAAAGTGGTTATCTTGCGGCGCGCTCTCACCGGAGTGCCCCCGGTCGAGGCCATGGAACTGGTCTTGAACAAGCTCAAAAAGACCGGCAGCAATATCGAGTTCCTGCTCTCGATGAGCGTGGGGTAACCCGCGTCCGCCGCTCCGTCAACGCGCGGTCCATTCCAGCAACTGCTGTTGCGCCAGTAAACTCTCGCGCAATTTCCGGTACTCCACTCGCTGCACCGGTTGGTTTGCATCAATCGCCAGCGCTGCGGCGGTGGCGGCCGACTGGCCGAGGACCATGAACACCGGCTCCATGCGGATCGAGCCATAAGCGATATGCGATGCGGACAGACAGACGGAAACCAGCAAGTTCTCGCACTCACCCGCCTTCGGCACCAATGCCCGATACGAAATCGGGTAAGGCGGAAAGCCGCCGACCTGCACGTCGCCTTCGTT
>CAYUPI010000060.1:0-34685 GCA_964446585.1 uncultured Verrucomicrobiota bacterium
GCGAAAGGTTTGTTTGTGAATGTGACCGTAGAAAATTTGGCCCCGTGCAAGAAACTGATGCGGGTGGAAATCGAGGCGCAGAAGGTGGACGAGACCTTTCAGAGCGTTACGAAGGAGTTTCAGCGCGAAGTCGTTCTGCCAGGTTTCCGACCCGGCAAAGCGCCGGCAGAGATGGTGCTGCGCAAGTTCAGCAAGGACATCGAGAAAGAGGTGAAACGCAAGCTCATCTCGGAATCTTACAAGCAAGCGGTGGAGGAGCAGAAATTCGACGTTCTTGGTTACCCCGACATCGAGGAAATCCAGTTCAGCCGCGGTCAATCCCTGCTGTTCGCCGCCACCATGGAGACCGCGCCCGAATTCGAGCTCCCCGCCTACACAGGGATTCCCGTCAAACGCGAGGGCCGGACTGTCACCGACGAGGACGTGCAGCGGGCGCTCGAAGCATTGCGCCAACCGCAGACTAATTTCAAGAAGGTAGAACGCCCCGTGCAAAGCGGCGACGTAGTCGTGGTGAATTATGCCGGAACATGCGAAGGCAAGCCGATTACCGAAATCGCCCCCACGGCCCAGGGCTTGACCGAGCGCAAGAATTTCTGGGTCGATGTTCCTTCCACTTCTTTTATTCCCGGTTTTTCCGAGCAGCTCCTGGGCGCCAAAGCAGGCGACAAACAAACCGTCACTGTCGATTTCCCGGCCGATTTCGTCACGCCGCAGTTGGCCGGCAAAAAGGGCATGTACGAAGTCGAGGTTGTAGAAGTAAAGGAAAAGGTCCTGCCGGTTGTGGACGATGCTTTCGCCAAATCTTTCGGCGCGGAGAACCTGGAGAAACTGCGGGCGGGCGTGCGTCGCGACCTGGAGAATGAGCTGACCTTCAAGGAGAACAAGAGCATCCGCAACCAGCTTGTCCGCTCGGTGCTGGAGCGGGTCACGTTCGAGCTGCCCGAAACCGCGCTGGCGCAGGAAACGCGCAACGTGGTCTATGACCTCGTGCAGGAAAACGCCAAGCGCGGTGTGACGCGCGACACCATCGAGCAGCAGAAAGAGCAAATCTACTCAGCGGCCGCCCACAGCGCGCGCGACCGGGTAAAGATCGCGTTCGTCCTGCAAAGAATTGCCGAAAAGGAGGACATCAAAGTTTCCCAGGAGGAAATCGCCAGGCGCATCCAGACTCTGGCGGCGATGTATCAAATCTCTCCTGAAAAATTCGCCAAGGACCTGCAAAAACGCAATGGCCTGATCGAGATCTACGATCAGATTATGAACGAAAAGGTCCTTGATTTTCTGCAGCAGAATGCGCGCATTGAGGTTGAGCCGCCCGCAGCGCTCACAGCTCCCGAGATTTCGGCCAGCAATCCAAGCTGATCACCCATCACGTTTCACGTTTCACGTTTCACGCATCATTTCCTCTTCCTCACGCCTGCCGCCACTTTCAATCGAAGTGCGTTCAGCCGTATAAACCCCGTCGCGTCGTCCTGGTTATATGCCTTGGTCGGGTCGGCTTCCATTGTGGCGATGGCCGGATTGTAGAGGCTGACCGGTGACTTGCGGCCGGCCACCATGATGTTTCCCTTGTACAGCTTTACTCGCACCGTACCGGTAACGTTTTTCTGGCTCTCCGTCACAAATGCCTGCAGCGCAAAGCGTTCAGGGGCGAACCAATAGCCGTAATACACCAGTTCGGCATAGCGCGGTATCAGCGAGTCGCGCAGGTGCATGACTTCGCGGTCCATCGTGAGCGTTTCCATCTGCCGATGAGCGAAGTGCAGGATGCCGCCGCCCGGTGTCTCGTACACGCCGCGTGATTTCATGCCTACGTAGCGGTTCTCGACCATGTCAACGCGGCCGACACCGTGTTTTCCACCCAGGCGGTTAAGCGTCTTCATCACTCCGAGCGGGTCGAGAGCTTTGCCATTCACGGCCACGCAATTGCCTTTCCGGAATTCGAGCGTGATGTACTCCGGCCTATCGGGCGCGTCCTCGGGCGCGACGCTGAGCTTGAACATGTCGCGGTTCGTCGGCGCGAAGGCGTCCATCCAAGGGTCCTCGAGAATGCCGGCTTCGAACGAAATGTGCAGAAGATTCCGATCCATCGAGTACGGTTTCCTGGCTGAGGCCTGGACCGGAATTTTCTTTTCCGCGCAGTAGGCGATCATCTCAGCGCGGCCGGGAAATCGATCGCGGAACTGGGCATTCCGCCAGGGCGCGATCACTTGCAGTTCGGGCGCCAGCGCGGCAGCGGTCAGTTCGAAGCGGACCTGGTCGTTTCCTTTCCCGGTCGCGCCGTGCGCGAGCGCGGACGCCTTTTCTTTGCGTGCCACATTAATCATCCCCTGGGCAATGAGCGGGCGGGCGATGCTGGTGCCCAGGAAATATTGGCTCTCATAAACTGCGCCGGCCTGGATCATCGGGAAGATGAAATCGCGCGCGAACTCGCGCGCGAGATTCACGATGTAACATTTCGACGCGCCGGTCTTTTTGGCCTTCGCATCCAGTCCTGTGAGCTCCTCCTCCTGCCCAATGTCGGCGCAGAAGGCAACGATTTCGGCATCATATGTTTCTTTGAGCCAGGAAAGGATCACCGAGGTATCGAGCCCGCCCGAATAAGCCAAAACAATTTTCATAACGCGAAGGCGAATGAAACGGGAAGCCACACCGATTGGAAAGGAGAAACTGGCCAGAACCGGACAGCTACACTCTGGCAGCGAATCTTGTTGGCTGAATCCGGACTGGCGCTGTGACAGGTCTGCGCTTCGGCGTATTTATGGTTTCTTCGCCTCTCCTGGTGCGGCAGTTCGGATTTCTTCGTTCGAACCCCTTGATCCCTTGCTTTGCGCCGGCTCGACGTGGACCAGCACGTCACGCACGGTGTCAATCTGGCTGCGGATCTTGTCCTTCACATCGTGCGCGATTTCGTGCGAGCGCTGGACGGTCATTTGGGGGTCCACTTCCACGTGTAGATCGACGTAGTAATCATAACCCATCTTACGTACGAAGCATTTTTCCACCGCCTCGACGCCCGGCGCAGCCCCGGCGATTCGGCGGATGTACTCGACCATCTCGCGGCTGGGCGCGCGGTCCATCAGCTCATTAACGGCAGGCCGCGCCAGGCGCCAGCCGTTCCAGGCGATGATTGCCGCCGCGACAATCGCCGCGACGTCGTCGGCCATTTCGTAGCCTCGGCCGCCGACCAGCGCGACGGTGATGCCGATGGCGGCGGCCAGCGACGTAATCGCATCGCTGCGGTGATGCCAGGCGTCCGTCCGGACCGCGGAGCTTTCCACCAGAGTGGCTTCCCGCAAAACGAAATGGAATAGGTTTTCCTTAATGACCACCACGACAACCAGGACCACGAGCGTGAATGGAGCGGGCGCCGAATGCGGATTCCGGATTTCGCCGAAGGCCTCGACTGTGATCCAAACCGCTGCCAGAAAGAGCATGGCCGACACGATGGCCGCCGCGATCGGTTCGGCTTTGCCATGGCCGTAGGGATGGTCTTCGTCCGCCGGTTCATCGGCAATCACCAGGCCGCGCCAGACGATGACCGAGCTGAAAATATCGGCCAGCGATTCGACGGCGTCGGCCACCAGCGCATGAGAATGGCCCAAAATGCCGGCGACCAGCTTGGCAGTCGTCAGCACGGAGTTCGTCGCCAACCCGATGAAAGTAGCGCGCAGACCGCGTTTGAGTCGGTTGTCAGGCACAGCCCAGCGTACCGCCTCAGCGCGGGAAAAAGAAGTCGCAAACGAGCTGCTTATGGGAGCAAGTTGGGGCTTGCGTGCCCGTCCGCGTGGCAGCAAGCTGGCAATGAAACTAGCCGCTCCGCGGTCGAGAAACATTCTCCATGAAAAGAAGCCTGAGCCTGTGGCTGCCCGCGCTGGCCTGCGGCCTCCTCCCCTGGCTGGTCCTGCCGTGCGCCGGCGCTGAGCTGCCGGTCAAGCGCGTGGTGCTCTTCACCAGCGGTGTTGGCTTTTTCCAGCGCGACGGCGAGGTCGCGGGAGACGCTTCGGTTGAGCTGTCGTTCCGCACCGAGCAGATCAATGACCTGTTGAAGTCGCTCGTGCTGCAGGATTTCGGTGGCGGAAAAATCGCACCGGTCGTGTTCGGATCGCGCGATCCCATCGAGCGGACGCTCAAGTCTTTTGCCATCGACCTGACGGATAACCCGCCGCTGGCTGAGTTGCTCAACCGCATGCGAGGAATAGAGGGGGAGATCTCTGCGCCCAAGGAAATCCAGGGCGTCATCGTGGGAACCGAAGCCCAGGAGCAAAAAGTCAGAGACGAAGTGATTCGGATTCAGGTTTTGAATCTTATGACGGCGCAGGGTCTCCGCGCCATTCCGCTAGAGCAGGTGCAACAAATCCGGATCCTCAATTCACCGATCGACAGTGAGTTTCGGAACGCGCTAAAGGTGCTGGCCACCAGCCACGACACGCAACGAAAGCCCGTGCTGTTGAGCTTCACCGGCCAGGGCAAACGGCACGTCAGTGTCGGGTACATCCTGGAGGCGCCGATTTGGAAGACCAGCTACCGGCTCGAATTGGCAGAGAAGAAATCGCCCTTTCTGCAAGGCTGGGCGATCGTCGAGAATACGACCGATGAGGATTGGACAGCGGTCAACCTGACGCTGGTGTCGGGCCGGCCGATCAGTTTTGTTATGGACCTGTATCAGTCGCTTTATGTGCCGCGGCCGACCGTTGTGCCGGAAATCTACGCTTTGTTGAAGCCGCCGGTTTACGAGGCTCCTGTGGAAGGGAGAGAAAAGGATATGGCGGTGGCCGGCGGCTTACACTCCGAACGGTTGATGCGGAAGGCCATGCCAGCCGCTGCGCCTGCCGCAAGGGCCGCGGCTACGGAGGAACCGAGGGCGATTGCTAAATTCGCTTTGGCCGACAGCGGCGTCAATTCCATGGCGGAGACCGCCGCCGCAGGCGAATTGTTCCAGTATGCCATCGACCAGCCGGTCACCGTGGCCCGCCAGAAATCCGCCCTGCTGCCGATCGTCAACGCGTCGCTCGAAGCCGAGAAACTCTCGATCTACAACGAGAGCGTCCAGCGCAAGTTCCCACTCAATGGCCTGCGGCTGAAAAACACTTCGGGGCTGCACCTGATGCAGGGGCCGATCACGGTTTTCGACGGTGGCACTTACGCCGGGGACGCCCGAATCGAGGACTTGCAGCCCAAGGAAGAGCGGTTGCTCTCCTACGCGCTGGATCTGAAAATCGAGGTCGATCCATCTGAACAGACCGGGACCAACGAGATAGTGTCGATTCAGATTCGCAAGGGCGTCATCGCGATCAAACACCGCTTGCTCCAGACCAAGATCTATAAGTTGCGCATCAAAGCGAGCGAGAAACGCACCGTTCTCATCGAGCATCCTGTGCGCCCGGAGTGGAAGCTGATCGAGCCGCCCAAGCCGGTTGAGCGCACGCCCTCGGTCTATCGCTTTCAAGTCGCGCTCGAACCTGGCAAGAGCGAAAGACTGGTCATTAACG
The DNA here is from genome assembly GCA_964446585.1 of uncultured Verrucomicrobiota bacterium. GTDB lineage: Bacteria > Verrucomicrobiota > Verrucomicrobiia > Limisphaerales > UBA8199 > CAYUPI01. The sequence goes on from CAYUPI010000060.1 coordinate 5,493, forward strand.
AAGAACAACTCACCAGCGAAAGCATCGGTATGCTGAACGCAGATGTGAACGCCTTGATGTTTTATTCGCGACATCGGGGCATCAGCCCGAAGCTGAAAGAAGCGTTGGAGAAAGTCGTCAGCATGCGCAACTCCCTCACTGACCTGGAACGGCGCAGCACTCAGCTCAACCAGCAAATCAACGACATTTCCCAGGAGCAAGCGCGCATCCGCGAGAATATGAAAGTCCTGGCGCAGAACTCGGATGTTTACAATCGTTACGTCAAAAAGTTCGACGACCAGGAGACTCAAATCGAGGGGTTGCGCGAACAGCTCCGAAAGCTGCGCCAGCAATCAGAATCGATGCAGAAGCAGCTCGACGATTATCTGGCCGGGTTGCAGGTGGATTGATTTATGAAAACGCTCAAAATACTAATTGGCGCCTCGTCATTGGCGATTGTGTCTGCGTGGGGAGCTCTTGCCCAGGAGACTTCCACGCTTCCTTACGAACAGAAAATAGATGTCGTTTATGGCGAGGTGCATGGCACCGGCTTGTTAATGGACATCTTTACTCCCAAGGGAAAAGCCAATGGACTGGCCATCATCGACGTCGTCAGCGGCGCCTGGCACTCAGACCGCGGCAAAATTCGCGAACACACCATGGGGCAGTTTTACACTATCTTTTGCTCCCGCGGTTATGCGGTTTTTGCGATGCGCCCCGGCTCGCGCACGCGATACACGGGCCTGGAGATGTCGTCCCACGTCAAACTGGGAATTCGCTATGTCAAACAGCACGCGGCGGATTACAAAATCGATCCGGAACGATTAGGCATCAGTGGAGCTTCCGCGGGCGGCCACCTGGCGACACTGGTCGCCGTCACGGCAGAGGACGGGGACGCCGATGCGAACACCCCGCTGCTTCGGCAGAGCACGCGCGTAAGAGCAGCGGCCGTTTTCTTTCCACCCACCGACTTTTTGGATTGGAATGGGAAGGTGGCGAATTTCGACATGCTCGGAGATTTGCTGTTCCTTGGCGGTGCCAAGGGCCATTCGGAAGATGAACTGAAAGAGCGGGCCGAGCAAATATCTCCCGCGCGCCTGGTCAAGTCGTCACCCGTGCCGTTCCTCTTGATTCACGGGGATGCGGATCCGCTCGTACCGTTGCAACAATCGCAAAAGATGGTCGAGGTCCTCAAGGCGGCCGGCGGCTCCGCCGAGCTCATTGTGAAAAAGGGCGGAGGACATCCGTGGATGACGATTCCAGAAGAGGTGAAGGTGATGGGCGATTGGTTCGATCGACATCTACCCGAAGCGAGTGTTGCGCAGCCCGCTGCGCCAAAGCCAGCGACCACAGGGGAAACAGGAGGATCGAAATGAAGAAAGAATGACGAAAACCGAAACCGAAAACGTCGCCCAGGCGGGTTGATTTACACCACCCTGAACCGCGTCTCAGATTTCGTCATTCGGACTTTTTCACTGCGGTTTGCCCTTGGAGACAAACTTGAAGGGCAACACATCGGGCGCGACCGCAACTTGCGTCGTGAATTTAAAGGGGGCCTGGCAGCCACTCGGGTAAGTCAGTTCGACGAAAAAGGCGGTCCACCCCTTGGGCGGTGGCGGAACTTTGGCGACATACAAACCCTTGCCCTCATCGGCTAGCGGCGTGCTCTCGTATTTCGGTCCCAAAGTCTCCATGCGGAAATCGCGGGCATCGGGGTTGGTCGCCTGCCAGAGCTTGACTGCCGTCGGCGTCTCTTTCGTTTTTACGCGCATCGAGCCGTCCTTTTCCAGTGTCCAGGAAAACTGGGGCAGGGGAAGATCGTTGATCACCGCATTGTAACAAGCCAGCAATGTTTCATAAGCGTCGGAACCCTTGAGCGAGTGGTCGGCATTGGGCACATAGCGGAGATATTTCACGCCCGGCAGATCATTGAAATAAAATTGGGACGAATCCGGCAGGAAGAACTGGTCGCCCCCGGCGTTGACGATGAACTTGGGCATGGTGAACCGCTGGCGATACTGGTACGGTTCTTCGATCTTCAGCAAAGCCTGGTATTCCGGCGTGTCGTTCCAGTCCATGAGGTGGAAAGCGGTATAGTTTCCCACCGATGGCGCCCAAAAACCGTAGGCGGCGTAGTGGTGCAACATGGAGGGCTGCATGTTCAGCACATCGATAACGCACGGGATGATCCCGATGACCCGCTTGTCCACGGCCGCAGTCGTCCAGGTGGTCCAACCTCGCTTGGACCCGCCCGCCACGACGAATGAATCCACTTTGACATTGCCGCCTTCTGCACTGCCGCAGAACGCCGTCACCGTGTCCATTGCACGCACCGCTGCCTTGGTCATGGGCAGACGAGCGGGCCACTTCGGATCGCCAGAGCGAAGAAACTTGTCCCACGTGTAAGCGATGAACGAGTCTTCCACGCGCCGTTCGGTTTCCCCCGCAAAGACCAGCGGCTGATTCGGGACCATTTTCAATTCGGTCACGACTGACTTGGTAGCGACGGCAATACCGGCCATATTCCCATCAGCCGAATTCGGGGGCGAGCTATTGTTGTTGCCACCAGAAATGAAGAGAAATGATTTTGAAGTGGCCACCTTGTCCGGCTTCACAACGATCATCCAATGCTTCCAAATGGGCCGGTCCACCTCATTGGTCGTAAGATATGCCTGGGAGGTCATGTCCAGAATGAACGTGGTTTGGTCTTTGCCAGGGACGGTCTTCACCAGATGAAAGCTGTAATTGGTGTCCGGCGCTGCCACATAATCATCGAGAGCCGTGCGCTGCGGCCCGACTGCTCGGGCGGACGATGCGCCGGAGGATTTGGTCGTGGCTGCCGAGGCGGCTCTGAGCCAACTCGCAGAAGCGAGTGCGACAACGAGGACAAGGAGGAACCGGCGCCAATGGATAATAAAGTTATACATATACGTATGATTCAGACTTCTCAAAATGACTCGTTATTCAGTCAAAACAATGGGTGATCCTCAAGTGTCCGACTTCGACGACCGCGGGAGAAAATCACTTTTTCTATGCCTGAAGTCAACCACCTTAATCCGTCACGCCGCGTAGTAGTGGGCGACCTTGCGAACAGCTTCACCCACGCTCGTGATGTATTCTTCGGTCATCGCTTCATGGATGGTAATGCGGATGCCGGTCTGCAGGATCGCTTCCGCTTCGGGCGTTTGATGTTTGGTGTAATCCATCGTGGTCAACCCGAATTCGCGGACGGGCCAGCGGCCGCCAAAAAAGGCGTGCTTTTGGAAAACGGGGTTTCGATGTAGCGGCACCGGGATATAACCTGCGGAAGCTTCGACACCATCGGCCACCAGCGCTTTGACGAATTCCGCCCGGTCGCAACGAACTTTGCCCGGCTGGAGACGGAAAAAATAGAACCAGTAACTGCAGCGGTCTTCGGGATGCACCTGATGCGGGAGCACGCCGGGCAATCCGGCGATCTGTTCGGTGAGGAGGTTCCCCAACCGGGCGCGTTTGCTGATGATTGCTTCGAGCCGATCCAGTTGCGCCGCCGCAACTGCCGCCTGCGGTTCGCTCATCCGATAGTTCGTCGCGAATGATTCAAATAATCCGCCCTTTAAACGGTCGAAACCTTTGTCGCCGAATTTCTGCAGCAACGGGCCGAACCGTTCGTCGTTCGAGCCCACCACGCCGCCGTCGCCGCAGGTGATTTGCTTGCTGTCTTGCAAGGAGAAGCAGGCGAACTGGCCGAGTGTGCCAATGGGTTCGCTGCGGTACTTCGCGCCCCACGCCTGGGCCGCATCCTCGATCAGCGCCAGCCCATGCTTGTCCGCGAGCGCCTTGAGCGCGCGCAGGTCGCATGGATTGCCGCACAGGTGCACGGCGATGATCGCCTTTGTCCTCGGTGTGATGCGGCGTTCGACGTCCGGCGGGTCCAAATTGTAGGTGCTGGCGCCGAGGTCTGCGAACACCGGCACGCCCTGCTGATAAAGCACGCCGATCACCGTGCCCATGTCGGTTATCGGCGACGTGATTACTTCGTCACCCGGCCCGATGCCAGCCGCAGCAACCGCAATGTGCAGCGCTGCCGTTCCGGACGAGCACGGCATCACATATTTCATCGGGCAAACCTTTTTGAAACGTTCGATGAACAGCGTGGTCTGCGGTCCTTTCCAATAGAAAAGCGAATTCTGGCCGAGCATGGCATTGAGTCGCTCCCGCTCAGGTTCGCCCCATCGGGCCGGACGCTGGAGCGACAGCTTGACCGCCTTTTCACCGCCGTGCAGCGCAAGTTTGGCCGAGGCGGTTGAAGGCTCGGCCCCGCCGGAATTCGCCGGAGCGAGCGCCCCGGCAACCACTGCCACCGAGGACGCGGTCAGGAAATCTCGACGGGAAATTCGACCAGGCGCCGGACTTGATGGGATTGGGTTTTTCTGGGCCACGAACCGAGCATGGCAACTTAACGTGTTTTCGCCAGCAAATCTTGTCCGATTTCAACACCGTTTTGGGTTATTGGGCTATTAATCGGCCAATAGTGGGTATTGACAGGGTAATACTCTTACCGGTAAGATTCTTTTATGACAGAGACTGTCGTCACAATGAAAGGCACCACGACCATCCCCAATCCGATCCGTCGTGCGCTCGGGATTGCGCCCGGCACCGTATTGCAGTGGGCTGTTCATGGCCAGGTAATCGAAGCGAGGAAAAAGCCCGGAGTGCTCAACGAATTCCAGAAGCACATTCGCGAGCGTGCCGGCTCCTGGGACGGCCGGATTTCCGGCAAGGAACTGCTGCGCCGGACGCGGCCATGATTCTTGTGGACACCTCCGTCCTGGTCGCCTGGCTGGATGAGAGCCACGAGGATCATCAAGTATGTCTTGAAGCCCTGGAACATTGGGCAGGGCAGGAGGAACTGGCTGTCAGTTCCGTTAGTTACGGTGAACTGGCGGCCGGTGGCCGCACCCGGCAGGCGGTTGATGAGGACCTCGAGCTTTTTACTCGAATCGATCTGGATTTCGATGCGGCGTGGCGGGCGGGCCTTGCCTTCGCACGCGCCTTTCCGTCTGCCGCTGACCGCAAGCCGGTTCTGCCCGATTTTCTAATTCGCGGACAAGCTTCGGCCCTTGGTTGCAGACATTTGACAAACGATCGGCGCCGACTCGCCGCCTTTCCAGAAATCGAATTCTTGTTTCCTGAAGCCTAGCGGCCAGGTTCTGGTCACGCAGGTATCCGGCGTCAAGGCTCTGGAAGCGAACCCGCACCTGCCAAGCGGTCGTTTATGCCTCGCGGCATGGGCAGTTAACGACGATTCGCCTGTAACCCTTGCGCGTTTCCGCGGCCGATTGCGCGCAGGTGTTCCGCGCTCAGTCGCGACTCTTTTAGTTTCAGGAGCGACGACTCGAAATAAAACAGCGGCGCATAAGAGCCAAAAAGCAGCCGATTGAGCGGCACATGCTCGAGCAGATTTTCGATCCCGCCTACACCTTCTAGCATAGAAATCTCGACATAGACTTCTCCGGCGGCGAGCAGATGGCGCAGAGGATCACCATGCAATTTCCCCAACGCATTCAGGAGCACCAGCCGCAGCCCGGGAATTTGCCTGACCAGGTTGGCTAGCGGCGCGGTTTCAACCGGCTCGACCCGCAGCAGGGGATGCATCATGCGCTCATCCTCCATCAATAATGCAAGCTGCACGAGCATGCGTCGCTCCGTCGCAAGCCGCAACAGCCGGGCGAAGTCCGGATCGTCAAGCTTGTAGCCATGATAATTCGGGTGCAGCCGAATGCCGGCCATACGGTGCTGCTCGGCGCAGCGGCGCAAGTCCTCTTCCCAATCCGGAGACTTAGGATTGACCGAACCGAACGGAATCAGAATTCCACGTCCATATCGGCGGCACTCTTCGGTCAACCGCGAGTTCACCGAAGCGATGTCCTTGTGCAACAGGCCTTCAAAGCTACCGGCCCACGCCTGCTCGACTCCCTGGGAGCGCAACACGGCCGCCAGTGCCGCCGTATCGTCATAGCGCACGCGGCGCAGCGGCCAGCGTCCGAGGTTAACGTTGACATCTATCAGTTTGCCGGAGCGAGGGCCTTGCTCAATCTCCGCCATCGCTTCGGTTTGGATGGCGGTCAGGGCGCTTGCTGCAAAGGCGGTCTTCAGAAAGCCACGCCGGTTGGAAGCAAAGGAACTATCCGCGCCGAAGTCCGTCTGGCGGTTCACAATCGAACTCCTTTCCGCTGGAGGATTGGCCTCAACAGCCGCTTCAGATTCTCACTCAAAATGAGACGCCGGGCCGAAGCCGGAATATCCGCACCGGTCACTTTGGCCAATTGCGAGGCGAAGCTGCGCCCGCCGGCATCGCTGCCATAGAGCACGCGCTGGGCGCCCAGCTCGCGGACTGCCATCTCAGTAAAGCCGGCTGCCGGGTCGCCGCCGCCCAGGTCGGCGTAGATGTTGTGGTGCGGCCGGATTGCGCGCAATCCTACTTCCCAGTCACCGCCAGAGTGACCGCAGATAAGGTTAGCCCGCGGGTGCCGCGAGGCCAATTGCGCCAGTTCCACCGCCGTGGATTCACCGGGCAGATTACCGGTGATTTTAAGCCAGGTGTGTTGAAACACGACAGCTTGCTGCTCCGCCGCGCGTTCCACCAGCGGATCGAGCTCAGGTGAGTTGCAATGCTGAGCGACCCAAAGTTTTACGCCCACCATCGGTCCATCTCGGACGCAGCGGTCGAACTCGTCGAGGCTCGCTTGGAGATGCTTGGGGTTAAGATAAACGAAGCCAAATGCCCGGTCGGGAAAATGACGAAGCGCTCGAAGCACTTCATCGTTCTCTTGCCGCATTTTTTCGGGTGACGGGTCGTAGCTCCATTCCAGGCCCATGAACACGCATAACCGCGCGATGCCCAACTGGTCGGCGTAATTCAGGAGCCGGCCCAGGCGCGCCTCCGGCGTAGTCCCCGGCACTCCCGACAAGTGACAGTGGAGGTCCCAAATTTCCATCGCGAGACTGGAGGCAGTTTCGCGCGGGAGTGTAGTGTGCCCCAGGGTCGAAGCAAGAGGAATGGTTCTCTAACCAGGGATCGTCCCGCCCGACTCGGCGACAGGATATAGATGCCGATATCTCTCGGCGCATCCAATCCGAGCAGTCAATAAGTACCGACTCGTGGGCGTGGTGCCCAAACCGTTGAAGGTAGGGCGCGCCGTCCCAAGCGCGCCCTACCTTTCAGGCTTCGCCCCATTTGCGCGACACGCTCGAAACGAGGCACAAGCTTCAATAGGTTCCACTGCTGATCGGAGCCTTCTCAGATCAGTTCCTGTGATTTTATGAGGTCATCAGAAAGCGCACCGCCGAGGCCAGGGTGAGCAAATCGGCTCGCCACTGGCCGCTGCGGAAATACCCATCTCGCAAACTGGCCGTCTGCTCTGCCGCGGGAGGCGGGCTGAACATGTCCAGGTTTTCGATTCTGGTTGCAGAGATGGGGTTCAAAGAATTGACGCCCGCGAGGGCCATTGCCAACACCAGAGCGGCCCAGAGGCTCTTTCTCACGCCAAATTTTGCTTTGCGGCTCGCCGCCGCTTTTTCGTCAACGCAGTTTTTCATCGCTCGGTTCTCCAGGTTTCTCGCATTCATCCACCCTTACTACCCGCTTACAGGCCGATTTGTTTCAAATGAACAGCGGATTTGGCCAGCGCCTTTGGCTGCGCAGCGTTCCGAGTCTGAAAACTCCGACGGTTTTTGCTGCCAGCGCTTGCGAACGCGATTCCAGCCCACTAAGCGTCACCGCGCGCGATTCTTGTCTAACTACTCGCGCCACACTGGGCGGTGCCGCGGATTTTCTCCTTTGAAATCACCCAGGCTCGACCAATAGAGCCGTTTGCCCAGGTCCACCTCAGCCACCGCCACGGTGCCCCACTCCTTCGCCTGGGCGAGGACCTGGCCCTCGCGATCGTAGATGGCGGAAATCATCCAGTGGTCGGAAACATCGGTGTACGTGCTGCTCACCAAAAAGACGTGGTTCTCACAGGCGCGCGCTGCGGCCAGCAACGGATTGCAACCCGCCACCGGGAAGGCAATCACTTCCGCGCCGTGATTACTCAACTGCCGCGCGACCTCGGGGAAAAATCCGTCGTAACAGATCATCAAGCCGACTTTGCCGAAACGTGTCTCGAACACAGGATAATCGGCGCCCGGAGCGACGCCGGCCTCGATCTCGGTGCGCGGCAGCGCGGCTTTCCGGTATCGGCCCACGATGCAGCCATCCGGCCCGAAGAGAACTGCGACATTATAGATCAGGTGGCCGTCGCGCTCCACCAGCCCAGCCACGATGTACAGGTGATGCCGTCGCGCCAATTCGCCGAAATAGTCGGTTGCAGGACCGGGAATTGGTTCGGCCGCCGAAACGTAATCCAGCCCGGTGACGGTGAGTGTTTCGGGCAATACAACCAGGTCAGCCTTCTTTTGAGCGCCTTCCTCGATAAACCGGGCGAACTGGCGGCAACTCTCAAGAGTCGTCTTGGCGCTCTTGGGCCGATAGTGAACGGTAGCGAGTCGCACGATGCGCGGCGGCGCCGGCGTGGTCTCAGTCAAAGAAACCGAGCTCCATTCGACGCGGCCTCGGGGCGCCCAGCGCAGGTATAACTCCACAATCGCCTGCGTTGCCTTGGACGGGACCTGATAGACGTCCCCAACCTCCGACCAACCGTTGGCAACCGTCGCGCCGTCCGGCGGATATTCCGGTTCGGCCAGCGGCGCATGGTTCGGGGCGTAGCTGTTAGCGCCCGGTTCGTCATGGTACACCGGCCGACCCTGGGCGTCGCGCCACAAAACCCGAGCGAACGTCGAGCGTCGCGGCGACGTTACGTGCTTCGTCCGTCGCAGCGCCTGGAAGCGGTAGTACTGGCCGCCGTTGACTGGAAACGTCTTGGTCCAGTGGCCATCGAGCCCCTCTCGGGCATCGGCGCGAATAACCAGCACGTCCTGCCCGCCCGGTCCACCGCCGAGTTTGAACTCAAACAGAGGTCGGATCTCGTCGCGTGGCGCTTCCGCCTTCCAACGGTCCGCGGCGCGGGCTGGCTCCGCGCCGCCTGTGCTAGACAGGCTTAACAGCACAACTGCAAAGCTCACCAACCAGAAATCCGAAAGAAGCCCGAAGGCCGAAATCCCGATGGCTAATGCTCGGCTAGAGAGAATCGGTGCCAGCGATTCGGACGAGCCCTCGCGGTTTCGGCCTTCGGGTTTCGAATTTCCTTCGGATTTCGGCCTTCGGATTTCGGATTTCGATCGCCGCCTCACTTACCCTCCTGGTTTGCATTGCGGGCGTCGTGCTCCGGCAGCCGATACCGCCACAGCTCGGCCTTCGAGCCGAAATACACCGCGTCATCCACCAGCGCGAAGCCGCAGTTCACGGGCACCGGCGCGTTGGCCATCAGGGCCATTTCCATTTTTTCGGGATCGACTCCATAGACGCCTTTCGATGTCAGGCCGATCAACTGCCCGCTGCGCGAAAGCCCGAGCGAGATGTCCATTTGCGCGCCCGGGAGCATGAGTGTCCGCTCCACTTTCAACGTGCGTGGATCGAAGACCAGCAATTTGTCGCCAAGAGTCGTGAAAACTTTGCCTTGCACGACCACCGTTGCCGGGTACTTGACTGCGCCCGGCACAAGCGCGGCCTCGAAGACTTTTTGTTTCCGCTGTGGATCGAACGCAAAAAACTTTGCCTCTTTCGCGACGGGCCGAGTGCCGCCGCCGCCGTAAATAGCGCTGCCGCCAAAGATCAGCCCGCTCTTCGCATCCAATGCAAGGGAAGCGATGCTCTGGTTCGTGATCAGGTTTCGGTAGTTTTCTATCGTGCGGTTCTGCTGAGGGTCCCACACGCCCATCGCCCCGCCCAGTTGACCGTAGGGCGGTTCGCTGCCAACGTAGATCAGGCCCGAAGTCCCCCGAATCATCGCCCGGGGCCGCAGGTGGCCGTCGCCTACACCGCCGAATGAGATTGGGTTGCTGTCCGGGCTCGAGCCGAATCTCCAGAATGGTTTGGCCGGATCGTAAAGGTTCATCACCGCGCCACCGTAGTAACAAAGATATAGCCCGTGCTCATATTCCAGCACCGAATAAACCTCGCCGCCCGGCATCGCGCCGAGGTGCTCAGTGCGAGCTGAGCGCGGGTCGAACCGAAAAACCTCGAGCGGCATGGCGGTGCTCCCATAGACGCAGTTGCTCGGCCCAACCCCAAGCATGAAGATGTGGTCCCCGGCGCCCGCGTACTTAAAAGTGCGCTCGGCCACCTTGCCCGCGGCCGGGTCCTTCAGCGAAAATGTGCCGCGGCCGAAAGCTGCTACCACGCGCCCATCGCGCAGCTTGAGCGGAGGCCGTTCCGGACCGCTATGAACGATTGCGGCGGTTTCGTCCTCGAGGCGCATAAGGTTCGTTCCGAACTCCGCGTACACCTGCCCATCCGCCCGGCGCGACACGCCGACTGTGCTCCAGCCTTTGGCCCCTTCCAGTCCGTTCGGCCGGATGCTCCGATGCTGACCCGTCGCCGGGTCGAACACCACCAGGTCTCCCTTCTCGGTGCCGATCCCGACATACAATTTCCCATTCGGTCCGACCGCCAGGCTCCGCGCGTACATTTCCGTCAGGTGCATGCGGCCCAGGTCAGCCATCGCTCCGGTTTTTGGCTCGAAACTCACCAGTTTCGCATTCGGATAAGTGCAGGCGTAGATCTTGCCATCCTTTCCGATGTCGAATTGCCACAGGTATTCCTCAGTAGAAGAAGGTTTGCCGACGACTTCCAGGCCTCGGTCCGGCTGCCCTGGGTCGAACCGTAGAATTAGGGCTCCATCCCAGGTGCCCAGATAGATCTTATCATCCGGCCCAACAATCAGCGCCCACGCTCCGGGCCCTTGCGGCGCGTCGAACTGCCGCGCTTCTCCCGTGTCCGGGTCCACTTGCACGAGGAAAAGCCGACCGCTGATCTGGTTGAAATTGAAGTAGAGCGCTTCGCCGCCTTTGCCGTTGGGGCCGACGATGCAGCCCATCAATCCGCCCACGCGAACGGGAATGCCGAGCGACTCGAACCGGCCGCTCGCGGGCTGGGCCGTTGCGCAGCAAACCGCCAAAGTAACGGAGACGAAAACCAATCCGCCGAGCGTGCAAATGTCACGGGATGGCGGAACGGCTCCCATTAACACCGGGGCTTTAGCCCGGTGTAGTGGTGCAGGAGGACGAGCCAGCCGTTTCAACGGCTTGCAGCAGCTCTTGGCAAAATGTTGAAACAGTTTTCCCGCCACGAACACGTCTTTCCACCGGGCTAAAGCCCCGGTGTTAATGAGACGCTCTGAAGGGATATGAAAAATCCGGGCGAGTGCTCTCACGGCTTTGAGTGAGTATGCTTCGCAGGTTGCTGACCGGCAACGCAGAAGTGCCGCGTAATTGATTGTAAGAGACGACCTGAGAAGTCTCTGATCTGTTTGGGTGTGGTCCTGTTGGAGCATGTTGATCAGAGAACATCTTACGTCGTCTCCCACAGCGCCTTGGCATTGGCTTTAACTTTGTCAACTGCCCTGCTTCTTTTGGTTTCTCGACAAACTTCTCGCGAAATGCCACGTTTTGTTCGTGGCAGTGGATAAATACGAACAACTGCGCGCCCTGGTTCGGTCCTACGGCTCCTGCCTCGTCGCGTATTCCGGCGGCGTGGACTCGGCGTTCCTGGCCTGCGTGGCCCACTCGATTCTTGGAGAAAAGTCGTTGGCGGTCATTGCAGATTCTCCTAGTCTGCCCCGGCGCGAGCTGGCGGAAGCCCTGGCCACAGCCGAGCAGTTTCATTTCCCAGTGCGCGTGATTCGCACCCAGGAATTCGAGAATCCCGCCTACGTCGCCAACCCGAACAACCGCTGTTACTTCTGCAAGCACGAACTCTTCACCGAGCTCGAGTCGCTGGCCCGGGCCGAAGGATTCACCGTCATCGCCTACGGCGAAAACGCCAGCGACGTTGGCGATTATCGTCCCGGCTCGCAGGCGGCGGCTGAGTTTCAAATCCGCGCCCCACTCAAAGAAGCAGGCCTGACCAAGGCCGAAATTCGTCTGCTCTCGAGCCAGCTCGGATTGCCGACGGCTGACAAACCGCAGATGGCCTGTTTGAGTTCGCGCGTCCCCCACGGCGAGGCAGTTACAGAAGAAAAGCTGCGCATGATCGAACAGGCGGAAAATTTCCTGCGAGACCTTGGTTTCTACGACGTGCGTGTCCGCCACCATGAGCTCAAGGCCACGACGGTCGAAGACAAAGTGGCAGGGGATTCTCCGAAGGCACCGCCGGAGCGCGTTGCTCATCTCGCCCGGATCGAAGTCGGTCCCACCGAGCTGCCCCGGCTCCTGGGGAATGGTCTTTCGACCAAAGTGGCCGATGCTATGAAGAAGATTGGCTACGCCCATGTGACGGTGGACCTGCAAGGCTACCGCCGTGGCGGCGCATGAAGTGGGCGGAGCGCACGACTTTGATCGCGCATGGGGGCACTGCCACTACGCCATGACTGACCCGTTGCCGAAAAGCGCCATTTGGCAGTAGTTTTCACCTCTGAAACCGGTATATTAAGACCATGTCGGTGAGTCAAAAAGCAGTGGTTTGTATTTTGACCAGCCTCATCTTCTGCGGAGGGGCCGGAGCGATTGGCACCGATTCGACCGCGAATCCTTACCAAAGTATTGTGGACCGCAACGTTTTTGGTTTAAAACCGCCTCCGCCCGCCAAGCCAGCCGAGCCCGAGAAACCTCCACCACCCAAAATCACGCTCAATGGGGTCACGACGATTTTCGGTAACAAGCGTGCCGTGATGAGCGTGCAAATGCCAGCCAAGCCACCCGAGCCGGCCAAACAACAATCGTTCATCCTGGCGGAGGGACAGCGCGACGGAGACCTCGAAGTACTGGAAATCGACCCAACCCTTGAGGGAGGAACCGTCAAAGTGAACAATTTCGGCCAGGTCCAGACGCTCACGATGGCCAAAGATGGAGCCAAGCTGCCGGCGGGCTCTCCCGTTCCAGCCCCGGGTGTGCCACCATTTCCCGGAGGCTACGTACCGCCGCCGGGTTTCAATCCTGTCGTAAATCCGGTTGCCAACCCCGCGGTCAACGCGGTGCCAAATCCGGCCGTAGGCGGACTGAAAACCATTCCCACAAGGCAACTTCGCCTGCCGACGCCCGGCGCTTCGGCTGCAACGCCCGGCGGAAGTTCCCCCACCCCAGCCGTGCCAGGGTTCAAACCTCGTCCTGGTCAACAATAGATTAGCGACCGCTTCTCCGCGTTGATTGACACCCTTGGTCGATTTATGTAGTTTGGCGCCAAGTTGGAACGGTTATGAGTTCGTTTCTCAACCAACATGTGCTGGTGCTCAACCGACTGTGGCAGGCGGTGAACGTGTGCACGGCGCGACGGGCGCTGACGCTGCTCTTTCAGGGTCACGCGCAGGTTGTTCTCGATCGCAGCGACGGATCCTTCCAAACTTTTAGCTTCACTGAGTGGCACGATTTTTCCCAGCAGGAACCCCATCCCGAATCTGTCCGCACTGTCTCCTTCCGCATCCGTGTGCCGCGGGTGATCCTGCTGATGGTCTATGACCACTTGCCGAAGAAGGAGGTCAAGTTCACGCGCCACAACATTTTCGAGAGGGACAAGAATACCTGCCAGTATTGCGGTAAGTCATTCGACCGCAAAGACTTGAACCTCGACCATGTCATCCCGCGCGACCGTGGCGGCCCGACTTCGTGGGAGAACATTGTTTGCTCGTGCGTCGGTTGCAATACGCAGAAGGCTAATCGCACGCCGCAGGAGGCGGGTCTTCACCTTATTCGAAAACCCAAACGGCCCAAGTGGCGTCCGTTCGTGCAGATCAACTTCAGTCTGCACCAGCACGACAGTTGGAAGCACTTCATCGACCTCGCTTACTGGAACGTCGAGCTGGGCGAGGACATCCGATAATTTTTGACCAAGATTTCACGGATCGATTCGTTTCCTATCCGTGCCATCCGGTCATCCGTGGCTTATGACTCTTTCTGCCCGGAACAGGAATCTTTCAGCGTATGCCGGTTTAGTTTTTTACCACGGATTTCACGGATTTCACGGATGAGTTCACTTTTGATCCGTGCCTTCGGTGGACTCTCCTCTGTCCGGAGATCCCGCCACCACCCGTTTCCAGACCAACTTGCTTTCTTTGAAGTTCAGCAGTAGGGCCACTTCCAAGCCCGTGATATTCAGGTAGCCGAGCATCTGAGCCGTGTGGGTTTCGTTGAAAGCTGCGACCACTTTGGGATCGACTATGACTTTGCCGTCCACGATGAGATCGGGCACCAGCTTTCCAATGAAGTGGTCGCGGTAATAAACAGGATACTCACGCTGCTGCTCAACCGTGTGGCCGCGAGCCACCAGCTCGATAACCAGCGCATTCTCGTAAAGCTTTTCGTCCAATCCAGGTTTGAGTCCATTCAAAACGGCCATCGCCGCACCAATGATGTCGCGGGTTAGTTCCTCATGTTTCATGCGGATCCCTTACCAGGCATCGAGGGAAACGCACGTACATTACGGCGAATTCCACGGATTTCACGGAACGATTTGTTTCCTATCCGTGCCATCCGTGTAATCCGTGGTTCCTCATTCTTTCCGCGTTGCGACTTTCGCCTCCTCGATCAGTTCCCAAAACTTCGGGTTCTGCTGGAGGGCCTCATCCTCCTGCATTTTCAAACCGGAGCGGAACAGGAAATCTTTCAGCGTGTGCCGGCTGAGAATGCGATGCACCAGCAGGCCCAACTCGTGCCGCTCGAAATAAACCCGGTAATCGCCGACGCGGAACCGGTGCAAAATTCTACCCGTGCGCTCCAATTTGCCGAATTGATCCAGTTCGGTTTGCATCACTTGCTGCGGCAAACCACGGAACTCGCCGAGGATGTGCAACTGCAATTCCTTGGGCATACGCGCCAATTCAGCCGCGCTGGTCGGATTAAAGATGATTTGAAAAGGGCGCATTTGTTTGGTCGAGAGTCTAACGTCGAAGGTCGAGAGTCGAAAGGCCAGCCCCGCGGCTTCGGATGTTATCGGCTAAAGGGCGTTTTTGAATCCTTGACAGCGAGGCTCGACGCGCGCCTCCCGCCAGACGTTTAGATTTTGAAAACGAAAGCCATTCTTCATGGATTTCTCTTTATTAATTGTTTAGGTGTTGAATTCTTGCTCTCGACTCTCGGCCCTTCGACCTTCGACTTCCGAATGGTAGCGCGTACGGGAATCGAACCCGTCTTTCAGCCTTGAGAGGGCCGTGTCCTAAACCGATAGACGAACGCGCCACTTCGGTGACCCTGGGGGATTATTACCACGGATTCCACCAATGACACGGATTTTTTTGAGAGCTGGCGTCAGGGATTGTAGGAGACGACGTGAGGAGTCTCTGACCAATTGGTTGGGGGGGCGAAATTGGAGCTTATCGCAACACCTTGACGAGAGACTCACGTCGTCTCCTACGGCAGCAGAACAGCCTCGGCTCCCCTGCGATGGCCGAGTGTCCTTTTGGCACAGCCTCTGCTCTAATCATATAATAACATTTGGAGATAGCGCCGGTTTCAGGGCAACAAAATTTTGGAACTGGTGTTTATCTCCTTGAAAGGTATGTTCTAGTTATGTCGGAAGCCAGGAAAACCGCGGTTTGGACTGTGTGGAGCCTGCTGCTCTGCGCGGCGGCCGGGTCGGTTGTCGCCGATACCGCCAACCCTTACCAGGGGATTGTGGAGCGGAATGTCTTCGGCCTGAAGCCCCCATCTCCTCCGCCGAAAACCGAACCTGACAAGCCGCCGGCACCTGACATTACGATTTCGGGAATCACAACGATCTTCGGCAACAAGCGGGCCATATTAAGCGCCAAAATGCCCGCCAGGCCCCCCGAGCCGGCCAAGCCCCAATCGTTCATCCTGGCTGAGGGACAACGCGACGGAGAGCTTGAGGTCCTGGAGATCGATCCAACCCTTGATGGCGGCACTGTCAAAGTGAAAAACTTCGGCCAGGTCATGACGCTTTCGATGAACAAGAACGGCGCCAAACTGCCTACCGGTGCCCCGCCGGCACCAATCCCGGGTGTACCTAACCAATTAGCGTATGCCCAGCCCGGTGTCCCGGGAGGCGGTGACAGCGGGCTGAAGCCTATCCCGATCCGTCAGCTTCGGATGCCTGGAGCGGAGAATCCGGCGGCTTCGCCCAGCAGTGCGAATCAAGCGCCGGCCCCCACTTTTGCCCAGACTCAACAGCAACCTGGGCAAGCCCGTTTATTAAATGCTGAGGAACAGGCAATGCATATGCTCGCGCAGCATGTTCAAATGACCGATCAAGGCCACGAGATGCCTCCTCTGCCGCCACCGCTTGCCGAAGCGTTGCAAGAACCGGCCCAGCCTCAATCTCAGCCTGTCGTGCCCGGGCTCAAGAACCCCAGCTCCAGTTTCCCTCCCCGCTCCCCCTTGCTGCCCCCGACGTTGCCGCCCTCGCTGCCGCCATAAAGATAAACGTTGGGACCGAATTCGCCGCCCCAAACGTCGCCGTCCACAGTATCATGACGCCCTCTATTTTGCAGCGTTCTTGCGTTGATAAAGCAGCAAATAACCCGGAGGCCTGGCAGTCAGTTGCGGGTCGTTTTCGACCGAGTTCTCAACTTTCTCTTGCAAAGTTTGGACCAGGTCGTAGTTCGTTCCTGAGTATTGCTCGTACCAACTGAATATCCTTTGCTCCAATTCGCTTTGCGACATCCATGATTCCTTAACATTCACAAAAATCATGTACTCGGGTCTCGCGGCCTCGATTTCTCGCATCATCTCTTCCTGCATTTTGAGCACATGTTCGTGTTGCTCCACCAAAGGATAAGCATATAGATAACCAGTCGCTGATCGCCGACGCGCATAGAAATAAATCTCCGGCTCAGACCCGAGCACCGCTATGCGCGCGTCCGCCGGGGAATTTTTCCTGATAAAACTCGCGAGCTCGGCGTCTTCCGGAAACATCTGCCGCGGATAGACCTCACGGCAAGCCGCCACGGGTCCCAGGTCAAACCACACCGAGCCGTTGCCCACCAATGCTGTCCCCAGTCCGACCGGAAACAGTCCCAGGATCGGCACTGCGAGAAATAGCTCGATCGTGCGGTCGTGCCGCACCAAGTACAGGCCGCGGTAGATGGCGATAGCAGTGAGCAAAGCGGCCGCCGGCAGCAGGAAGATGAAATAATGCTGGCGCAAGTACCATCCGGGGCTCAGTGCCACCAACGAGGCGAATGTAAAGCCCGCCAGGAACCAGCGCCGGGTCCGCAGTCGTTCTTCCCACCACATCAATACCATACCAAGTACTGCCAGGATCCAGAATGCGAAGTTCGGGCCGAATACGGTGCCCAACGCCAAACGAATATGTTCCGTCGGCATTTCAAAAAGTGAGTACTGCGAAACATATTCGTTGGCGTAGGTGAACGTCCAGAACACGAAATTTGCAAGCACTCCCGCCTTCCAGAGAATCACGCACATCACGGCAAATGGCGTGACCAGCCCCAGGACGTACCACGCGCAACGCACCAGTCCTTGCTTCCACGGCGGCGCGGTCAAAAACGGAGTCGAGGACCCCCCACCCTCCTCCCTCCGCAGTGCTACGGAGCACGGGCGGTCCTCTCCCCTTACGAAGGGGAGAGGGGGGCCTCCGTCAGACGCCCTGAGTCGGGCTTGAGAGGTCCGAACTCGCCTGGCCAGTCGCCACTGACGCAGTCGGCCCAAAGCATCCCGACTTGGGCCACTTAGCTCCGACCAGGCCAAATACACCAGCCCAAACACTCCCCACAAAATTCCCGGCTGCTTCATCAGGAACGCGAGACCAAATAAAGTTCCGCTGGCAAAACACACTCCCGGTTTTCCGTCATCCACAGCGTGCAAAAGGAGCAAGGTGCCTCCCAATGCCGCCAGCACGACAAAATGGCTCGCGTGGGCCGCCAAACCCAAAACCGAAACGCTCAGAGACAACACCGCGAATGTCGTCGCGGCCACCAGCCCGCCACTCAAGTCGAGCAGCTTCCGGCCCAGGAAAAACACCATGACAATCGAAGCCATGTTTACCAGGAGCAGGCCAACGTGAATCCCGGCGGCGGTTTGTCCATACACCAGCATCATTAGAGCGTAGGCGGCGTAAGTCCCGGGGAATTTCAGGTTATACGCCAGCTTGTACGGCGGGATGCCTTGCAGCAGCAATTGACCGGCGTACGCGTACTCTCCTTCATCGCGCTCCAGCGGCATGTCCCGCAATCGCAGGCGAACGACGGCCACGAAGAGCAGCACCAGCGCCAACACAATCCAAGCGCGGTGCTTATGTATTGTCCTGAAAACGGCGGTCATCCGGTGGCGGTTTTACCACGGATTTCACGGATCACACGGATTTTCCGCGAACAAAAAGCAACCCCAGAGGACGCAAAGAGATTGGAGTGGAACTCCCTGAAAGCGAAGACAAGAGGAAAGGGTCTGACACGAATTGCCTAGCAATCAGGAAAGGAGCTCATGAGAATTCGTGAAAATTAGTGAGATTCGTGTCAACACAGGGTGGGAGTTGGCAGCCGCGTGCGTCGGTACAAAAGGAAAGCCCCGATTTGAATCGGGGCTCTCGTGAGATAATTTTATCAGGCCTGTTCGATTACTTCCGGCGGCGGAAGATCAACAAGGCAGCGGCGCCCAAACCAGCGAGCGCGAAGGTCGAAGGCTCCGGAACCTGTGAGGGGGCGTTCAAGACCAAGTCAAAGCTATTGAAGCCACCTGGGCCTGACCCACCTTGACCAGTCGACGTAGTAAGGTCCTTCGCAGTCGGCGGCGGTTGCGCGGTATAGTCCACCGTCGGTATGGTGAACGCAAGCACGCCCTCGTGGGCACCCCCAGCGAAGCTGCTACCACTGCCATCCCAAGCCGCGATGGCTACCGTTATTGCGCTACCAGCAGCTGTCACGCCAGGGATATTCAACTGCCCCAGCGAGAATCCACCCAAGTTAATAGGCTTATTGGCGAAGCTGGTCGCTAACGTGAAGCTGTTGGCCGAGAGTGCGGCATAAGCAGCCGACGGGTTCCCCCCCCCAACATTATACTGGTTGATGGTGTTGAGAGTGAAGCTGGTGCCGTTCAGGTACCAGACTTCGAGGCCGGCCGGACTACCGCCTGATAGATACCCGAATCCGGAAAGGCTGGTGCCACTTGTGCCGTTGACTACTATGCCGCCAGCGCAGTTTAGGTTGTCCACGACGAATGCGCCTTGGGCGAATACGCCTAAAGCCATCCCCATGGCTGCCAGAATTGTTAGTATTGTCCTTTTCATGTGTGGGTTAGACCGTTAGTTGTTGTTGTTATGGTGATTTGGTTAGGTTATTGAACGGTAAAGTTTTTGACCCAAGTCGTTCCAGACTTCGCAGCGTTGATCCAGAAGCCCTGAGCAACATCAATGCCGGGCTCGCTCGGTGCCCAAGCTAGTGGCTGGCCCTTTTGAGAGATGTACTGAAACTGGTCGTAACCGCTCTGATCGGCCTTGAAGCGGTACACGACATCATTACTGTTGGGCACATATCCCAAAACCTGCTGAATGGCACCGGTGAGTGGAGCCATGGATCCGACGAAGGAAAACCCGGCAACTGAACGGACGTTTGTGTTGTTGAGCGAACCCTGCAATACGTTGCCGACGAACGTAAAAGTCGGATTATTACTCGGAATCTTGACCCATGCGCCCATACCCGGATTCAGCTTGCCAGCGGCAGTCCAAGCCACAGGTTGGCCTTTCTGCGAAATGTATTGAAACTGGTCGAAGCCGGAACCGTCAGGCTTAAAGGTGTAAACTATCGTGCCAGTCGGTAGGTTGCTGCTAAACGTGCCAGAGACGGTGTTGTTGAAACCCGTGCCATCGAGATCCAGAGGGTTGTTGATCAGGTTGAACCCGTTTTTCAATGTCGTGCTGACGTAACCGACGACGTTTAGGGAGTAAACGTTTTGCGCCATGGAGGTGGCGACGCCTGCTGCAAGAATTAGTGCAGCACCTAATAGTGCTTTTGTTCTCATATTTGTGTAGTTTGTGTTACCGTGTGTGCCTGCACTATCACAGACCGAAAGGGGTAAGTCAACAGTTTTTTTGCACTTTTTTTGAACATTTTTTCGAAAGCACAAGACAAGCCTTGTGCGGGTCAGCGAGGAAGGAGACCGGTTCCGCCAAACCACCTCGGCCAACGCTTAAGTGATTTGTAATCAAACAGTTGCACACAATATCAGGTCGGATCCCGCCGTGCTCCTCAATGATTATAACCCGCAAGTGGCTGCGGGTCAACAGATTGGGACGCACTAAGCCCAAGCCACTCAGCTTTTTGACCGCCGTCTATTTAGATTCAAGACCTTTTGCTTCCTGCAAGCGACTGACTGAAGGAACGAACCGCTAATCTTCGCTCATTGACGCTAATTCTGAGGCGAAGCACCGGTAACCCTCACTGACTCATCTTTGGCTGATTCCATTAGCGAATATCAGCGTTCATTAGCGGTTCCATTGAATTCTTACGGCTTCGCTTTGCGTGCCGAGCTGGCTTCGAGTTGGCGCTTGGCTTCCGCGTAATCAGGATTGAGCCGCAGAGCTTCAGCAAACTCGGCAGCGGGGCCAATGGGGGAAGGAGCACTGATGATGCGAGTATTTGCCAATGCCAGCTTAGATTGGAGCGAGAAAACCAGAAGTTGAACGAAGGCCACGGAATTTCGCGACACCGAAAGTTTATACTGGCGGAGCAGTGTACCGATCACCGAAATTGACCTTGTGGCCGCTTATGCGCTGACAATTTTTTCCGGAGCCTTCCTTCTCTTTGGCGTCCAACCGCTGATTGGCAAGTATGTTCTGCCTTGGTTTGGAGGAGCAACCGGTGTCTGGACGACCTGCATGTTGTACTTCCAGGTGGTGCTGCTGGTGGGGTATGCTTACGCGCACTTCTCGACGCGCTGGCTCAAGCCCCGGGTGCAGGCCATTTTGCATTCGGCACTGCTGCTCGCCGCCCTGGTGATGTTGCCGATTACGCCGACCGATTCGTGGAAGCCGAGCGCGAGCGAAAACCCTGTGCCGCGGATTCTGGCACTATTGACAGTGACGCTTGGGCTGCCGTATTTTGTTCTCTCCTCGACCGGACCGCTCATGCAGCAGTGGTTCAGCCGAACCAACCCGGGCCGATCGCCTTATCGGCTCTTTGCGCTCTCGAACGCCGGCTCGCTGCTGGCGCTGGTGAGTTACCCGTTTTTTTTCGAGACGCATTTTACGCGCAAAATTCAGGCGGAAATGTGGGGGTGGGGCCTGGAGGCCTTTGTACTATTTTGCGGCTTCAGCGCTTTCCAGTTGTGGAAGAGCTCCAGGCTCAAGGTTCAGAGTGCAGTTGCCACCGAAGCGGCGCGAAAAAAGGCTTCCGCCAATCCCGGGCCGGGGGCTGGAACGCAGCTTGCCGTTAGTGCCGAGATGGGGAGTGAGCCGCGTGGGTATGCCGCCGCCCCGGAAGTCGTGCCAGCCAACCCCTCCTCCGCGCCCGGGGTACGGCCTTCGTTTCTGGATCGTGTGTCGTGGTTGCTGCTGGCGGCGTGTGCGTCGGTGCTCCTATTGGCGGTGACCAACAAGATGTGCCAGGACGTGGCCGTGATCCCATTCCTGTGGGTGCTGCCGCTAGGGCTCTACTTGCTAAGCTTCATCATCAGTTTCGATAACCCGCGCTGGTATCAGCGGCTGATTTTCACGCCGGCGCTCGTCGCGGCGCTGGCTGCGACGTACTGGGCGCTCCGGCAGGGAGTCGAGGCGCCGTTGCCGCCGCTACTGGTTGCTTATTCGAGCGGACTGTTCGTGTGCTGCATGGTGTGCCACGGGGAGCTCTATCGGCTCAAGCCCGAGCCTCGTTACTTGACCTCCTTTTATCTGGTGATCGCTGCCGGCGGGGCGCTGGGGGGGGTGTTGGTGGCAATCGTCGCCCCGCTGATTTTTAAGGATTATTACGAACTGCATCTGGGCATGCTGCTCTGTGGTTTCTTATTCCTCCTGGCGACCTGGCGGCGGAAAGATGCCGTGAGCCAATCAGAGTTTTGGCGCCGGGTGGCCCTGCCCGCGCTTTCGGTCGCTCTCGTGGTACTCGGTTTCGGGCTGCGCGCTCAGGCCCGCCGATTCTCGGACCTGGTGGCGGAACGAACGCGCACATTTTACGGCGTGCTAACGGTCTTCGAAGCGGGCAAGTTTAACCCGGACCTCCACCACTTTTCGCTGGCGCACGGAAACATCCGACACGGCTTGCAAATGGTGCATCCGGTGGGGGCAACCTGGCCAACGGTCTATTACAACAGCCGCAGCGGCGCGGGATTGGCAATCCCGGCGCTTGGTCGCGGCCCGCGGCGTATCGCCCTGGTTGGCCTGGGCATCGGCACATTGGCCGCTTATTCCCGGACGAATGATTATTTTCGAGGCTACGAAATCAATCCAGAGGTCATACGTCTGGCCAAATCACGCTTCAAGTATCTCTCTAATTGCCAGGGTAAGGTAGAACTCGTGCCGGGTGACGCTCGCCTATCGCTGGAAAGAGAGCCGCCGCAACATTTTGATTTGATCGCGCTGGACACATTTTCCGGTGATGCCATCCCCACGCACTTGCTGACGCGCGAAGCCTTCGCTCTCTACGACCGCCACCTTAACACCAACGGCGTAATCGCGGTCCACATCACCAATCATTATTTGGACCTTGAGCCGGTTCTCGCCAATGTCGCCGCCGAATTTAGATACAATATCGCTGTCATCGAATGTAATCCCAGGGACCCGGCGGTCGTCGCAGCCAGTCCCGGCGGTCAGACCTGGTGGATTTATTACTCCGTGTGGGTGCTGCTGACCCGCGACCCGCATTTCCTGGAAACGCCCACGCTTCGCGAGGTCGCGCGGCCGCCGCAGACGAAAATCATTCCGTTGTGGACAGACGATTTCTCAAGTCTATATCAGATCTTGCGGTAGCGATTGCTCGAAATATTCAGGACCATCATCCTGGCCCTCTTGTCATTTTTCACGCGGCTCTTGGACTAGTTTTCCCACGTGGTATGTTGTCGCGGGCCCTGATCTAGTCACCGAGCGAGCTTGGCATTGGTAGTCGGCAGGAGTTCAAGAAAAAATCGTGGGGCTTGAAAGAGCTAGGCGCAGTGGTTACTGTTCGATAAGCGGGCAAAAGATTCAAGACGACAACGGCTAACATTTCAACACGTTTTATGAAGACGACGCTATTGACCACCCTGGCAACCATGGGGATGGCTGTAAACGTATTCGCTCAAGGGGAAATCAACCTCAACAACACCACTTGCAACGGTGGCATCGTGATCAACGGCACCAGTGGAAGCAGCCTCTCGGGACTCGGCTACTTAACGGGCGGTGCTGCAGGCGGCCTGGAAGTCTGGTTCCTGAATGGCACAAGCTTCAACGTGGCCACCGTCAACCAGTATAACGTTGGAGGGGGGAACTCTGCAGCCGCCTACGCCGCCCTGTCGGCCAACAGCTTCACCCTGGCGACGCACTTCAATACAGTACCTGGTGGGATCACCCTGGGCGCTTTTCAACTGGGTCTGCTCGATATGGCGAGTGTGTCCCCCGCGGGCAGTAAAGTCACCCTGGCGATCGCAGCTTGGGATGGCAGCGGCGGCGCCTTCTCGGGTGCAGACCATAGTGGCGTGCTTGCGTTCGCCATGCAAACGATAGACTATACAAGCATCACCCCACCGACCGCTCCGAACCTTAAGGACGGCGTGGCCTCGACAGATGGTTTCAATGCCAATGATCTGATCCTGAACCCTAACACCCAGGTTCCGGAGCCATCCACCCTGGCGCTTTCTGGTTTGGGTGCCGCTGCGTTGTTGATCTTTGGTCGCATGAAGATATCGCCGGTGTTCGGGTCGGAATCACAACCCGCCGGAAGGCGGCTTTCCAGCTTGGATGCAATGCACGCACCAGGCTAATCCGAGTTGGTAGAGACAGTCAGAAAGAAATCTCGGCCCCGAGGAGAAACGCAAGGCCCTCACTAGGTTCATTCCACTTGCCATGAAGAGCACGGAGCTTTTCGAACGGGAACAACGGATTCCTCCCGCCATTTAGCCTCCTGCAACGCCCTCTCCATTTCGGGAGTCCTATGTTGCTCTTGCTTCACCCGCCTTCCCCCCTTTTCTTGGACCCTGCACAATTGGTTTTTCTCATTGTTATTAGTTTGTGGTTTCGTAGTCCACAGGTGATTTGTAGCCCAGAGAGCTGTGGAGCCTCTTCCGGTTATAAATCGCTTCGATGTACTCAAAGATTTCCCGTCGCACCCGGTCCTTGGACCAGGTGGCACTTTGCTCGAGGGCTTCGCGCTTGAGGGTGCTCCAGAAGGCTTCCATCGCCGCATTATCATAGCAATTGCCTCGACGACTCATGCTGGCGATCAATCCACTGCGTTGGAGTTGCTCTCGGTAGAGGGCACTGGCGTATTGGATACCCCGATCTGAATGGTGGATCACTGCCCTTGGGTTGCCGCGTTTGACCAAGGCCCGCGCCAGCGCTTGGAGCGCGCCACCCGCTTCCAGGTTTTGCCATAACGACCAACCTAGGATCTGTCGGCTGTAGAGATCCATCACCGCTGCCAGAAACAACCATCCTTGGGCGGTGGGAATGTAAGTTATATCCGCTATTGCATTGCTCGGAATTGAAAAGACAGACGAAGCGATTATTCATTTCCAAAAAGCCTTCGAGATAATGCCTTCGTATGCGGAATCCCATTACTATCTTGCGGTCGCTTTCCTTTCGAAGGGAAAAACTAACGAGGCCATTACGCAACTGGAAAAAGCAACCGAACTTCGACCCGAATTCACTCAGGCCAGCGAGACGCTGAAATCTTTGCGGAAGGGAGAAGCTAACCAATAGGCTTGGAAATTTGCATTGCGCCCTGTGATGGTGGAGTCGGTGGTATGGATTTCGAAAAAGAACAACGCTGGCTTGACCCCAACTTGAACAGTTCCCGCGTACCGGAATTCCTTATGACGCCCTTGAGCATTGCTGCATGCGCCGCGATAAACTTATCTTGAATCCTGCTCTCGAACCGGCGTGTATGCGCGATATAATTCAAGAAGTTGCTGATTTTTCTTTGCCAACTCGGTTCGACCAACTGCAAGGGCTAGAGTCGCTGCCCGCTCCCCAGTTCTGATGGCTTCCTCGAACGAACCTGCCTCGGCATAGGCCGCCGCGAGAGTGCCTATAAACTGTGGGTCCTCGAACCGGGTGAGCTTGCAGGCGCGCTCGGCGCAGTCCACAGCTTCGGCGCCGTTGCGCAGACTACCATCGCTCGACGTGGCCAGGACCCATGCCAGATCATTCAGAGCCCAAAAATGGTTCGGAGCAAGCGCAAGAGTCGCTCGGTATTCCGCAATGGCTTCCTTTCGTTCGCCCTGCTTCAAAAGCGCATTGGCTAGCAGAAAATGGGGCTCGACCAAGCGCGCATCGAGCTCGAGCGCATTGCGACAAAAGGGAATGACCTCTTTGCTCCTGCCCTGGCAGGCCAAGGCAAGGGCCATGGCGCCGCGAGAGTCAGCTAGCTGCGGATAGATCTTTATCGCTTCGGCAAGCTGCTGCTCAGCTTCCGCGTACCGTTGCTGGGTGATGAGCCAGGTGCCCAGGTTCTGGTGGATGATGGAGTTGTCCGCAGTCACTTCCAAAGTGTGGCGGTAAAGCGTCTCGCTGTCCTTCCAGAATCCCACCTGAGTCCGGCTGATCGCGATGCAAGCCAGCCCGAGTGTAGCCGCAGCGCCTGTGAGGAGCGTTCGTCTGAACCGCCAGTTCACCAAAGCCTCGTTCGTCCACCAGATGATGCCGATGAACAGCCCGATGAGGGGCAGGTAAGTATAACGATCAGCCCTGGCTTGCAAGCCGACCTGCACCAGTCCAATGACCGGAATGAGCATCCCGAGAAACCAGAACCAGCCGACACCCAGATATGGCCGCCCCCGAAGGCTGGTCAGTGTCAGAGCAGACAGTCCGATCACGATGATGGCTGCGCAGACCACTTGCCAGGCTGAAATCTCGTTCCCGAGCGGATAATAGACCCCCAGTGAGACGGGCCAGAACATTTCCCGGATGTAGGCAACAGGCGAAACCAGGGCATTTTCGAAGCGCATCCCGAGGGGTACCACGTCCAAAGTCGCCACTGCGCTGCCACGGTGCTGAGCCAGAACAGTAATTATGCAAGACGCCGCGGAAAGCGCGATGAAGGGAAGTTTTTCGAGCAGGAGGGGCCAGATCGGAGTGCGCCCGTCCTCGGGCGCAGCAAGCGCCAATGAGCTTAATGCTCCGGTGCTAATCGGAGCGCCCGACTTTTCTGACGTCGCTGCACCCGAGGGCGGGCGCACTCCTTCAAACCGTCGCAGCGGCCAGTAATCGAGCAGGAGCAGCACGAACGGCAACGTCACCAGCATCGGTTTGCTCATGAGCCCAAGAGCGAAGCAGAAAATCGCCAGCAGATAGAAGACGGATGCTCGATGCCGGATGCTGGATGTTGACTGTTGCCACTCTGCTTTCTGCTTTCTACTTTCTACGTATCTCACGTAAGCAAGGAGCGTGAGCATGAAGAAAAATCCGCTGAGCACATCTTTCCGCTCGGCCACCCAGGCGACCGATTCGACATGGAGCGGATGCAACGCGAACAGCGCAGCAACCGCGGCGCTTCGCCTAGGCGCAGCCGTCATCTGCCGCAGCAACAAAAACAGCAACAGAGTGTTGGCGATGTGCCAGAGCAGGCTCGTGAAGTGATGGTTCCCCGCATTTAGACCGAACAGTTGCACGTCTAAGAGGTGCGACACCCATGTCAGCGGGTGCCAATTGCCGGCGTAACCAGCCTCGAACGCGGCTTTGACATTGTCCCAGGTGAAACCGCTCAACACATGGGGATTGCCGAGTACGTAAACCGGGTCATCCAGGTTAATGAACTCGTGATGCAGCACCGGCCAATAGACGGCCAGAGTCAAGAACGTCAGGGTCAGGCAGATCAACAGAGTTGACCACCCAGAGGACACGCGGCTTATGGCTGGTGTTTCCACTCTGGAATGATTTGGGCGGCTTGGCGGCGGCGGGCTGGGTCCAGCGCGGGGGCGCGGTCGTTTCATTACTCCGCGGGTGGTACGGGTATAAAGGAGTGGATTCCGCGCGGAAAATCGGGTGATTCCAGCCAGTCCGCCAACAAATGCAACTCAAAGGCCGAAAAACCGACGCTGGAGCGGCGAACGAACGATAGCTGATTCGGCGCGGTGAGCGAAACCGTAGTGCCGCCATTTCCCAGTTTCGGGACGGCGGCTTTGAGCCAGCTCAGGGAGGCCGACTCGCTGACCATCTGCTGCCGGTACATAGCGAAGCGAAAAAACTGCCCGATGGCCAGCCACTGTTGAATTCGGGGCCCGGTGAGTTCCCAATCGTACCAAACCAGATCGGCCCGCTCTGTTATCTGCCAAATGAGCTCGATGGGTGGCGGTCGATTCGTTGCCGTGGGCGGCATGAAGCCAGCCAACAGGAAGTCCCCGCCGGTTTCATGCGTCGATCTCAGAAATGGCGAGATCACCGGCAGCCCTTTCCATTCCAGGCCTTGACTGGTCTGCGATCGTTCGAATGTTGCAACGTCGTTGGTGGCGAAGAAAGTAGCGCCTTGCTGCAAAATCTGATCGGTCAAACGGGCAACCTGGTTGCTGGCCTCGGGCTGAGGCGCGGCAAAAAACGTCTGCATCGGATACTCCATCGCCCAGAGAAAAAGCTGATTGGGAGGAGGGCCGACTTGTAAGTCGTTCCATTCCTTTAGCGAAGCCAGCCAGGGGGCGATACCGCGAATGGCGGTGAAGCTGGCCAAGGGCTGTGAAATAAGATTCGTGGGGATGTTCCACGGCTCCTCTCGATAGAGCAGCGGTTTGGGAAAGTCCAATGTCCCGCGGGTGCGGACATTTTGGCCATCGCCGACGACGGTGAGCGCAATGCGCGGAAGGTTTTGAAGCAGGCTCGCCTCGCGCCAAACAATTGGAGCTAGGTCGGCAAGATCCAGTTCAGCGTCGAGCCAGAAATTCGTTGTCGTCGCGTTGAGAGAAGCGCCGCGGCCCAAAGAGTCGAGCCGGCTGCGGAATTCCGCGAGGAACGGGTGCGTGGAGAGCGCGGAGTTCGGATTTCGGAGTACGGAGTGTGGACCTGAGGCCAGGCCGAGGAGCGTCCATTCGCCCGAGCGAGACAGCTCTATGAGGGCGGAGGACTGAGGGCTGCGGGCGGAACTGGGCGGCAGGATGCCTTGGAACAGCGTGTGCAGATCATTAATTTGCATTTGCCAGCCGTGGCCGTTGGCGGCCGCAACTGGGCGGCTGCCGCCCAGAAGCTGCAGCGCTGCGGCGAGATTCGTTTCCCAAAGCGCCGCGCCGACGTCGCCGACACGGACCGCGAGCGCCAGTGCCCAGGGCTGATTGGTCGGCTGGTGCAGCTCAAAATAGCATTCCTGTTGCAGCGTGTCTTCCAGCAAAGGCCGCAGCAGCGCGCTGGCGCCCGTCAGAAACGAGTGATAATTGGTGATGACAGCGGGAGTGTTCGTCGTGGTAGTGGACGCTGGAGGATTCGTAATCGGGAGTTGACCCGCCAACGCCAGGGCGAGCTTGTCCAGTGTCTGATTTTCGAGCCGCGCGCTTTCAGGGAGGTTCCAAATCTGCATGAGGCCCGCGGCATTCGTCTCGGCCGAAATCTGCTTTTTTCCGAGCCAATGGATCCGGGTGATGTGTGAAGATTGCGGATCTGCCGCTGAGGAGCTCGGCGGCGGCTGCCCGCCGACCTGGTCGTTGGATTTGGACTTCCCGCAACCGCCGACCAGCATTACGAGGAGGCAAAGCGCGAAACCCTGACCGACCCGGCGCGTATACCCGCTAAGCGGACGTATCAAGTGCCCTCTTACACTAGCCGAGCAAGTGCTGTTCTTCCACATCTCGGCCAGGCTTGTACGAAAAAAACACGCTTTCCGCAATTGGAATTGCCGGAAATGAGCAAAGACGCACACGACAGAACTGTCGGCGAGAACCGCCTGCTCTCATTAACACCCCGCTTCAGCGGGGTGAAAAAAAGCAGGCGGCGAAGATCTTGAAACCGTTTTAACCCGGATTTTGCATTAGCTGTACGCATTTTGGAGCTGACATGGTGACTTTAGC
>CAYUPI010000061.1:0-33664 GCA_964446585.1 uncultured Verrucomicrobiota bacterium
ATGGTTGTCTTTCTCAAACCAACCAGCGGGTGTCCACTTTTTTGGGGGAAGGGCTCTTCAGTGGAGTATCCTCGAGCATTGCCAATCTGGAAAACAGTCTCGAGCAACTCCGCCTCGCGGGCCTAGCACGCAGCCTGAGCCTGCGCTTGCAGGAAGCGGCCGCCAGCCGCTTGACCGAAGCTGGTCCCTTTTGAAGTGACCGCTGACAGCCGGATTCATAAGCTCCTGGGTTGCTATATTGTTATTGTGAAACGACAATGTGGAAGTATATTTGTTTTGTGTACACATAATCGCTTGAAACCGTGTGTTCGTTACAAATGCGGGGCTATCGGCAAAACAACTCGTGGTCAAAGACAGTGCTGTTGCAGTCGACTCGGCTCATGAGTCGCTTCTCCGAGTATTTACGACAATTCCTGGCACAGTCGAGTACAGTATCTACGCAGTCGATATTCAAGGGTCTTACGACCATTATCATCGTCAGATCTATCGTGGAAAGTCTGTTAGAGGAGAGTCACACAGTTGCGATCGGTGACGATTTTTATGCTGCAGTTCTTGGAGGCGCTCACGTGTATATCTCGTGGCTTTGCCTATTTGTTTGCATCGGAATCATAGTTTCTATTTATGTCTCTCTCACTCTCAAGCATTCACTTTTGCTGGTACTCTATTGCTCACCAGTTATCATGATTGTTCCACTGCTTGATTACTTCACGAACGGCGGTGCTTCCATCCGTTATGGTGCAACATATTCCGACCTTTTGTACAACTACACTCACTTATTCTCACCTTTCGCGCACATTCACATGGTTTCGACTGGTGTCAGAGTCGAAGTGTTTTTAGTTACGACCGCCGCCTTCCTCGTGACGCTGAGCCTTGGCAAATCCCTGATTCGCGCTATCGCATTCGCTTTGACGATTTATTCGACAATTTTCGTTTTTGGCTACTTACCTGCTTTGCATCTTGAATTACCAGGACTTGGTCCATCCGAATCTTGCATCTCAATGTATCTTCCCGTCGTTTGTATTCTTTTGAGCGCCGTTGCCATATGTCTGGGTCGAGAGCATTCCGCTTGGCACGGTTTGGCTCTATACCTGTTATATCCGAGTCGACTAATGTTTTACTTGTTCATTATGATATTTGGGATGATTTTTGCATTAGAGAGGGCTGGGACAATCAAAGTTGCCTTGGACAATGGGACGATCTCAAGGCTAGTGCTCGCGATCGCATCTATCACTCTGCTGTTTATTTATTCGAAGCTTACAAATGACGCCCAGGACAGAGACATTGATCTCGTTTCTAACCCTCGCCGATTAGTTGCAACTGGAGCGATTCTTCCAGCGGAGGCTTCAAGGGTGGGAACTCTTTTTGTCCTTCCTTCTTGCGTTTTCGGTTTGGCCGCTGACCAATTTTTTGTCTTTCTGTGGCTAACGATCCTCGCCTCCTGTGTCATTTACTCTCAGCCTCCATTCCGCATGAGACGCTTTTACCCATTTGGTCATCTGCTTCTTTCATTTATAGGCACCTCGGTTTTCGTCGCGGGTGCAACATTAGTCGCGTCTAAAGATGTGTTTCATGTTGCGGATTTGCCTCGTTTAGCGGCATATATATTTTTGTGTTTTTTCTTTTTATCCCCTATAAAAGATCTCAAGGACATCGATGGCGATCCCGAGGGCGGCGTGATGAATATTTATAATACCATCCAATTCCCAAAGACAATCAGTTTGCTCGCGATAATGGGATTCCTAATAATGCTAATTCTTGCCTTGCGGCTCATCGGCGCCTTTAGCTTTGTCGTCTATACGATGATTGGAGTGTATGCGGCAGTTGCGCTCTGGGCGATCATTCGATCGCCAGATGTGAGACGTCTTGACTGGATTCTTCAATTGAGCTGGTTGCTGATTTGCGGGGTGGGGGTTTCGTGGCTTCTGGGTCTTGTTCAGAGGGCGTCACACTCTTGAGTCTGCTGTTATAGATGAGCTTTAGCGATGCAGGCTGTTCGGCCATCGAGCAACCGCCGTGATGCGGAAATGCTGAGGAGGCGGCAACGGCTTTCGCAAGAGCCACTTTTGGCTCCTTTACCATTCGGACAAGATAATCGGCCAGGAACCGCTTTGAGAAACGAAAGAGAGCGCCTGTCTGCACGCTGGTTGCGTTGAATACAAATCGAGGCCCTTCGTCATCTGGGGGAAGATCCTCGAGCGTAGCCCAGGTGACACAGCCCGGCAATGCAGGGACTATCACCGGGAAACCGCCGTTCTCCAACGGTGAAGCTCGATTTTATAAGTAATTGCCTCCATACGTGTGTGGAGACCGACCACGCGATCGCCAAGATTCCGACCAAGACTGAGGAGACTATGGAGCAAATCCGACTGAACGCGGGAGATAACCCGCAGGCTGCGGAGCACGCAGTGGAAGCGGTGAAAAGCATCAAACTGGCAGCGCAACGTGGCTCTGCGGTTATGATTCCCATGAGAGAGTCGATCGTGCAAAGCACACGCGACGCGAAAGGGGTTTTCATCGAAATTGGTTACTATCCTCAAGTTTTCGATCTTGCGATTCAGTGCTGCACGTTGTTTGAGGAGGGTTTAGGCCCGCCAGAAAATTATAAGACATTGGTGGACAGTTTATTGAAGGCGCGTTTGTACATGCGGGCGGTCGTGACGAGCTTTACCGCGGCGGCGGAAAAAGCGGAAAAGGCTTTGAAAGTGCTACCCACAATTCCAGCCAGCAATATCCCGTAAATGGAGGGAACAAAAACGAGCGCCGGTGCAAAGCCGCACCGGCATTTTGTGCTGCAGATTTGGTGCAGCGCGACAAGTATGGCAAAACAGAAACGTGGGGCTGGGAGATTAATCACAAAAAGCCGGTTTCCGGGGCGGCGCCGACGATCTGGACAGCCTGCAGCCACTCCAGTGGGAGAACAATCGCCATAAGGGTGACGACTGGTCGAAATGGGGTTGCAGGGTGACGTCCTAATGATGTGAGCGGGGAGGCTCAGCGAGCTTCAAAGTGCTTTCCTGCCCGCCGCCTTTACTTTCTTCCACCGTGCCTTTGCAATTGCCGAGAGCTTGGCTTTCGCGCCCGCGCTGAGTCTCCTCTTTTGCTGGCGCGGTCGTTTGCCAATCGCTCGCCTAATTTTGCGCCGGCTCGCGGGAACCGCGGTGGCGCTCGATGGAGAAGGCGTACCGAGGATCCGTTTTAACTCTCGCTCAAGCGACTCAATTTTTTCCTTGAGTTTGGCAGCCTGCCGAAGTTGGGTCGCGGAGATGTTTGCAAGTAGTTGCATATCGCCCAATCTTCGTACTGTGCCGAAAAAGTCAAGCGCGCAGAACTGAATCGCGGCTTAGTCTCTCCAAAAGCTGCACTTTGGAACTTGGTACCAAGAGATGGTTCCGGCCCCTGGGCCCACCATATCGCTAACTTACTTCAGGCACAACCGGCGGGTGACGTCTTCACCGTCGATGGCTTGCACAAGCGTGGTCAACACTGCAAAATCACCCAAACCTGCGTCACGTCTGGCGCGGTCCCTGAGAGGCTTCACTCGTCTTGATCTCAGATTTGCATTTCTCTGCTTGTTGCTGCAGGCGGTTAAACAGCAGCCCTGGTGTCAAGCCAAAGACTGCGGCAACCAACACGCCCACGAGATTCTTCTCGAGATCGAAGATATCAGTCAGAGCGGGCGGACGTGGCTTGTTTTCAGTATCCGCAGGCGAAATCCCCTCGCCGCTCGGATTTGTAGCCGTGGGGATCGGGTTAGTTAACGACTGCGTCTCCATGTCGGCGGCCGTTTTGAAGCTGGAGGGATTTGTCATCGCTCGCACTGCGTTGCTCGCGGATTGGATACTCGCGAGTGAGTTCGTCTTTGTGAGTGGTGCGTTTGTTATCGACAGAGTTGACTTCGGTCGGACATTCGAAGGTAGCCGCTCTCCTTCCTTTGGCGAAAACGCATTTGTAGCGTACGGCAGGGTTGCTACCAGGAGAACCCCGCCAACCGCAGCCAGTCCGCAGAATAGTGGCGTACTGTAAAGCCGCGCGGTTGAGAGTCCGTAGTCCGCAACGTCCCCCTCTTCTTGGGATTGGCTACGAAGTCGGCTTAAGAGTCCAATCGTGGCTCCTACGAAATAGAACGTCGCCCCTGCCACAACCGATCCGCGTGATGCTCCCATGATCATCGGGATGGCCAGCAGCATACACGCAGTCAAGCCGGTAAAGATGGTCGTTCCTAAACTGCGGTTACGACTCACGACCAGTCCGTCATAACGGTCGTCACGGTACTCGTTGAGCGCGCGCCGGACCATACGCAAGAGCGCTCGCGCCGCCTGGTGGCGCTTTCCTGGACAGGGGTCATCTTGAGCAGGTACCGGCGGTTTCAACGCCCTACTTTCCTCCACAGATAACTTAAGAAAATCCATGGCGCAGGGATCCAGCGCGATAACGCCGTGACGCAACTTGACCAACAGCTCTTCCCGGTTTTCAATTTTCGAACCGAGCAATCGCA
The DNA here is from genome assembly GCA_964446585.1 of uncultured Verrucomicrobiota bacterium. GTDB lineage: Bacteria > Verrucomicrobiota > Verrucomicrobiia > Limisphaerales > UBA8199 > CAYUPI01. The sequence goes on from CAYUPI010000061.1 coordinate 4,496, forward strand.
ACTCGTCATAGAGCGCGCCCGCGATGACGGTCCGATCCGGCAGGACCTCGATCAACGCCTCCTCCGCACGGTGGAGGCGCTTCCAGAGATTGATGTACCCGGTGGCCAAGACCCACGCCAGAGCATTCTCGGTGTTCAGCTCTGCCTCTATCCTTTGGACCTGATCCGAGGCCTGGGCGTCCGCGGTTTGCATTATCGGCCGTGTCTCAACGTCCTTCTCTGAACTTGCGATCTCTTTAGCTTGGTGCAGGCGGGCTTTCAGTTGGGTCAAGCGATGCTGTAGTTCGCCATGGCTGCTTTGGTTGCAACGCTCAGCGGTCGGCAAACCGCAGCACAAGTCCGCTGCCAGTACCCACAGGAGTACAGCAACCACACAGCTTGCAATTGGTGCCATATAACCTGCTGGGCGAATCAAGAACGTCACCAGCGCGCACACGATTGCAATGATCGGCAACAGAGGCAGCGTTACCACCAGTGCTGCCTGATGGTACGAACACCTACCGAATCGGGCCAGGGCGAGCGCAGCCAAGGACGCCCCACTGACGACAACGACCACACGCGCTACAAACCACGGCTGTTCAGTCCCTGCAATTACGGGCGCGAGTGCGCACCCGGAAGCAATCGCAGCCATCCCGATGCGAAGGTAGAGATCTGGCCTCCAGAGCAAGCGCTTGATTGATTCACTCATCGCCTATTAACCATCGGTGCTCCACTTGAGTCGTGTTCCGCCAAGTTCCATGTGTCTTGGACCGAATCTTGTTTTTTCTGGAGGTGCCCTAGATTCAAATCAGTCGTGAGAGCGCCAACGGGTCCCGTTTTAGCATCAATGACTTTCGATCTATATACGCACGAGAATGGGCAAATCTTTCAACGATATTGCGCAAAGAAAGTCAGGAATCGGTAATTCCAATCATAGAGTAATGCAGCCTCAGCACGGTTGAACCACATCGGACAGCCTGGATTCGGGGCAATCGGCCGTCCTGCGGTAAATCTATTAACTTGCGGAGCGGAAGCTACTAACTTCGAGGCATGTCTCGATCCGGGGGACCAATTTCAGCAGGCTATCTGATTAGATCCGAAGATGCCAAGAAAACAAGCCACAGGCGACGAAGCAGATGCTCTCTTGGTGCGGGAAATCGCAGAATTGCGCGGAGAGCTTGATCGGATGCGCGCGCACTGAAAGAAGCGGTAGATTGATGTTACCAAAGAGCCCAAAATAGAGCTATGCTTTCGAGCAACGTTATCGTCTCCCAGCACCTTGCGCGATGTTAATCACGCGCTTCAATGAAATTTGGATGGAAGGCGGCGAGGGAGCTCCAGGCCAGCCATTAATGCCCGTTGGCAAGGTACTGAACTAAGGTCAAAAGGCCGGTGCCGCCAACGGGAATTAACACCGCGCGAAGCAGCGGGTGCTCGGACCAGGGGGCAAACGTTCCTTGGTGGATGTCCCTGATCTCCCGGAGGGCCACTCGGATCTGATCCACGCGTTTGCGGTCAGGTTTCTCCCTTGCTTGGAGCAACTTTTCCATCAGTGTGCCGACGGCCTTGGACCGCGCGTGTTCAGCACAGCGCCGCAGCATTCTCGCGCAGTACAGAGCACAGGCTGCCATGAGGCAGAATATGGCCACCAGGGGCCACGGCCAGTCCCAAGTGTTGAAGACAGGATTGCGTGCGATCACCAACAGGAACAACAGTGTGAACGGGTAAAAGATCAATCGCCCAACCGTTTCAGTCAGTCGCGCTATTAATTGGATGTCGAGCCACTCGATCATATGATTGTGCGCCGTGCCCGAGTTCGTCCCGAACTCCTCCAGAATGGCGGTGGGCCAGGTGCTCGGATGTTCCTGCAGTTTGTTGATGAATTTGGTGCACTGCCCAGTGACGTCGACGACAAAGAAGGTCACCAGCATCGAGACGATGAGGCTGCTCCACTGCATAACCAAGTCGACGAAACGGCTGTCCTCGCCACGGCAAGGGGGTCGGTACAATCCTCCAATCGCCACCAGACTAATGTATAACACTAGGCTGCACAAGGTCCATTGTCCAATGCGATGCCACCGTTTGCGCAGCGAGTTCCGCTGCCGATAGTCGCGAAACAGCTTGGCCACGTCGACAGTAACCTCCGGGCTCGGCGCATCCCATCGCTCCAGTCCCACCGTGTCCGAGATGAAGGCGTTCACGGCGCCGAAGGATACCCGCGCGGGTCTCGTGGGCGGGGGAGTTTCTGCTACGTCGAGTTTAAAATCACGCGCCAATTGACGATAGACGTTTTCTGTATCCAGTTTCCCTTTCGCCAGGAAGTATAGGCCCAGAAAGATCGCCACGAGTCGCAGACATTCGGTTGGCCAGATGCTCAAACCACCAAGCATCGACCACGGTTCGCCCATGCTTTCGTGCTGCTCGGTCCAGATGAGCCCGATCAGCAAGATGAGAGCTATGACGAATCCCCACACGATGAACATGAAAGCGAACGGACGATCATTTCCGAACTCGCACTCGATTTGTTTGTGGAGGTTGGGGCGAAAGCGCCCCAGAGGCCAAACAGCCGCCAACGCGAGCCGATGGACTGTAGCGCTGAAGCGGACAAGCGAGGCCAGGGTCATCAACAGCACGACAACGATTCCTCCTAACACGTGGACACGGGGATGCCAGCGGAGTCGTTCAGGGTAGAGGCTAGGCACTTTCGCGTTTGGCGCGTCGACAATACCGTTGGTGCCGAGTTGGTACAGGCCGTCGTGGCCGACCTCGAAGAGTTGCGGGGCGACCTCAGAGAGCTTGTTGGTGGAAACAGAACCCAGCGCCATCTGGCACGCGAGGTACAGCCCGGTCTGATAACTGTCACGAAAGCGCGGTAGTTCACCTTGATATGCCTTGTTTAAGTCCAAGCCGAAGCTGGAAGCGATGACCAGATTACGTGTCGACTGCCACTCGAGCGGGTGCAAGAGCCGCGCGTCGACGTCTGTCGTGAAAAATACGCGGCCAGGAAATAGCGGACGTAGCGCTTGCAGTAGCAACAATTTGTCATAGACATCGCTGCCGATCACGCCAATCGCTTTGAGCTCTCTGCCATCTTTTCGCGCTTGGTGATCGAGTTCTGTGAGCTTGGACGCCAGTCGGCGGGTGTAGTCCAGCTGACTGTCTCCCTCGGGCCGTTCCATCTCGTAAACCGTTTGCTGGCCTTCCCTCCCCTCGGACTTTCCGGCCGAGGTCTGTGCTTCTTTCGGGGTTGGAATATTCCCGTCGACGCCCCGCAGATAACTGAATTGCCAAATATTGGGGCCGAGCCGGCCCCACTGGGATAAATGTGGGCCCTCAAACGACTTGACGAGGCCCGCCAAGCTATTGAGGGAACCTCTGCGAATTCTCTCGACGACGGCCGCGAACGTGATAGGTAATGCGCGGCCGTAATGGCTGTCCCATTCCGAAAGCAAGACCACGCAATCCTGCCGGTTGGTCACCTCCACACCCCGCAGTTTGAGTTCGCCCACCAGGCTTTCGCACAGTTCGTCGTCGGTGCAACCCACCTGCCGAAAGTGGAGGCCGTTGTCGTTCCACAACTTCGCCTGCACTGCCGCTCGGGTGTTTTTCAATGGGTTCTCAATCAACACCGCATCCGCCGCTGACGCCCAGGAGGAATACACTTCCAAGGAGCCCTCCTGCAGCCCAGGAGCTACGCGGGTAACCTTGTTAGTGTCACCGAGCATATTGAGCAGCGTCGTGGAGCTGCGCGGGCCGATTACTTCGAACGATAGATTTGTCGCCCTATCAATCTGGCCGCTGTGGAGCAGACTGATTAATTGGCCGAGACGCCTGACGGGTGAGTCTTTGAATGCCTCGTCTTCCAGCCACAACACCAGCACCGTCTCGTAGCGTGGCCCGAGGGAGCCAATTCGGTGGGCCAGAGGGGATCGGGCAAACCATTCGAACGGGACGATGAGTTTGTCCCAATAATTCGTGACCTCAAAGTATCCGATGTGTTCGTCGTCGAAGGGGACATAACCGGACACGCCGAGGGACGCGACCACAGCATAGCGGGTCTTCAGTCGTGATTCGTGGTCGTCAGCATACGGCCGGCCCGTCTCCATGACCAACATCACCGCGACCTGGTTGGTGGATTCTTTAACCTGGCTGGCCAAATCGCTGGCCACCTCCTTCACACTGTGGCGAGCGTCGCGGTGATCGTTGGTGGTGTTCAAGGTCGTAGCGTGATTGTTAGCTGCCTCATACGGGTCTTGCCACAGTCGCGCTTGCACGTCCTGGACGCCCGGTTTTTCGGATTGGTGTTGAAACGTTTCCGGCGGTCGCGAACTTTTCAGAGCAGGCCGCAACCACAAATAACCGCCTAGTAAGGTCGCAATTGCGAGGATCGTTGCCGCCGGAATCATCGGCGGCTTGCCCTGTGACTCTTCCGCCATGGTGTTCTTTACTCCTGCTCGGCCTGTCGCTTCTTTGTCACGCCGGTTTGCCGCTCAGGGATGCGGACTGGCCACCACTACCCGTCCCCCCAGTACCGCCCACTCCTGCTACGCCAGCACCTCCGCCGACCGCGCCAGGGCTGCCGGTCGTTGGAGAGGCTGGAAGGCTCTTCGTCATAAAGCCCTCGATGAAATCGGCCCCGGCGTATCCCGCTGCGATCCCACCGAGAAGAAAGGCCTTGTCGATGACAACACCAAGTCTGGCAGCGGCGTAAAGCACACCGGCCACTGCTCCCAGGAAAAGGCTGACGATAAGCTGCTTGGTGTCGAACCATTCCTCCCATTTCTTCCCGTTCGCCTTAGCTGCATCCATCTCCTTCTTGATGCCGACGATCATTCGTCCGACCTGCCCAGCCGCCCCGATGATGATTCCAACCAACAGGACGTCTAGCACTCCGCAAGGATTGACCGGACTGACCGCAGACGTCGCCTTCAGCGCTGCTTGCTGGTCGCTGGCTGGTGGCATTTCCGTTACCGCAGCCTTTGCGGCAGCATTAGTTCCCGCGGTCCCCTGTGCAAGAACCGTTGTTGAACTTCCCACGATCAGTCCGACTGCAGCGAATAGGGTAGCCGTTATCGGCATTCTCAAACCCGCTCTCCTGTTAATCATTTGGTTGTCCTCCGGATGATTTATTGGCACTAATTCAAAACGAGGCGCTCGACGCCGCTCAGAGTTTGACAAGTGGCCGCCATTTCCCCGATCCAACATCGGCAATGTATCCGCTCACGCTGATTGGAATTTATCGTGTTTGAGATTTCAAGAGTTTCATTCGCGAAAAACTGGTTTCCTACCGCTCAGGCGACTTGTGATGTGACAACTGCGCCGCGCGCGGCTTGCTGAAACCAACGACTCATTCGTGACCGATTGCGTCCAATCCAGCATATGCGAAAGTGAGCCGGATTGCGCTTCTGCCGGTATGTACGCGAGGAAAGAACTCGATCTTTCAGGAATCTGTCTTTGATTCGTCGATGGAAATGGCTAGGCGACCACACGGTGAGCTCAGTTTCGTTGATGATTGAGTTTTGCAAGCGAAGATTCAAGTCCACGCTGTTGAGCCCTCCAATTGTCGCATCTAGACAAGAATGTCGCCTTTTGACAATTGACCAGGCTTCTCATCCGGCAGCTTCAAGCCTTAATATGCTGCATGTGCGACGGATTAGAGGGCGCTACAGCGCGTCTACCAAAACGCGGGCAACAGTCCATAAACCAGAACAAAAGTGAAAGAGGTCTATTATGATTGAAATGTGTGAGGGTTCACTACAATTCCCGGCTTTGCGAGATAGAGGGCCGGACACTCGAAATTCATTACCCTGCCTTTTTTCAGGCCCTGTGAGGAAGGCATGTTGCGTCATTCACGGATTTGACTATGGCTACACGGATGGCGATCACCATGTGTGGCGTACGACCATATCGCTGGATTGCAGAATCGACGGTGATGTTGTCACCGTTATAGGAACTTTTGGTTTCCGTGATTCTAGCGGTAACTGGGATGATAGGTACGACGGCACAGTTAACTTTTGTGTTATTGCCGATGTACAACCAAGAACCGCAGATTTTGTCTCGCGGTTAGCTTATTATGGAACGGTTAGCGTTCATCAGAGCCCTGAGGCGGCAGCTATTGGCGCGCCTTTACCACAGGGAGAATCCTCCCGAGCGGTGGCCTCACAAAGGAAAGTAGCTAAGGAGACCTGAGCATTCTTAGAACAGAGAGCGGTAATTCACACGGCTGCTAACGAGAGACGATTTATCGGGCCGGAGCGGTTGCTTGGATGGCTGCTGGCAGAATCCGACCATTCTACTTGTCAACTGGTAGTCAATGCGAGCCACAAGTGGGCGAGTCAAATGCACCAATCTTGAATTGAGGCTAGCGTTTCAGCGAGGGTTGTACTTCAGAATTTGATAGCTGCAATGAGACGATCTAGAATGGAACAGAGAATCTGAGTTCGGAGCAACACGCTCTACCAGCTGGTGCGTGATTATATGGCCGAGAAGCAGCAGCGGATTGTCGGCGAGCAAACGTTGCTTGGGCCTTTTCTGATTGTTCCACGACACCACGCCGCGCGTTCATGTGCGAGACGAAACGTTTGGGGATGTTGATTCGGGTGAAACCTTCGGTGGTCCTGGCTCGCTACCGGCTCATACTTTTGACTGAATTCGACTCCAAAAAAACTAGCCACCATTGGGTGCATAAATGAAAATGCCAAAATGAAGTCAAAGCTTAATGCGCTTCTCGATCAGGCAACCTGCCGTATTTTCTTGGGGGATCAACTAAAAGGCGCAGGAAGCCTGATCAGTGATTCCGGCATCGTTATTACGGCCGCTGACGTGCTTGGAAGCCATCCCGCCAAAATAAGACCGGAAATTCGATTTTCGGACAATATACCACTTCGCGCAAAGATATTAGCAACTTCGTCTGGTGTCTCACTGCTTCAGGTGACCCAAGGCACCAGAGGGCGAACGCCTCTTCAAATCAGATTCCGCAGGCACAAGCAAGGACAGCCTAAAGTAGGAATGGTGGTGGTGCGCGGATTTGCCGCCGCTGAACCAACTAGACCGATCTCCATAAACGGACACCTCATTGAGGTGACGGAATTAAGGAATCGATTTGGTCATCCCTTATTCCATTTCGAGGCCGAAGAACTAATCCCAGGCATGTTTCCTGGGGCGACTGTCTTTAGCGAACCCTTAGAAGGCATCATTGGCATTGAGTCACCAATTGTCATTCCTGACAAATCGGGAACGGTTATCAACCAAGTGGTGCCGTTTGGAGAGGAATTACAGGAGGATCTGGAAAAGTTACATCTCCCTGGCTTGGGGCGATTGCGCAAAGCGTTTGCCCCTGGCGTAGAAGTATTCGAGGTCGATTTGGATAAAGTACCTACAGGTGCGGACACCAAACCAAAAAAGATCGAGCCGCGAGGGACCGAAGCTTTCCGTTACCCGGTTGGAGAGTTTTACGTTGTTGGTAGTAATGGGGACAGCGGACATCCGGGAAAACCGGGTGTGCTTATTCCCATAAGCGACTGGATACGCGAGCCGTCAACCCCGTCTTCGCGCGTCGAATTTCGCTTCCGCCTTGACACAAAAAAGACTGGCATTCCCTTCAAGGGTTCCCCGCCCGGACTTAAGAAGCCGCGGGACGTGAATTATCCATTGACGCTGGACGTAGACGTGTGGTCGGACGAAATCGGATTTATAGCTGACGAAGGTCTGAAGAGAACTGCACGGCGGCAAATCCAGCTTGACGGGCCAGGACCGTCCACCATCGCCCGTTTCCCGGTTCAATTGCCCGCAGCATTCCTGCAAAAAAGGAAGGGCGTAATTTTTGTATTTCTGCGCCACGCGGACGAACTCATTGCAGGGTTTCGAGTCGAAACAGCGCTTACGCCGGAGGGCGTGGAAAATGAGCAGGCCCAAACACTGGAGCACATCTATCTTTCCGAAAAGTGGTTCACGTTTGAAGGTGTTCAACTCCAAGCTCCGTCCGTGACTATTTATTTCCGCCGGGAAAACGACATTATTCGGCTGTTCTGTTTTTCGAAGAACAACGCCCTGTGGGCTGAGATTCAAAAGGACGCAAAGGATTTTGGCAGCCTGACGCGGGATATTTATCTCGAAATTGAAAAACTCGCAGAGAATTCGCAACACCCCGGTTACAAGCCCATGCCGAACGAGGCATACGCGATTTCACACCGAGGATTTCAAATTTTCAGCGCAATGTTTTACAGCCAAAGCAACGCTCAGAGGGAAACATCGGCGGGTTTCGGTGATCGAATTAAGGGACTCGCCGAGGGCTCGTGGGTAACCATCGCTACAGACAACAGCAGCAAGGATTTCGTAATTCCATGGGGAATGATTTATGACCGGACACCGCCAATGGAATATCCGGGGGTTCCAGAAATTACAGGCTTCTGGGGTGCCCGCTTCAAGTTGACGGTGCAACCCTCCGTCGGAATGGGTAGGAGCAGTGGGGAAATCGGGACGCAACCGTCCGTGATCGGTCGCGTATATGAAAACCATGATTGCGCCGTAAGTTTGATTTCGATGTTTAAACAATTGCAGGACCAGGGCCAAGTCAGAGAAGTGACAGACCTTAAAATTGATGATTATTGGCTGCCTGATCTGCTCAAGACGAGTTTTGATTTTATCCATTTCTTTTGCCATGGCTACACGAAGCTCGCGGATGACGAGCTCCGGCAAAGCTTGCTCGAACGGACGAAAGCATCGAGCAACCTGATGTACGCAGCGGATACGACATTAGGATCACACATCAAGGCGCAGCAGGGCCGGGTGACATTTGCCCAGTTGCAGCTAAAACTTGCACGTTTGATAGGTTCGCCAATTATCCATTTAAGCATGTGCCAATCAGCGCAAGTTTCCTGTTCCGGCGACAGCTTTGTGACCTTGTTTCTAAATCGCGGCGCACGCGCGGTCGTGGGAACAGAGGGTCCGATCCCGTTCGAACTGGCGCGACAGATGGATGAGAAGATCATCAATGACCTACTGGTTGGAACGCCTTTGAGGGACGCTGTCTGGAACGCACGGCAGAAATTGTTTAAGCAACACTTTTTGGCCCTCATTTACATCGTTTATGGCGACGGCCTCGCAACTTTGGCGTCACAGCATCCTACTAACTAAACCAACAACCGGAGATAACTTATGGCAATCGCGAACCAGATAAGCAACAGCGTCAAGGAATATGTAAGACTCGACGAGAACCAATTATTGATAGAACTAGGTCGGCAATTGGAATTGATCGAAAACGATTTCAATTCGAAGGATCATCTGACGGCAGCAATAGTTCCGGCGGTGATGCCCGATAATTCAAAATTGGCAGGCCCCATTGGTGACAAATTCAAAACAATTGCCTGGAAGTTTCTGAACCGATTTAACAGCACGCTTTATAGCATCATGTGCGATCCGCACGACCCGAACCATGGGGAGATACAACAAGCCGCAAAGACCAGTGTGGAAAAACTAGCGTTTGTGCTAGCGGGAATACTCGGTGCCCACTTTGGCTGGCTACCGGCGCTGGTGGTAGTATTGGCGGCATTGTTGGTCAAAAGATTTGCCAAGGACACTTACGAGGTAGCCTGCGAGCTTTGGTCAAAAGAAATTCAAACAAGCAGTCATTAGAGGATGAGCCGGAATGGCTAAACCGTTTGACGGGCCATGCATGCTTTGAACATTTCGAAACAATTGAAAGTCGCGCTTTGATGCATCCCTATTAATCCTCACGTCGGGGATTAATTATGTGTGTGGGGAAGGGAAACCGTTTGACATTTGCAAAACCAAAGCGATCATTCGCTGTCAATTTATGGTAATCGAACTCCTCTCCTTGGTATTGAACGCAGTCAAAGTTCTTCAGGGGTTTCGTCCCCAGAAGCAACATGTAGATGAGCTTTCGGCAGACCTTCGAAAGCTCTTCGGCGAACTGGCGCCGCTGTACGATCTGCTCCAGCAGGCAAAGACAATTCACGACTTCTTGGAAGCGATCTCTGAAGACCTCCGTTTGGTGGCGGATCCGCCGGACGGCGGCCGCCAGTCCAGACCGGACATAGCGAAATCTCTTTGCAGGAGGATAAAGGGAAATCCGCGCTCCCTATTGATGCCCGAAGTAAGCATCGCCACACCCGAAGAAGTCCAAGCCAGCGGGTTCAGCCCCATCATTAAAGATTCGCTGAAGGAGTTGATGAGCGCCTGCCCGGCAGCGATAAACTCACTGTCCCTGTTGAACAAAGACCTCGCGGACTTCTGCAGACTTGTTGATAACCGAAATTTCGGACGAGAATTCGACGCCGCCGCAACTTTAGCCAGCGACCACAGCTCTGAAACGAAATTCCTCTCGGACAGAATAATCTTCCATTTGGTCCCAATTCTAACAGAGCTCTTCCACCAGATGAAAGCCGCCTTGAAATGATTGAGGACATTCGAAAGGATCACGCGAAGCTTGCCTACAGGGATGCGGAAGGATCACTGACCACCGAAGCCGTGGTCGAATTTCTTAACAAGACCCTTGGCAGAATTCGGCGCCTCCGCGACATTTCCGAACTAAGAGAAGCTCTAAGGTATTTCAGGAAGTGGAAAAGGTGGCTCATCTCCGAGCGTCGATTCTACTATTTCCAAGACGTCTCAATTCCCGCTGCACATTTCGTCCGCCAGGGTTCACTCCAAAACACACGCAGAGAGCAAGCTGTCCAAACTCCTTTCGATCGTGCCACGCTGATCGCTCTTACCGAAATGGCCAGCCCGGAAATCGAGGAACGTACGATTGAAGCAATTGAGCGGGGCTTCATCACAAAGAGCCAGACATATCCCCTCCTTAAAGAGTCCGAGACATATTTCAAACGAGGCCTGCTCCAACGGTCTCACGAGAAGGCCGTTGAGGTCTTGGACTCGCTGTCCGAGCAACAACAACTAGACAACTTGGAGTGGTACTTTTCAGCCTGGGCGTTGCACATACTTAGCAAGATTTTCTTTGTCCGAAAGGACTTGGATCGCGCCTGCAGTGCTGCTTTCCTAAGTTGGTCATACAAGAGCAAAATTAGCGTATTACCAGAGCTGAATAAGCTCGCCTCCGAAGTGAAGTGGAAGTACTTCTTCTGGCTTCGCCACCGCCGCTACAATCTACGCACAGGCCTGTCCGAACTGAGCCGTCGCCTGTCCAGCCCAGCCGTTCGTACCCACAACACGCTCTGGGCTGAAAATCTTGACGCGGACATTAAGACTTATTACGCGACACATGCCATCTACAACCACGAAAACGAGGATGCTGACAGCCAGTTAAGATCCGCTGAACGCGTTGCGCGCCGAGCTGGAGACACAATCGGCGTGGTTCGCTCCTCCTTTTTGACTTACTTCAGGGACGATAACCTTAAAGCCTTTTCAAGAAAAACCGAAGCAGCCCTGGAATCCGACATGAACGCCAGGAGTCATCCGTACATCCGTGGGTTCCAAACGCTCCTTACCGCTGAACTCCGCGAACCGTTGCCAACGCGCCATCTGCGCGAGACGTTCTCAATCTTCAGAGACTTTGGCATAGTCCCGTTCGCCCGAGAGGACTATGGATATTCGGTTCGTCACCTCCGGCGTCGTATCACAATCACTCTCAAAGCCTCAAAAGCGCCGTATACCCCAGACTTCATCATCTGAAGGCTCAGAATGCGCGGTACCCGATAAAAGTCAATCGAGCTGCTTCAGGGGCGCCGACGATTACAGCCTTGGTTGAACCAGTTTTCTTCCGCTCGCCGAACACGCGGCCAACCCCGTCACTAACGGCCAAAAGCGAGAACGTACGAGTGTCAATAACCACCGTCGCCAGAGGATGATCCCCCTGAACACGAGCCACACGCTGCATGGTACCCTCACGTTCCATCGTTTCTTTGTAGAGCTTTGCCATTAGAGTCTTCCTTGTTCGTTTTTGAGGAAGGACTATACCTCTGGCTCTCGACTTTGGCAAGGACTTTCTGCCTCGGTTTCGACAAAGCCTCGTCTCATTTTTGACCATTCGCATTAATAGCAATGACTGTTCAATACCCAAGAAGGAGAGAGCAATATTTGTTCCCCGCAGCGCAATTAGTTCAGGATAAGCCGCCAGCGTTCACTTGCCATGACGTATAAGCCTCAATTTCGGCTCGTCACCCACGACCGGAGCCAGATTCCACCACATTCTGCCTGGCACGCCAAGCCGCAGTGGCGGGAGAACATATCACGAGGGTCCTGGGACAAAGTCTGTGGCGCAACCAACCGGGTTGCCTCTCCTCTCGGCAGCGTTTAACAGTTGGCCGCCGCAAACCAGCGAATTCAGGAATTGCAACTGGCACTGCCCATTGCAAAGCGAAATCTTGAAATCCGACGGAAGCATGGATCGCCAAAGGCATCGCCACTGTATAGATTCTTCACCAAGGAGAAGCGAGACGCGGTTGGTGCGCAGCGAGCCTCGAGTTTCAAATGCCTGTCAGAAGAGCAGCAGTGATCCCTTCTCGGAGAGACAACGCGTCGTCAGATCAGATTTGACCGTCAGGCGAAATTTTGCTTTACTCAAACGGAAAGGAGTTCATTCACAAATCCATGACGAAAGGAACGTATTATGTACAAATGGCCTGACTTCAAACAGCTTCGACAGTCGATCGACTTCGCAGCCATTTTCAAGAACTGCATTCGTAAGATGAAGTCAAGTGGCAGCAGCAAACAACACCAAGGCTGGTGCTTGTTACCGAAACACGATTGTAAGAAATGGCCTCCGTCGTTTTCCGCCAGGAGTATCTGGATCGTGCCCGGCGGAGACAATGCGGGCATCCATTGCGCGGCCAGCGACCTGTTTAAGCTCGTTTTGTATCTCTTAGTTCAGTTATCAAAATGTTCCACCGGCACGCAGTCGACCGATCGCACTCAGGAGCAGATGACGACCCTCTTTGACCTTGGAGGTGCCTCATGAGCGCGGCGAGACGGAAACTCAAGAAACGAGAGAAGATTTTACGTCGGGTGGTCGAAGGTCCGGGCCAAGCCGTTTCACGGCCAGCAGCGGGAACCCGATGGCCACCGATCAAATCATGGGCTCTTGTGACTAGGGCCGGCCCGAATGTATTCAAAGCTGTTTGCCCTCACGGAGCTCTTCCACCAGATGAAAGCCGCCTTGAAATGATTGAGGACATTCGAAAGGATCACGCGAAGCTTGCCTACAGGGATGCGGAAGGATCACTGACCACCGAAGCCGTGGTCGAATTTCTTAACAAGACCCTTGGCAGAATTCGGCGCCTCCGCGACATTTCCGAACTAAGAGAAGCTCTAAGGTATTTCAGGAAGTGGAAAAGGTGGCTCATCTCCGAGCGTCGATTCTACTATTTCCAAGACGTCTCAATTCCCGCTGCACATTTCGGCGGTCACCTGACCAGGACAGGCTGCATGTATTAAACGCTTGTCGCGACGACGAGCACGCCGCTTGTGACAGGGACGCCGGAGCTTCACTGACGAGCTCCGCGACGAGTGCGTTACCGGCGCCAGGCGCTTGCTTGATCCTAATGTGCTGAAAGCGCTTTTCAATCGTTCCAAGCCCGCCTATCAGAATTGAGCTAGTTGATCCCCCGGGCCGCAGAAACATAGGGAGCGATCCATTTCATGGTCGCTCCTTTTATTAGTATGCCTCAGCGGGATCAACACCGACAATCCGGCAGAAAAGCCCTCTGCTCTTGGAGGGCTTTTTGGGGTAGTGGTGTTGGCGATACCGCCGAAAAGGAATTTCTATCAAGAGTCTATCGAAGTTATGGGATCGGAGCGCATGGTGGTCGGCCAAAGAGAATATACCGGATATCCACTTGGGTGCCGGCACCTAGAACAGAATTAAGTCCGTAGCCGAACGCACTGAATAGATTTCCGGGATTCGCCTCGGTAGCAGGCTGCTGCCGGATTGTCACGTAGTCTCCGTACCGAGTCGTGCCAACGTTGCTCGCGCTCGTGATGTAGACCACGAAGTCCCCCCAGAAACCCACGACGTGGTTTTCGTAATTGCCGTTGCCACCGTACTCCAACGAGAGGCCGACTTCTCCGGAGCAGGCATCAGTGGCTAGTGCTGGATACGCAAAAGCGTAGCTGTTGTTCCAAATTTGTACTTGTTGGATCAGGCGGAAGTTGTTGGCACGGTCAAGCGTTACCATTTCGACGTGCGGTTGCTGAAAAAATCCATCCGTCCCGGCGGTCCATGCGAACCAAAGCTGGTCAGACAAACGCGTGGCACCGATCACGCCATTCCGTGGAAAGGAATTTCCCCCAGGACCATTAAAGTTCTTTGCAAGCCAGTCCTGGCCATCCGGCGTGGTCGACGTGGGAGCGTTGTTCGCCCAGCTTGAGATGTCGACGTCGCGCCAGAAATAGGTGCCTGAGCCCTCGGCAAGAGAAAAGACACGCATCTGGCTGTTGTTGTTGTGCCCGGCCCAGAAGATTTCGTCCCCCGTATCCTGCGCGAGGTGGCTTCCCCAAGCCATGGTACCGAGCGCTGGGTCGGTGAACTCGATAGTGATGGTGCCGCCCGCCTGGAGCCCTGCCAACGATGTCCGTGCGACCTGGAATCCGCCGCTGCAGCCGCCACCGGCATCCCAACTGATGTAGAGGGAGTTGTTTCCGACTGAGAGGTCCGGGTAATCGAAGCTGCCGCACACGCCGAAAATGTTCGGCGTCAGATTCCAGTAAGTCCAGGCCGTGCCTCCGCTGTTGATGATGTCCGCCGGGCTGGCCGAGGCAAGGCGATACCCGTTATTGCCTTGGAGGAGCCAAATGAAGCGATCGATGCTCGGCACATACTGGACTATTTGATCGCAGCAGAAGCCAACTGCATCGGCGGGGAAGACTGTAGTCGGGTTCAATTGAGTGAATGTGCTACCGCCGTCGGTTGAGTAAGCCGCGAACCAGTTTGCCGTTACGAAGACCATCCCCCCACCAGTGGCGCCGCCGCTCGGCTCTGCAGTGGTGCTGCTGCTGATCCCCAGGCCATTGTTCGCCAGAAACACTACAGGGGTGCCTGTGGCGCTCTTTGCGGATCTGGCCCTGGTATGCGACAAGTCGGGGGGCATCTGCACTCCAGTATTTTGGGCTGTCGGAGTGCCAGCTACAAACGGTGCTGTCGGCACCGTCCAGCCGGCCGCGTTGACTTCGTCGTCAAACTGAGGCGGTTGGGGGATGAATGGCGCACCGGCGATCCGGTTTGGTGGTACGGACGACGTGCGGAGCGGTGCGGACCCGGGAGCGGCAAATGGAACGATCAAATTGTTGGTGAGTGTAAAGCAGTAGATAGCGCCTCCCACAGCGTACCTTCCTTGCATGCTGAGAGCATAGCTGCTCCCTGGGACGAAAGGGCCACCTGCGAAGTCCGCATTGAGGACGGCAGAGCCGCCCGCCGGAATATTGCCCAAGTTGAACGGCAGGACGGAGGGGGAGGTGAGCATCCCATCGCTTAGTGAGATCGCCGACAGCTGGACGTTCTCCGCTGCCGCCGCTCCGTCATTGATGATGGGAAACGCGGACAAGAGCGTCGTTGAATTCACCACACTTACCCCAGGCGCGCCAGCAGTTAGGACTACGGGGGATGCCACGCACTCTACTTGGACGCTCAGGAAACTCCCGGGCTTAGAGGATAGCCTGATCTTAAGTTGATTCAGATCCCCGAGGACAATAGGTTTGACGATGCGGGCCACTCGCATACTGAGCTCATTGGGACTGACGATTTGCCGGCCATTAAGAACAACGTGAGCACTGCTTATCCGTTTCGTGCCGTCGGGATTCCCATTAATGATCACGATCTGACACGGCACTGTCCCACAGTGTTGGAATGTCTCGGCAAACGTCTGTGGCGGGCCGGCAATGCGAGTGTATTGCTTGGGTCCGAAAACCGGAGTCATTTGCGGAGCGGCAGGGATCGCGCGACCGAGAATAAGTGGGAGCGCTGCGGCAGCAACAAGGAGCTTTTTCATAAACTGATTGAGGTGATCCTATTCAGAGGCGCCATTCGTTATTCCGAAATCCGGAGGATCGGAAAAAATCGAGGCCATGCTGAAATCCTAGCCGAAGCGGTCCCGGACGCAATCTCAACGGATTGTCTAAACACGGCAAAATTGTCCAAAGGCGACATGACGGCGAACTTCAACCATGCACCGCCGATTGCAAGCATTGAGCTTTGCCTCTTTGCGGGTTGGGCCTGCCCTTCTGGGCTTCAGAACGGATAACCCTGGGCAGAGAAATATTTCTTAGTCCAGATGGGCAGAACTGTCGCGCAAGTATTTGTGCTGTCGCACGATCCGCGTTTTCTTCGCGCGTTGTGGGACGGTTACAAAGGTGGTGGGAACAACAGTTGTTTCCAATTCGCGCGAAAGGGGAATGGCACTGGCATCTGCGAATGAAGTATTACCCTGGTCGACGGCTTTTCGATACCAATGGAGGGCTTCCGAGGAACGGAAATGTTGAGCCAAGAGGTCCGCCAAAGCGACCTGGGCCTGAGCATCACCGGCTTCGGCCTTTTGTTTGATTGCAGCAACGTCACCAAAGCCCATAGTTAAGACACTTCGTAGCGGGTCTTGGGCACTGGCAGGATGAACGAGTAAGAAGTCTGCGGCTACGAGCAACTGTTTCCAGCGAAGTCGGATCATCCTGCTGGAGAATGGCGCGACTGGGGATCTGGGAGCAACCGAAAAACCGTTGGCCGAAAAAACCATTGACGCGGCGGGACCAAACCGAAGCAGTATTTGTGAAGGTGTCAGCACGGCTAGAATTGAAGCTGCAGCGAGGACCGAAAATCGTGCAGCAGATCGATGAACCGTTAAAGACGCCCTTTCTGCAATGCAAACCACTGCAGAGCAAGCCGCGCCTTGCGACTGATTACGAGCTTCGGCTAGGCTCCCTCCATGCCGTTCACTCGCGAAGAAATCCGTCAGATGAAAGAGGACAAATTAAGGCAGAATGTGTTGATCCCGTTGTTCAAGCAGATGAGTTTTCAGGATGTTTTCGAGTACCATGGTGGCCCGCAAGAGCAGGGCAAAGATATCGTCATGTGGAGGGCCGAGGAGTTCCGAGAGAGAACGAATTTCGCTGTGGTCGTTAAAGCCACCCGAATAACCGGTCAGGCCGCAGGTCAGTCCAGTGCCAATGAAGTCAGTTTTCAAATTACGCAGGCATTCGGTGATCCTTTTCGCGATCGGATCACAGGAGAGGAAAGACGTGTTCAGGAATGCATCGTGGTGAGTTCGAGGGAAATTTCCAAAGAGGCGGTAGAGAGCATTTCTTCCTTTCTGCGGTCTTCAAACCTGGAAGCTCGCACGACTTTTTGGGATGGTGATAAGCTATGGGCACTCATCGAGAAATATTTTCCGGCATGGTTCCACTTGAACGAACTCATTGAAATGCAAAAATGTTTCGACAGTATTGACCCCCATTACCGGCTGACAGTGAACACTGCGGGATCTGGGATCAAGGTATCTGTCGAGGGGAAGCCGGAGGTTGATAATCCGCCACCATTGCGCATCGGCTTGAAACTGAGCTTTCCGCCAACAGTGGAGGGGCAGGAAAAATTAAGACAATTTGAAGCTCATTTGAAAACTGGTGCACCGGTATCAATTCCTGAATCATTTCTTGAGGCGGTCGAATTACCAGAAGTGCTGAAAAAGTTATTTGGCGACGCGCGTAAATTTAGCAAGGTCGAGATTGGTGCTGCAGTCCAGGGTTCGCCGATTCGAGCCGCAGTTGAAGTGATCAGCAATGATGGGGAGACTGTTTCTTTGAGTCCGACGGAGTTGAAAGTGAAACAGGCGGGATCGGATGAGATTACGTTCAGCAACGAAGATCAGAATTTACCTTGGACAGTTTTGTTTGTGTGCAATTTCGCCAAAAAGCGAGGCAATCTAACCTTCGCGTTCAACTACGAAGGCGCGAATGTTCATATGGCCCTCCAGGTGCTGCGGTTTCATCGAGCGTTCACCAAGCCAGGATCCCTCAGGATTACGGATACCGTGACTGGAATTGAACTGGTGAATGGCAGGTCAGGAGAGTCGGCCAGTCCTAATTCCGCGCTGGAAGAAAAGTGGATCGATTTGTTTCGCCAGCTCGATTTCATACAAAATAAAACGCACACACTAATTAACTTTCCGGCCACAACTATAAGCGGGTCAGAAGTGCACGAGATTTACGAAGTGGCTGAGATACTTCGCACTGGGAAAGCACGGTACCGCATTTCTGGCGTGCGGCTGGGTGGCCCTCGAAAACTTGCTGAGAATATAGTTAATGCTTCTACCGTCAGTGACTGGGCTTGCATAGTTGTGAATGATCAAGAGATCATTAGCATTTTGGGATCAAAAATCCCGCTGGGCCGATCTGTAGGCAGGTGCCGCGGTATGGCGTTGCGCGCCGGCCAGGTCGAGGTCTTGAGAGAGCAACTGAAAGACGGCACCAGGTCAACTTTCGAGGCCATTTTCGAGAAGCCTGGGGGCACCTTTTTGGAAAAGTATTTTTTACAGTGGTTGTCCGCTGAAGAGGCGGCGCTCGTGGAGAAGCAAATACCGCCTGATTCGGGACTCCTTTTCCGCTCGGGGTGAAGTCGCTGCTGTTGTCAGTCCTTTGTCAGTCCTCGGTTTTCGATCTTCTTCGGTTTAGCCCGCGGAAGACAGGCAAAGAGGCAGAGCGAAGTTCATTGCGTTCTGATGGTTCGAACGATCATTTTGCTTTAGCTGCGCCGCCGGCTCAGATATGCCGGGGACGGCATATTTGCCATCCTTGTTCTTGTGTCCGGAGGCGCAATTATTAATCCTGTAATGGAGTACGAATCCAATTCTCGGAAACCTCGGTGCGCCTGCGGCAAAGTTTGATTTGATAAAAGGACCGCCGCGACCAAGCGGAATTTTCTGGAGAGCAGGGGTAACGCAAAGAAGCTGAGGATTTACTGTTGCCCGGAATCAGAGGCCTGGCACTTAACCAAAGATGTATAGCAGGTGATAAGCAGGCCCCGTACAAGTGCAGGGCTATCTGAGCAGCACTGAATGGAATATGGTGTTAGCATGGGTTGTCACCCGGACCAAACATGCGCGTCGCCCCTCCAGGGCCAGCCGTTCCGGGAGCTTGTCTCCACAATTGGCCCGTCGTAATTAAGCTAAAGTCTTCACGGTTAGTCGTGCAAACCGACATGCTCGTTCAATTCTCTGATCTGTTTGTCGTGGAGTGCCACTAAGGAGACAAGCGATCGGTTGCTCGTGACCAAATCTTTGATGTCGTCTCGGAGCAATCGAATTTCATCGACCAGGAGTTTGAACTGGTCTTTGGTTGCCATTTTGGACACGACATCGTTTTGAATCATTCGGGCGAGTTCGTCTGAAGATATAGATGTGGATCCCCTTGCCATAAGATAATTATAACAAATCGGATATTTGACTGAATATTGACTGACCTGTAGCTCCTGTGTTGTCAACAGTTTTGCCGGGAGCATCAACCTCACCCTGCTTGTATTTGCTGTCTGAGGACCTAGACTTGGGCCACACTCAAAAGAGAATAGGGAAGTCGAGTACCTAATTGCTAAGGTATGTTCCGGTAGTACTGCGAACCGTCGTTGACGAACTTCGCTGTCCGAGTCGGCATCCCTTCGGGGAGCCGACGCCGATGGAAGCTGCACACCGAGGTATCCAAGGCCTTGGCCACGGCGCTGACGGTGGCGGCGCTGACGCTCTCCTCGACCAGCGTGGCCAGCGCCCGGCCGCTCTGGCGGGTAGAGACGCCCACCAGGAACACTTCTTTAAGAGCCTGGTTAATCACTGGCTCCCGCCGACCGTAGCGCACCAGCACGTGGGTGCGAAACCGGCCCGAACGGGTCCGGGGCACCTTCAGAGGCACCACCCCCAGGCGCGTGGTCAGGTTCCGCTCATAAAAGCCATTGGCCTGATCGACCCGCTGCTCTGAGCGCTGGTAGGGCTGGGCGTTGAGAAAACACTGCCGCTCATAGCCCATCAGCTCCTCCAGAAACTGCCGCTGTCGGTCTTTCATCAGTTGGTCCAAGTCTTCAAAGAAGAACTCGTGTTTTGAGCCTTGCAGCCGGCGCCAGCAGGCAGCAGGCTCGTAAGTGAGGGCTTCAAGGGCTCTCATGGGTGTATCGCCTTTCGCTAAGAGTTGGGTTGTCATATTCGTTTCAACCCCGATACACCCGCTCACTACGCTTTTACACAACAACTCTTACGCCACCGGTGATCAGTCGCTGAATTGAATGCTTGACCTGGCTCGGCTTTCCTGACACTCTTTCTTCCGAGCGGACCCACCGCTTCCCCTGCGGGACTTTCATGGTTTGCTGCCCGCGAACGAGAAAAGCCCGCGGGGTTTTTTTATGCCCTGCATCCGCGCTGCCACTCGCCGGCGGCCCCACTGCGGAGCTCTAGCCGACCCTTTCCACTATCCGCCCGACCAGGCCGCCTCCACCCTTTTCAACCTTTTCTCAACACCACCAAAACCGCCTCTCTCAAAAAGATTGAAACGCTCGCTCCTCCAATTCACCTAAGTCCTTGAATTTCCACCTCCTTCCACCTCCTTCCAGCCCATTTCAATCTTTTATGCTGGCGGTGGCGCAGTCCGATATTGCGAACCCGGCTGCCGAGGAGATTGATTGGCAGACCAGGGCGATGAGTTTCTCCCGCAGCAAAACGGGGACGGTCTCGATTATCCGTTTCGGCGGCGAGCTCGAAAGGATTTTGCGGTCGCTGCCGCAGGGAGCGGCGAAACGTCTGCATGGGAACGTTTTCTCGCCTGCCTTAGAGGGGCCAAGTAGGATGCTGCCCATGTTTAGGATGCTGATGGGTCTGGCTGGCGGGGTGCCCATTGTGGTGCTCGGGGTGGCGGTTTTTGCTCAGAGGTTGTTTCGACGCAGGAGAGGTGATCGGGCGCCGACGGAGGAGAGGTTGTTGCGGCCTCCGGGATATAGTTTAGGGAGGCAGATTGAAACCATTAGTGAGCGGTACACAGACCTGCTGCTCGCGGCATTTCTGTGTGCCATGGTTGCGGTCGGTGCGTTTGTTGCGTCGCCGAAGGGTAGTGGGGACGAGTGGGTGTTCCTAGTTTTCTTCGGGTTAGCTTCGGCTGTGTGCACGGCTTTCGCGTGGCGGAAATTGCAGGAACTGCGAGGAAAGAAGTTGGGGCTTTTGGGGGAGCAGACGATAGGTGATTTGTTGGGTCGGCTGGCGAGGATGGGATATCGGGTCTTCCACGATGTTCCGGGAACCGCTAAGTGGAACGTGGATCATGTTGTGGTCGGGCCGGGTGGCATTTTTGCGATCGAAACGAAGTGCCGGTCGAAGCGCCCGTCGAAGGGCGGCAGGCCTGCGAGCGAGGCGATTTTCGACGGGGAGGCGATTCGATTTCCTCGGTATTCGGATTTGGAGGCACCGGCGCAGGCGCGTCGGAATGCTGAATGGGTGGCCAAAGAGATGTCGAAGGCGGTCTGCAAGGAGGTGGAGGCGCGAGCGATCGTGGCTCTGCCTGGATGGTATGTGCCGAACCCGAGGAAGGAATGGGAGGTGTGGGTGCTGAGCGGGAAGATGGTTCCGAGTTGGATTGAGCAGGAGCCGAGGCGGTTGTCGGAGGAGCTGATTAATCGGGTGGCGTACCAGCTAGACCGGCGGTGCAGGGATGTGGAGATGTGAGGGGAGAAGCTGAAATATTGAAACGCTGAAAGCAGGGTCCCAGGCATGCGGTCTCAGTGCCACTGTAACCCAACCGTCGCGAGGCTTTGGTTGATTTCGTCCAGATGGAAGACGAGAACCGTTCCGTCGGCATTTCCGCAGGCCAACAACCGGCCAGCGCGGTCGAACTTGGCGAAGCCCGCGCTCAAGACGAAGTCCATGGCCAGGGTGACCATGGGTTGGACGTGGTCGGGGTCGAAAAGAGCAAGTCCGCGCAGGGCTTCTGCATTAGCATATATTCTGGCGGCCGGCCCAAGACCGCCGGGAAAGTGAGGTAGTGCCGGACGGACAGTTCCTGTAAGGACGTCGAGCACTCTAGCTGAAACTGCATTGCTTGCGAGATAAGCAGCAACCTCATTCCGTGAGTCGATGCGCACAGGTATGGTGGGTCCGGTTTGGGGCAGTACGGAAGCCCAAAGCGCTCGGCCTGTAATCGTCTCGAATGCGGAGATGGTCCGGATCAGGCCGTCCCTGGACTCGTGCCTTCCGGAAAGGATGAAGGCTGAGCCATCGTCGAGTATTTCGGCGTCGAAGAGGTTCGAATAGGCGTCCTTGATCTGCGCAATGGGGTTGGTCCTCGAGGGGGCGAGAAAATCGCGGACACGATATCGCCACCGATTCGTGTTTGCCTGATCGCGCTCGGCGCGCACCGATAGGAGGCGGCCTGAAGAGGCGAACGCCAGGCAGTCACATAGGCCGGGTGGCAGCGGCCATGAGTCGAGCATTTGACCGGCGTTGAGATCCCATAAGGTTGCTCTTTGTGAGGTGGAAAATGCGAGACGGTTGCCATCTGGACTGAACGCGAGAGCTGCGTTGTCCGCGAGGATGCCCTGTGGCACGCTAATCCTGTGAAGAAGTTCGCCGGTAGCGAGACTCCAAACGCCCACCTCCCAAGCGTGTGACAAAGCCGCGAGGGTTCGTTCGTCAGGGGAAAAAAGCACCTGGATGACTCGTGCCGAGAGGCCTCGGAGAGTTTGAGCCCCGTGGCCCATCTCCAGGTCCCAGACCTGGACGCTGTCGGGGTCATACCCGTTGGCTGTGCCGACAGCGAGCCGTTCTCCACTTTTGGAAAAATTCAGCGCTTTGACACTCCCGCCCGTCCGCAGGTCGAGCAGATGCAGTCCGGTCGCGGCATCCCATACTCGAGCTGCTTCGGTTCCCCCGGATGCGATCAGAGTTCCGTCGGAATTGAAAGCCACTGCATCGGCGTTGAAGCTGCCTCCAAGACAGGAGGCAATCGGTGCCTGGGCTTCGATGTCCCAAATTTTTACCGTGCCTCCTGCGTCACCGACTGCCAGCTCCCAACTGGGGTTGTGCGTGTTCTCACTCATTTGTCGCAGGCGTTGAAGAGCGAGGCTGCGCACGGCGCTGCGTCCAGACGTGATGACTGTGTCCTTCGAGTGGGGAGCGCTGAGGGGATGGAAGGTGACCTTATTTGCTTTGTCGGCTGTTGCAAGCGCGGCGCCGTCCGGTGAAAAAGCGAAGACGCTGACGGGTTGTTTTACCTGGTGGAGCAGAAGACCAGACGCGACGTCCCAAACGCAGAGGATGGGCTCAGCGTTGTCGGAAGTAAGCAGTGCCGCAAGGCGCGACGCGTCGGGCGTGAGGGTGACGGAGATGGGCGGATGATTGCTGCTGACTCCCGGTACAGTCGAAAGGGCTATGCGAGGCAGTTCGGGTGTGTTATTTCCTAGAGTCGAAATTACCAACTCATGGTGTGCGCGATCGAAAGTGACTTCGACAGGATTTGTGCCATGCCAAAAGCCTAATGCGCTGAGGCCGCCGTTGGTGAATGAGGTTGGCGAGTTGCCTGGGAGGTCGAAAAGATGAGTCGGCTGTCCCCGATTGGCAGAAAGGAGGCGCCTCCCCGCCGAGTCCAGAAGCATAGTGGAAGCTCCGAAGTTGGTGCGGTGCACAATTCTATGGGCGTCCAGGCCCGACAGGAGGGCGGTACCCCGATCACGAACATCAGGATGAGCTTTGATGCGTGCGGCATCACCGAGCAGTTTCCAAGTTGATTCAAACCACCCGGCGGAGCGGGGCAACAGGCGAGTGCTTTGGATCTCGGCCAGCAGTTGCTGCTGGCGAATGAGACGGCTTTGGCTTCTGGCTTGCAGGAGAAGGAAGGTGGTGAGAATCAGAACTGCGACAACGGGCATCGAGTAAAGGACGCGACTCTTAAGGCGCTCCAGTGCGCGCAAGCGAATGACCGATCGACCGCCCAGCAGGAGCGCCAAGTCCTGACGCATCAGTTCGACGGAGGCATAGCGTTTGGCAGGGTTGGCCTCGCAGGCCTTGAGAACGACTTCGTTCAGTTCCTGATAATCCCGCAATTCCGGGTCCTCGAGGTCCGCCGGCGGTTTGGGGAACTCGAGCCGGTCGTTGCCGGTCAGAACCTCGTAGAGGACTTTGCCAAGCGCGTAAACGTCGGCAGCCGGGGTTCCAGGCCCCTCCGGGGCGATGTAGCCGGGTGAGCCAAGGAATGTCGCGGCACTGGTGCCGCTAGTGACGAGCCCGATGTCCGCCAGTTTCGGCTGGTCGTTTACGAAGATGATATTTGACGGCTTGATATCGCGGTGGACCAGGCGGTGTTCGTGCAAGTGTTGCAGGGCTCCTGCCAACGGGAGGGCGATGTCGAGGCAGCGTTGGAACGGCAGTCGCCCCTTGAGGGCGAATTCGCTCTGGAGTGTTTTGGGGTTGTAGGCCTCACCGTCGATGTCCTGGCCGGTGAGCTGGTCGTCGGCTGCTTCCATGATATAAAAGAAGTAGCCTTCGGCAGCGTTGCGGCCCATGCCGAGGATGTCCATGAGCCCCTCGTGGGTGCGGGAAAGGGGCTCGAAGTTGCGGAGGCCTGAGAACTCGCGGTCGTAGGGTTTGTCGCTCTCGAACCTTGCCCGTCGCACGATTTTAATGGCGCGGTGAACGCCCATGATGTCTCGGGCGAGCCAGACCTCGCCGTAGCTGCCGCCGCCTATCCATTTGAGAACTTGATGATGCGGGACGTCGGGCCGGGGCCGGTCAGGTTGTTCAGGTCCGGTGGGATCGGGGACGCTAGAGCTCTGGCTCATCGTATTTGGCCAGGGTTTACTCTCTGGCGGCTTCGATTTCTTTGACTGCTTTCTTCAGTTTGGGAGAGAGCCTGCATTTGATCAGGTAAACCTGGCCGATATTGGTGCCTAGTATCTTTGCCACTTTCGCAGCCGGTGTCCCTTGAATCACGTATGCATGGAAGATCTGGTAATCCCTAGCTGCCACATTCCGTCTGAGCTTTTCCAGCGCGGCGCGCAGAAGGTTATCCTTCCACTCTTCGTCCCAGAGTGCGTCAAATCCGGCGGACGCGTCCGGTATCTTTTCCTCGGTCGCCGTTGCTGGCTCGCCGGCAGGGCCGCGCTTTGCCAGATGTGCCCGCGCAATTTGCTCCTTTGGCCGTTTGCGGACCTGGCTGATGATGCGCCAGCGGGTCAGGTTGAGGAGCCAGCTCCGGAACGACCCGAACGCAGGGTCCGCTTTGAACTTACCAATGTTCTTGCTGACCGAAATCAGTGTCTCCTGCAAGACCTCCTGGGCTTCGTCAGCTGTCAAACCGGAGCGAATGGCAACGCTGTAAATGAGTCTCCCGTACGTCTCGAAGAATTCCCTCCAGGTCTCGGCATTGTCCCACTGCTTCAACCGCTCGATGAGCGTCATGCGGGTTGGGGTGAGGTCGTTAGTGTGCTCGTAGCTTGACATGTCACATGATAACACGCGGCCAACCGACGGATTCTTTCAAAAATCTGTCTGGAACTCACGACGAAAAGGATTCCGTCACTTTTTTGAAAGAATCGCTTCGTTCTGTGCGTGTTCCTTGGCGAGCCCCCTTGGGCGATACATAAACCAACGAAATAATGCAACTGGAAAGCGAAAGGAAACCAAATGAAAAGCGAAACTCTGAAGACAATAGTGCTCACTGCTGTTTGTGCCTGTGCTCTGTCTCCGGCCCTAAACCATGCCCAAAACGTCCAAAACGCCAGCTTCGAATCTCCAAGCCTGGGAGGCGGGTCGCAATACCAACCCGCTGGCAGCTCGTGGACCTTCACCCCGTTTTCAGGGATCGCCGGTGCTGATCCGGCTTGGGGAGCACCCGTAGCACCCGACGGCGTACAAGTTGCCATATTGCAGTCTTGGGGACCGGGAGCTCCAACTCCCTGGACCAACTCTGAAATAAGTCAGGCGATCAGCGGATTTACTCCAGGGCTAAGGTACGTTGTCAAGTTCTCCGCATCTCAGCGTTGCTGTGATCCTCAGAGCCAGGACTTCAATGTCTTGCTTGATGGCAATGTGCTCGGCCACTTCCAGCCGGCCGGGTCCGCGTTCGAGGATTTCACAACGGCTTCATTCACGGCGACTGCTGGGACTCACACTCTTCGCTTCGTCGCGCTCAATTCGGCTGGCTACAGCGTTAATCCCAACGCGGACAACACGGCCTTCATCGACAAGGTGCAAATCGAAGGTAACAATGTGTTGTACACGTTCCAAATGCAGGGAGCTACGAGTGTAACTGGGCCATACACGAACTTTGCCGCTCCTGTGTTCCTCACCAATCCGCCCGCACCGCAAATGTTCTTCAAGATCAACATCAGTCAGACTCGATTCTGATGTTTTCGATCGGCGATAAGACGCAGCCAACAAAGTAGACATACAATGAACCAAAGGAAGCAAAGATGAAAACCACATGTATTAAAGCCATTAGTTGGCTATTGATAGCCATGGCCGTCAGTACGGCAGCCGCGCAGTCTTATGACGCAGTTGCGGACTATTCAACAAACGCCAATCCTAACGGTGCGTGGAGTTACGGATGGACGCCCACCGTGGGCGGGGCGATCACGCTCTACGACGCCAGTCGGACAATCCCTTTCCTCGGCCCGTCCGGTCAGGAGTGGTATCCCTCCGGCACGGGCGATGTTGCTCGCCCGGACATCGTTTTCTGGCAAGGGGAGATGTTGCTCGGTCCCCTGACTGGGATGGCTTACTCTTTGGTCCGGTGGACTGCGCCCGCTGACGGGGAGTACTTGGTGCAAGGGAGTTTTGCGCCGTTCTATCCGCCGATGTATAACGGGCAGCAATTCTTCGATGCGGATGTGCACGTGCTTACAAACGGCGTGTCTATCTTTGATGGCATGATCCATCCGGGAGGTGCCGCGGTGCCTTACTCGGCTAGCGTTTCTCTTAAGACGGGGGACAAGGTTGATTTCGTTGCTGGATTTGGAAATCGGGCCAATTTGGTGGCGGTGATCACTCAGGGGAATCGCGCGCCGGTCGCTGCCGATCAGTCCGTTACGACTGACCAGGGAGCCCCGGTGAACATAACGCTGACTGCGACGGATGCGGATAATGACGTGCTCACATATGCGATTGTTGCGCAGCCGACGCACGGGACGCTGATTGGGACGGCGCCTGATCTGGTGTATACGCCTGCGGCGGACTACAGCGGTGCGGATAGTATTACGTTTAGGGCGAATGATGGAAAGGATAATTCAAATGTCGCCACTGTTCAGGTTTCGGTCAGAAAACCGGACATCGTGGTTCGACACGCGGAGCTGGTTGGGGCCACGGCGGTCGTTGTCTCGTACCAGATTGATGCAGTGCAAGGCGTCAAACCCTTCAAAATGGCATTATACTGGTCGCAAGACGATGTTGTTGATTCCAGCGACAGCCTCGCAAGCTTAGAGACAGAAATAGTCGAACCCGCAGGGTTAAGCGCTGGATTCCACAGCATAGTTCTGAGCATTTCTCTGCCACCGCCAATTCAACCGATGGTAAAACCAAACCCTCTGGATCATTACCTGCTGGCTGTGGCCGACACGTCGCACGACGTAGATGAAACGGACGAAGACAACAATACTGCGTGGGTGTGTCCAGACACTGGCCAAACTGATTACAGTTTGCCACCGCCTGGCTTGGGAATTCACTTTTCAGGCCCTTCCGACCTTGGAGCTTGGGTTCGTGAGGCACGGAATCGTGCTCAGGTGATGAGGAATTTCTTGGGGCCAGGCAACGACGTAATCATCACTTCAATTATTAAAGGCGCGGCCCCTCCTCACTTCTCACTGCACTCAGCTTATGAGAAAATGGATGTCGTCATCGGCGGGCACACGAGTTGGGAGCAATTAGCACTTGCGGCTCAAGTGGCTGGATTTTGGGTTCACGCTGAAGGGGTGAAATTGTGCGGTGTTTATTGGGCACCGACTCCAGGCAAAAATTCTCACTTGGATCTTTACAACATTATTCCATAGAAAACGCGATTGGGAGGAGCAGAGGGTAAGAGCCCGTGTCATGGGTCCAGCGTTGCGTAAGCTCTGGACCTTTGTTTTTTTGGAAGGGTGGCGGGTCGAGGGCGCTCTCAAATGCAGAGTGTGGACTGCAGAGTGCGGAATGAGATTTAGAAATATTGCGGGAGTCCAGAGGGTCGAGGCCCTTTGGTGGGTCCAAGGCGGAGCCCAGAAAAAAATGAACAGTGGAGAATGCTGAATGGAGAACGGGGGGACGTCTGAAGACAAAAGTGGAATCCTGAAAACTGAAATGAGGACGCGGGCGGGCGCGGCACTTCCCACGGATCGGGCCGGGGCGAGCCAATGATCTGGCTGTTCGCTTTGCCGGCCGTTGCGGAAGTTTTGGCGGAACATGCCATATTCGTAGCGCAAACCGTAGCCCATGCCGGGAATTCCCAATGTCGCCATCGAATCGAGGAAACATGCGGCAAGGCGGCCCAGACCGCCATTGCCGAGACCCGCATCCTGTTCTTGTTCGACGATCTGGAGCGGATCGAGTTGAAGGTCTTTGCGCAATTCCTGCCAGGCTGGATCAATCATGAGGTTGCCGAGGTTGTTCGCCAGCGACCGTCCGAGCAGAAATTCCATGGAGAGATAATAGACGCGCTTGACGTTGCGCTGGTGGTAGGTCTTACCTGAATCGGTTTTCTTCCATCAGCAATTTACGATCCGCATCCGGTGAGCCGCCGACTGGCGAACCAGCGGACACGGCGTATGGAAGGGGACGGCGCTTATTGGCGATTTGAATTCGATTCTCTCGGCCACCGCATGACTCCTCTAAAGTTTGGAAGTTTGGGTGTGTCGAGGGGAGGGTCTTCTGAGACCTTAGACCTCGCGAGAGTGGCGTCCTCCGCCGCTCGTAGCGCGCCTTGGACGACGGTCAGGTTATGCTGGTTCCAGCCTTCTGCGACTTCGGTTAAGAAAAAACTCAGATTTCATAGTCTAAGTTAATTATTTTTAGTTTAACCGGGGCTGGGTGTGAATGCATTCTTTTAACCAAAATCGCCCTGCGTTGGGATTCGTTGCGTGGTTTGCCACAGGGCAGCCGATTGCACCTAGTACTGAGCGCGCGTTGCAAAGTCAATGAGGCAAACAATTCGGGGTCGAACCGAACGCGCTATGTTTCATGGCTGACGGTGAGTTCTGCGGTTTCCTCTGCGGGCGCAAAATCAAGGATAACTCAAAATTATCCGGCG